>CANRNW010000009.1 GCA_947632145.1 uncultured Clostridia bacterium
CGAAAAAAGTTGACCTCCCTATAGCTAAAGCTATATCCGTTTCTTTTTGCATGCATACTTTGTTTATCTACAAATCCAATATCTTGTTTTTCTAGGTATATTACTTGTTTTTTCTTTATTGAATCTATAAATTTTATATAATCGATATATGATGTAAGTACTTGTGGTACATATTTTTTCTTTTCAATTAAGTTTTCTACTATACCATTTATATCTTTTTCTATATTTTCAGATCTTGCTTTTATTTTTCCCGCTTCATCTAAAAATACTATATAATCTTTTCCTAAATAATCTATTATAGTCTGTGTTGTAGAATAAAAATTATTAAAATATTTATTAACCTTGCTTATATAATCTCCAGACTTTATAAGTTCTATATCTTCTTCTAGATAGCCCGTTTCATTTTCAATTATATTGTTTACCGTATTGTCTAAACTTTGCTCTAAAACAAACTCACACGCTGGGTATATTGTAGTATTTTTTAGCATATCTATTGACCTTTGATTTTGTATATCAAAAGTTCTTATTGAATCTATTTCATCTCCCCAGAATTCTATTCTTATACCTGTTTTTTCAGATACTGCAACATCTACAATTCCACCTCTTACACTAAATTGTCCTTTGCTTTCTACTAAGTCGTATCTTTCGTAACCCAAATACATCAATTTTTCTTTTAATTCATTTAAATTGTATGTATCGGATACTTTTAAATTTAATATATTTTTATACAATACTTCTTTGGGTATAATTGGTTGCTCTACTGCCTCTATTGTTGTAACTACTACTTTTGCATTTTTATTATATATATTATTTAAACAATCTATTCTATTGTAAATATTTTCTTTGCTCTCTGCTAAATAATCAAAATTTAACACTTCTCTTTTAGGAAAATAATATATTTCTTCTTCATACAACTTTAAATCCTTTATTATCTTTTTTGCTTGAATTTCGTTATATGTAATAATGCAAATTGGTTTATCAGAATAAAACTTTGTTGCATAAGAAAAATGCACCTTTCCTGCATCTGTTAAACCTGATAGCATAATTGGTGTAATATTATTTTTAACATCACTTATATAGGTTTTAAACTTTTTAAAATTTGGTAAAGTTTTTAATAATGGCTCTTCCATTTCTTGTACCTTTCATATATATAAATAATACTGGTATTATAATTATACACAGTATTATTTATTATATATCATTTTAGAATATTTTTCTAGTAGTTTATGTTAATTTATATAGGAATTATTTTAAATTTGCTTCATACAAATTAAATAGGTGATTTATTTTGAGTAAAACTAATTTTATTACTATTAGAATAAAAAATTTAATTATTCCAATTACTTTTATATTGTTTACTATATTTTTAGTTGTATTTTCTAAAAGTAATTTATTTGCTGCAAAGGAACGGTTTATCACTTTTTGCAAATTCTGTTTTACCAAGCCTTTTACCGTTTTTTATTGCTACTGAATTATTAAGCTATACTGGAATTATTGAAGTTTTAGGTAAAGTTTTAAATAAATTTATGAGACCTATTTTTAATGTACCTGGAGAAGGAGCATTTGCCTTTATTATGGGAATCATTAGTGGTTACCCAATTGGAGCTAAAATTGTAACTAATTTTAGACAAAATGGCATTTGCACTAAAGAAGAAGGAGAAAGACTGCTTGCGTTTACAAATAATTCTGGTCCACTATTTATTATTGGAACTGTTGGAATTAGCCTATTTTTTGATACAAGAACTGGAATTTTATTGTTTTTATCACATATTTTAGCATGTATTAGTGTAGGTATTGTTTTTAGATTTTGGAAAAGAAAAAGCAATCCGGCAGTTTTGTTAAACGGATCAAAGATGTCATCATTTTCTACCAACAAACAAATTCCTTGCAATTTTGCAAACTTGGGAGAAATATTATCCAAAAGTATTTCTAGTGCTATTTCCAATGTTGTTATGATTGGTGGATTTGTTGTACTATTTTCTGTTATTGTTTCTATACTTGAACATACAAAGATTCTAGAAATTTTAGCAATACCTTTTTACCCAATTTGCAATTCTTTAAAAATAAACACAGATTTTATCTCTGGGTTTTTTAGTGGAATTATAGAACTTACAAATGGTGTAAAAAATGTTTCTTTGATCTCTACAAAATATATATCTACAAATGTTATTATTTGTTCATTTTTACTTGGATTTGGTGGACTTTCTATTTTACTACAAGTTTTAGGAATTATATCAAAAACTGATATTTCTATTAAGCCATATATTATAGGTAAATTTTTACAAGGTACCTTTAGTGCAGTTTATACTTATATTGCTTTAAAATATATTAGCTTTTTTAATTTAGATTTAGTTGCAGTCTTTAATAGCCAAAAAAAATGCCATCCAGTAAATACTAACTTTAACTGGATAGCAATAGCATTTTGTTTAATTTGTTTAATATTTGTCATTAAGGCATATAAAAAGAAATATTGTTAATCATTTATTTTTCTAATTCATCAGTTACTCTTTTTATACCATTAAACATATCCTTAGATAATAATCCACTAAATCCGAATATCATTAGGATTAAATTTTCCTAGATATTCTTTTAAATCACTTAATGATATCGGTTTATATGTTTTTTCTCCTTTTTTATATATATAATATGTATTATTACCTTCATCAGTTAATGGATTAACTTTTAATACAGAAATAAAATTCCTGTTAGTTTGTCCTACTTTTATTGCAAATTGTTTAATTCTTTTACTTTCTTCTTCAGAAGTAAATATATCAACAAGTTTTATAAAACTACTAACTAATTCTAATTCACTTAACGTTCCATTTATATCTATGAATTTATCCATATTTTTACATAAATATCTTATTTTATAATCTAATATTTCATCTTGTGGAATTTTTTTATTTCTAAATATATATTCATTTACCTTATCAGTATCTTTAAGTTCTTCTTCAAGCCTATTATAAACATCATTTGTATAAATTCCTCTTTCATTATCTCCATTCTCACTTGATATTCTACCATAACTGTAACCTAACTTCATATCCATTTTTTCTAAATCGGCTGTTGATAAATATGACATTGATTTATATTCTTCTATCATGTTTGTATAAACATTATTTACCATATTAGGTCTGCATATTTTATTTACATTTCTGGCAAAATTTTTTACTCTCATATTTGTTTTTATATTTATTAAGTCAGCTATCAAATTTGCAAGATAAAATTTGCCATCTATTTTTAATATAGTATCAATATGGCTTCCTTTTTCTTCATCTGGATATTTTTTTATTAAATCTGTTTCAATGCCTATTCTTTCATCTTTTAATATATTTGAATATAGTTCTGAAATTGATTTACAGATGCCAAAATAATTATCATCTATATTATCATCGTAATGTTTTAACGCATCTTTTGTAGAAGCTAAAAACCAGTTAGGATCTTTGCTAATTATTTTGCCGAGTTCTATATATACATAATAAGCTTTTTCTATTTTAGTTAATCCTTTAGGCATATTATTTAAAATTGCCTGTATTTTATCTGTTTTAATTAGTTCACTATAATCATGAATATGGTCTAATTTAAAATTTGGAACCATCTCTCCTCCTTCAAACTATTGCAAATACCCAGCTATTCCAATTGCTGCTTTTTTCCCTGCTGCAACTGCTTTACATACGCTTGACTTTGACTCTGTAGAGTCTCCTCCTGCAAATACTCCTTTTATGTTTGTTTGCCCTTCTTCATCTATTTTTATTAGTCCTCTATCTGTTTCAATTCCTTGTTCTTCTAATAATTTGCCGTTTGGTGTAAGACCAATCGCAAATACAACTGTATCTACATTCATTTTAAAATTGCTATTTTCTATGTCAACCGCTTTTCCGTTCTTCAACTACTGTTTTTATACATTCTATTTGAGTTAATTTATTATTCTCTCCGAAAGCTTTTATTACCTTTGTAGTGTAATTAAACTCTACTCCATCTTCAATTGCTTCTTCTATTTCTATATCACGTGCTGGCATATTCTCTCTTGCTCTTCTATATAATACATATGTTTTTTTTGCTCCCATTTTTACAGCAGTTCTTGCACAATCCATTGCAACATTTCCTCCACCAATTACAACTGTGGTTCCCAAATTATTTATATAATCTTTTTCATTATACTTTTTTAGGAAATAGTCTGATTTATATATAGAAGGATAATCTTCATCTGATAATTTATATGTACTAGGAGTTTCCGCTCCTATTCCTAAAAATACTGCATCATATTTTTCTTGTAACTCTTTTAAACTAATGTCTTTTCCAAATTCTACATTAGTCCTCATTTCTATTCCCATACTTTTTGCACTCTCTAATATATGCTCCAAAGTATCTTTATTTAACCTAAAGTCTGGAATACCATATCTTAATATTCCTCCTAGCTTCTCATCTTTTTCAAATATAACAGATTTTATTCCCATCTTTGCAAGTTCTATCGCACATGAAATACCTGCTGGTCCAGAACCTATTATAGCAACGTTTTTATTTAATATTTCTTTTTTCTCTTCCATCTTATATATATAATTGTTTTCTTTTGCCCAATCGTTAACAAATCTTTCTAGCCTTCCAATAGGCATAGGCTCTCCCTTTATTCCTCTTACACAACTTCCTTCACATTGTTGTTCTTGTGGGCATATTGTACTACATATATTACTGAATGTGTTGTTTTCTAATAAAATATCATATGCTTTATCAAACTTTTCTTCCTTTATTTTTGCTATAAACTCTGGCACTCTTGTTTTCATTGGGCAAGCATTTTGACAAGGTTTATGCTTACAATTCAAACAATTCTTTGCTATATTTAATATTTCTTGTTTATCTTCCATTTTTTCTCCTTTTTTGTATTCCTTACAAGTCAAATTACATACCATACAAGCATAATATAAATTTTATTTAAAAAATGCTCTGTATGTTTTGTATGCAGAATATACATCATATTTGCTTGTAACTTCATATGGTGCATGCATTGATAATACTGGAACACCACAATCAATTACATCTATTCCCTTGTTAGCAAATATATACGCGATTGTTCCGCCTCCGCCAACATCTACTTTTCCTAATTCAGAAATTTGATATAATATATTGTTTTCTTCTAACATTTTCCTTATCTCTGCTACATATTCAGCATTTGCATCTGAAGCCCCAGATTTTCCTCTTGAACCTGTATATTTACACATTCCAATTCCTTTTCCTAGCATAGATGCATTATTTTTTTCAGATACAGATGCATATATTGGATCAAGTCCTGCATCAACATCTGCAGATAACATTTTTGAATTACAAAATACTTTGTCTAACATATTTGCTTTATTTTGTCCTAGTTTATTTAATAATTCTGCAACAAATGTATCAAATACATTTGCTTCCATTCCTGTATTTCCAACACTTCCAATTTCTTCTTTATCTGCTAATATACATATTGCAGTTTTTTCTGGAGTTTCTGCATCTAGTATTGCTCTTAGTGAAGTATATGCACACACTCTATCATCTTGTCCATATGATGCAACCATGCTTGAATCGAAGCCTAAGCTTCTTGCTCTAAATGCAGGTACTAATTCTATTTCTGAACTTAAAAAATCTACTTCTTTTATTCCATATTTTTGATTTAAAATATTTAAAATATTTAATTTTACTTTCTCTTCAATTTTATCATCATTATATGGAATACTTCCTATAAGTAAATTTAAAGCTTCTCCACCAATACCATCTTTTAGTTTCTTTTCCATTTGATCTTGTGCTAAATGTGGTAATAAATCTGTTATTGTAAATATTGGGTCACTTTCTGCTTCCCCAATATTTATTTTTACTTTTTCCCCATTTGCTTTTACTATAACTCCATGTATTGCAAGTGGTATTGTTGTCCATTGATATTTTTTTATTCCACCATAATAATGTGTTTTTAAATATGCAAAACCTTTATCTTCATAAAGTGGGTTTGGTTTTAAATCTAATCTTGGAGAATCAATATGTGCTCCTACTATATTTATTCCTCTCTCTAAATCTTCTTTTCCAATAACTGCTGCGTATACATTTTTACCTCTATTTATATAAAAAACTTTATCTCCTACATTTAGTGAATCTAATTCTTCTATATTTTTAAATCCATTCTTAACTAAAATATCTGTTGAAAATTCAACTGCTTCTCTTTCTGTTTTTGCCCTATCTAAGAAATACATATATTCATCGCAAAATTTGAATATATTTTGTTTCTCCTCTTCTGTTGCTACTTCCCAACCATTCTTTTTGCTATGAAATAGCTCTTCTTTTAGTTTTTCTCCCTCTGTTTTCTCACTCATAAAAAAACCTCTCTTTCGTATTTTTTTAGAATTATATCATAACTGTTATTTATTCACAATATTACTTTTACAATTTATTTTTCTCTTATGTGAATATTTTTATACATAAATCGGGCGCTTTTCATGCACCCGATTATTAAAATTTCTATGTAACAAAAAAATACCAGTGTCAAGATTAAATCAAAACACTGATACTTTATATATGTAATATTCAAAAAAGTTAACCTACTTGTTCATCTTCAGATTTTGCTTCAGAATCATCTTTATTTACTATTTCCATACTACCTATTGATACTTCATATGCTACTCTTGTTTCAGAAGTTCCATCTTCAAATTTCTTTTCATAAATTCTAGATTGAACTCTTCCTATAACTTTTATTTCTGTTCCAACTTCTAAGTTTTGACAGAATCTTGCATTTCTTCCCCAAGCTATACATGGTATATAGTCACTTTTATTATATGCCCTATTTACTGCTAATAGAATATCTGCAATTTCTCTTCCAAATGGAGTTTGTCTGTATATTGGCTTTTTGCATATATAACCATTTAGAACAACTTCGTTTGTGCTTGTTGGCTTATTTTCTTCTTCATCTTCATTATAATCAATTATATCTTTTGCGAAAACTGTAAGTACAAGTTTATTTTTTTCATTTTCATAACTATTGTAAGATCTGAATTGACCTTCTACAACAATCTTTTTCCCAACTTCTAAATTTAAATCATTTAATAATCTTTCTGATACTGTGATTGGTATAATGTCTTCATTTCCGCTTAAACGAGAAACTTCTAAATTAAATCTGTAAAAACTTTCTCCATAAATTTCGTGACTAAAACTTTTTTCACTTGTAATTTTTCCTACTAAAACTAAGTAGTTGTTATCTGAATAATTTGTAACCAATTTCTTTTCCTCCCTTTTTATTTTATCTATTGTGTTTTTATTTTTAGTTTAAACTTTTGAAAAATTATCCATTTAATAATTCAATTATACTACTTTTTTTTGGTTTTGTCTACATAAAATGTTAATTTTTTCTAAATAAATCTACGTATCATATAGTAATGTAAGGATTTCCACTCCCATAATAATATATGGATTATTGTTTTTATTTATTTTTTCTACTCTTATTTCTTGTGGCTCTACAATATTATTATTACTGTTTTTTATATTTCTTTGAATACATATTAGCGCCTCATCATTTTCTAAACTAGATGCAGTAACCGTAGATTTTGGATTAAATCCATAAGTTATAATATTAGAATTGGTTTGTTTTAATATATCTAATCCTGTGTCTATATCTGAATTAACTATTAAGTTATTTGAATTAAACAAAAGCTTTTTTACAACATCTGATTTACCTATCAATTTTTTATTTATCAATAGTGAATCAAATTTGATATTTTTAATATTATTTATATTTTTATTATTTATAATTATTACATTTTCTTTAATATTTTTTTGACTAAAACTGTCTCCTATGCATTTTGCTATTTCATTTTCATTTTTCTTATCAGTTATTACACCTATAAAAGACATACAAACCACTCCTATAAGTGTATATTATTACCAATTCATTTATTTTTTATGCTGAACGCCATTATTATCTATTGTATAATCACTTGAATATACTAAATCTGAAACTTTAACTATTTTAAAACCTTTTGATTCTATATTTGATAAAAGAGTATCAAGGCTTAAAGCTGTGTTTTCTGTTCCATTATGCATTAAAATAATTCCTCCATTTTCAAGTTTAGGTTCAATTCTCTCCCACATTTGTTCACAGGTTAACGATTTATAATCTAAACTATCAATAGACCACTGTATAGCTAAATGTCCTGTTCTCTCCGTTGCATTTATAACTGTATCATTATATTCTCCATATGGACCCCTATATAACTTTGTTTTAGTTCCTGTAATTTTTTCAACCTTATCACTACAATTGTTTATTTGTTCAATATTATTTTCAAGATTCATGTTATTAACATGTGGATGTGAATCCGAATGATTGCCAATTTCGTGTCCCTCATCATAAATTTTTTTGACTGCCTCTGGGTATTTTGTAACCCAATCTCCAACTACAAAAAATGTCACTTTACAATTATGTTTTTTTAATGTTTCCAATATAGAATCTATATCATCTGCATTCCATGCACAATTTATTGTTAAGGCAATTTTATTTTCACTTGTATCTACTGAATATACTGGTAATCGTTTTGCTGTATTTGCTGATACCTCCACACCTATATTTTCTTTATTTTGATTTGAATATATTCCAGTTGTAAAAACAAAAAGCATTGTAACAGCTGAAATTGCAATAATGTAAGATATTATTTTTTCTTTATTAAAAACTAAAAACATATAAACCTCCTAAGTTCAATCTATAAAAATTGTATGCGGCTTATATTTTTTTATTCATATATATTATTATTGTAAATTGCTTGAATTTGTAGTATAATATTACGTGATTTGGATTATTTCCAATATTTATTGTATTTTAGCAATTACTTAATTCGCTAAATAACAAAATTACGGAAATGCCAAAACAAATTTATTCCTATGGGACTTTTTTTGCTATGAAAGGAGTAGCACTATGAAACCTACAGCAAACACAATGGCAACGGAATTACGGGTAAAGGTAGAATTAACTCAAGGTAAAACTTTCGAACCTTTGATTACTTCATTCTTTGAAAATTTTAATCTTGAGAATAGCCTTACCATTAGTGGCTCTAAAGCAGATTTAATTCTTGTTTTTACGGAGCCTCCAATGGAAATAATCAAAGTTATTAGCACTTATGAAAGCATCGAAATGTCATACCATGGGCAGATTCCTGGAGACAAAACTTCTCAATGTAATACCATAACTGATAGTAAAATGCTTTCAACGGCAGAGGAAACGACTGACGAAGATTCTAAACCTACTAAACATGTTCGTCACACTAGAGCTTCTTCTATTGATTCTGCAATCAATATTCCAGAAATAAAAAATATGGCTAAGGAAGCAGAATCTTTTGACAGCTTTTTGCTGGCAATAGAAGTATGGTTAGATATTGGCAGATACCAACCACTCTTTGAAAGTTTTGCACTTGCATCTACTCAAGTTAGTAAAGTTTCTTGGGTAAACTTACGTGCAGACTTACAAAACAAGGGCATACCCTTCAAAGATTCTTCGATACTATATCTTAGAAAAAGGGCTGCTAAAAAACTGAAGGCATATTCAGTATCACTACTTTCGCTTCTTTCAGCTATTGCTTATTATTACAAAAATTCCTTTTTTATAGATGATTCTTTATCTACCAAAGAGGAAATAGCAAGTGCTGATGAAAGTTCAAGCGTGGAAGAACCGGCAACTATTGAAGAAAATCCTAGTGTTGAAGGTCTTACACCTAATGAAGAAATCACTGTAGAGCAGGTATCAAGCGAAAACTTTGTTGTGAACATGGAATGTATGCCTGAAATCGAAGAGTTTCAAGAAGTACTGTCTAATATTGACAGAACACAATCTGTTGAAAAGCAAATACAGTATGTGTTAAATTCTATGGGGCTAAGCAAACATCCAGCTAATGTGCAAAATCAAATTCTTGAAATTGCTACTATTGCTGTGAAGGAAGGCATTACCAATTGGGATAGTGTCTTTGAAAAAAGCATCATTCCCCCTGAAGAATCAAATAGTGTGCGTTTGACATTTTCATCTTTGATTAATGACTATATTAAAAAATATGTAAAGGGCCACAAGGTAAAAATTGTCAGGTTTCTTTCAGATTTGCAAAAGGTCATTATGATAGATAATTAACATTATGTCTATTCAAGCTTTGATTTTATTTTTGGCATTTACTACAACCTCTCTAAATATATTTAGGGAGGTTTTTCTATTTTTAACTATTGAAATATTACTGATTTTACTATATAATTACATGGATTAACATAATTTACAATAAGGATGTGAAATTTGTGATAAAAAAAGATGAAATTAGAAAACTAATTAACGAAGGATTTGACTTAGAGTTAATATCTTTTGAATTAGATATACCAATGAAAAATTTAGTCGAATTACAAAATCAACAAATGCCTGAATATAAAAATATTGAATCAAACAATACAAATCAGCAACTTCTTTTAAAATTAAATCAAATGAAACAAAAATATAGAAGTATATTTTTTAAAAATACTAATTCTAACAATTCAACATTATCACCAGAAGATATTGAATTAGTAAACTCAAAGATAGAAATAATAAAATCAAATATAGAAGCTTTAAAAGAAAAGGCACAAGAAGATAAACCAAAAGATATTAGCAATATATTCAAATTAGTTAAAGAATTAGATAAATATCAGTTAAATGTAGAACAATGCGAAGCTTTAAATTCTTTATTAAATTGTCAAGAATTTGATAATGCTGTTATATCTTCAAGCTCTTTTGCTAATAGGTTTTATGCTTATTTAAACACTTTAAAATCAAGTATAAATAACAAATTGATAAAAGCGGTGGAGATTTCTACAGATACTACAAATGATATAGATACATTAAAGAATTTTAAAAGGAAACTTAGTATGGTAAGCAACGGAAGTTACACTGCAGTCAGTTCTTTAAAAAATAAAATTGAATCTAAAATTGTTAAATTAAATCAGTTACAACCATCAAGCAAAAATAAATACGGTTTTTCCGAAAATATAGAAAAAATATTATTAGATTTATCGAGTGGAGAACTAGATATTCAAAATGCAAAAGAAACTATATCTGATGAAGCAAAAAAAAGAGCAGAAAGCAAAACCCAAAAGATATTTTCATTAACACAAGAACAAGAAGAAAAACGAATCCTATTTCAAATACGAACAGCAATTAAAGAAGACATTGATGAATATAATATTTGCAACCCAGAATTACTAATGTCACAGATACAAGATTTATGTAATACAAGCCCAGAAGAAGCATTTGCAACTGTTGTAGAAGGCTTGATAAATAGAAAAAATCTAAAGATGGCAACTACTCTTTGTGATAAATTCAGTTTTGATGATGTTAACAATTATTCCTCTTCAATAAAAAATTTGAAAATTAAAATTAAATCTGCAGAAATTAGCAATATTGCATTACAACTATTAACCAAAGATGAAACAACTGAAGATCAACTATCTAATTTAGCATTATTAGAAAGAGGCATAAGTTCAAAAAAAATAGATTTAAGAAATATTAACTTGGGAAAAAGTCAAGATGGTTTAAGAAATATTACTCTTGCCGACATATGGCAAACCGAACTTCAAAATCAACTTTAATTAGTTTATTATTAAAGAGTTAATAAAAATAAACGAGAAGGCAATGCCTTCTCGTTTATTTTTTATTCTTCTGCTGGACAAGGTGCACCAACTGGGCAAACACCTTGGCAAGTTCCACATTCTATACAAGCCTCTTTGTTTATTACATATCTTTCATCACCTTGTGATATGCAACCAACTGGGCATTCTGCTGCACATGCACCACAGCTTATACATTTATCTGTTATTTTATATGCCATTTATCTCACCACCTTCAAAATCAAAGATTTTGTATTATATTGTTTTAATACTCTTCATTATTGCTATCCATTTTTTCTAGTTTTTCTAAATTTTCTAATTCTTTTAAATCTTCAGGATTATCTACTTTTATGTCATCTTTTTCTTCTGCATCTTTTATTATTTTAATATCTTTAACATCATATCTTTTATAGAAAGTGTCATCTGCATCTGTAAATTTTACTTTTATCCTTTCTTTTAAAGTTTCTACTCCACAAACTTCTCCAACGCCATCTTCTGTTTTTACTATTGCTCCTATTTTAGGAAGTCTTTTTAGTTTTTCTTCATATACATCTTGTTCATATTTTAAGCAACACATTAGTCTTCCACAATTTCCAGATATTTTAGATGGATTTAGAGAAATGTTTTGTTCTTTTGCCATTTTTATTGATACAGTTTCAAAATTTCCTAAGAAAGAACAGCAACAAAGCTCTCTTCCACACATTCCATTTCCACCTAATCTTTTTATCTCATCTCTTACTCCAATTTGTCTTAATTCTATCCTTGTTTTAAATATAGCAGCTAAATCTTTTACTAATTCCCTAAAATCAATTCTTCCATCTGCAGTGAAATAAAATAATATTTTAGAGTTATCGAATTTATATTCTACATCTATTAAATTCATATCTAAATTATGCTTTTTTATTTTTTCTTGGCATATTTTTAATGCCTCTTTTTCTTTTGCTTTATTTTCATTGTATTGTTTTATATCTTTATTTGTTGCTATTCTTATAACTTTTTTTAATGGATTTACTATCTTTTCTTCCGGCAATTGTCTATTTGCAATAACAACTTCTCCATATTCATATCCATTAACAGTTTCAACTATTACAAAGCTTCCCTTTTCTATAGTAAAATTATTTGCGTCAAAGAAATATATTTTTCCTGGTTTTTTGAACCTTACGCCAACTATATTTTTCATTATTATCTCCTTTTATTGATTTAAAGTTTCCCATACATTCATTAGTAAATTGTCTATTGTCATATCTAAATTAGCATTTTTCTTTATTCTATCTTTTGTATCTTCAACTATTTTTATAGCCTTTATATAACCATTT
This sequence comes from uncultured Clostridia bacterium, assembly GCA_947632145.1. Taxonomy (GTDB): domain Bacteria; phylum Bacillota; class Clostridia; order TANB77; family CAG-508; genus CAKPQL01. Next base: position 12,933 of record CANRNW010000009.1, read on the forward strand.
TTATTATTCGCTTGTTTTAATTTATCAAAAAATAATACATTTATATATTCTAAAATATTCATTATTTCTTCTTTGTTTTTTGTTATTGTTTCTTTGTTGTTTAATAAATCTATTATATTGACATTTTCTATATTGTTAAATATCTTTTCAATTTCTGTATAAATATCTTCTTTATCTTTTAAATTTATTGCCTTTTCTAAACTACCAGAAAACAATTTTAACATATTTTCTGATACATTACTATAGTCGTACTTATTTATTAGTATACTTTTTAATTCTTCATCATCTATTTTATTAAAATTTATTTTGACACATCTTGATCTTATTGTATTTAAAAATATATTTTCATTTGTTCCAACTAGTATTATTACTGCATATTCTGGTGGCTCTTCTAGAGTCTTTAGTAAGCAATTTTGTGCATCTAAAGTCATTGAATCTGCATTGTTTATTATATATACTTTTCTTTTTGATATTATTGGCTTTTCATATATTTTGTTATTCATTTTTCTTATTTGTTCTATTTTTATACTATTTTCTTCTGGCTCAATTACTGTAAAATCTGGATTATTTAAACTATCAAATTCTATACAAGATTTGCATTTATTACATCCCGTTTTTTCATCACATAGAATTGCTTTTGCAAACTCCTTTGCAAATAAAAATTTTCCAATACCAGATATTCCTAAAAACATATATCCATGTGAAACGCTATTACTTTTTACTATTTCATTTAATAAATTTTTGTTGTTATCATTTCCTATAATGTTTTCAAAATTCATTTTATTTTACCGCTCCAAACTTATTAAGTGGCCAAAATCTGAAAAGGACTTTACTTTCTACTTTATCTATTGGAATACAACCAAACATTCTACTGTCTTTGCTACCTTTTCTGTTGTCTCCTAAAACATATAGATATCCATCAGGAACAACTAAATCTGTATATGGTCCATTTGCTGGTGTTGTCATTCCTTCTGGCAAATAATCTTCTGATAATTCTTGATCATTTCTATATACTTTTCCATCTTTTATTTGTATATGATCATTTGGCATTCCTATTATTCTTTTTATATAACTAATTTTTCCATTTTCAAGGAAGTAGTAGTTAAATTTTTCCCACCAAGAAGTAGGGTTATAATCATAAGTTGCAACTGGATTATTTAAATCTGCTATTTTTACATCATCATCTGATGGTGCTTCAAATGTTATTATGTCATTATAATTTAATTTACCATTTACAGTTCTATTCCATCTATTTAATACTAATCTATCATTTTCCATCAATGTTGTTGTCATTGATGTTTGATTTACTACAGTTGGAGTCCCTACAAAATGTCTAAATAGTAATGCTAATATAATTGCTACTATTACACATAAAATCCATTCAAATATATTTTTTACTTCTGGACTAACTTTTATCATAAGTATATTCCCTTCTTTCTAAAATACCAATATATTATATAATACTCAGTAAAAATAATCAATAATTTTATTGTTGTTTTGTTGGTATTTGTATAACAACCTCTGTTCCTTCTCCAACAATACTTTTTATATCTATACTTCCATTGTTTTGGTCTAATATTTCTTTTGCAATAGATAATCCTAAACCTGTTCCACCAAGTTCTCTGCTACGTGCCTTATCTACTCTATAAAATCTTTCAAATATCCTATTTAAGTCCTCTTTTGGTATTCCAATTCCATTGTCTATAATTTTTATATATGCATTATTATAAACAAATCCTACATATATCTTTATCTTTCCAAAGTCTTTTGTATATTTTATACTATTTGTTAATATGTTTAATACAACTCTTTCTATTCCATATTTATCTGCATAAACAGGAGGAACATTTGCTGTAACAAAGCATTCTACTTCTTGATGCTTTTTATCTATTTCTATTTGTAATTTTTCTTGGCACTTCTTTACTAATTCTCCTAAATCGAACTCTGTTTTTTCATTTGAAGTCTTGGAATTATCATATCGTGACAATGTAAGCAAATCACTTACCAATTTTGCCATTCTTCTAGCTTCTGTTGCTATTACATTTAAAAATTTGTCTTGTATTTCTTTTTCGTATTCACCTTCTAGCAATGTATCTGCATAACCCATTATAGAAGTTATTGGTGTTTTTAATTCGTGAGATACATCTGCTACAAATTCTTTTCTCATATTATCTAGTCTTACATGCTCTGTTATATCTTGAATTACAACTATCATTCCAGCAGGTCTATCATTTTCATCTTTATATGGTGCGAAAAACATATTGATATATCTTTCTCCAACTTTTACCTTTTGCTCAGAAGATGTCCAATTTTCTAAATATATAACCTTTTCCATATTTATATCTATATTTAATTTTTTAAATATTTTTTCAAATGTATTATCATCTTCTTCTAATCCTAAAAAAGTTGTTGCTGCTGGATTTATATGTATTATACCTCCATCTATACCAAAAGCAATTATTCCATCTGTCATATGCAAAAGAATTGTTTCCATTTGCTTTTTTTGTCTAGTAGCTTCATTCAAATTTTGTTTCATTTCCACACTTATATAATTAAAGGCATCTGTTAAATCCGCAATTTCATTTTTTTTCTTTTCGCTTGTTTTTGTTGGATCCCCTGAAACAATCATCTCCGCACTTTTAATTAACTTTGTTGTAGGATTTACTATATGCTTATTTACGAACATTCCAACCATAATAGAAATAACAGTATATATAGATACTCCGAGATATAAATAACATTTTATTTTGCCTAATTTGTATTTCTATTGCTTCTTTTTCTACTATATTATCTTTTAGTTTTTCAGTCGTTGAAATTGAAAAAAATCCTATTCCAGATATTACAACAATTCCAACTATAACTAACACTAGTATTATTTTTATTTGAATATTTTTTAACAATTCTACATCCTTCTTTCTTAGTATTTCAAGCTTTATAAGAAAAGTATTTTGCTCCGGAAAAATCGCTAGTTTTTTCCTATACAATAAAAAAGCAAATTGGGATAACCCCAACTTGCTCCCATTATCTCTTTTTATTTATTTGCTGCTATATAATAACCTATTCCTCTTTTTGTTATTAACAATTTTGGAGTAGATGTATCTTTTTCTATTTTTTCTCTTATTCTTCTAATTGTTACATCAACTGTTCTTATATCTCCATAATATTCATAGCCCCAAACTTTTTCTAGCAAAGTTTCTCTTGTTACAACTTGTCCTGGTTGATTAGCAAGGAATTTTAAAACTTCAAATTCTCTTACTGTTAAATCAATAACTTCGTTTCCAATCTTTGCTTCAAATTTATCTAAATCTAAAGTTAATTCTCCAACTTTTATTTTATTTGTATTTGATTCATTCTCTTCTTCATTTGCATCAACATTTCCTGATAAATCTGCTTTTCTCAAATTAGCCTTTATTCTAGCCATCAATTCTCTTACACTAAATGGCTTTGTAATATAGTCATCTGCTCCTAATTCTAATCCTAATATTTTATCTATTTCCTCATCCTTTGCTGTTAACATTAGTATAGGCACATTAAGAGTATGTCTTATTTTTTTACAAACTGTTAAACCATCCATTTTGGGAAGCATTATATCTAATAGTATTAAATCTGGTTTTTGATTTATTGCAATATCTACAGCAGTCACTCCATCGTTTGCTTCTAAAGTATCATAGCCCTCTTTTTGTAAATTATATACTAGTATGTCTACTATCGGCTTTTCATCATCTACAATTAGTATAGTTTTTTTATCTTCCTTATTATTTGGTTCCAAAAAAATCCCGCCTTTCAATACAAGACTTATTATTTACCTATTTTATATCATAATAATACTTTTTACACAAGTTTTTTTACAAAAATTTATCAAAATTCTTTACGGATATTTAATTTATGGAAAATAAGTTCCTATTTTATCATATTTTCCGTGTTATAAATATTGTATTAAACGGGATATGATTTGTCCATTCCTACATAATAATTTTAATTTCGTTAATGCTCCCATTGTCAACTAACCTTACTTGTTTTTCTTCTATTTCTTTTCCATTCAATATAAACTTTTCTACTCCAGTCTGTTTTGAATTTGGATTTTTTACTTTTACATTATAAATACTCGTTTTATACCTATACTTAATACTAAATTCTTTCCAATCACTTGGAATACAAGGTTCTACCTTCAAATACATCTTATCTATTTTCAAACCTAAAATATTCTCTATTCCTGCTTTATAAAACCAACTGCTAGAACCTGTATACCAACTCCAGCCTCCACGTCCCGCAAGATTTTCTGCTCCATATACATCTCCCGCAATAACATACGGCTCTATTTTATACTTTATTGCTGCTTCCCTTGTTCTTGAATGCTCTATTGGATTTATCATTCTAAAATATTCTGTTGCTTTATCTCCAAAACCTAATTTTGTTAAAGCAATGATTGCCCATATTGCTGCATGTGTGTATTGTCCTCCATTTTCTCTTACACCGGGCAAATATGCTTTTATATAACCCGGTTTAAACTTGCCATTATTAAATGGTGGATCTAATAGCTTAATTATTCCATTTTCTTTGTCAACTAAATGCTTTTCTAAACTATCCATTGCAATATATTTTTTGTCATTATCTCCTGCATTTGATATTACAGACCAACTTTGAGATATGCTATCTATCTTACATTCATCATTTTCTATGCTTCCTAATGCATCTCCATCATCTGTAAATGCTCTTTTAAACCATCTTCCATCCCAAGCATTCTTATTTATAGCGTTTTTTAAATCATTTTTTATAGATTCATATTTTTTTGCTCTTTCTTCATCTTGTTTGAATTTGCATATTGGTACAAACTTATTTAAAACATCATAAAGGAAAAATCCCAGCCATACACTTTCTCCGTTTCCCCTTATTTCCTACGGTATTAAATCCATCATTCCAATCTCCTGAACCAATCTTAGGCAATCCATTTTCTCCAAAATTTAAAGATCTTTCTATTGCTTTTATGCAATGCTCATATATTGTTCCCTTTTCCTTGCTTTCATAGTGTAAATCATATTTTTCATCAACATTTTCTTCTAAGATTTCTCCTGCAATATATGGTACTTGCTCATCTAAAATAGAGTAATCATCTACTGTGTTTACATATTCTGCTGTTACATAACTTAGCCACAATAAATCATCTGAAAATCTAGTTCTAATTCCTCTTTTTGTTTCTGTGTGCCACCAATGTTCAACATCACCTTCGATAAATTGATGAGCTGCGTGCAATATTATTTGATTTTTCATTAGTTCTGGACTTACATATTTTAGTCCTAAAGTATCTTGCAATTGGTCTCTAAATCCAGTTGCCCCACCAGATTGATAAAATCCAGTTTTCCCATAAATTCTAGAGCTTATAGTTTGGTATACTATCCAACCATTTAACATTATATTTATAGATTCTATTGGAGTTTTTACTTGTATTCTATTTAAAACTTCATACCAATAATTCTTTATAATTTTAAGCTCTTCATTACAATTTTGTATATTTGAATATTTATATGCTATATCTTTTGCATCAATTAAATTATCTTCTTGCCCTAAAGCAATAGCAATTGTTTTATCTTCATATCCTTCAAGCTCTATATTCATTTCAATAGCAATACAGCTCTTTTCACCTAAACTATTTTGATTATCTAAAGAAACTTTATATAATCCTTCTGGATTTTCTATTGTATTATTTCCTATGAAGAAATCCTTATTGCCTGTATAAGAACTGATATTTTCACTAGTTGTAATATATACAACAGCATTTTCATCTAATGCATTATACAAATTTTTAGCGTATATTACATTATTATTTTTTTCTATGTTTACATAACCACTAGAATTTATTTCATCTTCTCCCATACATACATTTATATAATATACCAGCTTTAATTCTTTCTTCTCATTTGTTGTATTTTTTAATCTTAATAAATTTACTTTAACAGTATCATCCTTTGGAACAAAAACATTTAATTCTTGCAAAATTCCATCATTTACTGCCTTAAAATTTGCATATCCAAATCCATAAGTTATATATAAATCCTGTTTTTGCTTATTTCCTAATCGCCACGCTTTACCATTTTTCTTGTTGCTTAAATATATTATTTCAGATGGTACATCTGTTAATGGATTGTTTGAAAATGTTGTTATTCTATTTAACCTACTATTTTTACACCAAGTATAGCCTCCTAAGTTGTCTGTTATAACTGTTCCAAACTTTCTATTTGCTAAAATATGTGACCAAACAGTTGGTGTATTATTTTCTTTATTTACTTTTATTTTGTATTCTTTTCCATCCTCTGAAAATCCACCATATTCATTGTAATATTTAAGTTCATCTAAACTTTCTATATTAACATTTTCTTCTTGCTGTAATACGAATTCTTCTTTTGTTTCCAAGCCTATATTTACCTGACTTTCTAAATAATACTCTTCCTTTTCTTCTATTTGCTCTTTTATTTCACCCTTCGAAGCATCTAATATTAAATTTGCTCTAAATTTTATTAAATCAATATCTGCTTGTGGTATTTCCTTTGAATTTAATACAAATATACCTTTGTTTTTTAAGAAGTTTAATTGTCTATTTAATATGGCTGTTTCAATTTCTTCTTTTAAATATTGCTCGTATATATATTCTTCTTCATTTAAAATAATTAAATCTATGTTGATATTTTTAGCCCTAAAGAATTCATATGCTTTTAAAACTTCATATATATTGTATATATCATTTATATCTTTAATTCTTACTAGAAGTATTGGTATATCTCCAGATATTCCATATTTCCATAATTCACTTTGGCTATATTGTCTTTTAGGTAATTGATTTAAATCTAATTTTTTTGTTGAATTTTTAAAAATTAAATACGAAAGCATTGTTTGATAGGTTTCAATATCATTTCTATTTATATCTAAATATATACTTTCCGCTTCTGTTCTTGCAAAAGATAAATCGAAAGTTTCTGTTATTCTCTGTGTATTTTTATATTCTTCCAAAGTATTTAGCAAGTCTTCTCTTTCATCGGATATACCTACTATTAAGTCTAATGTGACACTTTTCCCTGGTAGCACTTTTACATTTCTTTTTAAAGCTATAATTGAATCTGTAACTAATCCTAAGGATTTACTTAACGGCTTTGATTTTTCTACTGTTTCTGGAAGCCCTATATTATTTCTTCCAACAAATTTTTCTTTATCTATTTCATATTCTAATTCACCTATAACTTCATCTTCTGAAAACATACAAGTTCCAACATAAATATCCTTGTTTTTTATATCTCTTTGCTTTCTTTTTGCAATTATTATATCTTCTTTTCTTTCATAAGTTAAAAATAAATTGTTAAATGCAGGATGTGCATAATCTTGTTCCTTTGTTGATATTACTGGCTCTAAGAAAAAAGTCACCTCTAAAATTTCTTCTGTATTTCCATTATTTTTTAATTCTAACCTTCTTATTTCTAAATTATCATTTGGTGCAACTGTTATTTTTGTTGTAGTTTCTATCCCACCATCTTGCCTCATAATTTTATTATGATCTGGAGCAAATTGTATAGTATATTTATCTGGTTTAGATAAATATGAAACATATGAATTTGTCCACGTTCTTTTTGAATTTATATTTTTAATATAAAAATACATTCCTTGCCCATAGTCTGATGTTTGCTTATATCTATTTATCAATATATTATTGCATTTACTAAAGCTATCCCCTTTGTCATTCATACAAATTGTATAAGTTCCATTTGATATTACATTTGATTTATTTAACCCTTCATTTACCTTGTTAAACACTCTTACTGTATAGTTATCATGTTGCTTTAGTTTTATTTTTTCAACTTTTTCTTTCTTCTCTTTTGTTATTATTGCCTTTTCTGGCATTCTCTCTTGTAATAAAATATCTACTGCTGCAATTTCTGGATTTTTACTAAATCTTTTTTGTAAAATATTATTATTTATGAAATTATCTATTGATAATAATATAAGTCCTTGATGGTGTGCCATATATGTTTTTACTGGGCTACTTTTTTCTCCATATTTTAATCTAGCTGCTGTATAATCTATTGATTCATAAAATCCATATTTCCCATACATATCTTCTTTTTCTAATATTTTCAAATTATCAATTACAGCTTGTGGAGTATCACTTAAGGCTAATATTAAACCATAAGAAGACACAACCAAATCATCACTTAAACCTCTTTTTAACCCAAGCCATGGTATTCCAAAAGCCTTATATTGATAATTGTAATTTAAATCTCTTAAATTAAATGCAGCCTCAGATATTCCCCAAGGGACACCTAGTTTCTTCGTATATTCAATTTGACTCATTATCATAAATTTGCAAGATTCATCTAGTAAACTTCCAACATGCCTTTTTATATTTATATTTGGCATTAAATATTCAAAAGCCGTACCAGACCAAGAAATTAACCCTTTATATTTATTTAATGTTGTGAGTGTTCTGCTTAAATTATTCCAATGTTTTGTTGGAACATCTTTTTTAGCTATTGCAACTAAACTTGCTTGTCTTGCTTCTGATGCCAACAAATCGTAATATGAGTCTGTTAGCTTATTTTCTTCAACATTGAATCCTATTGAAAATAACCTTTTTTTATAATCATATAATACAGAAAAATCTGTATTATCAATTATATTTTCTACTATATTTATCATATTATCTAGCTTTTCATTATCTGAGTTTTCTTTTTCGTTTAATAAAAATTGCTTTAAAACGTACATATATCCGGACAAAATTTCCACTATCAACAGAAGAAACATATCTAGGCATTAATGGTTGTAGTGTTTTTGTATCATACCAGTTATATAAGTGACCATTCCATTTGCTAAGTGATGAAATTACATTTAACATTTTATCTAGTAATTCTAAGCATTTATTGTTATCTATATATTTCAAATCATTTGCTGCAATTACAGCCAATAATCCTAATCCAATATTAGTTGATGAAGTTCTATGTGCAATCTTTTCTATTCTATCTTCTTGATAATTGTCTGGTGGTAGGAAATTGTTTTCTTCATTTATAAAGGTTTCAAAAAACTCCCAAGTTTTTTTCCCTAAGTTAACTAAATAATCCGTATCTTCCTTTTTTATTTTTTGTGTATTATTATTTTTTTCCTTACTGATATAACACATTATACCTGGTGCAACTATCCAAAATGCGCCTAATATAGCTAATATAATACTTTCAGTTTTTATAAATGCAAATATAAATAAAACTCCAAAAATTAAATTAACTATCATATTTTTATAATAAGACAATATATCTGTTCTTGCTTGAATTTCCGCTTCTTCTGCAGTTGTCCATTCTAGGAGGTTCTGTTTTGATATATTCATTCTATATATTGTTTTTATTATTGCATTTGCATTCACATAAGCCTTATGTGGTAGAATCATAATCTCTAATATCCCTCTTATAATACTTGCCTTAAACATGCTTATTTTCCCTTCAAAGCTTTTATATGCATTTATAAATCCGTTTTTCTACATCTTTTTTAAATACTATATAATTAAATATATCTATAATTGTAGGCATTGTAATTGCAACTAATGATATTGCATATATTAAATAACTCGAATTATTTGTAACTCTATCCCCTGCAAAATCTTTCATAAAGATAATAATTGTACTTACTAATATTGATAAAAATGCCATTACTGGTATTAAACTTCTTCTTAGGTTATCTAGTATTTTAAATTTAGATAGAGCATTTAGTGGATTGTGTTTGCCTAACCATCCTATAATTTGCCAGTCTCCTCTTATCCATCTATGACTTCTTGACATTGAAGCTGTATATTTTGAAGGATACCCATCTAATAATACAATATCATTTACCAACGCACATCTTAAATAACTTCCTTCTAACAAATCGTGACTTAAAACAGTATTTTCTGGGAATGTATTATTCAACACATTATGAAAAATAGATAAATCGTATATTCCTTTTCCTGTAAATATTCCCTCATCAAAATTATCTTGATAGATATCAGAAATGGCATTACTATACGAATCTACTCCTCCTAAACCTGCATAAATTTTAGTAAAAATATTCTTATGTGAAGACTCTAAATCTATTCCAACTCGTGGTTGCATAAGAGCATGCCCTTCAACTACTACATCATTATTTTTTCCTAATTTTGGTTTATTTAAAATATGTGCCATTGCACCAATTAATTCAAATGCAGAATCTAAAACCAAGTTTGTGTCTGAATCTAATGTTATTATATATTTAATTTTTGGAATATTATTTTCGTTTGCAATAGTATTTGTTCTAAATGATGGGATGCCATTAATCTCGTTACATACTTTCATTTTTTCAGAATTTGCATTCATATTGTTGATTAAATAATTGTTAAATTGGTTTAATAATCCTCTTTTCCTTTCCCATCCTAAATAACACTTTTCAGATGAGTTCCAAACTCTATTTCTATATAAAAAATGAAAAATTGGGAAGCCATCAGTTTTGTACTTATCGTTTAATTTTTTTACCGCTTCTAATCCTGCTGTTTCAACCTCCTCATCATATAATTCTTTTTGATTTTGACTTGCTTTTGCATCTCCTAAAAGTGCAAAATATATATTTTTACTTTTGTTTGCAATATAATAAACCTCTAATTTTCCCATAAGTTCATTCACTTTTTTTGCGTTATCTATAATTGTTGGAATTACTACAAATGTTGCTAATTCATCTGGTATACCATCTAATAAATCTAATTTTGGAATTATTTTTGCCTTAGTAAATTTAGTTAATATATAATTTATTATTTGAATATAAATCTCTGTAAGAGGAAAATACACAAGTATTGGAATTATTATCGATATTGCAATACTATTAAATTTTCTTAAAGCTACACCTACTAATACTGCAAATATTAAAGGTATTACAAAAACAGATGCTCTGTATATGAAGGAATTATTACTTATATTCTTAGGTTTTAGTTGTAAACTTAGATACAATTCATTTATACCGTTTAGAAATTAAATAATATCCAATATGTCTTTCTTTTGGATTATTGCTCTCTCTTCTTGCTAATTCAAGTGCTTTATTGGCTATATAAATTTCTGAAATTTTACTTTTCTTAGATATTTCTTCAATTTTAGCTCTATAATATTCTTTTGTTCTATAATCCATTTTACTGTAAACATTTGCAGGATCTGCATTTAAAACAACTTCAACTCCATTTATGTTTTCGAATATATCTAATATATTTAATCTTCCAATTTCCTTTAAGCTTGTTATACTATTGCCTATTGAAACCTTAGATGTAGCAATTAGAAAATGTTCTCTTTTTACAACATCTCCTATACTAGTCCCCATCCTATTTACTTGTTCTTCTAAAATATTAAGATATGCAATTCCGTTTTTCCCACACTTCTTTAATTTATATGCCATATATTCAATAAATGGATATTTCATTTCTTTGTAATATATACTTTTGGTTTGTTCTTTATTTTTTGCCTTATATTTTTGGTTTTTATAGTCTTTTTTTTCAACTAATCTTTCTACAATATTTTCTACTCTATATTTTTGTACTTGTGATGAATATATTCTTTCACAAATATTACGAATATTTTCTATTATTGCAATTTGTAGAAACAAAGATAAACTCCATATTTCTTCCATTCCTAAAGTTTTCTTTTGCTGATATGCTTGCAAACAATACTTTAAATTATCATAATCTATTTTATTATCTGTGTATGCAACTATTTCATGAGCCAATACATATATTCTTGCAAATCCTGCATACGTTCCATTATCTATACCAATAAGTCTTTTATACTTTTTAAGAGATATTTCTTTTGTTATTGTTTGTACACTTTCTTCAATTATATAGTAATTATCTAAAAGCCATTCCCCTGCTGGATTTATATCTATTCCCATTTTTATATGTTCATTTAATATATTATATGTTTTTGTTATAAACTTAAAATTATCTTTAAGTCTTGGAATTGGGTAGGTCTTTTTATTAGAAAAATGTTGTAAATTATGATCAGCAGCAATTTTTTCTATATATGTTTCTAATTGATTTTTATCTAATACTGCTCCTTTAATATTAAGTATTTTATATTCCTTTGAATTCATATTATAAAAACCTCCACAGAAAAATATGTATTTGATTTACATATTTTGTGTAATTATGGTTTTTTTATGCAAATTTAAATTTACAAACATTTTTTCGAAAATATATTGACATATCATTTTTTAAGATGTAAAATTAGTTACATGTTTACGAACAAAGTTTTTACGAATATTTATTTTGTAAATATTCTAAAAGGCAAATGATAAATAAGGGGGCTTTATTATGAAGATATTAAATTTTGAAAAGAAATCCACATATAAATCATATTTAACAATAGCTATTTTAGGAAATAGTTATAAATTAAACATAAAGTATACTACTGCCAGTTCAATAAAATTGACAAAAAAAGGCCCTGAATTTGAATTAGTTTTACCTAAAAGTCGTAAAAATTTAGATAATATAGAAATTATAAATCATGCTATACAAAAATTATATTCAGAACTTGCAATAGAAGAATTAGAAGAATCTTTAGAGCTTGTAAGGCATATTTTAAAATTTGCTCCAGAAGACTATAAAATAGATTATTTAAAAGAAGATTATTATAAAATAACTAAAAATAAAGTTTTAGTTATAAGTCCAGACATTATTCAATACAATCATGAAATAATTAATTATACACTAATACAAGCCTTTTGCAGAACAAAATTTAGAGCAAATTCTACGAATTATAAAATTGCTTTAAAAAATGCAATTAAATGTTATGAAGAATATAAAATACAAGAAAAAAATAGCAATAGCAAATTCAAAATTGCTATTGCATAAGCTATTAAATTCGATTTGTGTGTATCAACTTATAAAACTAAAAAATATAAATAATTACATTTTATGATGGGTATTTTTCTTGTATTTCTTCAATTTTATCATAATCTGTTTCTAATATTTCTAAAAATACCTTTGCAATATTTGGATCAAATTGTGTTCCAGAATATTTTCTAAACTCTTCTTTTACTACATCTAATGGTAAGGCTTTTCTATATGGTCTTACAGATGTCATTGCATCAAATGTATCTGCTATTGCTGCAATTCTAGCTAAATATGGTATATCTTCACCTTTTAATCTTCCAGGGTAACCTGTTCCATCATACTTTTCATGATGATGTTTTACGATTGGAATTATATCTGCAAAAATTGTTGCATTTGAAAGTATATGTGCACCAATAGATGGATGGTTCTTTATTTGTGAATACTCATCATCTGTTAGTCTTGCTTCTTTTAACAATATACTATCTGGAACCCCAATTTTTCCTATATCGTGGAATAATCCACCAATTTGTAATAATCTAATATCACTATCTTGTAATCCTAATTTTCTACCTATTAGCACCGAATATTCAGACACTCTATCAGAATGTCCTCTCGTATATGCATCTTTTGCTTCTACTGTATATCTAAGTGTTTGAATACTTTCCATATATGCCTTTTCTAGTTGGTCATATGTATCTTTTAATTCATCATTTATATCTTTTATCATATTCATTTGTGAAATAGATTTTATACCAGATTCAATCAATAGTAATAATTGATCTTGTTTATCACTCTTTTCACAATAACCTTGAATATCTAACCTTCTAATAGTTTCAAGTGGTGGAGCTAAATCTTTATGACCGTGTTAATAACAATATGTATAAATCTTTGTTAAACTTTCTTATTTCTTCAACTACTGTATCTCCATGAATAGGTGTCATAATGAAGTCTAAAATTAACATATCAAAATGCTCATTTTTTATTCTTTCTATTGCCTCTACTGGATTCACAACCCCTGTTAAATTGTACCCAGAACGTTTTAAGAATACTGATAATGTGTCTATAACTCCTGGATCATCATCAACAGCTATTATTTTATATTGTGAGTTTTCATTTTGTACAATTCCTTTTCTCATTATTTTTCTCTCTTTCTACAAAATATATTACTATACAGCTTAATTTACCTAGATTATATGTATATTTTAGGAAAAAAGCAATAGTTTTGTTGAAAAATATATTAAATAAGGTCGCATAACATGCGACCCATAAATTTTAAATAATTTATTCTAATGGTAATGATATATAAAATGTTGTTCCTTTTCCTTCTTCTGTTTCAAAAGTAATATTTCCATTAAAATGAGCACGTATATTTGAGTATGACATAAATAGACCTAAACCTGTTCCGTTTTTTCCTTTTGTTGTTATCATTTCTTTAAATAATTTATCCTGAACTTTCTTAGGAAGTCCACAACCATAATCTTGTATTTTTATAATAACATTATTTTTTTCTTTATAAATATCCATATCTATTTCTTGATCTGGTTTTCCATTATAACTTTGTATTGCATTAGAAATCATATTATTAACAACTTGTACTAAACTATTTATATTTCCATTTAACTGTATTTTATCATATGTTCCAATATTTATATTCAACGTAACTAAAGCATTTTTTAATTCGTGTTTCATTAATATATTTATTCTCTTAACCAGTTCTTCAATTGTAAAATAAACAGATTGCTCTTCTGATAATGTAACTGCTTGTCCTTTTACAGCAGTAATAACATCTGACATATATGATGTATAATCTTTTAATTTATCTACCCACACCTGCATATCTTTTGCTATATCATGATGATCTTGTTCAGTTACATCTTTATCTCCTATAGAAGAATCATATTCTTTAATTAAATCTGTTAATCCTTCTGCTACCCCTGAAATTGACATTATTGGTGTTTTTAAGTTGTGTGCAATTCCACCTATCATTTGACCTAATGATGCTAAACGTTCACGTTCTATTAAAATATCTTGACTTGAATGAATTTGTTCTATATTTCTTTTAGTTAATTCCTGAATATTATTAAATGATACACTTAAATCTCCTAATACATCGTTTGATGTAATTGGTAACCTCGAATCCGTTATTTTAGATGGATCTAAAATAATATTATCCATTCCATCCACAACTCTTTTTATGTCATTTTGTAGTGAATGCGTAACATACATCAAAATGATTAAATTAAATATAAATAAAACTAATGACCACAATAGGAAGAAGAAAAATGTTCCAAATGACAATATTTCAAAATATATTCCTATTATATATTCTTGATTTTGATATTCAACTTTATTTATAACGCCTTGTGCATCTATTGTATATGAATCATAAACTCTATTTTCATGAGTTGGAGATAAGTCATGCATATATTGTATAAAAAATGAACTTAATTCCCTTCCATTACTTGTTTTAACAGTTCCATCTGGATATTCAACAAAGAAGAAGTCTGTATCATTCATTAGATAATTTGAAAAATCTATACTTTGTATATTTTTTATTATATCTTCTTTATTACCTTCAATGGCATTATTTAAATATACTTTATAATAGCTATTTAATAAGTCTCCTTTTTCTCTTGTTAATGTAGAATAACCAATTAATGAAATTAATAGTGCTGTAATTAAAATACCTGGAAATAGTTGAACTAATAATTTCACCTTTAAAGATAAAAATTTGTTGGTTTTCTCTATTTTTAAATGAGTTGAAGTCTCTACTAAAAAAGGATATAACAATTTACTAATAACAATTAAAAGAACTCCTCCTACTAATGTAGAAAAACTAAGTACTATAGTTCCTATTTTAAACATTAATATTTCCGGATGACTTCCTGTTATTGAAAGTATTAATATTGTAATTAGTATTGGAAAAAATTCAATAATCATATATGTTTTATACGGAAATCTTGAACATTTTTTACGTATTTTTAATACAGTATCCTTTTTATAGTCTTTATTTTTCCACCAATTATCTAAATCTTTTAACGAAAATTTAAAATATGCAACCACTATGGTTATTATTAAAACTGCTATAGCTAGCCATTGAAAAGCATAGTATGTAATTGAAACACTTTTATCAAATTCTGTATTAATTGTATCTGGTGGATAGTTTAACAAAATTGGTAATACATTATATAATAGAGCAAATACTATTACTGCTATTAAAATAAAAAATAGTGATATTTTTGTAGATAAACTTAAATTATTATATTTTTCTTTCAATTTTGACTTCATTTGTTTCTCCTTATATATTTAAAATTATTAGTTTATAAAATTCACCTTTTTCATATATTCAATTAATTTATTAAAATATTCTTTAGTTAGCGTTGACCATTCAAAGTTTAAATTTTTCAAATAACTACAGGTAATGTTATTTTTTACTGGTATTGTATGATTATAAATAAGATCTGACTCATTTGTAAAATCATTTATAATTCCTTTTATACTCTTTTTAGTTAATTGATTTGTAGACAATTGTTTCACATATTTTGCGAAATCTTTTTGATTCATATATTTAATTTCTTTATAATCTTTAAGCATATAAATTAAGTCATCTGTTGTTATTTTATTTTGATTATATATATGGAAAATTCTATTTTTTGCAATATCAGACCATATTATTTTTATTATTGCTTCTGCTGCTTCATCAACAGGAGTAAATTCAAGTTCTAAATTCTTTAGTGCATCAGAAATTGCTCCAATTTCTAATATAGATTTTAGTCTTAAATATATCGAATTTTCTTCTATATTTTTTTGGAAAACTCCATCGCTAAAACGTCCACTTAAATCTCCGATTCTATAAATAGTAGCATTTAGTCCATTTGGTATTTCTGATAATACACACTCTTCAGCTAATAATTTACTTTTTGCATATACATTTTCATCAAAATTTTGATTTTCAAAAAAGCTACTTTCTGTAAAGACAATATTATTATTTTCTTGTTCTACTAAATAATTGGCAGATATTGTCATAGTTGAAATATAGTGTAGTTCTGCATTTGCTAGCTTACAGAAAGAAATTATATTTTTTGTTCCTACAATATTTGCTTTTTCAAAATCTGCATAATTTCCATAGTGTTTAACATTTGCTGCTGAATGTATAACTGTATTAACATTTTCTTTTAGGAGTTTAAATGCCGCAGGGTGAATTCCTAGATCTTCTTTTGAAATATCTGCTTCTACCACTGTAACCATTTTTTCTAAAAGCTCATCATATTCATTACCAAAATAGAAAAACATTGTATCATATAATCTTTTTCTAGGTTCTTCATTGTTTTTTCCTCTAACTAAGCAATAAACATTATCTATGTTTTCTGTAGATTTTAAAATTCTAGCAAGTAAATGTGCGCCTAAAAAGCCAGTGCACCCTGTAATTAATATGCTCTTTTTGTCTACACTTGTATGTGCATCAGTTGAAGTATTTAGATTTTTAACAATGTTATTTATATTTTTCAACTCTTCTTCATTTACACTTTTACCTAAATATCCTTTGCTAGTAATGTGGTCAGATAACTGCCTTACTGTTGGAAATTGATAAAAATCTCCCACCTTTAAACCTAAATCATATTGAAATAGTTCTGTTAGTATATTTATAATGATTAAAGAATCTGCTCCATATTCGAATATATTTTGATCTATTCCAAATTTTTCAATATTCAGTTTTTCTTTTACAGTTTCAAATATAATTTTATCCAGTTCGTTTCTAGGTAAGTTTAATTCGCTATCTTCTATGTTTTGTGTCTCTATTTTTACATTTTGTAATACTTTTCTATCAATTTTTCCATTTGGTGTATATGGCATTTTTTCTATGTATGTAAAAGTATTTGGTATCATATAATTTGGCAAATAATTTTTAATAAATTTTTTTAATTCAGCTATATCTAATTTTTTTGGCGTATTATAAAATGCATGTAATGAAGTATTTCCTTTATCATTTTTTAATATAACCGCAGATTTTAATTTTTTTTCTATATCAAAAGAATTTATTATTTCTTCAATTTCTCCAATTTCAATACGTAATCCTCTTAATTTTATTTGATTATCTACTCTTCCTAAACATTTTATCGTTCCATCTGGAAGCCAAAAACCTAAATCTCCTGTTTTATATAATTTAGAATTATTCGTAAAAGGATTTTCCAAAAATCCTTTTTGAGTTAAATTAGTATTTTTCTTGTAACCAAGTCCAACTCCATCTCCTGCAATATATATTTCTCCAGGAACTTGCATCGGCATAATTGTTTTATCTTTTCCTAAAATATAAATCTGCGTATTTCCAATTGGTTTTCCAATACTTATTTCTTCCAAATTAGTTACATCTTGTACTGTAGAGAATATGGTTGTTTCAGATGGCCCATATCCATTATAAATAGTGCATCCGGGTGCAATTTTTTTTATACGATCTACCAATGATTTTGGTAATTGTTCTCCCGCAAGCATAACATATTTTAAATTTGCAAAACTTGATTCTAATGATAAATTATCTAAATGAAATTTCATTGTAGATGGTGTAGTTTGTATAATATCTATTTTATTGTCTTTGATTAACCTTTCTAATTTTGTAGTTATTTTCTGTTCAAAATAATTTGTCATAAATAGCTTTAATCCGCATGTCAATGAAACAATAGTTTCGAAAATAAATATATCAAACGAAACAGTTGTAACTGAAACAATAGAATATTGCTTGTTTGCTTTTAAATATTCTATCTTTTTATACATTGACTCACAGAAGTTACATAAATTCTTTTGTGTAAGCATAACACCTTTTGGATTTCCTGTGGATCCAGAAGTATAAATTAAATAAGATAAATCATCTGGTTTTGTTATACTATCTAGATTTTCTTTGTGTGTGTTATAAATTTCTGAATCTAAATCGACTTCAATTATTTCTTGAGTAAAATTGTACTTTTCTTTTAAAGATTTTGTTGAAAGTAAAAATTTACTTTCGCTATTTTCAAGCATATATGAAACTCTTTCTGTTGGATATTCTGGATCTATTGGAATATATGCACCTCCAGATTTTAAAACAGCTAGTATTGATATTATCATTTCAAAGGAACGATTTAACATAATTCCTACTATACTGTTTCTCATAATGTTTCTCTCTCTTAAATAATAAGCCAAACTATTTGCTTTTTCATTTAATTCTTTGTAAGTCATTACTTTCTTTTCAAATACAAGTGCCACAGCATCTGGTGTCTTTTCAACTTGCTCTTCAAATAACTTTGCTACTGTTTTTGTTTTATCATATTCAAATTCTGTATTATTAAATTCAATACAAATCTTTTGCTTCTCTTGAGGCGTTATAATTTCTATATCTTTTATCATAATATTGCTATTTTTTAATATCTGTTCTATGATATTCAAAATTCTTACATGCATATTATTGATTGTATCTTCATCATAGCGTGAAATCAAATAATCGTATGCTATATCTAAACTTCCTGTATCATTCATATCATATATGTGAATATTCATTCCATCTGATAAATAATTATTTGGAATCCATTTAACTGTAAATGGAATAATTGCTGATGTTTGTTTTTCAGTTCTTACATTTTGGTAAGAAATTAAAACATCATACAAATTAGGAATAGAAGATTCCTTTTTTCTTAAATTTTCTAATAAATATTGATATGGATATTTTTGATGTCTTAACATACTAAGAGAATCTTTTGCTATTATAGATACAAAATTAGCAAATTTCAAATTGTCTTCTAAAGAGATTTTAAATGGAACTGTACTAATAAACATACCTGTGGTATGTTTTTCTTTGAATGTTTTTCTATTTAAAATAGGAGTTCCTATAACAAATTCATTTAGATTTGATACCTTACCTAAATATATAGAATAAATTGCCATAAAAAAATTGAAAATGGATATTCTATTTTCCGTACAAAATTTATTAATTTCATCGAGCATGCTTCCAGAAAGATTAAACTGTTTTCTTTTTGCTTTACATTCTAGTTTGTTTACTATTTGTTCATTTATAGTTGGAATTTTAGCTATTTGTGGAATATTTTCAAATAAATTCTCCCAATATTCTTTATCTTTCGTAAATTTTTCACTATTTAAATATTCCTTCTCAGAATGAATATATTCTATGTAAGATGGTATCTCCTTTTCTTCACATGATTTTGCATTAGTAAGTTCTTCATAAAATTCTACTATTTCACTTGCACCAAGTCCTGAGCTCCATGCATCTGCAATTAAATGATGAGTAACAACTGTAAAGCCACCTTGCCCATTAGGTAACTTAAACATCTTAAATTTGAATAGAAGATTATTCATTAGTGAAAATTCTTTAGATACTAACTCTTTTTCAAGTAGTTCAACATCTTCATCTTTTTCTAGATCTACCTTTTCCACTTTCATTGGTGTAAAATCACTTATGTATTGATATATTTGACCTTCATCATTTGTAATTTTTATACGAAAGCTATCATTTTTATCTACAAACATATTAATTGCATTTTCTAATGCTTCAAAATCTATTTGTGTCTCAATAAAAACAGATCCACAAATATTTTCAATTGGTATATCTTGATACATTTGTGCTGTTAGCCATATGGATTTTTGTGGATTTGTTAATTCAAATTTCGTTTTTCCCATCTTTTACCCTCTCTTCTTGCATAATCTAGTAAAATTCAAACTTATTTTAGCATAATTGCACTATTCTTGCAACAACATAAAAAACTATTTTTCCGACATTATTTGACTTTTATTTTTTTATTTTCCATCAATATTTTTCCATTTACAATTGTTGTTTCTACATTAGTTCCTTTTGCATTATAAACAATATCTGAAAAAATATCATTTACAGGTTGCATTACTTCTGTATTTATATCTAATATTATTAAGTCAGCTTTCTTGTTTTCTTTTATACTACCTATTTCTTCATCTAAACCTAATGCATTAGCTCCATTTATTGTTGCCATTTTTATAACTTCATAGGCTGGTAAATTTTTTGGATTTTCATTTACACCTTTTTGTAACAAAGCTGTAAATTTCATTGTTTCAAACATATCCAAATTACTTCCACTACCTTGTCCATCTGTTCCTAAAGATACATTTATTCCATTATCTATCATATTTTGAATTTTTGCCACTCCACAACCTAACTTTAAATTACTTACAGGGCAATGTGATACTGAAATATTTTTTAATTTAGACAATCTGTTAATTTCTTCATCTGTTAATTTAACAGCATGCGCTAATATTACTGGTACTTCTACAAAATACTTTTCTATCACATCCATTGGACTATTTACATTATAGTCTCTTTTAATATCTTGAATCTCTTGTGAATTTTCACAAAAATGCATATGTACTAGCATACTATTATTTTTTGCAAATTCAATAAATTCTTTTAAATCTTCTTCTTTTGTTGTATATAATCCGTGAACACCTGCATTAAATGATATCATATCTTCATTTTTGTATGTATTGATTAGCCTTTTTAATTCTTCTATTCTAATTTCTGCAGAATCTGCTGGTGAAGACATTAGTGTTTTTGTTGTTTGTAGTCTTATTCCAGTTTTTAATGCAGCCTTTATTATATAATCTGTCATAAAATACATATCATTTATTGTTGTACAACCTGTTTTTATCATTTCAATACAAGATAAATATGTTGCCTCATATATATCTTCACTTGTTAATTTATCTTCAATAGGCCAAATTTTTTCTTTTAACCATTCTTGCAACTCAAACCCATCTATTGTTTCTCTAAATATGCTCATTGGCAAATGAGCATGTGTGTTTATGAGTCCTGGCATTACTATTTTTCCTGTTGCATCTATTACTTTTACATTAGTTTCAGGTAATATATTTCTTCCTATTTTTTCTATAATATCATTATTTATAAGTATATCAATATTTTCTTCATATTTTTCTCTGGATTCATCCATTGATATTAAATTAGCATTTTTTATTAGTATTTGCATAACTTCCTCCTAAGTATTAAGTAATTTTCTCAAGCGCATTATATCACATAAAAAAAATGGGTGCAATCATGCACCCATATAATTCTAATATTTATTAAATTTACAAACTAAGCTAATTCAACAACAGCTCCAGCTTCTGTAAATTTAGCTTTTATGTCTTCAGCTTCTTCTTTGCTAGCTTTTTCTTTAACTGTTTTAGGAGCTCCATCAACTAAATCTTTAGCTTCTTTTAATCCTAATCCTGTTACATCTCTAACAACTTTTATAACTGCTATTTTGTTAGCTCCAGATTCTTTTAATATTATATCAAATTCTGATTTTTCATCAGCTGCTGCTCCTGCTGCTGCTCCACCAGCTACTGGTGCTGCAACTGCTGCTGCAGATACTCCATATTTTTCTTCAATTCCTTTTACTAATTCAGATAATTCAATAACTGTTAAGCTATCGATTTCTTCTAATAATTTTGTTATTTTTTCTTCCATTTTAAATTTCTCCTTTTTATTTTTAATTTGTTTGTGTTATATAGTTCACAACCCTACAATTCCATTTTTACTAATGAAACGTTTCTTTAATTTGTTAATTTAATTTTAATTAGAAGCAAGTATAACAAGGCAGTCGAGCAAAAAAACCGGAAATGTACATTGGTACATTGAGGATTTTTTTGTGATGACTAACACAGTTAGACGAAGCTTATAATTAAAATTAAGCGTTTTCTTTTTGAGCCTTAACCTGATCCAATGCAACTGCAAGTTTTGAAATATTTCCAAGCAATGCACCAGCAAGTTTTGCAACAAGAACTTCTTTTGATGGAAGTTTTGCTAATGTTATGATTTCTTCTGGTGGAACTACTTTTCCATCAATTATTCCACCTTTAATTTTATAGAAATCATTTTCTTTTGCATATTCATATATTGCTTTTGAAGGTGCTAAATAATCTTCGTTATCTAATATTATAGCTGTTGGTCCAACTAGAACATCATCTAACTCTGTTATACCACATTCATCTAAAGCTCTTTTCATAATATTATTTTTCATAACTTTGTATTCTGCATTTGAGCTTCTTAATTTTGCTCTTAATTCTGTTACATCTGTAACATTGATTCCTCTGTATTCTGTTAAAAGTACGCATTTAGCTGCTTTTATTTTTTCTGCTAATGCTGTAACTTCTGCTTGCTTTTGTTTTAAAATTGTTTCGCTTGCCATTTTTTCACCTCCCTAAAATTTATATAAATTATTATTTTTACTACTACACATTTGCAATAAAAATCCTAATTTTAGCCATAGCATAAAATTAGGATTTTTTCCGTACTTTATGCCTCGGTAGGACTTATAATGCCTACTGTCTTTGGCTAAATTTATTTTATTACTTTATTTGATTTGTACCAATGCGAAGCATCGTGTACATATCGAAATTTTTCTTATTTTTGGTTAATATATAATCCAGGTCCCATAGTTGTTGCTATTGAAACGCTTTTAATATATTGTCCTTTAGATGCTGCTGGTTTTGCTTTAATTATAGCATCTATAATTGTTTCATAGTTTTCTGTTAATTTTTCTGCTCCAAATGAAACTTTTCCAAAACCTAAGTGAATAATGTTATTCTTATCTAATCTATATTCAACTTTACCAGATTTAATATCTGCTACAGCTTTTGTTACATCCATTGTAACTGTTCCAGATTTAGGGTTTGGCATTAATCCTTTAGGTCCTAATACTTTTCCTAATCTTCCTATAACACCCATCATATCTGGTGTTGCAACTATAACATCATAATCGAACCAATTTTCTTTTTCTATTTTTGGTACTAATTCTTCTGCACCAACATAGTCTGCTCCAGCTTCCTCTGCTTCTTTTGCTTTATCTCCTTTTGCAAAAACTAAAACTTTTAATGTTTTACCTGTACCATGTGGAAGAACTACTGTTCCTCTAACTTGTTGATCTGCATGTTTTGAATCAACACCTAATTTAACGTGTAATTCAACTGTTTCATCAAATTTTCTTTTTGGCATTTTTTCAATTATTTCAATTGCTTCTTTTGCCTCATATAATTTTGTTTTATCAATTAGTTCTTCAGCTTGTTTGTATATTTTTCCTCTTTTCATAAAATCCTCCTTTGGTAATATCGAAGTTTTAACTTCTCCCAATTATTATATCTTTTTAGTCTGTTACAACTACACCCATAGAACGTGCAGTTCCTGCAACCATACTCATTGCAGTTTCAATTGATGCTGCATTTAAGTCAGGCATCTTTTGTTCAGCAATTTGTCTTACTTGCTCTTTAGTTATTTTTGCAACTTTTTCTTTGTTTGGTTTTCCTGAACCTTTTTCAATTTTAATTGCTTTTTTAATTAAAACTGCAACAGGTGGAACTTTTGTTATAAATTCAAAAGATTTATCTTTATAAACAGTTATAACAACTGGGATTATCATACCTGGTTGATTAGCTGTTCTATCATTGAACTCTTTAACAAATTGCATAATGTTTACACCACTTGAACCTAATGCTGGACCAACTGGTGGTGCTGGTGTTGCCTTTCCAGCTTCTATTTGTAATTTTATTATATTACTAATTTCTTTCTCTGCCATTTTTTGCACCTCCTTATAATGAATTTATATATATTAGAACAAACAGGTCAAAAGGGGAAAACAATCCCTATAAAACGTTTGCAATATATTTAGTCAAAATTTATAATTTATATTTTTTCAACTTGTGAAAATTCTAATTCTACAGGAGTTTCTCTTCCAAACATAGAAACAATAACTTTAACTTTATTTTTTTCTTTATTTATTTCTTGAACAACTCCCACAAAACCTTCTAGTGGACCATTTACTACTTTTACAGAATCATTAACATCATAATCAACTTCTATAACAGCTGTATCAAATCCCATATTTCTAATTTCTTCTGGTGTTAAGGCAATTGGTTCTGTAGCAGATCCAACAAATCCTGTAACACCTCTTGTATTTCTAACTATATACCAAGATTCTTCAGTTACTATCATTTTTATTAAAACATATCCTGGGAAAACTTTTTTTAAATTAGTTTTTCTTTTTCCATCTTTTATTTCAATTTGTTCTTCCATTGGAACAACTATATCAAAAATGAAATTTTCTAACTCTCTATTTTTTACTGTTTTCTCTAAATCTGTTTTTACTTTATTTTCATATCCTGAATATGTATGTACAACATACCATTTTGGTTCATTATCTACTTGAGACATTTTTTAGCCTCCTCTTTATTGTTGTGCTTCTGGACTAGGTGTAATATCAGTATTATCAGTATCTTGTCCGTCAGTTGTGTCTTGATTTTCCACATTAGTTGTTGACTCTGAAGCATTATCTTCAACAACTGTAGTTTCTTGATTATTTTTGCTATCTATTGCAGATTTTAATTTGTTTATTCCATATTTATTTAGCATTTCAAATCCTAAATCTAAAACAAAAACTATTGCAGCTGTAATAAGAACTATTGTTATAACTGCAATTGTATTGTTAACTAGTTGTTTTCCTGTTGGCCAAGTAACTTTTTTTAGTTCTGCTTTAAAATCTTTAAAAAAATGTTTCTTTTCTTTTTTTATTTTTTTATCATTTTTATCATTAGCCATTTTACTCCTCCTACAATAGGCATTATTTTGTCTCTTTATGTGTAGTTCTCTTCTTGCAGAATTTACAATACTTTACTATTTCTAATCTATCAGTATTATTCCTTTTGTTTTTACTTGTTGTATAATTTCTTCTTTTACATTCTGTGCATTCGATTGTTATATTTTCTCTTGGTCCTTTTGCTGCCATTTCAGCTCCACCTCCGTTTGTTTATTGCTTTTTAACGATGTGATTTGTCTAATTATTTATTAAACATTCAAATAGACTATATTACTTTACCACAAATGAATAAAAATGTCAATGCTTTTCTTACGGAAATTTGCGTTTATAAATGGCAATAATAAATTTCCGGTTTATTATGCACATATTTCACTTAAGATTTCGTTGGTACTTTTATAATT
>CANRNW010000010.1 GCA_947632145.1 uncultured Clostridia bacterium
ACCAACATTGTATCATAAGTTTTAATTATGTGTCTTTTTATTTTTTTAAAACGGTAATTTAATTTTACCATTTATAATATTTTTGTTGTATGCTATCGTATTTTGCTTATTGCAAGTCCGTCTCCTACCTCTAATATTTCAGTTTCTATATTTTCATTTTCAGTTATTTCTTTTATGTATTCTCTTAAATTTCTTACTGCTGTACGTTGTTTATGCTTATTGTAATCTCCCATTACATAGCCTTTATATAAAACATTATCTGCTATAATTATTCCATTTTTATTTATCATTCTCATTGCTTCTTTTAAGAAAAATGGATATTTACCTTTTGCAGCATCAATAAACACTATATCATATACTTCATCTAAAGTTGGCAATATTTCTACTGCATCTCCTTCGTAAATATTTATTTTGTCTTCTACTTCAGTTAATTTAATGTTTTCTCTTGCTTGTTTTACTCTACCTAAGTCTCTTTCTATTGTATCTATTTTTCCATTTTCGTTTAAGAATTCACTAAAACATATTGCAGAATATCCTACTGCAGTACCAATTTCCAATATTTTATTTGGTTTGTTTTTTTCTAATATTTTTTGTATTACTTCTAAGGTGTCATCCATTATTATAGGTATATGCTCTTCTAGTGCCTTTTCTTTTATTTTTTGTAGTTCTATTTTATTCATATTTTTCCCTTCATAAATGCATCTATCTTCTTGCCATTCTTTCTCTTGTTTTTGTATCTAATATTTTCTTTCTTAATCTAATATTTTTTGGTGTTACTTCAACTAATTCATCATCATTTATAAATTCTATCGCTTTTTCTAATGAGAATTGTAATGGCGGTACTAAACGTAATGCATCATCTGAACCTGAAGCTCTTGTGTTTGTTAAATGTTTTTCTTTACACACATTTATTGCTAAATCTTCTGATCTTGAATTTAATCCAACTATCATGCCTTCATAAACCTCTACACCAGGTCCTATCAATAATTCACCTTTATCTTGTGCATTATATAAACCGTATGTTACAGATGTTCCTTTTTCGAATGCAACTATTGTTCCTCTTGTTCTTGCAGATATATCTCCTTTATATTCTTCATATCCGTCAAATACACTATTCATAGTTCCATTACCTTTTGTATCTGTCATAAATTCTGTTCTATAGCCAATTAGCCCTCTTGCTGGAATTCTAAATTCTACTTTTGTATGTCCATCTCCTGTCGGCTCCATATTTATCATTTCGCCTTTTCTTTTTCCTAATTTTTCGATTACATTTCCTAAAAATTCTTCTGGAACACTTACCACTAGCCTTTCCATTGGTTCTAATTTTTTTCCATTCTCTTCTTTAAATATAACCTTTGGACGAGATACTAATAATTCAAAGCCTTCTCTTCTCATTGTTTCTATCAATACAGATAAATGTAGTTCTCCACGTCCTGAAACTTCAAAACTTTCTGCTCTATCTGTTTCTTTTACTCTTAAACTAACATTTCTATCTAATTCTTTAAATAATCTATCCCTTAAATGTCTTGATGTAACAAATTGTCCTTCTTGTCCTGCAAAAGGTCCATCATTTACACTAAATGTCATTGACACTGTAGGCTCATCTATATCTACGAAATCTATTTTTTCTGGATTATTTATGTCACAAATTGTATCTCCTATGTTTATGTCTGGAACACCTGCAAGTTCTACTATATCTCCAGCTTTAGCTTCTTCAACTTCTACTTTTTTAAGTCCTACATAGGTATATAATTTTGTTATTTTTGAATTTTCTGTTTTGTCCTTTTTACATACTGCTATTGGCATTCCATTTTTTATTATTCCTCTTTCAATTCTACCTATTGCAATTCTTCCAACATAATCATCATAATCTATATTTGATACCAACATTTGCATAGTTCCATCTTGATCACAAGCTGGTGGATCTATTGTATTTATTATTGTTTCAAATAAACATTTTAAATCTACTGCTTCATCTTCTAAATTTAGTTTTGCAACACCTTGTTTTCCTGAAGCATATACAACAGGAAAATCTAATTGGTCGTCATTTGCGCCTAATTCAATAAATAACTCTAGAACTTCATCTATTACTTTTAAAGGTCTTGCACCCGGTCTATCTATTTTATTTATTACAACTATTGGTTTTAAATTTAAAGCTAAAGATTTCTTTAATACTTCTCTTGTTTGAGGCATTGCTCCTTCAAAAGCATCAACTAATAGTACAACACCATCAACCATTTTTAATACTCTTTCAACTTCTCCACCGAAATCAGCATGTCCAGGTGTATCTACTATATTTATTTTTATATCTCCATACATTACAGATGTATTTTTTGCAAGTATTGTAATTCCTCTTTCTCTCTCTAAATCGTTTGAGTCCATTACTCTTTCTTCTACTTGTTCATTTTCTCTAAATGTTCCACTTTGTCTTAATAGTGCATCTACTAATGTTGTTTTTCCGTGATCAACGTGTGCTATTATTGCTACATTTCTAATGTTTTTGTTATTCATATTTTTACCCCTTTTTAGACAAGCTTACGGAAGACAAATGAAAATCCCCTACATGTCTTTACAAATTTTATAATTTTAATATATTATTTTTACAATGTTTAATGATGAGGGGTTGCCCTCATCATTAACAACGATTATATATTATATAATATTTATATTATTTTGTCAAATTTATAAAATAAACATTTATGCAATAATTTTTTGGTTTATGAACTCCTTTGTACTTTCTAAAGATTTTAATTCAAGTTCATAATCTAATTTAATTTTTTCATATTCTATGTTTTTATTCTTTAATGCTAATTCTATTAAGTATTCTGCCATCCAAGGATTCTTTACAAGTACTGGTCCTAATTCATTTGTAAATATAGTGTTTTTGTATTTAGCTCCTTCACTATTTGAGCCATTATTTCCATATCCATATTTTATTTTTCCAAGAGGATTTACACTTTTTAAATTTATATCAATCATTTGAATTTGAGATCCCATTATTTCCATATTTTCAAATTCAAAATACAAATCATCTCCTATAACCATATCTCTTTCAGATACATCCATGTCAAATATATTTAGTCCATTAAATGTGGTTCCATCAAGTCTATTTATCTTATTTGCAAACAAAGCTCCTGTTGTTCCTGTTACCAATATTACTTTATTGCTTTCTATATAATCTTTTAATTTTTCTATTTGATTATTCAATATATTTGATATTTCGTTGATAACTTTTAATTCTCCGGCATTAAAAAGTAGAATATCATACTTTTCAAAATCTATTATTTCATCTATATTATCTATTCTATCAATATTAAGATTAACATTCATTTTTTTTGCTACTATTTCAAATGCCTTTGCATTTCCTCTTTCTCCATGCAAATTTAAAACATCTGGATACATCCAAGCTACATTAATTACATTATTCATTATTATCACCCTTTTCTAAAAATAGCTTTATCTTTTTATATGGTTTCATACCTGTAATTATATATATATTATCTGTTTCCAATTTATCTAACTCTTCAAATATCTTATCAAAATCATCTTCTACATCATATATAGAAATTTTATCTTTATCGGCTCCTGCATATAACATTCTATTAGCAGTGTCATAGCTAACAGTTTTTGAAAAGCATACATATTTTTCTACAGTATCATTAACAACTTTTTTGAAATCGCAATCAAAGAAGTAAAATGTATTTGTGTATGCTGGTGGGAAATCTTTTATTTCATATAATCCCATCCATAATGCTTTTTTTGTTTTATCTCTTGCTACTGTATCTAATGCATTTTGCAAAGTTTCTGGGTTTTCTTGTTTTATTCTTAAATAACGTATGGTTTTTCCGTGATATTTATATGTTTCTCTTCTATTAGCAGGATTTACAAATGTTGAAAATCCTTTTTGAATATCTTCAAATTTTATATCAAACTTCTTGCATATAGCAATTGTTAGTGCATAATTATAAATATAGAATGGATTTATATATGAAACCTCATATTTATTATCATCACATTTAAATGTATGATTATCAAAATCAATATCTGTAATTAAAACATCTGGTTCATCAGTGCTTTTGTAATCGCAATTTGAACATTTGAATTTACCTATATTTTCTATATTATAATATTCATATTCTATTTTATGATTACATTTTGGACATGGCATTGTAACAGAATAAAAATCATCTTTTGTAAATGTTTTAGAGTTTTTCTCTAAACTATAATATACTGTTTTTCCTACATAATCCTCTAATGATCTACTTCTTGGTTCTTCATTGTTAACAAATAATGTAACATCTTTATTTACAGCATTTTTAAACATTTGATATATAAAATCTGGATCTCCGTTTCTCTGAACTTGATCTTTTTGTAAATTAGTTATACATAAGTTTTTTGCTGGTAATACTTTAAAAATGTTTCTTAGGCTTCTTTCATCAATTTCAAGAACTAAAAATTCTTTATTAAATTTTCCAAGCATACTAGAATTTTTTATCAAGGTAGTTGCTACACCACTCATTAAATTTGCACCTTCAGAATTAGTAGCTACAGTTCTACCTGCACTTCTTAAAGTATGTGCTATTAAATTTGTAGTAGTTGATTTACCGGTTTGTTCCTGTTACAAAAATAGTTTTATTATAATCAATATTTTTAAAAAGTTTTACGAAGTCTTTTTGTAATTTAACTGCTACTTTACCTGATATCATTGTCCCTGTTTTATGAAAGATTTTACATAATATTAGTCCGAATTTTACTCCCCAAAGTATAATAATAAATTTAATTTTCTTCATATATATCTCCTTCTTTATTTGTTACATATATTCTCTTTACATTAGGATTTATAAAACTAGGTCTTGTATAAAAATATATATCATCATTTTCTTTATAATTTTTATTTGTTAAATCAATTACAACATCATACATTCCAATTTGTCCAAGCACTTTAAAATTTTCTAACATAATTGAATTATCTATAAACATATCTTTTAGCGTTAAAATTAACTTTTTTACTTTACTTAAAAATCTATGTCTTTGTTCTATTAAAGACATACCTATTCCATCATAATACCCTATCGGTAATATACCAACTTTCATGTTTTTCCTTGTCTTATATGAATTAGCATAACCTATATATTCATTTTTTTTCAGTTCTCTTATTTTTAATATTTTAGTATGCATCATCCCTATTTTTTTTAGGTTAGATTTTATTCCAATTGCATTTCCTGTAAATGCAGACCCTATTCTCGCACAATTTAAGTGCATATTAGGATATTTAAAAAAAGCCGAAGAATTACATATATGCTTTAATTTAAAGCTAATTCCTTCATTTTCTAAATCTTCAATTACTTTGCAAAATCTACTATACTGTGTATTTGTAAATGAAGGATTCTCTTTTAAGGAACAAGAAAAGTGAGAAAATATTCCTTCAAATACTGTGTTTTTGCTATTTTTAACTATATTTTTTATAGTATCTATACAATCATTATATCTAAATCCATATCTCGAAAATCCTGTATCAATTTTTATATGTGCAAATACCTTTTTATTTAATTTATTCGCTATATTTTCTACTACTTCAAATTGTTTTTCTGAATCTATAGTAAGTATTATATCATTTTCTATTAGTGTTTTTAAATCGTTTTCATCCTTATATGGAGTTAATATTATTATTTTTTCCTTTATATTATTTTCTCTTAATATTAGCGCTTCTTCTATAGTTGCTACTGCAAAAAAATCAAAACCATTTTTTATTAAAAATTTAGTAAACTCCACAATTCCGAAGCCCATATGCATTTCCTTTTACTACTGCAATTAAAGTATAATTATCTACTGTTACTTTTGACTTTATTTCATTTATATTATGCAATAAATCTTCTGTGCTAATAATTAATTCATTCAAAAATACCACTTCCTCTACTTTAATTATATAATTTTAATTTTACAAGAACATTGTAAATTTTATTTCCTCCTGGTAATAAGCATATATCCTCTTTATTCATTACTCTAAATAATATAATGAATAACAAGTATATACAAGCTCCTATTATAATGCTTATTATTGTTAAAACTATATTGTTAACTACATTACTTAAAAGGAATTGTAATATTAGTATTACTCCTGCCATAGCAATACATGCTACTATTGGCTTGATTAAATTATTTTTTACATTAAATTTAAATTTTATGCTTTTCTTTAACACAGTGTAAATAATTATAAATACTATTATTTGACAGACTAATGAGCTTATGGCAGCACCATATATATTTATATTTGGATTTCTAACTAAAATTAGGTTTAATATTATTTTTACAATACAAGCAAAAGTTAAAGCCATAGCAGGTATATACATTTTTCCAAGTCCAAATAAAGATCCTTGTATTGTATGATTGATTGCTATAAAGACCATTGTAAGTGATGTAATCTGTAGTATTCCTGCTCCATCTGATGCATTAGGATAAAGCATTTGCAAAATAGGATTTGCTAAAGTGATAAATCCAGCTGCACAAGGAATTACTACTAACAATGAGGTACTAATTGAAAATGAAATTTTATTAGAAGCAGATTCATAATCTTTTCTTGCTATTGCCCCCGTTATTGCTGGAATCAAAGCAGAGTAAAATGATAAATTAACTGCTAGTGGTAAATTAATAATAGTGTCGACTTTAGATAGTATTCCTGTTAATCTCATTGCTTCTTGTTCAAGTAAAACTTTGGTTTCAAATATATTTTCATAAGCAATTTGAATACAATTGCTAACTGTTATTGTGTCTATCAATGTAGTTACTACTGATATAACAGACCCTATAGTAAGTGGTATTGCTGTTATAATAATTTTCTTTGCTAATGATTTTATTGGTGTATTTTCTTCTTTTTCTTCTGTATTTTCAACATATAACTTTATGTTCTTTTTATAAAACACTACCAAATATGAAAAAGACATCAATACAGCAAGTGTTGTTGCTAAAGTTCCTCCTGCTGCCATTACATAAGGTTCTCTACCAATTAGTGTATAGACCAATGTTATTGTAAGTACACAATTAAATAATTGTTCTAAAGCCTGTGAAACACTTGATGCTTTCATAGTACCAAGTCCTGCAAAATATCCTCTTATAACTGCTGAAATACATACAAAAAATATTGCTGGTGATAAAACTCTTAATACATATTTAACATCTGATACATTTAAAATAGCGCTTGCTATAAAATCTGAAGATATAAATAATAATAATGATGCTATAAATCCAATTATACCAAAAACTAAAAGGGATACTTTATATATTTTATGTGCTTTTTTATATTCTCCATTAGAAACTTTGTCTGCAACTAATTTAGAAACAGCTCCCGGTATTCCTTGTGAAGATATTATTAGTAAAACAGTATATACTTGATATCCTGCTGAGTAATATCCATTTCCTAAATCTCCAAAACCATTTGCATTAGTTATAGCTAATCTGTATACTAGTCCTAATATTTTTATTAAAACTTGTGAAAGCATTAGCATTAAAACATTTCTAACAAATGAATTCTTCTTTACTTTTGTTTCGTTCAAGTTTATTCCTACCTTCCGTGTACGTTTCATTCATTATATTCGAAAAAAATCTTAACAATTTGCTACTATTTTATCCATTAGTTCTTCAGTTAATTTATCTATTTCTTCTTTATCTTGTTGATTTATTTTCGTCTTATCATAGTATATTGGCTCTCCATAAGTCATTGTAACTTTTCTAAATAATTTATATTTTCCCTTTATTCCTGCTGGTATTATTGGTGCTCCTGATTTTATTGCCATAAGTACTGCTCCATTTTTTACTTTTTCTCCTTTAGCCATTCCATTTCTTGTTCCTTCTGGGAATATTCCTAATATCTCTCCGTTCTTTAGAATTTTTAAAGATTGCTTAACTGCTTCTATGTCTTTTCCATCTCTTTCAACTAAAAAAGCTCCAAATGTTTTACAAAGCCATCCCATGAAAGGATTTTTTAATAAATCCTTTTTGGCTATCATATTTATATGTCTTTTATTAAATGCAACCAACATTGGTGGATCAAAATAACTTGTATGATTTGAACAAATGATGCAAGCTCCTTCTTTTGGTATGTTTTCTTTTCCTATTATTTTTACTCTAAAGCATATTACCATGAAACATCTAACAAGTGCTTTAACGATTTTTCTTTTCATATTTAAAATCCTTTCTTTGGGCGCAATCATGCGCCCCTACAGCTTGATTTTATTTGTGTACAATTATGCGTTCTTGGGTGCACTCATGCGCCCTTACATGTTTTTCATTTTCTCTTGTATTATTTTAGTTAATTTCTCTACTGATTGCTCAATTTCAAATCCTGTTGTATCTACAACAATGCTATCTTCTGCAATTTCTAGTGATCCTATTTCTTTATGCATATCATTTTCATCACGTAATTTTATATTTTCTAAAACCTCTTGATATGACATATTGATACCTTTTTGGCAATTTTCTTCATATCTTCTTCTTGCTCTTTCTTCTAATGAAGCTTTTAAATATATCTTTATATCTGCATTTGGAAATACATATGTGCAGATATCTCTTCCCTCCATTATTACATTTTTACCTTCTGCTAGTTTTCTTTGTAAATCTACCATAATTAGTCGCACTTCTTTTATTGAAGATACTTGAGAAACAATAGCTGTAACCTCTTTTGACCTTATATCTTTAGTTATATCTTTTCCGTTTAAGAAAACTTTGTCTACATTTTCTTCGTTTTTAATTTGTATATCGATATTTTTTGCAACTTCAATTATTTTTTCTTTTTCATTTAATTTAATATTATTATCCAAAACAGCCTTAGCAACTGCTCTATATGTAATTCCTGTATCTATGTGTATTAAATTAAATTTTTTGGCTAGTATTTTTGTCATTGTTCCTTTTCCGCTTCCTGCTGGTCCATCTATTCCTATAATAAAAGACATATTTTTCTCCTTTTTAATTTATTTCACAATTATATCATTTATATATTATTTTTACAATGTTTTAAATAATTATTTTTGCATAAGAAAAAATGCATACAATGAATTTCTTCATTGTATGCATCGAGCAAAAATTATCGCTCATATCGAGGTTACTTAGCCTTTATGCTTAGCGGCCTTTTTCTGCTCCCATCTGATTTTGGATTCAGCGGATGCATATTTGGCTTTTTTAGCAGCTTTCGCCTTTTTCGCCGGTGTATTTTGTTTTGCTTGCTTTTCCAATGACCGTTTTTTCTTACTCATGATGTAGAACCTCCTTTAAAAGTATACATAAATTATATCACAAATATTTATTCTTGACAATATTTTACTTTTTTAAGCCTTACAATACTCCCAATGAAACAATTTTCTAATCAATAAAAAAAGCACTTTAAAGTGCTTTTTTGTTATGCTGTTTTATTATCTTTCTTTTCTGTTGAAGATAGTTTCTTCTTTTTTATTGTATCTTTTGGCTTTTTGTTTTCGTTTATTGTTAATTGAGGTCCTTCTGTTCCTTCAACAGTTTTTCTTGTTATTATACATTTTTCTATTTTGCTATTTCCTGGTATTTCGAACATTATATCTCTCATTGTGTCTTCAATTATTGATCTTAATCCTCTAGCACCTGTGTTTCTTTCTATTGCTTTTTCAACAATTAACTCTAATGCTCCTTGTTCGAATTCTAGTTCAACATCATCTAATTCAAATAATTTCTTATATTGTTTGATTAGTGCATTTTTAGGTTTTGTTACTATTTCTATTAGAGCATTTTTATCTAGCTCTTCTAATGTTGCTATTATTGGTAATCTACCAATAAATTCTGGTATCATACCAAACTTTAATAAATCTTGTGGCAACATATCTTCAAGTATTTTATATTTATCTATATCTTTTTTACTTTCTATTGAAGCCCCAAATCCTATTGATTTTTTACCTGTTCTATTTTTTATTATAGTATCTAATCCTTCAAAAGCTCCTCCACAAATAAATAAAATGTTACTTGTATTTATTTGTAAAAATTCTTGATGAGGATGTTTTCTTCCACCTTGTGGTGGAACAGATGCAACTGTTCCTTCTATTATTTTAAGTAATGCCTGTTGTACTCCTTCACCACTAACATCTCTTGTTATTGATGGGTTTTCAGATTTTCTTGATATTTTATCTATTTCATCTATATATATAATACCTTTTTCTGCTTTTTCTATGTCATTATCAGCTGCTTGAATAAGTTTTAATAAAATGTTTTCAACATCCTCTCCAACATATCCAGCTTCTGTAAGTGTTGTTGCATCTGCAATAGCAAAAGGTACATTTAATATTCTTGCTAATGTTTTTGCAAGCTCTGTTTTTCCACATCCTGTAGGTCCAATAAGTAATACATTGCTTTTTTGAATTTCAACATCATCTGATAGAGCCTCTTCGTTATTTATTCTTTTATAATGATTATATACCGCTACTGCTAATGTTTTTTTAGCATTTTCTTGACCTATAACATACTCATCTAATATCTTTTTTATTTCTGCTGGTGTTGGTATTTTTTCCTTTTTTACATCTTCATACTCAACATCTTCGAAAGTTTCATTTTCTAATATGCTATTACATACTTCGATACATTCATCACATATATATACACTTGGTCCTGCAACTATTCTTTTAACTAATTCTTGACTTTTACCGCAAAAAGAACATCTTATGCCTTGAGAAATTTCTTTTTTATTAGCCATTAAATTAACATTCCTTTCTTTATTTTTTCTTTTGAATTATGCTCTTTTGTCCATTATTCCATCAATTAGTCCGTATTCTAGCGCTTGCTCAGCTGTCATAAAATTATCTCTTTCTGTATCTTTTTCTATTTGTTCTAATGGTTTTCCTGTTCTTTCACTTAAGATTTTATTTAATTTTTCTCTAGTTCTTACCATATGTTCAGCGTGAATTTTTATTTCTGTTGTTTGCCCTGTAATTCCGCCTCCACCAATTAGTGGTTGGTGTATCATTATTTCAGCATTTGGTGTAGCAAATCTTTTTCCTTTTTCTCCTGCTGATAAAAGGAAAGCTCCCATACTAGCTGCCATACCTACGCATATTGTAGATACTGGGCATTTTATATAATTCATTGTATCATATATTGCCATTCCATCTGTAATAGATCCACCTGGGCTATTTATATAAAAATGTATTTCTTTATCTGGGTCTTCAGACTCTAAAAATAACATTTGTGCAACTACTAAACTAGCTGTTGCTTGATTTACATCTTCACTTAAGAATATAATTCTGTCCTTTAACAATCTAGAGAATATATCATAAGATCTTTCTCCTCTACTTGTTTGTTCAATTACATAAGGTACTAAACTATTATTTATCATATGTTTTCCTCCTTTAAACCTCGAAGAGATTTGTTCTCTTCAATATTTATTATTAAATTTTAATTATTTGGCTTTTTTAAATTTGGCATTGTCTACTAAAAATGCTATTGTTTTATCTACTCTAATATTTTGTTTTATGTAATTTCTTAATTGCTCATTATCTTTTAGTTCTTCTTCTTTTTTACCATATTTTTCTGCCATTTCTTTTATTTTTTCATCTATATCAGTTTCTGCAACTTCTATATTTTCTGCTGTTGCTACTGCATCTAATATTAATCTTTGTTTAACTGATGTTTCTGCTTGTGGTTTATATTCATTTTTAAATTCTTCCATTGTTTTTCCAACCATAGCTAAATATTGATCTAATGTTGCACCTTGATAGCTTAATCTGTTTTCTACATCATGTATGTTATTTTCTATTTCTGTATCTATCATTCCAGATGGAATGTCTATTTCAGTATTTTCTGCAACAGCTTTTATAACTGCATCTTCTGTTTCATATTTTGCTCTTGTTTCATTTTCTTTTTCTAATTTTGATTTTATATCTGCCTTTAATTCTGCTAATGTATCGAATTCACTTATATCTTTTGCAAGTTCATCATCTATTTTTGGCATTTCTTTTTTCTTTATTTCATGTAATTTTACTTTAAATGTTGCATCTTTTCCTGCTAATTCTTCTGAAAAATATTTTTCTGGGAATTTAACATTTACATCTTTTTCTTCATCAATTTTCATTCCTATAATTTGATCTTCAAATCCTGGAATAAATGTATTGCTTCCTATTGTTAATTCATGTCCTTCAGCTTTTCCGCCATCGAATGCTTTACCATCAACAAATCCTTCAAAATCTATTACTGTAATATCTCCACTTTCAACTGGTCTATCTTCTACAGTAATTAGTCTTGCATTCTTTTCTGCCATATGTCCTAATTCGTGTTCAACGTCTTCATCAGATACATTATACTCAACTTTTTCAACTTCTATACCTTTATATTTCCCAAGTTTTACCTCTGGTTTTGTTTGAACAATTGCTGTAAATATTAAGTCTTTTCCCTTTTCCATTTGTACTATGTCTATTTTTGGTTTACTAACAACTTCTAAATTATTCTCTTTAACTTCTTTATCAAATATTTCTGGTACTACTTCATTAAAAGCATCTTCATAGAATATTTCTTTTCCATAGTATTTTTCTACAATATTCATTGGTGCTTTACCTTTTCTAAATCCTGGTATATTAAAATACTTAGCATTTTTGTTATAAACTGTTTTTATTGCATTATCAAACAATTCTTTCTCTATGCTAAATTCTAATTTTACTTCATTTTTTTTGTCTGTTTTTTCAATCTTTAAACTCATTTAATTTTCTTCCCTTCTTTTTCATATTGCTAAAAAGCCTTTATATTATATCACATTATGTATATTTTGCAACACCCTTTTGCCATTTTTCACTTAAAATTTGCTATTTAATAGAATTTATTATATAATTTAATTATTAAATTTTAGAAAGGATGTGTTTTTTTTTGAATAGCACAACTTTAGCAGAGCTTAAAAAACACCAAAGATTATTGCAAGAATCCATCTCTCGCACTAAGCTCAAACTTTTCGCTGTAAAACAACATGCTAAGTTTCGGCTTAGCAACGGTGAAGTTGAAAGGTTAGAAGCAGAGTTGGAAACTTCGCAAAATCAATTGGCTATTGTTAACAGTCAAATTCGTGGCTTAACAAGAGCTAAAAGATTTAAATCTTAAAAATCTCACACCCTAAGCAAACAAGCATCAGATTTTGAATTAAATCTGGTGTTTTATTTTGTAATTAAATTTTGTATAAATTGATTTATTTTGATTAAACTAAGCATTAGGGAGATTGTTTAGTATGAATCAAATTTTATTTTCTAAATTTAATCAAGAAATAGAACGAGAAGAAAATAAGAAAAAAAGGAGAATTCTTATCATTTCTAAATATCAATTCATAATATCTGTTTTAATTATTATAGTTTGCTCTGCATATTATTTATATAACTTATATACTACAAAGAAAAAAGAAAGTTTATCTAAACAATTGCTTTCTAATTATAATATCAATTTACTTTATTCTGGTAATTCTAATTATGAAACAAATATTTCTAAGAATCAAAATGAAGATGAAGACCCTTTTATTATTGGTTTAATTGAAATAAAAAAATTAAATATTATATACCCTATTTTATCTGATGTAAGTGATGATTTATTAAAAATTGCAGCTTGTCGTTTTTATGGCCCGTT
This sequence comes from uncultured Clostridia bacterium, assembly GCA_947632145.1. Lineage (GTDB taxonomy): Bacteria > Bacillota > Clostridia > TANB77 > CAG-508 > CAKPQL01. The sequence goes on from CANRNW010000010.1 coordinate 13,606, forward strand.
GCCAAATGAAATTGGGAATTTATGCATTGCAGCACATAATTATCACGATTACCGATTTTTTAGTAGAATCAATTTATTAGAAATTGGTGATTCTATAATTATATATGATGCTCTAGGAAATCCATTAGAGTATAGTGTAACAAATAAATATACTATTGATGCTTATGATAATAGTTGTATAAATCAAGATACAAATGGAAAAAAGCAAATAACACTTCTTACTTGTAATAATGTATCGGGTTCTAGAACAGTTGTCAAGGCAACTGCGATAAGTTAAAGTATTTTTATCATTTCTTCTATATTTTTTCCAGCAACCTTTGGAATATTTATTATTTCAAAGGTTGATATTTTATCTCCAAATTGAATTTGAACTTTATCTCCTACTTTAACTTCATAGCTTGGCTTTACGACTTTTCCATTAACCATAACACGCCCTGCATCTGCAACATCATTTGCAACTGTTCTTCTTTTTATAACTCTACTTACTTTCAAAAATTTATCTAATCTCACTTTTATCTCCTCAATATGTATAATCTGTATTAAAGGGCGCTTTTTATGCGCCCTTACATTTTAGAAACTGATTCCATATAATTTCATTAAATAACTATTTAAATCAAAAGCTTCTTGTCTTACTGGATTTCCATAATTTACTCCAAAAGTTTCTACTGTCATTTCTGTTATTACAGGATATTGTGATATATCTGGTTCTTCATTTTCAGTAGTATCTGTCGTTGTATCTTTTTCTTGAATTGCCTCTACTTTTGCTACTTGATCTATAATTTCCATTCCGTTATCAAGAACTTTTCCAAATGCTGCATAATTTCCATTTAAATTTGTATTATCAGCTGTCATTATAAAGAATTGTGAAAATGCTGAGTTATAACCTTCTTTAGCTAAACCTAAATTAGAATAATCTGCTCTTGCCATTGATATAACTCCTCTATCGTGTCTTAAAGTATTTCCTTCATAGCCATTTTCTAAAAATTCACCTTGTATTGTTTCTTCTACTTGACCTTGTCCTGTTCCTTCTTTATCTCCACCTTGTACCATAAATCCTTCTACTGCCCTATGGAATGTTACTCCATCATAATAATGATTTTCTATTAAGTTTATAAAATTAGCTACTGTATTAGGTGCCATTTCTGGATATAATTCTATTTTTACTTCTCCGAAATCTTTTATTTTCATTGTTACTATTGGATTTGGAATATTTTTTGTAGCATTTACTACATTGCTTGCTATTGTATAGCCAATTAAACCTAAAATAATTACTATAATAATTATTAAACCTATATTTTTCTTATTCATATTTTTTCTCTCCTTTGTAAAAAATAACATTTATATTATATACTATAACATTAAATTGTCAAATATAAATTGCTCTTGCATTCTTTTTAAAGATTGCTTTATAGTTCTTGCTCTTACCTCTCCAATTCCTTCTACATCATCTAATTTTTCAATATCAGCTGCTAGTATATGTTGGAAAGACTTAAAAGATTTTACTAAGTTAGTTACTATATTATTTGGCATTCTTGGTATTTTATTTAATATTCTGTATCCTTTTGGATATACTGCCACCTCTTCATAACTATCAAATATTTCATAACCTAATAATTTTGCAATTTCTGATGCATCTAAAAATTCATCTCTATATGTATTTGCAATAATTTCCATTACCCTTTCAGGTGATCTCTTTTTGCCTGGAGCAATATAGTCTTTTATCATTAACAATTCTTCTTGTTCTAAGCCACCAACAAGTTCTTCTAATTGCATTTTTATAAGTAGTCCATCTTCACCAAGTTCATATATGAATTTCTTTATTTTATCTGCGATTTTCATAACCATTTCTGTTCTTTGAATACAAGTAATTACATTATCTAATGTTACAATATCGTTAAATTCATATTCATTTAGCATTCCCATTTTGGTATCTAATACTTTTTTATATCTTTCAAGTGTTTGAACTGCTTGATTTGCTTCTGTTATTATTTTAGATGTTTCATCCATTGTATATCTGAAATTTCCTTGGAATACAGTAATTATACTCCTTCTTTGTGATATACTTATAACTATTTCTCCTGTTTGTTTTGCCGTACGTTCTGCAGTTCTATGTCTTGTTCCGGTTTCTTTAGTTGGAATACTTGATGATGGTATTATTTGAGCATTTGCATATAAGATTTTTTTCAAATCTTTACTTAAAACTATTGCTCCATCCATCTTAGCAAGTTCATATAATCTTGATGGTGTATATTCTTCGTTAATAAAAAAACCTCCATCAACTAAGTCTAATACTTCTTTTGAATCTCCAATTACTATTAAAGCTCCTGTTTTTGATTTTAAAATATTATCTAAGCCTTTCCTTAATTCTGTTCCTGGTGCAATCAATTTTAGTATTTCTATTAGAGTCTCATCTTTATTTACATTTTCTGGCACAAAATTCCCTACTTTCATATCACTTAAAATTATTTTAATCCTAAGTACTTCATTGCTTCTGTAATATTTTTCACACCTATTATATCTAATTTATAACTATCTTTCAATAGTTTTTTATTACTTTCTGGAATTATACATAATTTAAATCCAAGTTTTTCGGATTCTTTTAATCTTTTTTCTATTAAATTAACCGCTCTTACCTCGCCTGTTAATCCAACTTCTCCTATTGCTACTACATCTTTTGGGATACTAACGTTTTTGAAACTAGATGCTGTTGCAAGTACTATTCCTAAATCTAAAGCTGGTTCATTTACCTTTATTCCACCAACTAAATTCAAATACACATCTTGATTTCCAAGCATTAGTCCACTTCTTTTTTCTAAAACTGCCACCAATAAAGTTAACCTATTATAATCTATTCCATTAGCATTTCTTCTAGGTATTCCAAACACACTTTGACTTGTTAGTGCCTGTAATTCTATCAGTAAAGGTCTTGTTCCCTCCATACTAGCAACTATAACAGAACCTGATATTTTATCTTCTCTTTCTGATATAAGTATTGATGATGGATTTTTTATTTCAACCATTCCCTCGTTTTGCATCTCAAACATACCAATTTCGTTTGTAGAGCCAAATCTATTTTTTACTCCTCTTAATATTCTATATGAAAAATATCTTTCACCTTCTAAATATAATACTGTATCTACCATGTGTTCTAATACTCTTGGACCTGCTATATTTCCATCTTTTGTAACATGCCCTATTATAATTGTTGTTATATTTGCCTGTTTGCAAATTTTCATTATTCTTGCTGTTATTTCTCTTACTTGGCTAACACTTCCAGCAGCGCTTGTAACATCTTCTGAATACATTGTTTGAATTGAATCTATTATAACTAATTTTGGATTTATATTATTTATTGCATTTTCTATAATATCAATATTTGTCTCTCCTAAAAAAAGTAGATTATCATTATTTATTCCTAATCTATCTGCTCTAATTTTTATTTGTTCAGCAGACTCTTCTCCTGATATGTATAGTACTTTTCCATCTGTTTTTAATTTATCACATATTTGTAGTATTAGCGTAGATTTTCCGTATTCCTGGCTCTCCACCTAACAAGACTAATGAGCCCGTTACAAATCCACCACCAAGGACTCTATCTAATTCTTCAAAATTAGTTTTCATTCTTGTAGTTTCTTTTTTTTCTACATCTTTTAAAAGAGTTGGTGTAACATTTATTATTGGTGTAGATTTAGAATCTGTATTCTTTACAATTTTTTCTTCAACAAATGTACTCCAAGAATTACAACTCGGACACTTACCTAGCCATTTTGCAGATTCATAACCGCACTCATTACATACAAATACTGTTTTTACTTTCGCCATAATATCATCCTTTATTTATACAATTTGCTTAGCACAATTACAAATAGTGCGTGTGCCCAGCCTAATCCAATTACCCAAGCAGGGCTCATTGTTTGATTGTTTATTTGCTCTGCTATAAATCCCATTTCAGTTGCAGAATTTACTACATAATTAAAGCATTCTTTTGCCTTTTTCTTATCTCCCGCTTCTATATAATAATCTGCAAGCCAAAGATTTGCTATTGTCCAAGGATTTCCTCCCATATAGTTATCATTTTCATATCTTAAATAACCACCTGTATATGTTCTTAATGTCATATTTATTCTTTCTATTGTATTTAATACTTTTTTCTCCTTTGGCTCGAAAACTTTAAATGGTGTTACTGTACCTAATATACTTATATCTATTTTTCCATCTTTATTTCTTATTAGTGTTTTTCTGTCATTGTCATAAAAATTCTTTAATATATAACCTTTTAATTCTCTCAATAGTTTTTCTATTTCTATTGTCCTTTTTTCTATTTGTTCTAATTTTATTCTGTTTTCTTTATATTCTGGTTTAATTATTTCATATATTTTTATAAATGCTTCAAATGATGCAAATATTGATGCTAATGAATATGTATGTATTCCTTCATTTTCTTCCCATAAATCGTAACTTAGATACTCTTCATCTATTCCCTCTAACACATTATTTACATATTTTTCTAAATAATGTACTGCTTTTTCGCACATTTTTAAATTGTCTTTTAGAAATTTTATTTCTTGTGTTTTTAAATAGTGATTGTATACTCCATATACAACTGCTGCTGTCTCATCTATTTGATAGCCCCAGCAAGGTGCTAAAACGCCATCGGTATAGAAACGTTGCTCCCATCTACCACTTTTACTTTGTGTATTCTTACAAAAACTTTTATAAAACTTCTCAGTTTCTTTTTTCATATTTAACAAATCCATTGCTTCTGTTATAAATATTGCGTCTCTTGGCCAGCAATATGAATATCTACCACATTTTGTTCTATCTTCATCAACCTCTACAGCTGCAGATATTCCTCCTGTTTGATTATTAGTTAATAATGCATATAATAGAATAGTTCTTTTATAGATTCTTTGTATTTTTATATTTTTTTCTGTTATAGGTAAATCTAATTTTAATCCATCGTGATCTTTTACATATTTTCTCCAAAACTTTCTTGCCTGTTCTTCTTCTTTATCTATATCTAATTTTTTTATTCTTGATGTATTAGTTGACAACTGAGATTTATTTTTTACATCTTCTATATAAATAAATAAATCTATTTCTTTAACTTCACCTGGCTTTAATGTACCTAAGTTATAGCTAATACTTGAATCTTGTGACATTCCAATATAATCTTTTCCACCAACTATTCCATCTTGTATGTTTGCATCTGAATTATTTATTTGTGTAGTTGATATTGGATTTTTAGAAAAAATTGCTAATGTATAATCATGCATATATTGCAATAATACGTTATCCTTTTTATACCCACTTACTTGATTATTGTTATCTGTTAATAGTTTCGAATGAACTAAAAAGTTTAAATCTAAATCTATTGTATTTTCATTTTTAAATTTATATCTTTTTATTAAAACATTTTCTTTTATTGCACAGAAATCTGTTTGTATTAGTTTTAATCTAAAATATGTATTAAAAATCTCTGTCTTTAATATATTTGTATCTTCTACATAATATTGACTATATAAATTATTTACATCTTTATGTGTATATATAATGTTAGAATCATTTACTTTTATTCCTACATTAAAGGAATCTACAAATTGTTTATAATCTATTGTAGGATAATATAACCTTAATAATTCTCCATTTTCTGAATAACTAGCACTTATTGTTCCATTTCCTATTACTGCATCATTAAAATATTTATTCATATGTTTCTTTCTCCTTTGTTTATTCTATTATATCTACTATCTTTTGTTCTAATTGTTTTATTTTATCGCTTAATTTTGCTATTTCTTCATCTTGTATATTCTCTGTTAATTTTTCCTCTTTGATAATAGACTCCATATCTTCTATTTCTTCTTTTAAATTTTCTAATCTTTCAATTATTTCTAATCTTACATATTTATATTTATCTTTTACATCTATTTTTGATACTAAATCAATTGTTTCATCTAAATTATATGTCTCACCTAAACTTGGAATTGTTACTGGGATATTTGTTTCTTCCAATATTTTATCTCTTAAAGCAATTTGTCCATCTGGTTCTCCATGTACCAAAAATATATGTTTTGGCTTTTGAATAAATGAATATATAAAATTCATTAACCATTCTTGGTCTGCATGACCTGAATAACCTTCAATATATTCAATTCTTGCATTTACAGCAATTTCTTCTCCAAATATTTTTACTTTTTTTGCTCCTTCAACTATACTTCTTCCTAGTGTTCCAGGTGCTTGATAACCGACAAATAATATTGTACTATTTGGATTCCACAAATTATGTTTTAAGTGATGTTTTATTCTTCCTACTTCGCACATTCCACTTGCAGATATTATTATAGATGATTCATCACTTTCATTTAAAGCTTTTGATTCTTCTGCTGTTTTAGTAAACTTTAATCCTGGAAATTCCAAAGGATTATTTCCACTCTCAATTCTTTCTTTTACTTCAGGTTCAAACAAATCCATATTTGCTCTAAAAATCTCTGTTGCAGAAATTGCAAGTGGACTATCAACATATACTGGTGCTTTCATCAATTTATTATATTGTCTGTAAAATTCTTCTGTTTGTCCTTCTGTATCTTTCAATTTATCTAGTTCAAATAATATTTCTTGTGTTCTTCCAACTGCAAAAGATGGTATTACAACCGTTCCGCCCTTATCTAATGTTTCTGAAACAATTTTTAAGAATAATGATGCTTTATCATCATTTCTTAAATGTAATCTTCCACCATAAGTTGATTCCATTACTAAATAATCTGCATCATCTATCATTGTTGGAGAATCTAAAAGTGGTATATCATTATTTCCAATATCTCCTGTAAAAACAGTTTTCTTAGTTTTACCGTCTTCCGTTACCCAAACCTCTATTATAGCAGAACCCAACATATGCCCTGCATCATTGAATCTTACTTTTATATTTTCATCTACATCTATTATTTCATCATATTTTATAGGTACAAATAATTCCATACATTTTTCTGCATCTTCTGCTGTATATAATGGCTCTAAAGCTTCTTTTCCTTCTCTTAATCTTTTTCTATTTTTCCATTCATTTTCAACTTCTTGTATGTGTCCACTATCTGGAAGCATTATAGAACATAAATCACAAGTTGCTTTTGTTGCAATTACTCTTTTTCTATAGCCTTCTTTATATAATTTAGGTATTCTACCTGAATGATCAATATGTGCATGTGTAAGTAGCATAAAATCTATGTCTTCTATATTAAAAGCAAATTCAGCTTCATTTTGTATTTCCTCTTTTGCTTGCCCTTGATACATTCCGACAATCAACTAAAAATTTTTTACCAGCGCCTTCAACCAAAAAATTTGAGCCTGTTACAGTTTTAGCTGCACCTAAAAATGTTATATTCATATATACCTCCCTTGTTGGAACAACTTTGGTCTCGTTCCATATATCACTTATTGAATAATTTAAATTTCTTATTCATTCTTGCAATCAATCCTTCTATTGTGTTATATTCTAGTATTTTTTCTATATTTTCTTCATCAAATATTTGTAATGTTATCTGGTAATTTTCTGCTTTAAATAGCAACTCTATATTTTCTAACTCTATAATATTTGTATTTAAAATTTCCCTTACAACATCATTATTGATTTTCTCATTTATACTAATAGGATTTATTATATTCATTTTATATGCCATATCATATATCATTTCTTCTGTTCTATATATTAGTTTACGCAATTGTTCTACATCTTTTATTTGAACATCTTTATATGGCAAGAACTTGTAATATCTAACTTTGTATATTACATTCATTACATCTTTTCGAGTTTTAGCTTGTTTTATTTTTTCTTGTATTCCTTTTATAAACTTTTCTTGCAAAAGTAAAATATTTGTATATAAATCTTCTTTATTATCTAATACTTCTAAAATTTCTAGCATTTCCTTTGTTTGATTTTTTTCTTTTGTATATATTTTTTGCAATAATTTTTCACTCAATTTTTGTATATCACATACTATTTGTTTTTTTTCTTCTTGTATTCTATCTTCAAAATCACTTATACTAAGTATTTTTTTCCCTTCTGGCAAGCTTTTATTAGCTTTTGTAAACTCTTTTTTTAGTACATTTACATCTATTAAACAATTATCTATTAACTTTAATCTTTTTTCTAACTTATTTTTCTTTGATATAATCTTTTCAAAATACTCTGTTTTATCTTCTAATTTTCGTAATTTATCTTCATTTTCTTTTCTTTCTAATTCAAATTTTTCCTTTTCGTCTTTATATTTATCTAAATATAAAGTTACTGCTATTTTACACAATAATATGAAAAACTCTTGGGCATCTTCCTTTTTGTATATTTTACTTAGAATATCTTTTAATTGTTCTTCATTTTCGAAATTTCCAGAATAAAGCATTTGTATATTTTGAAATACCAAATTATATTCTATGCTTTCTATTTGATTTGTTTCTATATTCCATGACCATCCATCAAAATCCCTTATTACTTCTTTATTACCTATATTTTTCCCAGTATTTAATAATTCTTCTAATGAGCATTTTAGTATACTATTTTTGAATTTATATTCCCTATCTGTTAATTTAGAGATTGCATATAATAAGGATTGTTCATTGTATATTGATATAATTTCTTTTTTTTCTTTATTTACAATACATTTTTCTGGATTTTTTAAAAGTTCTTCATACTTTTCATCTGATGGCCTTATAAGCTCTAACTTTTGACAATTATTTTTTAAAGTTTCAACTATTTCTTCTACAAAATCATTTTTAGTTCTATTTAAATTTTTAACTAACGAAAAATCGCTATATGCCGCTTCAATTTTATATAACATAGAAAGAAGGAAATTTTTTGTATCACTTGAAAACTCTTTTGTTTCTAATATTTCTTCTAAGTAGTTGTTGTAATCTTTTATATTAAGTTTTTCAAATATATCTTCCTTCTTTGCCATTTGTAATTCCTTTCTTTAAAACTTAGAAGAGCTTTGTAGTCCTCATTTTATTGATTTTCTTCTGTCTGTTCAGTTGGTTGAGCTGTTGGTTGAATTTCAACTGGCTTTGCCATTTTTAATTCTGCCAAAGTTTCTTTACTCCACAAAACCTCTCTTGGCTTACTTCCTTGATAGCCTGATATTACTCCTCTTTGTTCCATTTGATCCATTATTCTTCCAGCTCTTGCATAGCCAACTTTAAACTTTCTCTGTATAAAAGATGTTGAAGCTTGTCTTGTTTCTACTACCAAATCTATTGCTTCGCTTAAAAATGGATCTGTTTCATCATCTTCATCGCTTTCATCTATTTCTTTATCTGTACTATTATTTTTCTCTATTTTTTCTAAAATATCATCACTATATGTAACTTCTCCATTAGATTTCAAAAATTCTACAATGCTTTCTACTTCTTTATCTGATATGAATGCTCCTTGTATTCTTGTAGGTTTTGATGCTCCTGATGGATAAAATAGCATATCTCCTTTTCCTAATAATTTTTCTGCTCCAACAGAATCTAATATTGTTCTTGAATCTACTTGTGAAGAAACCGCAAAAGCTATTCTTGATGGAATATTTGCTTTTATTATACCTGTTATTACATCAACAGATGGTCTTTGAGTTGCAATTACTAAGTGCATTCCTGCTGCTCTTGCCATTTGCGCTAATCTACAAATTGCATCTTCTACATCTTTTGCTGCAACCATCATTAAATCTGCTAACTCATCTATTATTATTACTATTTGTGGTAATTTTTCTCCACCGCCCTCTTTTTCTAGAGCTTCATTATATCCTTTTATATCTCTAACATTTTTATCTGCAAATAACTTATATCTGTTAACCATTTCTTGAACTGCCCAAGCAAGTGCTCCTGCAGCCTTTTTAGGATCTGTTACAACTGGTATTAAAAGATGTGGTATTCCATTGTATACAGATAATTCAACTACTTTAGGATCAACCATAACTAGTTTTACTTCACTTGGTTTTGCTTTATATATAATACTTGTTATCAATGTGTTTATACATACACTCTTACCAGATCCAGTAGAACCAGCAATTAGTACGTGTGGCATTTTTGCAATATCTGTAACAATTTCATCTCCACTTACATCTTTACCTAATGCAAATGCTAGTTTTGATTTTTCATCTTTAAATTTATCTGTATCAATTATTTCTCTTAAATGTACAACTTGTTTTTCTTTGTTAGGAACTTCTATACCTACTGCTTGTTTTCCTGGTATTGGTGCTTCAATTCTTATACTTTCTGCTGCTAAATTAAGAGCAATATCATCTGCTAAATTTGCGATTTTGCTAACTCTAACACCTTCTGCAGGTTTTAACTCATATCTAGTTATTGCAGGACCTACTGAAACCTTTTCTACCTTTGCTGATACACCGAAACTATATAATGTTCTATTTAATTTATTAGCAGTTTCAGCTAAAGATTTTTTCTCTGTTCCGCCCTTACTATCTCCAGCTTTCATTAAATCTAATGGAGGGAATTCATAATTTTCATCTTCTACTGTTAATGTATGTTCTAGAACTAATACTTGTTTTGTTTTGTCTTCTTTTATCTCTTCTTCTTGTTTAAAGAACTTCTCTTCTGCATTTTTTTCTTCTAGTTCTGATTGCATTTTTCCTTCATCTACATCTATGTCTGGAACAATTGAATGTTTTTTAAATCTATTATTTTCTACTCCAAGTGTATTTAAATCATCTGGTCCGTGCTCATACTTTCTTATTTTACTATTTGCATCATTTATATTGATTGTTATTTGATCATCTAATATATCTTCTGATATAGTTTTTGGAAATTGTTTCCTTTTTTCCTTTAACTCTTGTCTTTCTTGTCTGATTTTTTCTCTATTTTGTCTATTCATTTCCCTATTATCTTTAGTTTTTTCAACAGCATCTGCCAACATCTCTGATGGTTTAAACCCAAACACGAAAATTGCTAATGCCAATCCTATTCCTATAATTAGTATAATTGTGCAAGGTATTCCAATTAGCTTTACTAAAGGTGTAGCAATCATTGTTCCATAAGCTCCTCCACCTTTATTTTGCGTTCCTAGTTTATACCCATTTGTTACTACATCCCAATATTCACCGTTTTGAAGTGTTTCACTTGGCATTTGAATAATTGTCATAATAATTGCAATACACGTTAATATTACTGCTACTTGCAAAAACTTTTTTCCCATATATTCTTTATCTTCACATACAAGATAAATTGCCATTAAAAATAATGCCATAGGCACTAAATATTTAATCCATCCTATAATTCCTCCTAAGAAACTATTTAAAGTATGTCCAATATCTCCTTGGTTACCATATATTAGTATTGCTGAAATTATGCTTGAAATTATAAGAATAATAAGTTCTAAATCTATATTCGCTACTTTATTTTTCTTTTTGCTTCTTCTTTTTGCCATTTTTTTCATTCCTTTCGCTTTTGGTTAAAAAAATCAAGAATTTGGAAATCATACTTTGTCTTGTGACTTCCAAATTCCTGACTTCCAGAAAAATTATTTTAACTCACTTCTATCTTTTTTTATTTGCTTTAAGGTTTCATCTAAAATTACTTGTACTTCTGTAACTGTATCTGATAGAACATCTTCTATACCTTTTACTCTTCCTTCAAGGGTTTCTAATATATCATCTGCATAATCCTTTGTCCCTCTATTGATTTCTCTTGCCATTTCATTTGCAGTTTCTATAATTTGTGCTTTTTGCTCATATGCTTTTCTTGTTATTTCATGCTCATCTATCATTGCTATAATTCTGTTTTCTGCTTCTTTAACTATGTCATCAGCTTCTTTTTGAGCTTCTTCTAATATTCTTACTCTTTCTTCTTTTACCCATTTTGCTTGTTTTAGTTCATCAGGGAGTTTTAGTCTTATTTCTTTTATCAATTCTAACATTTCTTCTTTATCAACAATTCCTTTGCTAGAAAATGGTACTGCACGACTCCTTTCTAGTATATCCTCTAAAGTTTCTAATAATGTGAATATTTCCATTGTTTTACCCCTTTCGACTTAAAAACATAAGTTTTACTCTTCCATATTTTTTTATTTTATCTATATTTATATTTATTTCTTTAATTTCTTCTATATTTCTTTCTTCTTCATCTGTTTCTATTATAACAATTCCATTTTGGGCTAGTAAATCTAATTCTAATATTCTTTTTAGTGCATCTGTAGCAAAATCAGTTTTGTATGGTGGATCTAAAAATATTAAATCAAATTTCATATTTTTGCTTTTTAATATTTCTAAGCATTTAATATAATCATTATTTATTACAATTGAACTTTCTGTTAATCTTGTTTTTTCTATGTTTTTAGAAATTATTTCTATGGCTTCTTTGTTCTTGTCGCAAAATACTGCTGTTTTTGCCCCTCTACTTAAGCTTTCTATTCCTAGTGCTCCGCTTCCAGAAAACAAATCTAAAACTGTCGCATTTACAATTTGATTTTGAATTATGCTAAATAAAGGTTCTTTAACTCTATCTAAAGTTGGTCTTGTACTTTCTCCTAATAGAGTTACTAGTTTTGTACCTCTTGCGCTTCCACTAATAATTCTCATACATAGCCTCTTCGTTATATATTTTATTCCATAAATTATATATGTCAATATTATTAACACAATTGTAACAAATATATAATATTGTTGTAATATACAATAATGGTATGATTATATAATATATTGTATATTTTTTCAACTATTTTTGACAAAGTTATTCTATAAATATTCTCTAAGTAAATTGTAATAATTTTTTTCTAATATTAGTCTTGATATTTGTCTTTTTCCTTCAACTATTGTGCTTATTCTCTCTATATAATCTTTGTCAACCTCTCCACTTACTGATATGAATTCATCAGTTATAGCATTATACTTTCCTTTGTCTGTTATAAAACTTCCGTCAGAAAATACAACTAAAGGCTCACTATTTGATAATATGTCTCTTCCCATTAAAAGCCTAGAATCATATTCTACTCCAAATAAATTCAGTACAGTTGGTAATACATCTATAATGCTTCCAACTTTTTTTACTTCTATTGGCTCTTCTATAGTAGAATTCCAAATTATCAATGGCATATTACATTTTTCGAATACATCATCTCTTTCATAGGTAGATAATTCGTTTAATTGATTCATTTCTAATCCATAAGGATAATGATCTCCCGTTATAACAATTACAGTATCTTCTAGTTTTCCTTTTTCTTTCAAATTATTTATTAGTTGTTCAATTGCTCTATCTAGTTCAATTTGAGTTGCTAAATATCCTCTTGCTTCTTCAGAGTATGGTAAATCTTTTACTATATCCCAGTTTTTATTTACAATTGCATTATCACATTTATAGTAATTTAAATGTCCACTAACAGTCATATAGTATGCTAAAAATTTGTCATTATCAATATAATCATCAGTTGTTACTTTAATCATTTCTAAATCACTATTTGGCCATTGATTACAATTCATTCTTTGTTCTAAACCTGTTCCCACAGCAAGAAATGAATCATATCCCATTGCAGGCATATATTCATCTCTTTCATAGTAAGTTGATGAATGGTTATGATATGAATTAGTTGTATACCCTAATTTTTTAAATATATTTGCATATGAATATGGTATATAATTGTTTCTTATTTCAGCTATACTCCAAACGCCTTCTTTTGGTATTAGTGATGTATCTGCCATATATTCTCCATCACCAGTACTTACTGGATATAACGGAGTATAAAAATTTTTAAAGTTAAATCCTTCATTATATAATTTGTACAATGTTGGTGTGAGATCTTCTCTTATTCCTATATTAGAAAAGGATTCTGCTACTATTACAATCAAATTCTTTCCTTCAAACATTCCAGTATATTCATTTTTTTCACTTGGGATTTGAGTTTCCATATATTTATGCATAGACTTAATAGTAGAATTACTTTCCTCTTCAGCTAAATCATCAAAATCTATGTCTAAAATATTGTATTCTAACATCTCATCTAATTCTTGTTTAGGTTGTGATAAAACTTTGCTTATAACTTCTATTGATTTTTTATCATCGTCCTTAAATATCAGTCTTTTTATATCTAATCTCATTGAAGTACATACTCCAAATTTTCTTGCCGTCATTATTAAAGATGTAGAATTATAATATATGTTTTTATTTTGATATATTCCCTCTCCATTCCATATATTTATACTTAAAATAGCACTTATCTGTATTAACACTAAAATTACTAATTTTATAATTTTTTCTTTTATAGAAGTTTTACTAAAATCTATTTTCTTTAATTTATGTAGAATAATAAATAAAATTAACGGTAATATAAATAACACTATTGCACCGAAATTATTTTTTATAACTTCTAATATTGTTTCATAAAATTGAAACACTTGCTTACCATTAAAAAATGAATATATTGATATCAAAGATTGATATATTTGGTTATACACAAAATGTGCACAAAATAATATACAAAAAAGTACAATTATTATATAAGAAATAATTTTATTTGCCTTTTCTTTTAAACAACTTGTTATTAACTCTAATACCATTCCTATTGGGATTGAAAATAAAACAATAAAAATTATTGATTTAGGAAATTGTTTGAAAGCAAATATAGAAAAAATAATTTCTTCGTATATTACCATTAGTACAAAAAACATTGTTTTTTTTGCTTTGTTTAATATTCGCATATAATAATCCTTTCATTTACTTATTTTTCTTCGTAGTCAATCACATCATAAAAATTGCAAAATGTGTATCCGTTTTCTTTATAGTAATCAATTACCTCTTGCAAGGTTTCATAAGTTAATATTTTATCACTTGCATCATGCATTAGCACTACCAAGCTATTTTTGTTTTCAGAGTACTTTTTAATATATTGTACTAATTGCTCTTTGGTTCTGTTTCCAGATGCATCTTCATTTAAGCAATTCCAATCGACATAAAAAACTTCATTTTCTGCTAATAGTTTTTTATATTCTTTTTTTACTGAATTATATTTTCCTCCAACAGATCCACCAGGAAATCTAAACAAATGTGATGAATATTCTGGTACTGCAATAGCATTTCTTATAGCTTCTTCGGTTCTATTATACTCATCTAATAGAGTATTCTTACTAGCATATATACTTGAATAAACGTGGGAGTAACCATGGTTTGCTACATAATGTCCTTCTTCATATTCTCTTTTTACAAGTTCAGGATTTTGAACTACTCTACTTCCTAATGTAAAAAATGTTGCTTTTACATTGTTTGCTTTTAATATATCTAATATTAGTGGTGTTATATTACTAGATGGTCCATCATCAAACGTTAAGAAAACTCTTTTGTTTTCAGGTGTAGAAGAATATATCTTGTCCATTTTTTCTATTCCAGATTCTGTATAAATAGGAATTTTCTTTGTAATTGATTTTACTTCTTCGTTTGGTAAATTATCATCATTGCTTTCTGGGGCAAGTTCATTGTTACTTTCATTTTCAATATTTTCTTGTGATTTTGCATTATTTTTAGCATATTTTATTCCTAGATATGTGCTAAATGATACCACAATTATTACAACTACTAAAAAAATTAAAAATAAAATTTTATTTCTTTTATTTTTTGGTCTTTGATTCATAGTAAAGTCGTAATATAATTCATTCATCTATTTGCCACCCCTATATACAATATTAGACAAAATCAGTATTATTATACTACATTATTTACTATTTTTAAACAATATTTTATTTTTTTAACAAAAAAAGCGGACGATTAAATCGCCCACTTTATGATATCATTAAACTTTTAAATTTTCACTACATCTATGGCATATACCAGGATTTTCCTTGTCTTGACCAACAGTTTCAGAATACATCCAGCATCTTTCGCATTTTTCTCCCTTTGCCATTTCAATTTTTATATCTTTTGCACCTTCATTTATTTCTAAATCTGATACTATAAATACTGCTACTAATTCTTTTTCTATGCTTTTTAAGAAAGAATACTCATCTCCTTCAGCAGTTAATATAACTTTTGCATTTAGAGAATGACCTATTATTTTTTCTGCTCTTGCCTCTTCTAGTTTCTTAGCAACTTCTTCTTTTAATGCAACTATTCTTTCCCATTTTTCTTCTAATTCTTTATTATCATATTTAGGATTTTCTTTAGGCCATTTTGCTAACATTACACTTTCGCTATTTTCATTATTTTTATGTGGCATAAATTCCCATATTTCTTCTGCTGTAAAGCATACAAGTGGAGTAAGCATAACTACCAAAGCTTGTAATATTTCATACATTGTAGTTTGAGCAGCTCTTCTCTTTGTAGAATCTGGTTTTGATGTATATAATCTATCTTTTATTATATCTAGATAGAAGTTACTCATATCTACAACACAGAATTCGTTTATATCATGATATACTGTATGGAATTCATATTCATCATAACCTTTAGTTACTTTTCTTATTAAGTCATTTAATTTTAATAATGCAAATTTATCTATTTCTTCTAAATCCTCATAAGCAACTGGATTATTTACATCAAAATCATTTATATTTCCTAAAATATATCTACATGTATTTCTTATTTTTCTATATACTTCAGTTATTTGTTTTAATATATCTTTAGATAAACTTATTTCATTTTTATAATCTGATGATAAAACCCATAATCTTAGTATATCTGCTCCATATTCTTTTATTATATCTTGTGGACTTATACCATTTCCAGAAGATTTAGACATTTTCTTTCCATGTTCATCTATTACAAATCCGTGTGTTAATACTTCTTTATATGGCGCACATCCTTTTGTTGCAACAGATGTAAGTATTGATGATTGGAACCATCCTCTATATTGATCATTTCCCTCTAAATACATATTTGCTGGTGGTAATCCACGTTCAGCAAGAACCGCTTCATGTGTTGAACCAGAATCAAACCATACATCCATTATGTCTGTTTCTTTTCTAAAATGTGTATGTCCACATTCACATTTTGCGTTTTCTGGCATCAATTCCTCTTCACTTAATTCATACCAAGCATTTGAACCTTTACTCTTAAAGATTTTTTGTATTTTTGCTATGCTTTCATCTGTTATATATTCTTTTCCACATTCCTCGCAATAGAATATTGGTATTGGTAATCCCCAAGTACGTTGTCTTGATATACACCAATCTGCTCTATCTTTTACCATTGCTGTAATTCTATCTTCTCCCCACGCAGGAATCCATTTTACTTTTTTAATTTCTTCTAATGTTTTCTCTCTAAATCCCTCAACAGAAGCAAACCATTGATCTGTTGCTCTAAATATTATTGGATTTTTGCATCTCCAACAATGTGGGTATGAATGATTTATTACTTGCTTATGTAGAAGATAATTATTTTCTTCTAACCATTCTATTATTTTGTCATTTGATTTATCATATCTTAAACCTGCTGCTATTCCTGCTTCTTCTGTTTGAAATCCTTTTCCATCAACTGTTACAACTATGTCTAAATCATTTTTTAATCCACAAAGGTAATCTTCTTTACCATAACCTGGAGCTGTATGTACTGCACCAGTACCTGTATCTAATTCAACAAGTATTGTATCATCACTACCTAAAACTACTCTTGATAATCTATCTATAAATGGATGCTTACACATTACACCTTCTAAATCTGTTCCCTTAAATTGTGTTTCTATTTTATATTCTTCAATTCCTGCTTGGCTCATTACACTATCTACTAGAGCAGATGCTATTATGTATTTTTCTTTACCTACATTTACTATGCTGTAATCGTAGTCTCCGCCTATTGTTATACCAACATTTCCAGGTAATGTCCATGGTGTTGTTGTCCAAATTACAAAATATGTGTTTTCTTTATCAAATAATCCTTTTGAATCTTCTACTGCAAATTTTACAAATATTGATGTTGTTTTATGGTCTGCATATTCTATTTCTGCTTCTGCAAGTGCTGTTTCGCAGTCTGTACACCAATATACTGGTTTCAATCCTTTGTATATATAACCTTTTTTATACATTTCTCCAAATACACCAATTTGTCTAGCTTCAAATTCTGGTTGCAATGTAATATATGGATGTTTCCAATCACCTAATACCCCTAGTCTTTTAAATCCTTCTGTTTGTTTTTCAACAAAACTTAAAGCAAAATCACGACAAGTATTTCTAAATTTAGATACTCCTATTTCATCTCGGTTTAATCCTAATGCTTGTATTGCCCTTTTTTCCGTAGGTAATCCGTGTGTATCGAATCCTGGTACATATGGAGTATAATATCCCCTTAAATTTTTATATCTTACAACAGTATCTTTCAATACCTTATTTAACGCGTGTCCAATATGTATTTCTCCATTTGCATAAGGAGGTCCATCATGTAATACATAAGGTTCATTTCCTTCATTTTTCTTTAATATTTTTTCATATAAACCATTTTCAAATACTTTTTCTTGTATTTTAGGTTCATTCTCTGGTAGACTTGCTCTCATAGGGAAGTCTGTTTTTGGTAAATTTAATGTTTTTCCATAATCCTTCTTCTCTTCTGACATATTTTTTCCTCCTTTATATTTGTACTTGCATATTGGACAAAATAAAAATCTTCCATCCGTATAGGACGAAAGATTTTAAATCTATCCGTGGTACCACCTAATTTAACTAATTATTAGTTCACTCTAAATTCATTTAACGCATAGATTACGGCTTAGCTTACTACAGTTTTCAGTTAAGCAACTAAAAGGTGATAATAAATAAATTATTATTCTACCAAAATTTCAGCATACATTTGGCTCTCTAGAGATTTTACTTTATTTATCGTGTCCTTTATTGTAGTTTTTTCAAATATAGATTATATTGTAACATGTTTTATTTGGATTGGCAATAGGTATTGTTAAATTTTTTTATGAACAAAAAAAGAGCGCTAATTTTGCGCTCTACTTTATTTTTACTTAGAATGATAAATCTGTATCTACTATTTTATTTTTGTATACTATGAAAGTATGAATGTCTGATGAATCTATCTCATCATTTTCTTCTTCATCCTCTGGTTTTGCAACCATTGAAATTTTAGCTTTTACTAAATACAAATCTTTTCCTAATTTCTTTGATGATTTTATTTTATCAACTTTTAATTTAAAAGATTTATATTCATCTTCTATATTGTCAAAATTTTTTTCTATAGATTTTTCTTGGCTAGCTGCTGCAAGTTCTATAACACTATCATCCACATCTTCATATTTCTCAATAAACTCATCATAATCTTCATCTGAAAAATCCTTTAAATCAGAATTTGAAAAATTCCAAGCGTACATTCCTCTTAAGTCCATAACTTTAGTTACTTTGGAAACATTTAATTTGTTTATTGCACTTACATAATTCTTTACTGCTTTTTTAGGTCCTCCACCTAACACTGATACTAATATAATTATTAGTATAATAACTGCTAATACAATTCCTATAATTGGAAGGTATTTTTTAAAATTGAATCCACTCTTTACTTCTTCTTCCAAAATTTTTTCCTCCTTTATTTAATATTTTTACTTTAACAATGTATCATAACGAATATCATTTGTCAAATATTATTCGTAATTTTTGTTGAATTTTTTGAATATATTTTTTATTCTCATTCTTCAAAATTTGCGGTGACTCAACTAAATTTATTCTATATTATATTTAAACTTTTTAATTCTTCATTTCTTTTAATTTTATTTGTTGTAGTTTTAATTAGTGGTTCTCTTGTTAAAATCATATTCTTTATATACTTATATTGTGGTAAAGTTTTGTTTACCTCTTTAATTTTAGCCCATATTATTTTATAAATCTCTTCTTCTGTTATATTTCCATATATTTCTTCTATAGCAGATGCATTATACACTACTTTTACAGATATTTTAAAATCATTCTTATCTTCTTTTTCTGGCATACCATAAACGAAGCATTCTTCTATTTCTGGTATCTTATTCAATAATATTTCTATTTCTTCTGGAAAAACTTTTTTTCCATTTTTTAAAACTATCATATCTTTTTGTCGTCCAGTAATAAATATAAATCCATCTTTATCAATATATGCCAAATCTCCTGTATAGAACCATCCGTCTTTTAAAACCTCTTTCGTTCTTTCTTCATCTTCATAATAGCCTATCATTACATTTGGTCCTTTAACTCTAATTTCTCCAATTCCTGCTTCGTCTTTGTTTACAATTTCAAGTTCTACATGTTTCATTGGTTTTCCTATTGAACCTGGTTTTACAAAGTCATCTCCTTCTGCTGCTATAACAGGTGATGTTTCAGTTAAGCCATACCCTTGAACTACATGCATTCCAAATTCAAAAAATTTCTTTGCAATTTCTTTATCTAGTGGAGCACCCCCTGATATAATAAATCTCATTCTTCCACCTAAACCATCTATTACACTTTTGAAGATTTTTCTTCTAATGTCTATATGTAATTTAAGTAAAAAATTGCTAATTTTTATTCCTAATTTTACTACTTTTTCTTTTCCTTGCTTTTGTATCTCTTTATTTATATTTTCGTATATTTTATCTATTAGTATTGGTACTCCAATAAATACTGATACCCTATATTCTTTTAAATTTTTCTTGACATATTTTAGCCCATCTGGAAATACTGTTTTTACTCCACATGCAAGCATAACAAGCATTCCTGTTGAACCAAACACATGATGAAATGGTAAAAATGCAATATTTACATCATCTGTATAAAAAGTTTCTACTAATTGCATATCATATATATTAGTTGCAATTCCTCTTTGTGATAGCATTACAGCCTTTGACTGTGATGTCGTTCCAGATGTGAATAGTAATATTCCCATTTTATCTGAATCTATTTGTTTTTCTATATAACTTCTGTTACCATTTTTTATTAGCTCTTTACCTTTTTTTATTAAATTATTTACATTTTCATATCCATCTAATTCACTCATTGAAATATAATATTTGATATTTGTTTTTCCATTTTCTTTAATTTTTTCTATATTTTCTTTTTGTTTTTCATCAAAAACAATAGCTTCTACCTTGCTTCTTATTAGTGAATTTTCTAGTTCTTCTAATTGTAGTCCTTTATCTAATGGCACTGATACAATTCCTCCAAGCAAATTAGCAAGATGTGCAACAGCCCATTCATATCTATTTTTTCCTATTACTGAAATTCTTGATTCTTCTAGCCCTAAATCATACATCGCTGTTCCTAAACAATTTATATCTTCTAATAATTGTTTATAAGTGGTTTCTCTATATTCTATTTTATCTCCAACTTGTATTTTAGTTGTAAAAGCAATATTATCTGAGAATTTCTCTACAGAATTATATAGTAATTCTTTTATGTTATTAAATATCTTTATATCTTTTTTCATAAAAATAGCCCTTTCTTTTATTAATCTAGTATCGAATACTAGATTATCATATATTTAATACCTTGTCAACCATTTGACTAAACTGTCAGATTATGATATTATTATACTCGTAAGGAGTGAAAATAATGAGTACAATAGCAAATTCAACTCTTATTGATATTACTAAATTTCATATTCCAAGATGGGAAGAATTACCTAATATTGCTTTATATCTAGATCAATTAGTTACACTCTTAGAAGATTATTTGGCAAATTATATACAAGATGATAATAATAAAGAAAATAAAATTATAACTAAAACTATGATAAACAATTATGTAAAACAAGGTATCTTAGATTCACCTAACGGAAAAAAATATAATAAAACACATATAGCAAAACTTTTTGTTATTTGTATCTTGAAGCAAGTTTATAGTATAAACGATATAAAAGAACTAATTGCACTTGCTATAAAAACAGTTCCTGTTGAAAAAGCATATAATCGATTCTGCATAGAATTAGAAAAAGCTATATATACTACATTTTGCATTGAGCCAAATAATAGTAGTAAAAAAGTTACCAAAGAACATTATATTTTAATAAACGTGGTTAATTCTTTTGCAAATAAATTATATGTAGAAAAAATATTTTTAAACAAGTAAATAAATAGAAAAACGGCAGACTTTATGTCTGCCGTTAACACTTAGAATAGTAAGCGTTTCCAATCAGGAGTAGGATTTCGCAAGTTTTTGTATCGTGTAACCTAATACACAATAAATTTCTTGCAACGAATCCCATACTCTTTCAGGCTTTTTCTGTGCCTTCATTTGAGCGAGCCCTTTTTTCAGTACTTTTTTTACTTCCGGAGCTAACGCGTTCGGAATCTGTTCTTCAAAAGTTACGAACGCCCTATTCCAGTCGTTTTTGCCTTGTTCAGAATTAAGATTCAACTGTTCAACCTTTGCCTGAACTCTTGACAAAAACATTTGTGACGACTGAAAATTCAAGTTCAACTCCTCCTCAGTCACCGCAGAAATTGCCTTTCCCACCAGTTCAATAGAACCAGCTCTTGTGTTGATAACCATAGATGTCATTGCCTTTTTTCCTCCTAGATTTTAAAATTTTTTGATATGAATATTATAGCATATTTTTTGAATTTTGTAAATTATTTCCAGTATTTTTTCTTAAAAATTTATTTACCGTCTTATTCAAAATATTATTTCACCATAAATTCTTCTAATCAGTTGATAGCTTCCTATAACACCGATATGTCGTTAGTTTTATATCACATAAAAAAAACAGATAGTTAATCTATCTGCTTTCTTTTGGCTCTCCAAGTTGGACTCGAACCAACGACCTATCGGTTAACAGCCGAGCGCTCTACCAACTGAGCTATTGGAGAATATAAACTGGCGACAACCTATTTTCCCAACAAGGTAACTCGTAAGTATCTTCGGCATATATAAGCTTAACTTCTGTGTTCGGCATGGGTACAGGTGTTTCCCTATATATCATAATCACCAGAAAAGTTTATATCAATAAGTATACTATTTTTGTATACTTAATAATATTACAAATTTAATTTTCAATCGCTTTTGCATTATACTATAGTATTTTCCAAATTGCAATAGTTAATACAAAATTTTCTAAATATTTTACAACACACTGAAAAATATATAGATAAAAAGTAAACAATAATTGTGGTTAAGCCCTCGATATATTAGTATTGGTCAGC
>CANRNW010000011.1 GCA_947632145.1 uncultured Clostridia bacterium
GTTGAAAAAGTTGTTTGCCATAGTAGTATTCCTCCTTACAATTGGTTGTTGTTTGGTTTCATGCTGTTCTGCAGTTTTCTGCTCACGCTTTGATTCTTCCTCATGCTGTTCTGCAGTTTTCTGCTCACGCTTTGATTCTTCCTTACGCTGTTCTGTAGTTTTCTGCTCACGCTTTGATTCTTCCTCAAGTTTTTTCCGCTTGTATGAGTGACTAGATTTTTCAATGTCTGCTATTTCAAACTCAAACTGTAAATTAAGTTCAAATTCATCATCATCATCATCACGTTCATCACCAATATTAGGCAAGTTACATGAATCACAATAATCGCATTCACCTGAACAAACAATCTCATTAGTACTAATCGGAACAGAAAACTTGAGTTTTGGATCAGAATACTTGAGTTTACGATCTGGCAGATCATATTCAATACAATCAAAATTCACTTCTTCCTCGATAGCATTGACTTTGTCGCAAATATCTGTAGACATAATATGAATGTACTCATCATCCACCCAAAACGTAACCGTTACATCATTGCAATCATATTCATAAGGATTATCCTCAGAATATGATTGCAATGCATTCCCTTCCCAATCGTGCCAATCGCCACATAGTGGGCAAAAGATACGTTTGGGAATAAGCCGTAGAATTCTTTTGTCAACCATTAAGTTCATTCCTTTCTTTAAGATTTTTAATAGTTTCTTATCTCCTCTCTAAAGAGTGTATTTGTGCATATACACTTTAGGCTACCAAAGTCAATTTGCCTTTGATATATAGCACATGAATACTGTTTTTTATTTTATCACAGATTTACATAAAAGTCAATGAAATAATAATATGAAAAAATGGAACTTTTACTGATAATTAAGTTTACGAATGAATTTTAAGGAATAAATAGCATCAAATATAGTTGTGTATAAATTGACATAATATTGTAAAAATAGTATAATATGCATGTAATGAAATATTACGCAAACGAATAATAGCTTATAATAAAGTAATCTACAAAAAAATGGCACTGGATAAAACCTCCATTATAATCCGTACTCTATATTCTATATTTTCCATATATGGAAATAATTCTTTTACTCTTTTTAATGTTAACATTGAAAATTTCGGATGTGGACTTTTTTCTTTTATAGTTAACAATTCTTGTGAATAGCAATTTTTTGCTACTTTTGACAATTGGTATCTATTTTCCATATATGTATACTGTATTTGATACCCCTGATTTAATTCATACCATAATCTTTCGAATGTGTATTCTTCCATAAATGTCTCCTTTTTATTTTTATCGTGTTCTTTCAAAGAACGGGTTGCATGCCATGCAACCCCTACAATTATTTTATCATTTCATCAAATTCTTGCTCTGATATAACTTTTATTCCCAAGCTTTGGGCTTTTACAAGTTTGCTTCCTGCATCTTCTCCTGCTAGTACATAATCTGTTTTTTTAGATACTGAACCTGTGGTTTTTCCACCAAATTTTTCTATAATTTCTGAAGCCTTATCTCTTGTATATTTTTCTAATGTTCCTGTTAAGACAAAGCTTTTTCCAAAGAATCTATCATCTGCTGAACTATCTTCAATATATTTCATATTTACACCAAATTTTTTTAATTCTTTAATTAAATTTCTATTTCGTTCTTCTAAAAAGAATGTTCTTATTGAATTTGCACTTATTTCTCCTATATCTTCCATACAACTTAATTCTTCAAAAGTTGCATTCATTAGTTTATCCATTGTTTTATATTTCTTTGATAAAATTTTTGCAGACTTACTTCCTATATGTCTTATTCCTAATGCCGTTATCAACTTTGATAAATCGTTTTCTTTACTTTTCTCTATGGCTTCTATTAAATTTGATGCAAATTTTTTTCCATCTTTTTTTAGTGATGCAATATCTTCCAATTTTAATTTATATATATCTGCTATATCTGTAATTAAACCTTTTTCTATAAATTGTTCTATTATTGAATAACCAAGCCCTGTTATGTCCATTCCCTCTTTAGATACAAAATGTACAATACTTCTTTGTAGTACAGCACTACATTCAATATTTATACATCTTCTAATAGCTTCTCCTTGTTCTCTTATTGCTGGTGCACCACATACTGGACAAACTTCTGGCATAGAAAATTCAATTTCTTCACCTGTTCTTTTTTCCTTTACAACTTCTACAACTTCTGGTATAACATCACCAGCTTTTTGTATTACTACTGTATCTCCTATTTTTAAATCCTTTTCTATTATAAAATCTTCAT
The DNA here is from genome assembly GCA_947632145.1 of uncultured Clostridia bacterium. Classification (GTDB taxonomy): domain Bacteria; phylum Bacillota; class Clostridia; order TANB77; family CAG-508; genus CAKPQL01. Next base: position 2,265 of record CANRNW010000011.1, read on the forward strand.
TATGAAGAGTTGTTTTAGATATTGTTGACCCTGCAACTTTAACAGGTTCTAGTATTGCCATAGGTGTTATTGCTCCAGTTCTACCAACTTGGCATATAATATCTTTTAACTTTGTTTCTTTCTTTTCAGGTGGATATTTATATGCAACAGCCCATCTTGGAACTTTTGTTGTACTTCCAAGAATATCTCTGAAATCTAAATCATCTATTTTTATTACTGCACCATCTATTCCAAATTCTAACTCTTCTCTTTTTTCTCCAATTTTATTTATTTCTTCTATTGCTTCTTTTATATTTTTACAATGTACTCTTACAGGTATAACATTAAATCCTAATTTAGTTAGAAACTCTAGTGATTCATGATGAGTTTTAAATTTTATTGAATCGCATTTTTGAACATTAAATATAAATATATCTAATGGTCTTTTTGCTGTTATTGTACTATCTAGCTGTCTTAAAGAACCTGCAGCTGCATTTCTCGCATTTGCAAATAGTGGTTCTTCTAGTATTTCTCTCTCTTCGTTTAACTTTTCAAATTCTTTTTTCCCTATAAACACTTCTCCACGTACAGTTATATCTATATTCTGTTTTAGTTTTTGTGGTATTGATTTTATTGTTTTTAAATTTTCTGTTATATCTTCACCAATTTGCCCATTACCTCTTGTTGCTCCCCTTACAAATATTCCATTTTTATATTCTAATGATACTGATAAACCATCTATTTTAGTTTCTACAACATAAGACACTTGCTTTTTGTTCTCTGCTGCAAGTTTTTTCATTCTTACATCAAATTCTTCTACTTCATCTATTGAAAATACATCTTGTAAACTTTGTAGAGGAATTTCATGTTCAACTTTATTAAATCCTTCTTTTACTGTTCCTCCTACTTTTTGAGTTAATGAATCTTTAGTTATAAATTCTGGAAATTGCTTTTCCAAATTTTTTAGTTCATTCATCAACATATCATACTCAAAATCGCTTATTTCTGGTGCATCATCATCATAATATTTTTTTGCATAAAAATCAGTTAAATCTCTTAACTCCTTTATTCTTTTCTCTGCTATTGATTTGCTTATCATTTCAACACCTCAAAATTTTATATTGTTTTAATTTTTTAAAGCAAATTATAATAATATTTTTAACGAGTTCGACCTTGTGCCATTTCGTCTGCAATCCAAGTAGAGTGTGTCTCTATAAAATGAACAGTATAGAACTGAAACGCCTTGGAGAACGCAATAAAAAATATTATTATAATTTGCATAATATCTAGTCATTTAATAATTTTTTACTATCTTTTAAATAATCCCATCCTGAGAATATTGTTGCAACAGTTGAAATAACCATAAATACTGTTGTTAATATATTTATTGCCAATTCTATTCCTGTTAAATTTCCATTTATAAATGCTCCAAAAGCATTAGTATTATTTATATTTATAAATGCTAAAATTATCGCTATCATTTGAGTTACAGTTTTTAATTTTCCCCACAAACTTGCCGCAATTACTTTTCCTTGTTTTTCTACTGCAATTAGTCTATAACCTGAAACCATAAATTCACGTGCTATAACTATTATTGGAATAATAGCAGGTAACAAGTCTTTTTCAACTAATATCATCATTGCAGCCAAAACCAATATTTTATCTGCTAATGGATCTAAAAACTTTCCAAATGTAGTAATTAAATTTCTTTTTCTTGCAATTTTGCCATCTAGTGTATCTGTTATTGAAGCCACTATAAATATTATATTCATAATCCAAAATTCAATTGGTATGTTTAACCAAGTTGCTTGTATATTAAAAAATGGGATTATAGCCATTATTGGTACTAATATAATTCTAAATATTGTAAGTTTATTTGGTAAATTCATATCTTTCTTCTCCTTTTATATGTAAAATAGCAACATTCGGTATTCACTTAGTGTATTCCTTACCGATGTAGCACCACATTATATTTTACAAATTCATGTTTATTATATATTTTCCAATAGGCAGTGTCAACTTATTTAAACATTTTATCTGCATTTAATTTTCCTGCTCTTGAAATTGATTCATAGCCATATTTTTTCTTTATCTCATCAAGTGCTTTATCTATTTTATCTTGTTTTTTGTTAATGTCTGTATCAAACAACGATAATTGAGTCTCGCATGATTCTGTCAATTCACTTACTTGTACTCCTAATAATCTTATATATTCTCCATTATACAACTGTTCTAGCAATTCCTTTGCTATTCCATATATTATTTTTGTACTGCTTGTTGAAATATCTAATTTTTTTTGATGTGAACTTACTTTAAATTCATTGGTTTTTATATGCACATTTACTACATTCGCTAACAAATTATATTTTCTTAATCTGTATGTTACTTGCTCTGTTAGTGACAATAGTATTTCTTCTAATTTTTCCACATTATCTATATCATGTGGAAATGTTATAGAATTTCCTACACATTTAGGCTGAGTATACTTATATACCACTTCTGAGTTATCTATTCCATTGGCATATTCCCACATCATTTTGCCATGTTTACCAAACTGCTTTATAAGCAAATTCATATCTATATTAGCTAAATCTCCTATTGTTTTTATTCCCATTCTCTCTAATTTAGGCAAACTTTTTCTTCCTACCATAAACAATTCTGAAACTGGTAATATCCACATTTTAGTTTTAATTTCTTCTTTATATAAAGTGTGAACTCTGTCTGGTTTTGTAAAATCTGATGCCATTTTTGCAAGTAGTTTATTATTTGCAACTCCTATATTTACTGTAAATTTAAGTTCTTCTTTTACTCTTTTACTTATTTCATTTGCTATATCTATCAGCTTTTGTCCTCTTAAATAGTGAGTTAAATCTAAAAAGCACTCATCTATTGAAAAACGTTCTATAATATCTGTATATTCTAATAATAGGTTATATAATTTATCTGAATATTCTTTATACATTGAATGATTTCCCATATATATTTTTATACTGGGACATTTTTTCCTAGCAGAATACAATGTTTCTCCTGTTACTATTCCAAATTGTTTTGCTTTCATACTTTTTGCTAAAACTACACCTTTTCTTTGAGACTCATCTCCACCTATCACGGCAGGTATTTCTCGTATATCAAGTGTTTCCCCTTTACTTAACATATCTACCGCAGTCCATGATAAAAACGCATTATTAACATCTATATGTAATATTTGTCGTTCCATAAAATCACCGCTTCCATTATAGAACATTTGTTTTAAGTTGTCAAGAAAAATAGGGTGCATGAAAAGCACCCCAAAGCAATATTGTTTTATTGATTTAGCAATATATTGCTTTTGCATGATAAGTAGAATATATACATACTTCATCTACTTTTCTATTTAAACCTTCTTCTAACGCCTTTTTATATAAGTCTAGTTGTGTTTTATATTTTGGTACTAACTCTTCTATATTTTCTACTCTATCTGTTTTATAATCTACTAATACTAATTTATCACCTTCATCTATAAAGTATAAATCTATTATTCCTTGTACAAGTATATTTTCATCAATATTTTCTTTATAGATTTCTCCTGCATTTACATTTATATAAAATGGTTTTTCTTTATATATAGCTTTTGCTTTTCTTATTCTTTGGGCTAAATCAGACTCTGTAAATTTCACTAACTGCTCTTTATTTATGCTTTCCGCTTCTTTCAAATCTATTATCTTATCATATACCATCTTTTCTACAAATTCAGCAATTTCTTCCTTCGAATACTTTTTCCTTAAGTTTAATTTTTGCAAACATAAATGCATTATTGTACCAACTTGTGCACCAGATAATTTAGTTTGTTGTTTCAAAAACTCTGGCATTGGAATTTCTTTATTATTAGAATCATTATCATTTTCTGTAGATAACGAAAACAATGTTGTCCCTTCGGGTTCTTGCGCCATTTCTTTCAATTTTGTAACAGATGTTTTACTTGGTATTACTGTTGCTTTATTGTATTCATATTTCCAATTTATTTGTTCGTTTATTTTCTTAATAACCGCTTCATCTAATTTTTCTTTTGCAATAGAGTCAATATCTATCTTTTTATTTTCTTCATCTATATCAACTTTTTTCATTATATCATTTGCATTGATTTCATTTATTTCTAGAACATCCTTTAATTTATCTTTATTATATATACTTATTAGTTGCAACCAATCTAAATAAGATCTACATTTCTTTATTAAAGATACTGGTATTCTTATATCTTGAGAATCTTTTTCAAGTTCTACTAATCCCCAAAATTTGCTTAATTGTTTTTTTAAATCTTTACTTAATCCAGTTATTATCAATTTTTCTTTGGCTCTAGTTAATGCAACATATAAAATTCTCATTTCTTCTGATATTGTTTCTTTTTTCATTTGAAGTTTTATTGCCTCTTTTGCAAGTGTACTATACTTTAATTTTCTTTCATAATTTATATAATCTGGTCCAATTCCAAGTTTATTATGAAGTAATATGCTATTAGTTAAATCTTTTAAATTAAACAATTTAGCAGTATTACATAAAAATACAACTGGAAATTCTAATCCTTTACTCTTGTGTATACTCATTATTCTTATTACATTATCATTTTCACCAATTAGCTTTGCTGCATCTAAATCTCCATTATTCGTTTTTAATTTATCTAAATAATTTATAAAATTAAATAATCCTTTAAAACTTGCATTTTCGTATTCTTTTGCTCTTTCGAACAACATCTTTAAATTTGCTGTTCTTAAATTTCCATTTGGCATTAAACTTACATAATTATAATAACCTGTATCTTCATAAATTTCCCAAATTAGTTCATCTAGTGGCACATATTCTTGCTTTATTCTCCATTCTTCAAGTTTACTAAAAAAAATACTTATTTTCTTCTTTATTTCTTCTTTTACATTTTCACTTTTTAATGCTTTATTCATTACCTCATAAAAAGTACACTTTCTATCTACTAATCTTATTTCCATTAAATCATTATCTGTAAAATTTGCTATACTTGATCTTAATACCGTTACAAGTGGTATATCATTATTTGGATTATCTATTATCTTCAATAAACTAACTATTGTTTGTATTTCTACCGTATCTAAATACTCTGATGAAACATCTGAAAATACTGGGAAATTTAGTTCAGCTATTTCTTTTTCGTATATTGGTGCAACAGTTTTAGTTGATCTTAATAATATGACGATATCTTTATATGTTATTTTTCTATAACCTTGTTTTTTATCATACACATAGTAATTGCTATTTAACAATTCCTTAATTCTATTTGCTACAAATTTTGCTTCTATAATTTTATTTTCAATTGGTCCTTCATTTATTTCATCTTCACTATCTTCTTGTTCTTCTTCCTCTTCTTCATCATCATTTTGTGCCAAATCTATCATATTTAATTCTGTAATTCCTGCATTATAAGAATTTTCAATATTAAATTCTGGATAACTTGCTCCTAAATTTAGGAATTCTTCTTTTGTATAATCTATGTCTCCCAAACTTTTACTCATTATACTTTCGAATACTAAATTAGTTATATCCAAAATATTTTTTCTACTTCTAAAGTTTTTAAATAATTGTATTTTTAAATTATCATTTTCTTTTTTATCATCTTTTAATTTATATGTTTCATATTTGCCTAAAAATAGTTCTGGCATTGCTTGTCTAAATTTATATATACTTTGCTTTACATCTCCAACCATAAATATATTGTTATTGTTTGATATAGATGTTAATATATATTCTTGTACCATATTGCTATCTTGATATTCATCTATTGCTATTTCTACAAACTTATTCTGATATTTTTTAGCTACTTCTGTTGGAACATAGTTTCCGGTTTTCATCTTTTTCTAATAATAATTGTAATGCTAAATGTTCTATATCGTTAAAATCTATAATATTCTTTTCTCTTTTTTTTAATTTATATCTATTGCTAAACTCAAATATGACATTTTTTAAGTTATTTAATATTGGATACATCTCATATAAATCTGTATTTGCATCATAAGAATTAGTTGTAATAATTTTTTCTTTTATATCTTTCTTCACTTTATCTCTTATATCACGAGCATTATTTTTTGTTATACAATCTGTCTTTTTATCTGTTTTCCACGTTTCAAATTTTAAATTTAAGCATAATTCATATACTTTTTCCCAAGAATTCATATTTTTTAATATGTTATCTAACATATCTATATCGTTTGAAATTATTTCTACATACTTATCTAAGGTAATTTCTTTTTTTAGTTCACTTCTTGCTATTTCCAGTTTTTTTATATTTTCTTCTATAATCTCTTTTAAATTGTTTAAAATAATCTTTCCCCAAATGGTTTTAGCAAAGTCTTCATTTATCTTATCTGATAAATTAAATCTTTCTACCATTTCTTGTAAGTCTTCTTCTGGGAAAGGAAAACTTTGTATGTAGCCATATATATTTAAAATTAGTTCTTTTAAATTTTCATCGCCTCTATAGTTTGTATATGTATCTAACAAGCTAAGAAAATCTTTATCTTCATTTAAATAAAATTCTTCAAATAAATCTTCAAGTACCTCTTGCTTCATTAACTCTATTTCTGTAGTATCTCCAATTCTAAAATTGTGAGATATATCTAATTCATAAAAATTATTTTTTATTACTTCTAAACAAAATGAGTGTATAGTTGAAATATTACATTTATTTATTAGTACAGTTTGCTTTTGCAAATGCATATCATTTGGGTTTTCTTCTATTTTTTTATAAATTGCTTCTAATACTCTTTCTCGCATTTCTGATGCTGCAGCATTAGTAAAAGTAACTACAAGTAATTTGTCTATATCTATTTTTTCGTTAATTATTTTTTGTATAATTCTTTCTACTAATACAGCTGTTTTTCCACTACCGTGCTGCCGCTGCTACAAGTATGTTTGAATCTTTACATTGAATTGCTTGTAATTGCTCTAAAGTCCAATTGGTTGTACTCATTTTGTTTCTCCTTTCAAAATTTAACCAAATAAACTCATTTGGTTAGACTTTGGCATTCCTGCCAAGCAACCAGATTTTTCTAACATTTCTATTACAGATTTACCTACTTTTGATCTTTGTTGTAATTCATCCACACACATAAATTTTCCATCTTGTTTTGCAGATTGTATTCCCTCTGCTGCCACTGTACCAAGTCCTGGTATACTATTTAATGGTGGTCTTATTCCATCCTCTTCCATAATAAACTTTGTAGAATGAGATTTATATAAATCTATTGGTAAGAATTTTATTCCTCTTTCATACATTTCTAATACAATTTCTAATATTGAATACACATTTTTATCTTTAGCTGAAATTGTATTTCCTTGCATTTCTAATTCTTTCATCTTGTTTTTTACTTTTTCTTTTCCGTGACACATTAAATCGCTATCAAAATCATCTGCTCTAACGGAATAATATGCTGTATAATATGCCATTGGGTAATGCACTTTAAACCAAGCTATTCTAAATGCCATTGTTACATAAGCTGCTGCATGTGCCTTAGGGAACATATATTTTATTTTTTTACAAGATGATATATACCAATCTGGCACATTATTTTCTCTCATTAAAGCCTCTTGCTCTTCTGTTAATCCTTTTCCTTTACGTACACATTCCATTATCTTAAAAGCTGGTTTTGGTGGTAATCCTGCCTTAATTAAGTATAGCATTATATCATCTCTAGTACATATTGCTTCACTTAAAGTTATTGTTCCATCATTTATTAAATCCTTTGCATTATTTACCCACACATCTGTACCATGAGATAATCCAGATATTCTTATCAACTCTTCAAAAGTTTGTGGTTTTGTATCTACTAACATTTCTCTAACAAACTTTGTTCCAAATTCTGGAACGCCAAAAGTTCCAACTTTTGAATTGATTTGTTCTTCAGTTACTCCTAAAACCTCTGGTGATTTAAATATAGACATAGTTTCTTTATCATCTAATGGTATTTTTTTAGGGTCAATTCCTGTAATATCTTGCAACATTCTTATCATAGTAGGATCATCATGACCTAGTATATCTAGTTTTAATAAGTTTTGATCAATTGAGTGATAATCAAAATGAGTTGTAATTATATCTGAATTTGGATCATCTGCTGGATGTTGAACAGGTGTAAATTCATATATTTCTCTATCGTGTGGAACTACAATTATTCCTCCTGGGTGCTGACCTGTAGTTCTTTTTATTCCAGTACACCCAACAGAAAGTCTATCTGTTTCTGCAATGTTAATTGGTATATTTCTATCTTCATAATATTTTTTCACATATCCAAATGCTGTTTTTGATGCTATTGTTCCTATTGTTCCTGCTTTAAACGTTTTTCCCTTACCAAATAAAACTTCTGTATATTTATGTGCTTTTGCTTGATATTCTCCAGAAAAATTTAAGTCTATATCAGGCTCTTTATCTCCATCGAATCCTAAGAATGTTTCAAATGGTATATCCATACCATCTTTATCTAATTTATGACCACATTTTGGGCAATCTTTATCTGGCAAGTCAAATCCATTTTTATAACCGTAATCTGTAAAATCTGAATATTTACAATTTGGACATCTATAATGAGCAGGTAATGAATTTACCTCTGTTATCCCTGTCATATTTGCAACAAAAGATGAACCAACAGAACCTCTTGAACCTACTAAATATCCATCTTCATTAGATTTCCAAACTAGTTTTTGTGCTATTATATACATAACTGAAAATCCGTTTTTTATAATTGAATTTAACTCTTTATCTAGTCTTGATTTTACTATTTCTGGTAATGGGTCACCATATAATTCTTTTGCTCTTGTTGTTGCAATATTTTCTATATCTCTTTCACAATTTTCCATATGTGGTGGGCACTTATCTTTAGATATTGGTGAAATTTCTTCACACATATCTGCAATTTTATTTGTATTAGTTACAACTACTTCGTAAGCCTTTTCTTTTCCTAAATACTCAAACTCTTTTAACATTTCTTCTGTTGTTCTTAGATATAATGGTGCTTGAAAATCTGCATCATCGTATCCTTGTCCTGCTTGTAGAATTCTTCTGTATACTTCATCTTGTGGATCCATAAAATGCACATCACAAGTTGCTACAACTAATTTTCCTAATTTTTCTCCTAATTTTACAATTCTTCTATTTATATCTTTTACTGCTTCTTCGTTTTCTAATGTTCCATTTCTTACCATATACATATTGTTGCCAGTTGGTTGTATTTCTAAGTAATCATAATCTTTTGCAATTGACTCTATTTCTTCTTGTGATTTACCCTCCACTATTGCTCTGTATAATTCTCCTGCCTCACAGGCACTACCTAAAATTAAACCTTCTGAGTATTGTTTATATACGCTTTTTAATATTCTTGGGTGTTTATAAAAATAGTCTAAATGTGAAATTGAAATAAGTTTATATAAATTCTTTAGTCCAACATAATTTTTAGCTAATATTATCGCATGATAACTTGGCATATTTTTTAGTTCTGTACTTTCTCCTAAAGTATTTATACCTGCAACTTTTGTAACATTTTTTTCTTTTATCATATCCATCATTACATTAAAAACTGCTACTAGTGTTTTTACATCATCTAATGCACGGTGAGCTACATCTACTTTAATTCCTAAATTTTCTGCAATTATTCCTAATTTATATTTTTTATAACTTGGGAATAACTCTTTTGCAAGTGGTAATGTATCTATATATGTATTATCTAATTTTAGTCCTAAGTTTTCTGCATTATATTTCATAAATCCAATATCAAATCCTGCATTATGTGCAACAAGCACTGAATCTCCAATAAAATCTAAGAATTTTGGAAGAACTTTATCAATGGTTTCTGCATCCTTAACCATATCATCTGTAATATGTGTAATATTTACAACCTCTTCTGGTATTGGCTTTTCTGGATTTACAAAAGTTTCAAAAGTATCTATAACTTCTCCATTTTTAATTTTAATTACACCTATTTCTGTTACTTTTTCTGTTCTAAATGATAAACCTGTTGTTTCAATATCAAAAACACAATATTCTGTATCTAAATCTTGATTTTTAGGATTAACTACAGAGCCTTTATTATCTATTGTATAATATGCTTCTACTCCATAAATAACCTTTAAGTCTGATCCTTTTGCTGCTTTATTTGCCTCTGGGAATGCTTGTACTACCCCATGGTCTGTAATAGCAATTGACTTCATTCCCCAACTTATTGCCCTTTTTATTAAATCTGTGGCTGATGTTATTCCATCCATTTGGCTAAGTTGTGTATGCATATGTAACTCTACTCTTTTTGTTTCTGCATTATCTTGTCTTGTTGTTTTTTGCATTCCTCCGAGTTTCAACAACTACGTTTGACATAACAACTACTTCTTTTGCATAAGGATCAAATTGTGCATTTCCTAAAACTTTTAAACCTTTTGAATTTTCTAATCTTTCTATTATTTTTTTAGCTTTATCAGATTCACAAAATGCTTTACACGTTATTGTGTTTGTTCCATCATAAACATTGAACATAACTAAAACTTTACCATTTCTTACATCTTTTGATTTTACTAATACAAATTCTCCATCTTGTGTACTACTTAATGCAATTTCTCCTTGTAGAGCAATTTTTCCTGAATCTACTGTTATATCTCTAATTTGTACTAACTCCTCTTTTATTTTAGCGCTTCTGCCTAATATCAATGGATTTTCTGACGCAGAGACGTTGGTATCGTTTTCTGTTTCAGATTTCGAATTTGACTTAGATTCTGTTTTTTCTTCTTTTTTATGTTCTATTATTTGTTTTTTAGCATCTTCTATAGCAATCTCTTCTAAGTGTTTCAAATATTCCATTTGTTTTTCTTCGTTTTGATTTGTTTCATCAAACTCTACAACACATTTCTTAGCATATAAAACTTCAATGATTCTTTCTATTACTTTATTTATTCCCCTAGATTCTAGTATTTCTTTTCCTTTTACTTTTAAATATATTGTTACTTTTCTATCTTGCACACTAATCGTTGTATTTTCTAATATTGCTTTTGTTGATGGATATTTATATACAACATATTTTACTATATCTTCCCATTCATTTTCTAAATTAAAATCTATGATTGTGGTATAATTTATATTTAATTTTATACCACTTAAATTAAATCTCTTTTTTAAATAAATTTCAAAAGAAAATAAATCTCTTATAGAGATTTTATTTTCTGAAGTTAAATTTATTTCTAATATATTACTTTTTTTAAATAAATTAACATTATCTATTTGTGCTTCAAGTATTATATTTTGTTCTGTATAATCTTTAAAAATTTCTTTTGCTAATTGTGCCATTTCGTTCAACTTACCTTTCGTTTTGATTATTAAATATTCCAATAATTCTTTTATATTCTTTTTCAATATTTGGTATAGGTTTAAATATTACTACTTTTTTAAAAAAGCTTTTATTTGTAGTTAAAATCCATAATTCTCCTAAGTTAAATTTAGATTGTATAAAACCTTGATTATACCTAATTTCTTTAAAATCTTCATATTTTATGACCTTTTTGTTTTTGTTAAAAAATGTATCTCTGTATTCTAATCTATCTGAAAAAAATCTATAATAATATTGATAATTAACTTTTCTTTTTATAATTAGTACAACAATTGATCCTATTAAAGTTATAATAAATACTGCAATTGCACTTAAAAATAATTGTGGATTTGAACCGCAATATAACTAATATAAATACAAATATTGCAATATCAAAAAGATGTGTAATTATTGTATAGAAAATGCTATACTTAGGCTTAATTTCAAATAATAAATCTGTGTTTGGCATACTTAAATCTCCTTACATTTTGTTTTTCTTAATATTATCACATTAAATAATTTTTAACAATATAATTTAAACAAAAAAAATTGGTAGTCACATTATGTGACCACCAATATATTTCCTATAAAGATATTTTCTCTACATTATAATTATTTTTTTCAGAATTAACATATTTTTGATAAGCAGATTCTTCATCTTTTCCATTACTAATTTGAATTGAATAATTTGTATTATCACTTAGTGTTCCATCTGCTTTTAAAGATGTATTTTGTGCTTTTACTGTAATATACCAAGTATATGTTGCTCCTGTTTTTGCTGATTTACAAGGTACTTTTACTATTCCTATAATCATATTTATTTGGTTAATATTTTTATCTTCTTTTTTTGTAAGAAGATACATAGAAGAAACTTCTGGTGTTCCAAAACTTAAATCTTTATCTGTATCTTCATAATTTTTTACATCTGCATATTTATAATCTGTATATTCTTTTAACATATATTTAAGATTGTTTGCATCATAGCCTACGTAATTTTCATTAGCTTTTGAAGTTGCTTTGCTTACAAAAGTTGTTTTTAAATTATTTTTTACTGTATCAGTTATTTCAGAAACGCTAAATACATATGATGGTTGACCTTCAACTTTATATTCCATTTTTGTTTCTTTTAGAGTAACTTTCTTTTCATTAAATAATTCTTCGTCCCATTTAACTGCTGTTATAGTGATTGTTTCGCCATTTGCAACACCTGTTGATTTACTTGGTTTATATTCTATTGTTTTTAATAATTCATCTTGGCTATTATTTACTATTGAAACGCTTAAATTTGGTGACATTCCAGTAACATCAACTTTTATATCTTTAAATGCTTCTATTTCAGTAGCATCATCAAGTCCTTCTATTTCTATTTTAGCTATATCAGATACTAAAACAGCTCCTACTATTTCAAGATAATAATCATCAATATCTACTTTTATTTCAAGATCTTTTCCATTTTCTAAGTTTTCATTATTTTCAATATTTAATTTTATTCTATTTTTTAATTTTGATGTAATGTCTTTTCCTAGTTCTTTTTCCATTTTGTCAGTATCTAATTCTACTTGTGCTGTTGCATGTTTATTAAATCCTTTATATTCTATCTTTATATATTTTGACATATCAATAGATTTTGCTTCTTCTATACCTTCTACTTTTATTTTTACAGTATCACTTTTTAATTTTAACTTACTTTTCTTTAAGAAACTAGAAGATATCTTTACCTTTATTGATAATTCATCTCCATTAGAATATTCCTTAGTATTATCATATTCAAAATCTAATTTTTTTACAAAATCTTTTGCAATATCTTTGTCTTTTATTTTGCTTTTTAAAACTTTCTCATTTAATTTTACAGTTGCACTAGCTTTTCCACTAAATCCTTCATATTCAACCGTAAAGCAATCTGATAAATCAATTGTTGTAGTTCTAAAAGCAAAAAATACAACTACTGCCACTATAATTGCAATAAGTGCTATGGTACCTGCTACTATTGTCTTAGTATGTTTTTTCTTTGGAGCTTTAGTATCGTCTTTTTCTTTTACTTCTGCTTTTGTTTCTTCAATTTTTGGAAGTTCATCTACTATTTCTTCTTTTATTGCTGGAGTTTCTTCAATTTTTATTTCTTCTACTTTTGGTTCTTCTTTTACTTCTGTTTTTGTTTGTGCTTTAGGTTCTGTTTGTTTTTTTGTTGTTTCTTTCTTTGCTGGTTCTTTTTTAGTTACTTTTTCACTAGATTTTTGTGTTTCTGTTTTTTCTACAGCCTTTTTAGGTTGTTTTGTTGAACTTGTTTTTTGTGTTTCATTCTTATTAGTTGTTACTTTTTCTTCTTTTGGTTCATCTTTTTCCATTTCGTATCCCCCTCCAATTTTTATTTAATGATTATATCAGAAAAATATTAAAATGTATACTAAATATATCATATTCTTTTTTTATTTAACATATTCCCAAGTTTTACCAAAATCTTTACTATAAAATTCATAATAAATTTTAGTTTTTTCCCTGTTATAATCTATTGTATATGTTTTTACTTTCAAAATTTGATTTTCAACGTATGGTACATCTTCTACATATAAATACTGAGTTCCTATTTCTTCTATATTTTCAAATTGAGCAATTTCAAAAGTTTTACCACCATCTACTGTAACTAATAATCCTTGTTGCGTTTCATCATTTAATACTGTTTGTAAATTATTTATAAAGCCTATATTTTGATTTATGAACACATATTTTGAGTCATTATTAACAGTTAAAGCTCCATCATACATTTCTAATTGATTATACCAAGTTTGTCCACCATCTACTGTTTTTCCTACTACAACTAAAATTTTTTGTCCTAATATAGCACCTCTAGATATAATTTGTATTTTTGTTTTTTTATTTAATTCTTTTTCATAAAGAATATCCTCTTGTTTTATTGATTCAATTAGTTTATTATCTTTTTCGTTTTCGTGAGGAACACCTGTTAGATTCGATAATATATCTGTATTTTTAACTTCATATTTATTTTTGCTATATAAATAATTCCCATATCTATCATAATAGTCTGTTACAATATAGTTATCTTCACTAAAAGAGCGATGATATATATCTCTTATACGTGCATTTTTACCTCTTACAAAAATATTTTTATAATCATAATAATCAATATGATAATCTTTATAAGAATCTGAAAAACTATTTTCTACCATTTTATAACCATCTTTGTAAGATATTTCTTCGTAATTTAAAGATTTGAATACTAAATATATTCCTACAATAAATATTAAAATTAGTAGTAAATCTAAAACAATTATCATTATTACTGAAATATCTTCCTTTTTCAAAAGTTGTATAATTCCTGCCATTCCTCCAATTAGTATTATGAGTGAAGACATAAAATGCACCCATTGCATATATTCTAAGTTAAATTTATGTAACAATATTGTTGTTACTACATAAAATAATACATATATGAATACATAAAAAATTATCTTTGTTTTCACAATAGCAAAAATTTTTCTTATACCCTTAAGTTCTTTTAAATTATCCTTTTTGCTTTTTTCTTTATGCTTTACTTTTTTTAAAACTGTAACAAATTCAATAATTATTATGACTATAATTATTGCTATAGTAATTGTTGATAACGTATCAACCAAAGGTTTATCTATACTCTCGCCATTTTCTTGTACATATCGACCTATAGAATTATTATCATTTATACTAATCGACTGAAAATCGTTAGAAAGATTATATATGTATATTATAGAATTATGCCATGCTGATCGATAGCCAATTGCACTTATATTATTTATATCTTCAAGTGGAAAATCTTTAGCTAATAATTCTTGAATTTTGTTTATATTCGATTCGTTTAAGTAAACTTTTTTTATTGAATTAAGACTAAATAAAAAGCAAAAAATCATATTTACAATACACATAAAAGTTAATAATATTATCAATACTCTTCTTAATACTTTATTGCTCATAAATTTTTTCCTTTCTATACACTCTTCATTATTTACTCTTGCATAGGTAAGTTTGTTGGCTGGGGTACTAGGATTCGAACCTAGGAAATGTCGGAGTCAGAGTCCGATGCCTTACCGCTTGGCGATACCCCAATATATAATAAATAATTTTATAGTATATCTTTTAATTCAGTTATATTATTTATAATTATGTAATTTTTCTTTTCTTCTTTAGGAACACTTCGATTGATATATATTGCCTTCATTCCTACATTTATTGCTGGTTGAATATCTTTTTCCAGACTATCTCCAATCATTATGCATTCTTCTGGTAATTTATTCTCCATTGCTATTATAAATGCTTCTTTGTTTGGTTTTATTTTAAAATTTTCGCTTGCAAATACTTTTGGAAAAAATTTCTTTATCCCAAAATTTTTCAATCTATATATTTGTTCTTTTTTAAACCAGTTTGTAAGTACCACTAATTCATACTTTTTACTAAGATAATTTAATACACCAATTAGTTCTTCATCTTTTTCTGGAACGCATTTTCTAAATGCCTTTAATACAGCTTCCAAAAAGTTAAGATCTAAATTATAATTAGTATATGTTTTCATATGTTCTAGCATTGTTTGCTTATTATAGTATTCGTAATGTAATTCATATGTATCAATGGCATTGATAATATTGCCTAACATTTCTTTGCTATAGGGAATATTAAAATTCCTACATACTTCTTCTAAAGTATTCCAGTATTCCCCTTTCCATTCAATTAGTGTATCATCTACATCAAATATCAATCTTTTTATCATAATTTCTCTGTATCCTTTATAATACTGTCATTATACTAGTTTAATTTATGCTTGTCAATTAAATTAGTATATGATATAATTTAAATTATTCAAAATAATATTAAGGAGGATTTTCAAATGGACTTTTTTCAAAAATTAGGAAATACATTATCTAATACAGGAAAAGATATCGCAAAAAAAACAAAAGATATGTCAGACATATCTAGATTAAATCATGAAATCACAAAACAACAAGAAGCAATCGCTAAAACATATAGCCAAATTGGTAAATTTTATTTTGAAAACTATTCAGAATTAGATTATCCTGAATTAAAAGAACTTTGTAATTCTATAAAAGAAGCTAATCAAAAAATTGAAGGTTTTAAATCAGAAATTATACAAATAAAAGGAATTATTAACTGTCCAAATTGCAACGCTGAAGTTTCTAGTACAGCTGCATTTTGTGGAAGTTGCGGTTATAAATTAAAAGATGAAACAGTTGATACACCAAATGAAAGCACAGATTCTAGTAAAGAATAAAAGTATTTAAGAAAAAATAAATATAAAATAAAAAGAATAAAATTTTAAAATTTTATTCTTTTTATTTATATTTTACCAGCCTCCGCCGCCTCCGGCCTCCGGCCACCTCCACCAGAAAATCCGCCGCCTCCGGCCTCCTGATGAAAATCCACTTCCGCCTCCAGAAGAACTTGGATGTACTGATGCTGATGATATAGAGTTTCTAAAGCTTGATGAAAAAGCACTTGTGAAAGCAGTTGCTCTAAATAATGAACCGTCATCCATTCCATTACACCAAGTTGGTTCATAATTATATTGCTCTAAAACATTTTCAAATTTTTTAGCCCATTCATTTTCTAATCCCAATACATAAGCATAAGGGAAATATTTATCAAATGTTTCTGGTGTTTGAACTTCCATTTCCTCTTCGCTTGCTGTTTTTATAAATAACTTAAATCCTGCTATTTCATCTTTAATTCTTCTACCCTCTTTTGTATATGCACGAATTAGTATAGCATATACGCTATTAATTATAACTAGTAGAAGTTCTAATATCATCATTCCAAGGCCTACAGATTTTGCTAATGCCACCATTCCCGTTATTTCTGAAAAAAGGAATGGTATCATAAATATTATTATGATTTTTGATAGTTTTCTTTTTTTTACCAATTTTGCAAATATAACTGTAAATATTAGCATCCATACCATAATAAAGGTGTCAAAAAACGCTTCGAATTCTCCTATCATGAATAATGAAACTACTACTGTAATAATAGACATTATTATAGGAATTGTAATTTTACCTATATTACGAGAATACATTTTGCCATTCATTTCTTTAGATAAATATTCTTCTTGACGTTTTTGCATATTCTCAATTTTACCCTGTAATAGACTATTATACTCTAATTTTGCTTCTTTTGGTAAAGAATTATATATATCCATTTCATCTTCAGATAAGTCATTTCCTGGAGTTTTTTCTTGTTTTAGCAATGTCATTTTATTTGTTTTTATTCCAAGTATTTTTTCTTCTTTGCTTTCTATCTTTATATAACCCTTTACTGCAAGATTTAGAATAGATGCTTCAAATACCTTATCATAATTTCCCATTGAATCAATATACTTTACTTCTGATGGAGAAAGTCCTTCTGGTGGATTATATCTTGGAATTATTATATCTTTTTTTGGATCTCTACCTACCATATACCAAGAAATAACACAATATACTATAATTATTGCAGCTCCAAGAAATCCTATTAACACTCCTTTATTATCTTCAAACCAATAGTTTATATATTCTTGTATTGTAGGTTCATGCACCAATCCTTTTTCAAATCCAACTACTATTGTTAATCCTTCTTGTAACTGCAAAGTGCTTGTTGTATAAAAAGTAACTGTATTATAATATTCGTTTTTATTTGCTATATATTCTTTTTCTGTTGAACCTTGTGATCCTGTATATGCTTCGAAATTTACTTTACTCATATCAACATTATCTGGTAAATGCACAATAGCTTCTACGCTATCTATTGTGAAACTCCAACCATTACCAGTTACATTCCAATATAATTCGTCATGATCTTCAAAATAGCCAATTTGTCTATTTGTTTCATACTTTATTGTATATGTATAATAACCTGGAGTTAATATTTTATTAGAGTCTCCTATATATACTCTAACACCATTTTCTTGTTTTTCTGTTCTGTAAGTTTCTTTTTCTCCATCTCTTAAAACTTCTAAGACTTCAAATTTCACATTATATTTATTTCCTAATTTATCTTTATATTTAGTAGGAAAATCTCTATATATACCTCTTTTTATATTGTTTCCTTCTGCATATACCGTGATTGTTTCTTCTACAATCATGCTTGCATCTTCTTTGATATATATTTCTGATTTATAATCTAATATTTTTTCTCTTGATACTACTGCATTTGACATTGTAGGCGATAGTACTAGAAATAATATTAAAATTAAAAATATCTTTTTTATTATTTTCATCTATATCCTCCTTTGTATAAATTATTAACGAAACAATACCTAAATCTGGTTTATGCACTATTTCATTTCTATTTTTGGACTTTGTCTTGTTACAAGGTCTATTTCAAAGAACTCTCCTTCTCTACATTTAAATAGCTTTGCTATTATATTGTTAGGAAACTTTTGAATTAGTGTATTATAATTTCTTGTAGTTCCATTATAATATCTTCTGGAATTTTCTATTATTTCTTCTACTTTCACTAAATTATCTTGAAATTTAATAAAACTTTCACTTGCTTTTAAATCTGGATAATTTTCCATTATAGCTAATATATTTTTTATGTCAGATGTAAAGTTAGTTTCTAGTCCACTTCTTTCATTTATATTAGTAACGTTACTTCTTAATTTAGCAACCCTTTCTAGAATATCTCCTTCATAATTTGCATAACCTTTTACTGTCTCCACTAAATTAGGTATTAAATCATATCTTTGTTTTAATGCAACATCTACATTGCTAAAGGCCTCTTTATTCATGTTTCTTGCATGAACAATTCTGTTATATGTAATAATTATATAAAGTAATATTACTGCTATAACAATGCTAACTATTACTGTTGGATTCATAATAAACCTCCTTCTTTAATATTTTTTACTCTACATTACATATAATAATATACATAGAAACTGTAACAAACTACCTAATAAAATGAATAAATGGAATATTGAATGCATATATTTATGTTTCTTACCTACGCCATATAATACTGCTCCTATTGTATAAGCAACACCACCAGTTACAAGCAATACTATTCCTGCTGTTCCTAGCACTTGTGGCAATAGTCCAAATTTTATAACAATACACCAACCCATAATTAAGTAGCATATCATAGAAAACTTTTTGTATTTTTTTAAATCTATTGAATTTAATACAATACCAAGTATTGCCACTATCCATATAACTCCGAATATTACCCATCCTGCTACAGGATCAACTTTTCTAATACTAGATAAAGCTACTGGAGTATAACATCCTGCTATAAGTAAAAATATTGAACAGTGGTCTAAAACTTGAAACACTTTTTTGGAAAATCTTTTAGGATTTAATCCATGATATATACTAGACATTGTATATAGTAAAATCATTGTAAATCCATATATAGCGCCACTTACAATTCCGTATACATTTCCATGTATTGCGGCAAAAACAACACATAATACTGTTGCAACAACTCCTAAAGCTCCTCCTACAATATGAGAAGTCATATTAAATATTTCTTCTCCCTTTGTATATGTAGGTAAAATTCTATCTCTCAATTTTGTTCTTTTCATATTTATAATCTCCTAAACGTTTTTTATATGGTACAATTTCAATCATACGCCTTACATTTTAACATATTTTATATATTCTATATTGCTATTTTTACTTCTTTCTACCATTTTATTATATACTCTATTTCTTAAGTCAATCCTTCTTTCTTTTGGATTTAATTTTTCATCTGGGAAAAATGGTCCATCTACATAAGTTACAATTTGAATTTTATCATTATTTTTACCATAGCTTTGATATGTGTTTGTAACACAAAATGCTGGAACATTCAAATCCACAGGATACTTAAATGATACTTCCTTAAATGGTCTAATTTTTGTATAATATGGCCAAATATGTGCTTCTGGAAATATTGTAACTGAATAACCTTTTTTTATTTTTGAATTTATACTTTCTAAAAAATTTTTCATTCCTTGTCTTTTAGTTGGAATTGGTATTGCTCCGAGCATTTGTACAATATTTCCTAAAAATTTCATTGAAACATTTTCAGGATTAACAATTAAAAAATTTCTTTTTGGGAAAATTGTATTAGTTATTATAAACGTATCTGCAAATGCTTGAGTATGATTTCCATATACAAAATAACCTTGTTTTTTGTATGGTTTTAATAACTCTTTTCCCACATATTTTATTTTAAACTTTACTTTTACATATATTACCTTAATTGGAACACTTAAAACATTCTGAACTAACCACCCTATAGCCCTCCAAAATATATTTTTGTGTTCATATTTATAATTTTCATCTATTTGTCTTGGCTCTATTTTAGCACTTGAAAATTCATCATTTAATTCATCATTATAATAAATTATTCGTTTCTCCATATCTTAATCCTTTTTAGCTTATTCTTTTTGGTAATTAAATGTCGATAGCGCCGTTTCATACAAATAATTATTCAATCTTAACTATTTACTTACTTGAATGTTTTCAGTAGTATACTCAAGTGGGATTTTATAGAAGTCTTCATATACTTTCTTCCAAACTTGATAATTTTTATCTTTCATTATTTCAGCATTTTCTTTATCTGATAAATCTTTATTTGAATATATTGGCTCTCCAATATTTATAGTATACTCTTGAACTGGGAATCCATCTTCTCCAATAATATTACTATCTTCCATAGTTATAAAAATTGGAATAACTGGTACATTATTTCTACTTGCTATTTTAAAAGCACCATTTTTTAATGGCTTTGGTTTTCTATAATTCCACCACATACTTTGTTCTGGATAAATTAGTATATAATCTCCTCTTTGTAAAATTATATCTACTGCTTTCATAAATTCTATCATTGTTCTTTTGTTTGAACTTAATGGTAAAGTATCACAGTTTCTAAAGAAAAATCCATATAATCCTGGAAAATTAGTATAATTTCCCTCTCTTATTACTTTGTAAAGTTTTTTAGTTTTATCTTGGCCAGATAATCTAAACACCTTCTCTATTGAAAATGAATCAAATGGATTAAAGTGATTACAAGTTATAATTGCTCCTGTGTTTACTTTTTGCATATTTTCTATTCCAATTATATCTTTTATTATTAGTTTGTTATCTTTTAAAATGTTATGTAAAAATCTTTCACCTATTCTATTGGCTACTACGTTTTTTATTTTGCTATAAGCTCCCTCCCTTAAATAATCCACCTTATCTGGAGTTAATGGTATAGTTTCTGGATCATTTTCTGCATCTACATCAAATTTTCCTTCTTTTTCTAATTGCTTTATTTTTTCTAATATTTGTAATCTATCTTTTGATTTTTCTGAAATTTCATCTATAGTATCAAAAACTTTTTTATATTTTCTATCGTCTCCCACACAGCTATTTTCTTTATTTGCAAGTTCTGCTAAGGCTTTTTCCGCTTCTTTATCTCTAAATTTTTGCTCTTCTGTATAACTATTTTTTATTTTTAAAATCTCTTCATAAAATTCTGTCTCTTTAGCATATTTCCAAAAATATTCATTATATGTAACATCCTCAAAGTGCCATGGCTTATATGCAAAATTATAATGTATTAGTTTAATATCTTCCTCTTTTGTTTCATCGTTTACATAAGGCATTACATCCCAATCGTGACTAACAAGAGTTACTCTTCCTTTGCATAATCTGTTTAGATAATCTTGATCTTGTGCAACTGAAAATTTTACTTTTTCTAATAAATATATAAATTTTTCTTGAAAATTAAATTTTCTTAATTCATCTAAATTCATTAACAATACACCAGCATTAAAATAATGTTGATATTTTGCAACTCCTACTACTAATTCTGCATAATCTTGAAAGACTTTATTTTTTTGAATTATATCATCTGGTGCTGCTGCAACTAAGTTTGTTCCCATGTCAGTATTAAATAATTCAGATATATCTCCTAAAACAATAATATCACTATCTAAGTATAATACTTTGTTGTATTGTGGATATAATTCTGGTAAAAATAATCTAAAATATGTTGTATTTGTATAATAATCACGAGTATATAGTTTGTTTTTAACTTTTTCTATATAATAACTTAAATCAACAAACTCTATATTTACATTTTCATCTTCGAATTTTTTAATTTGATTTTTATGTTCTTCACTTACATTTATGTGTAAAATTTTTATGCAATAATTATACTCTTTACTTGCATTATCTAGTAATGATTTTAGTGCAACTGCTAAAAACGGTGTATATTCATCATCTATTGCGAAAAATATTGGTATCTCTTTATTATTATTCATTTAAACTATCTCCTTTATTTTACATTTATATTTTTCTTTTAATTTTATATATTCTTCTAAGTCTTCATCGAAGTAATGGCATTTTAACACTGTATGTACCTCGTCTATATTCCATTGTTTAAAATTTTCAGTATGTGGATATGGTCTAAAGATAAGTCTTTTACAAAAATGACAAACTACTGTGTCTTTTCTATTAAATTTAGATTGTTCATTAAATTTTCGTGGTAATAATAATTTTTTCTGAGTGTTCCAATATATTGCGCTCTGATCTGCAAATAGTAATTTTTTAACTTTTAGTAAATTTCTTGCTTTTTCTAAAAGTTTAGTTTCTTTTATTTTTTTCATATTTAATAATAGCATTCCTGCATTTATATAATCTGGTCTAATTAACCAACAACCATATTTTTCCTTTACAGCAGCATATTCATAATTTTCTATATCTATATTATACAATTTAGATATGTCATCTCCAACCATCATATCTATATCTAAATATAACAATTTATCTGGCATACCCGGAATCAAATCTGCAAGTAGTCTTAGTAATGTATATGGTGTGCAATATGCTCCTTCGTTTTTTCCTTTACCAAATTCTTTTTCATAAATTTCAGTCACATCAATTTTCTGTACTCTATTTTCTTTATTTTTTGACTTTACAACTTCATTTAAGAAGTCTATTTGTTCATCTTCAATTGGTAAATATTCTTCTTTTAACCTTGTTAAATTCATAGTGTATATATAGCAATTTATTACTTCTTTTGTTCTATTTGTAATTGATATAAGTTCTGTTAATGCTCCATCAAATACTTTTTTATTTCCACATAACAATATATTTATCATTCTTTTACCTCATTATTTCTTTTTAGATCATTTATTATTACTATAAAAGCACTAATTATTACAAACAAATAAAAATTTATTCCTCTATTTAATAAAGTTGCACTTTTAATCATTCCTTCTGGATACACATTTCTAAATATCTCTATAAATGCTCCTTCGCTAACTCCAACCGCTCCAGGAGATGGTATTCCTGAAACAGTTGCATATAATACAGATTGCATTGATACTATTTCTAATATGTTGCTTTCACTAAATCCAAAAGAACGATATGTCCAATATGTTATGCTGTAAAATATAAAAAATTGTATTGCAGTTGTTAATATTGTTTTTAAAATTAAAATTTTATTTTCTTTTATATACTTTGCACTATACTGATATTTTGTTAATTCTTTTTCGAATTTTTGTTGTTTCTCTTCAATATTTTTTATTCTAAATATTTTTAATATTTTAATTGCTACATTTACAAGCCATTTAGATAATCTTTTCGAAAAAACACCTATTATTAAAAGTGCTAATGCTGTTATGTTTAATAAAATTCCAACTATAAAAAATATAATTAAAGCAGTGTTTAAATACTGATAGTTAAAACATAAGCTAATTAACGCAAAGCCAATTGTTATTATTTGCATACTAGTTAAATTTATTAGTAATGCTAAAGTAGAATTTGCTACTGATATTTTTTCTTTGTGCATGTAATATACTTGCATTGGTTGACCACCACTGGCTGCTGGTGTAATTGAACTAAAGAAAAATCCTATTAAAGCATATTTTACATTTTTAATAAACTTTGACTTTTCTCCAAGTGCCTTTAGTGTTCTTCCTAGATTAACCGCTTCTAGCATCATATATATCATCATACATAATATTGCTATTAAAATATATTGAATTTTTACTTCTTTTATTATATCTAATATTTGGGTTATACTCTGGTCTTTTAGTATTATTCTTAAAGTTATTACTAGTAGTATTAAGAAAAATAGCAAATTCCTAAATATATGTTTTTTGCTTTTTCCTTCCAATTTCATCACCTTTCACATTATACCATATTATAATTTTGTTTTGCAATAAAATAGCAAAACAATCTATTTTATCTTATCTTTTATCTTTACCAATATATTTAAAGCATCTATTGGTGTTAATTCATCTAAATTTATCTTATCTATCTCATGTGCAACTTCTGCTATTTTATAATTATACATATCTAGTTGTCCAGATACTTGCTTTTGATTTTCTTTTTCTTGTGTTTTACTTTTTCTTTCAAGTGAACTCAAAATCTCTTTTGCTCTAGATACTGTTTCTCTAGGCACACCTGCAAGTTTTGCAACATGAATTCCATAGCTTTCATCTGTTCCACCTCGTAATATCTTTCTTAAAAATATTACATCTTCTCCCTTTTCTTTTACAGCTATTGAATAATTTTTTACTCCATCTATTTTTTCTTCTAACTGAGTAAGCTCATGATAATGGGTTGCAAATAATGTTTTTGCTCCACATTTTTCTTTATCTGCTAAATATTCAACAACAGCCCACGCAATAGATAATCCATCATAAGTTGAAGTACCTCTTCCGATTTCATCTAATACTATTAAACTTTTGCTGGTTGCATTTTGTAAAATAGATGCAACCTCCATCATTTCTACCATAAATGTACTTTGTCCCATACTTAAATCATCTGAAGCACCAACTCTTGTAAATACTTTATCTACGACTCCAATTTTAGCAGAAGTTGCAGGTACAAATGAGCCAATTTGTGCCATTATAGTAATTAAGGCAACTTGTCTCATATATGTAGATTTTCCTGCCATATTAGGTCCAGTTATAATAGATAATCTATCTTCATCTCTATTTAAGTATGTATCATTTTCTACAAAACTTCCTTCTGGTAGCATTTTTGCTATAACTGGATGTTTTCCGTTTTTTATATCAATTTCTCCACTATCATTAACTTCTGGCTTTGTATAACCTAAATCATTTGCTACAGTTGCAAATGAAGTTAATACATCTAGTATTGAAACAATATTTGCAGATTTTTGTATTCTCTCTATTTGACTTGCTATTTTGTTTCTTATTTCTATAAATATGTCATATTCTAATTTAACAATTTTTTCTTCTGCACCTAGTATTTCACTTTCTAATCTTTTTAATTCATCTGTAATAAATCTTTCTCCAGTCGTTAGTGTTTGTTTTCTAACATATCTTTCAGGAGCTAAGTTTACATTAGATTTTGAAATTTCTATATAGTAGCCAAAAACTTTGTTAAATCCTACTTTTAAATTTTTTATTCCTGTTTCTTGTCTTTCTTTAGCCTCTAATTGAACTAACCAATTTTTTCCATCTGTCATAGCAGTTTTATATTTATCTACTTCTTCATTATAGCCTAACTTTATTATTCCCCCTTCTGTTATTGTTAAAGGTGGTTCTTCTATTATTGCATCATCAATTAGCTTGTGTATATCTTCTAAAACATCTAAATTTAAATATAAATTCTGTAATAATTCTGTTTTTGTTCTTGCTAAAACATTCTTTAATTCTGGTAATTGCTTTAAAGAATTTTTAAGTGAAATCATATCTCTTGCATTTGCGTTGCCATAAGAAATTTTACCTACTAATCTTTCTATATCATAAACTTTTTTTAGTGCTTCTATCGTATCGCCTCTCAATATAAGTCCATCTTTTAGTTCTTCTACTGCATTTAACCTTTTATTTATTTCTGTTATATCTATTAGTGGTTCATTTATCCATCTTCTTATAAGTCTTCCACCCATAGATGTTGATGTTTTATCTAATACCCATAATAAAGTTCCCTTTTTTGAACTATCTCTCATTCTTTCCGTTAATTCTAGGTTTCTTCTAGCATTTATATCTAATGTCATATATTTTGTTGTTTTATATAATTTTATTTTATTTATGTGTTCTAATTTAACTTTTTGTGTTTGCATTAAATAATCTAGTAAACCATTTATTGCTGAAACTTCGAATAATCTATCTTCTAAATTATTTATTTCTTTTCCTTCATCATTCTCAAATTTATACTTATTTTGTATATCTTTATAATCACTTGAAAAACTATTTTCTCCATAATTAGTTATATATGAATTAAATCTTTCACGAATTTTTGATATCTCTTCTGCTGTATTATAGAAAGCAGTATTTACAATTATTTCAGCTGGAGAATATTTAGATATTTCATCTACAAGTTTTGCAAAATTATTTGTGTCTTTAATTTCTGTTGCAAAAAAATCTCCTGTTGTTACATCACAAACAGCAAGTCCAAAATATATACCTTTTTTAAATACAGCCATAATGTAGTTATTCTTTTTTTCATCTAACATATTACTTTCAGTAACAGTGCCTGGAGTTACAACTCTTATAACATCTCTTTTAACAATTCCTTTACATTCTTTTGGATCTTCTAATTGCTCACATATTGCAACTTTATAGCCTTTATCAATAAGTCTTGATATATAATTTTCGGCAGCATGAAAAGGCACTCCGCACATTGGAGCGCGTTCTTCTTGTCCACAATCTCTTCCTGTTAAAGTAATTTCTAGTTCTCTAGATGCTGTTAATGCATCATCAAAAAACATCTCGTAAAAATCACCTAATCTATAAAAAACAATACAATCTTTATATTCCTCTTTAATTTCCAAATAATGTTGCATCATAGGTGAAAACTCTGCCATTATTATCACATCCTCTTTCCTTTTAAATACCACATATGTTCTGAAATTATTTCTACATCAACTATTTTTCCGATTAAACTTTCATCGCCTTCTAATATAATTACCTTGTTTGTGCTTGTTCTTGCTGTTAGCATTTTGTCATTGTTCTTGCTTTTTCCTTCTATTAAAACTTTTTGTATTGTTCCAATATATTTTTTGTTATTTTCTACAATTTGTTCTTCAAATAATGCTTTCAATCTGTCAAATCTTTTATGTTTTATTTCTTCTGGAATTTGTTCCATTTTATCTGCTGGTGTTCCAACTCTTCTTGAATATATAAACATAAATATTTGTTCAAAATTAACTTTTCTAACAACGTCTAAAGTATCTTCAAAATCCTCTTCCGTTTCTTCTGGAAATCCAACTATAATATCTGTTGAAAATACTACTTCTGGTATTTCTTTTTTTATTTTTTCTGCTAACTCTATAAATTGTTCTTTTGTGTATTTTCTATTCATTTTTCTTAAAATATTGCTACTTCCTGATTGCAATGGTAAATGTATTATTCTAGATATCTTTTTACAATCTCTTATAGCTTCAATAACATCATCTTTAAAATCTTTTGGATGTGGAGAAACAAACCTTATTATTTCAATTCCATCAATTTCATTTACATCTCTTAGCAAATTAGCAAAATTATATTTCTCTCCATTTATTACTCCACCATTATATGAATTTACATTTTGTCCAAGTAAAGTTATTTCTTTATAGCCTTCATTTGCTAATTCTCTTATTTCGTTTAATATATCTTTAGGTGCTCTACTTCTTTCTCTACCTCTTACATAAGGCACTATGCAATATGTACAAAAGTTATTGCAACCATACATTATAGTTACAGATGCTCTTTTTTTATCACTTCTCTTTATTGGTAATCCTTCATAAATTTCTCCATCTATATCTAGTATATCTTGTACTTTTTTTCTTTTTTCTAGTACTTTATAAACATCTTCTGGCAATTTATGAAGTGTATGTGTACCAAAAATTATATCTACATATGGGTAACTCTTATTTAATTTTTCTGTTATATGCTTTTCTTGCATCATACATCCACATATAGCTATGATTGCATTGTTTCTTTCTTTAATCTTTTTATATTCTCCTAATTTCCCAAATAGCTTTTCTTCTGCATTTTCTCTAACACAACAAGTATTTATTATTATAAAATTAGCAATTTCTACATTTTCAGTTTGCTCATAATTCATATTTTCTAGCATACCACAAAGCTTTTCAGAATCATTTTCATTTAGCTGACATCCCATTGTTAATATATAATATTTTAGTTTTTTGGTATTTAATTCTTTAACTTTATCCATATATTCTTTTTGAATTTCAACTTCAGATTTGTTCAAAATATCATCCCTCTTCTTGGTGTAATCATATACAATTTCAATTTATTTTCTAACATATTTTATTATATTTAGACATTTTTTGCAATGAAAATGTAAAATTTTATACAAAAAAAAAGCAGAAGAGGGAAGTATTACACTTTCCCCCTTGCACGCTAAATAATTAAGAAGTATTTGTGGTTATTTAAGCGTATCAATCCACTCTTTGCATTTCGTCGTTATGTCGTAAAGAACTGCATCTCCGTACCTTCCCTTCGGATGAATTATCATATCTACAGAAACCTTTCCGTCATGATCAACTATAATCCGGACTCTAGAAGAAATCTTTTTATTTTCCGGAATATTCAGATCG
The DNA here is from genome assembly GCA_947632145.1 of uncultured Clostridia bacterium. Taxonomy (GTDB): domain Bacteria; phylum Bacillota; class Clostridia; order TANB77; family CAG-508; genus CAKPQL01. Next base: position 31,112 of record CANRNW010000011.1, read on the forward strand.
TCGATAATCTTGAACATAACATACACTTCCGGTCCTCCTGTATGCAATTCCGACAAATTGTCGCACTTAATATGATCATTTACCAAATATTCGGCAATGTCAGATGCAACTTCCTCGAGGTCATCCCACTTCTCAGCCATTAAATCTTCGATTTCGTCAGACACGTAGATTTTTGTTGTAGTATCCAGAATTTGTTTGGCCATTTGTACATCATAACGTTCGATAAGCTCTGCAAAGAAGCAATCGATGCGGCATTGCAAGATGAGATAGTTGTAATCTATGTCTCCTTCAACGCTTTTACTGTAGCTTTCAAACAGTTCGTTTATCCTCTTCCAAACCGTTTTGCTCGAAAAGCCACTTTCCTGAGTAGGATTTGCAAAGAACTCATTTAAAAGTTCAACAAATCTCTTCTCATTCTCCTTCCAGCTGAAGTCGTTGCTTTCCATATCTACCAACAACTCATCCGCCTTCTTGTAAAGTTCAATACCTTTGGTTCTCATAATAAGTCCTCCTTGTTGTCATAGGTTTTAAACCCTTGTTTTGATGGAATAATAAATGCTCATTTACCTCCTTCTTAATTATTTATTGCCACAACTGCAGCAATTAAAATATAAAGCATTTACTCTTATATTATAACACAATATTATGTTATTTTCAAATTTAACCTTATATTGTAATTTTTTCATTTTTATTTTATAATAATATTATAAGCAAACGTAAGGTGCATTGTAAATTTAAGGAGGAAAAAACTATGGAACAAAGTACTTTGGACTTGATGAGACAGCTTTTACTTCCGTTTATTAAGGCAAATACTGCTGAATTTCGGACTTTTTATTATGCTATTGATTCTTATATTAAAGGCGATCAGCCTGAACTTGTAGAGCATTTGAGTTGCTTGTTTGATTCTTCGAATCGCAAGATAGCTGAAAACGCTCATATAGTAGTTAGAAGAGCGTTGGATGATACATTCTAATTCGCTTAAGGACCGCACCTTACATTAACTTTAACGGAGCCAATATTTTGGCTCCGTTTACTTTTTAACTATTCATATTTACATCATATTCATAAATAACCACTTTTCTTACCATTACATTTTCTTCATTTTCGGATAGATACATATTTGTTCTAAACTCATCTGTTTTTACTTTTTTAAATTCATATAAACTATTTTTTAGTAATACAGTTTCTTCAACATTTATTCCCTCTGGTAATGTTTTATTAAAATTATCATAAAAAATTATATTACTACAATATATTATTGGCATATTTTCTTGTAAATTTATTTTATATATTTCTACTTCTTTTTCATCAGTAATTGTCTCTTTTAGTGCATGTTCTAAATTGATATAATATTTGCCATATTCATTTTCTATTGCATTATTATTGTTTTTTACTGCATATACACTCATATTATATTTAGACTTTATTTTTCTAAAACTCTCATCTAAATTTTTCTTTATATCTTCAATTTTATTTACATATTCATCTAATGTTGTGTTTTTAGTTATTCCTAATATTTTTAATTTGTCCTTTTTATTTTCTCTGTGTTTTTGGTTACCCAAATTTTTAATGTTAGACCTATTGTCTTGTATATTACCAAAAATATCAAACTCTTGTAGGTTATAAGTTTTTATACTATCTAATTGTTCATTTTTTAATTCTTCTAAAGACTTTGGTGCTAAACTTATATCATTTACTACGTTTATAACATCTGTTGTTAAAATATATGCACTATCTTGTTCCACTTTTGATAATTTTATTCTCTGTGTTTTATCTGCATCATAAGCTAAATTTTCAAAATCAAATTCATATTTAAAAGTTTTCTTTATTTGTTTTTTTGTTTCATTTTCTTGTGAATTACCAATTTCTAATGCCTTTAGCTCATCTTTATTAGCAAATTTCCAAAACTCAAAAATGCTCTTTTTATGCTTATCAATCTCCTCAATGTATAATGTTGCATTATTTACTTTTTGCTCTAGATTAAAAATCTTTATTTTTAAAGCTTCTATATCTAATTTTAAATTACTTAATTCTTTTGTTTTTTTATCTGCAGTGTAATATAATGTTACAAGATCTTCTATTGTATAGTGTAAATTGTTTTCTGAATTTTTCGTAATACCGTGTTTGAGAAGCAACAGTATCATCGTTTTCTGTATTATTTGCAATGTTTTTTGCTACATCTTTATTTTCAACCTTTGAAAATGTTTTTTTATGTTTAAAAAAGTATTTCATTTTTCCAAAAAAAGTTTTCTTACATTCTAAATACAATGCAATTTGCCTTTGTTTATCTAAGTATTCGCTTTCTTTTTCTTTAGCTATCTTTTTTAAATTTGCTAATCTTGCTTTTTCTTTTTCGATTTCTTTATCGTTTACACTATCATTTTTTTGCAAATTTAGATATTCTGTTTCTATAAATTTTGATAAATTATCGTATTTAATTTTTGTATCATTGTAATAAAATTCTAATTCACTCTTAGAACTTATTTTAGTTTTAAACTTATAGTGAGTTGATAATTCTGTTTGCAATATAAATAGTGCCTTTATATATTGATAAAAATTAGTAGCCTCTTCTCTATTTAAAATTTCTATCTTGTACTTGCTCTTTATGTTTTCATACACATTTGTTTTTCCTACAATCTGTAAACTCAATTCATTATCTTTGTTATATATTTCATATATATTAGTCCAATCTTTTGTAAAGAGCCACAAATAATTTTCTATATCGTTTATCTCTGATTTTTTTAATATAGTTTCTGAATAATCCACATAATTTATTGGAACAAAAATTTTAGGTACTTTTTTAGATTTGCTTTTACTAAGTTCTATTTGCATCTTTAAAAGTAAAAACAATTTATCATATTCTTCATCAACACTTGGTACCATCATAAAATATTCGTTTGTAAATTCTGAATAATATATTTGCCAAGCATAGCTTTTATGATACTTCACATCAAAAGGTATCTTCTTTTCTAATTGCTTTTGTTCTTTACTTGCAAGTTCTATTTCCTCTATTGTAACTTTATTTAACATAGAAAGAAACTCTGTATATCTTTCTATATTTTCTTCTTCATTTGGTTGTAAGTATGCAATTATTGGAGCTGCCTTAGAATATTTTTCATTTATATCATCTAATCTATTTTTTGGTGTTATTAGTATTTGTATTTTATCTATAGGAACATATTTATATACAAGGTGTTTATTATCTTCTTTTAATTTTGATGTCCTAAAATCTAGTGCTTTAAATTCTTTCAAAAATTCAGGTATATTATCTAAATCTAATCCTATATATCCTAATTTTTCTTGTATTGTATCTGACATTTAGAACCTCCTTCAAAATTTACTAAGACAATTTTATTACTCATTTTTACTAGTATTTATTTTAAACAACTTTGCTAACTCTACTATCAATATTGGTGAAAATACTAATATTACAACCTCAATTATATGCATTGTTGGTAATATTGCTAATCCAAATATTTCTCTTAACACTGGAACAAATAATAGTACAAACATAAATGCAGAAGATACTAAAGTTGCTAGTATTAACATTTTATTATTAAATATTCCGGTTTTAAATATAGATTTTTTATTATCTCTAACATTATATATGTGTACTAATTGTGATAAAGCTAATACACAAAAAGCCATTGTTTGCCCTATTTTTATTTTTTCTATTTCATCTACATTTGGTGTTGAAAGTCCTATTATAAAAGCAACTAAAGTAATAGTTCCTATCATAATTCCTTGGTATATTATTCTTAAAGTCATTCCTTTTGTAAATATTCCTTTTTTCGGTTTTATAGGTTTTCTTTTCATAATATCTTTTGCTGCTGGGTCAACTGCTAAAGCTAAAGCTGGAAGCGAATCTGTTACCAAATTGATCCACAATATGTGTATTGGAAGTAATGGTTCTAAGGCAGAAATATTTTCTATTCCAAACCATTTTGCAAGTAATGGTGTTATTAGTATTGCTACAAATAAAGTAATTATTTCTCCAACATTGCTAGATAATAAAAACTGTATTGCTTTTAATATATTATCATATATTCTTCTTCCTTCTTCAACTGCAGAAACTACTGTTGCAAAGTTATCATCTGTTAATATTACATCTGCAGCTTCTTTTGCTACATCTGTTCCAACAACTCCCATTGCACAACCTATATCTGCATTCTTTAATGCTGGTGCATCATTAACGCCATCACCTGTCATAGCAACAATTTCGCCATTTGCTTGCCAAGCCTTTACAATTCTTACTTTATGCTCTGGTGATACTCTTGCATATACTGAATATTTTCTTACATTTTTCGTAAGTTCTTCATCTGTCATTTTTTCTAATTCTGCACCAGATATTGCTTCACTTTCATCTTGTAATATTCCCAATGCTTTTGCTATTGCTATTGCAGTTATTTTGTGGTCTCCTGTAATCATTACTGGCTTAATTCCTGCAGATTTACATTTTTCTACTGCTTCTTTTGCTTCAACTCTTGGTGGATCTATCATTCCCACCATACCTATATATATTAAATTTGACTCTAATTCATTTATTTC
>CANRNW010000012.1 GCA_947632145.1 uncultured Clostridia bacterium
ACATATATATTGTTCCTACTTCTGTTTCTTGTATTTGTATTCCTATATTTTCTTTCGCTAGTTTTTTTCCTGTCATATCTTGTAGCAATTCACTTTGGTATACGCCATCATTTAACATTATATAGGCTGAGTTTCCATTTGCATAATTATACCAATCAATATCTTCTTTTGTTGTTATTACCCAATTTTCTCCATCCCATTTTACTGGGATCATTCCTGCTGATATTGTTGGTATTATTTCATTTGCCTCTAATACAGCATTTGTTATATCAAAAGTTTGGCTTCCTATTGTGGTTGTATACTGTGCCTGCGCTAATTGATTTATTGGCTTTTGAATAGATTTTGTTTTGTTTAATGCCAATATTGAAATTGATATTAGGATTAGTAATAATATTCCTATCATAATTATTGTTTTGGTTTTCTTTTGCATTATGGATTCCTCCTTTAAGATTGGGCGGGTCGCATACCATGCGACCCTACGGTTATTTCATGTGCATTTATATTTACAATACATTTCATTTTGGGCGCAATCATGCGCCCCTACGGTTTATATATATTTCTTGGATTACGGGTCGTCGAGGCGCCGACCCCTACGATTTAATTGTCTAATTTTATTTTAAAATATATGACGTTTAATGTCAATATTATATTTTTAGCTTTTATGTAATAATTTTACTGGTGATAAAAATGATTAAAGAAAAGCGAAAAATATTGGGATATACTCAACAGCAAATGGCTGATATTTTAAAAATTAGTTTACGACAATATGTTAGAATAGATACCGAAGAAGATTTGCCAAGAAAAGATTTGTTAAATAATTTAATAAATTTACTGCATCTTACAGATAAAGAAATTGGAGAATATATAAGAAGCATTACGCATAAAAGTGCGTAATGTTTTTTTCTCAACTAGTAGTATTTTTTCTTAATTTGATATATAATGTAGGAGCGTATGAAAATCATCATTGCAAAAGGAGGATAAAAATGGAATATAGAGGAAATTGGAATAAGTACTTAGAGTTATTAAGTGAAAGATATAAAAATGTTGAAGAAGTTACAGAGGAAATTATAAATTTACAATCTATTTTAAATTTACCAAAGGGTACAGAAGTTTTTGTTAGTGATATTCATGCAGAATATGAGCCATTTTTGCACATTCTAAATAATGGTGCAGGTATTATTAGAAGTAAAATAGAAAAATTATTTAAAGATTCAGTTCCTGAAAATGAAAGAAGTACTCTTGCTACTCTTATATACTACCCTGAAGAAAAATTAACTCTTATAAAAAAGGATGTTGAAGATTTAAACAAATGGTATTCTATTACCTTAGAAAGATTAGTAGAGGTTGCAAGAGAAATTACATCAAAATACACACGTTCAAAGGTTAGAAAAGCATTACCTAAGGGCTTCGATTATATTATAGATGAGCTTTTACATGCACAAGTAGAGTTAAAAAATAAGATAAAATATTATAGTCAAATTATTAGAACAATCATTGATTTAAATAGAGCAGATGAGTTCATTGTTGCTATTTCTAACTTAATTAAGAGGATGGCAATTGATCATCTTCATGTTATTGGTGACATATATGACCGTGGGATGAGTGCTCCAGTTGTTATGAATGCACTTATGAAATTCCATAGTTTAGATATCCAATGGGGAAATCACGATATACTATGGATGGGAGCAGCATGTGGAAATAGGGCTTGTATATGCAATGTTGTAAGAATTTGTGCTAGATATGATAATATATCTACTTTAGAAGAAGGATATGGTATTAGCATTAGACCTCTTTCTACTTTTGCTTTTAATACCTATAAAGAAGATAATATTAGTAACGCTTTTATTCCGAAACAATTTGAATATAATAAATATAGTGGAACAGACAAACTTTCTATTGCTAAAATTCAAAAAGCTATATCTATAATTCAATTTAAAATAGAAGGTCAACTTGTAATGAAACACCCTGAATATAATATGGATGACAGATTGTTGTTAGATAAAATAGATTATAAAAATGGAACAATTACTATTGATGGAAACACATATAAATTAAATGATACTGATTTTCCAACAATTGATCCAAATAATCCATATGAGCTTACTCCTGAAGAAGAAGAAGTTATGACAAGATTATATGAATCTTTTATAAATAGTGATAAATTAAGTACACATATAAGCTTTCTTTATGCTAAAGGAAGCGCATATACAGTATTTAACTCAAACCTTTTATTTCATGGATGTGTTCCAATGCTTGAAGATGGTTCATTTAAAAAGGTTACTATTATGGGAAAAACTTTAAGTGGTAGAGAATATTTTAAATTTATAGAGCAAGCCGCTCATAAGGCTTATTTTGAAAAGGATGATTTAGAAATAAACCAAAACTATAAAGATTTAATGTGGTTTTTCTGGTGTTCACCTGATTCACCATTTTTTGGTAAAGAGAAAATGGCAACTTTTGAAAGATATTTCATAGATAATAAGGAACTTCACAAGGAAAACAAAATTCCATATTATAGATTAGTTGAAAAAGAAGATATATGTAATAAGATTTTACGTGAATTTGGCATTGATGTTAATTTAGAAGATTCTCATATAATCAATGGTCATATTCCTGTAAAAGCAGTAAAAGGAGAAGTTCCTGTAAAGGCAAATGGAAAATTGTTGGTTATAGATGGTGGATTTTCTAAAACATATAGGGAGCAAACTGGTGAAGCAGGATACACACTTTCATATAATTCTTATGGACTATTACTCGCTGCAAATAAGCCTTTTGAATCTAAACAACATGCAATAGAAACTGAATGTGATTTACAATCTGAAATTGTTTTGAGAAAAGAAAATATTGAAAGGAAGCGTGTTGCAGATACTGATATTGGGCTAAAATTAAAAGGAGAAATTGAAGATTTGAAAATGCTTCTTACAGCTTATAGAGAAGGTATGATAAAAGAAAAAATTTAATGATATTGATAATTTATTGACATATTTTTTATTTAATCATATTATATATTCAAATTGATTTAAGGAGTGATTTTTTTATGACAAAGTGTCTACTTCTTGGTAATGGTGGCCGTGAAGCTGTTCTTGCAGAATATATAAGTAGAGGATTTTCTTTATACAGTGTTTTACCTTATGAAAATCCATCCATAATTGATGCTATAAATTCATCAAATGGTAAATATATTATTGGTTCACCTTTTGATAAAGATTTAGTTTCTAAATTTATTAAAGAAGAAAACATAGAAATATGTGTTGTAAGTAGTGATAATCTACTTCAAGATGGACTAATTGATTTAGCTAAAAGTTTAGGCTTAAAAGTATTTGGTCCAACTAGTCTTGGTGCAAAATTAGAGTGGAGCAAAACTTATGCTTTAGATATAGTAGAAAAACTTGCCCCTGATATGATTATTAAAAATTTTCACATTTCAAGTGAAGAAGAATTAAAAAAATCTATTGATAATTACACAGATGATTCTTTTGTTGTAAAACCAGAAGGTTTAACAGGTGGTAAGGGTGTAAAAGTCGGAGGTATTCATTTTAAAGGAAAACAAGAAGGTTTTGAGTATGCTTTATCTTGCCTTAATTCATCTCGGGAAAGTTATTATTCAAGATAAAGTAGAAGGTTCTGAATTTACTGTAATGGCTCTTACAGATGGAGAAAATATTGTTGTTACTCCAATAACTTTTGATTATCCATATAGATATGAAAAAGATTTAGGACCTGGAACTGGTGGAATGGGTTGTTTAAGCTTTAGCAATGGATTATTACCTTTTCTAGAGCAAGCTGATGTTGATAAGTGTGCAGATTTAATTAAGAAAACTATTTCATATGTGAATAAAGATTCTTTGGAATTTACTGGTGTTATTTATGGAGGATTCTTCAAGTGCAAAGATGGTATTAAATTTATTGAGTTTAATGCGAGATTTGGAGATCCTGAAGCAATAAATGTTCTTAATGCATTAGAAACACCTTTCTCAGAGGTATTAAAAAATATTGTTAATAAAACATTATCTAAAGATAATTGTAAATTCGCTAAAACTAATACTTTCACAGTGTATGTCGTAAGCAAAGAATATGCTGTAAGTTCTAGTAAAGAACCTTGTGTATTTACTCTAAACAAAGATGCAATTACAAATAAAGGATTAAAAGTGTATTTTGCAAATGCAAAAAGAATAGAAGGAAATAAATATACTTCTGTAAGTACTTCGAGATTATTTGCTGTTTCTACTTCTGGTGAAGATTTTGAAACCATTAAAGAAAAAGTTTATTCTGCAATGGAACGGAAATGTAGATACAAAGTTAGATTACAGAAAAGATATTGGAAATATATATATACATTAAAAAAAGGGGCGTTAACAGCAGTAACGCCCCTTTTCTTTGTAAGATATTTGAAGTTCAAACACCTTATTTCAACCAGTACTTAATAATTAATGCTTCTTCTTTCGAAGTTAAAGAACCTTTATAAGCTAATAGCATTGACACAATTTCTTGTGTTTTTCCTTCACTTATAGCATTCTTTAAGCATTGCTTGTTTTCCTCACTATTTTCAATAAATTTCTTTTTGGCTTCACTTATCGAAAATAGTAACCGTTGGGCTTCACTGTCTAAACGAGGATATTTTCTTGCAGCCATTTTTGCTAAGTCGTATGGTAATTTTGTCCTACGCTGCAAAGACTTCACTCTTCTGCCAAATGCTTTCTTTTCATCAGCTTCTTCCCTAACACTTTTTATCAACGGGTCTATTTTTTCATCATTTATTATTGTTATGATATACTCCCCGTTAACTACGAATGTTTTGAAATAATTTGCTGATTTACAGTACCCACCCCGATACTCTGTTTCAATAATAGATTTACCTATTTGGTTCTCTATTCTACTGATGAGCTCTTTAGGAATCTTATGTACCAGTTTCTTTTCATTTTGCATACTCATTTTGTACCTCCCTTTCATTTAAGTCTAGCCTTAGAGTTTGCAAACAATACTGTAACGGATTTGTTACATAATTATTTTAACATGATTATGTAAATTATGCAAGATGTCTGAATTTAACACATAATGAAAATGGTGTAATGTTACCAATTACACCATTTAAATTCTATTTTTTCTTATTTGCAAATTCTTGTAATACTTCTATTAATTGTATCTTCTCTGCCTTTTGAACCTTTGCTGATAGAGTTTCTGCAGTATCTTGTTCTTCTACCTTTACTTTTGTTTGCTTTATGATATTTCCCTCATCATATTTATTATTTACATAGTGTAATGTAACTCCACTATATTCTTCTTTTGCTTCTATTACAGCCCTATGTACATTCATTCCGGTACATTCCCTTTCCACCAAATTTAGGTAATAATGATGGATGTGTGTTTATTATTGTATAATTATTTATTAAATTTTCTCCTATTAACTTTAAATACCCTGCAAGTACAATTAAATCAACATCATAGTTTTTTAGTTTTTCTGTTAATTCAATATCTACATCATTTGTGTTTTTGTTATGTATTACATAAATTTCTATTCCTGCATTTTTAGCTCTTTCTAGCGCATATGCATTTTCATTATTTGATACTACTAAATTTATTTTTGCATTTAATTTATTTTCTTTTATTGCATCTATTATTGCTTGTAATGTTGTTCCATTACCTGAGGCAAATACTACTAAATTATACATTGTTTTTCTCCTCTATAAATTTATTATTTAAACTTATTCTATCAAATTTTATATTTTTTTACAATAAGCTATATACTTTTGTCGAAATTTTATTTATAATAGTAGTATATTAATTTTAGGAGTAGAAAAATAAATCTACCCCTACATTGTTTTTAAGGAGATTGATTTCAAATGTTTAACAAATTAAAAGAAGAGTGTGGCATTTTTGGTATTTACTCTATAGAAAATGAAGAAGAGCTTGTAAGTCCTACTTGCATTGGTTTAACTGCTCTACAACACAGAGGAGAAGAAAGTTGTGGTATTGCAATAAACAGCGGAGGAGTTATAACTTATCACAAGGACCTTGGATTAGTTTCTGATGTTTTTAAACAACATATCGTTGAATCAATGCCTAAAGGAAAAATGTCTATCGGTCATGTAAGATATTCAACAACCGGATCTCCTAAGAAAGAAAACGCTCAACCTATAGTTACAAGATATGCAAAAGGTAACTTGGGAATTGTTCATAATGGGAACTTAACAAATGCTATGGAACTAAAAGATGAATTGCAACAGTCTGGTGCATTATTTACTTCTACAAGCGATACAGAAGTTATTTCATACATTATAGCAAGAGAAAGATTAAAAACTAAATCTATTGAAGAAGCCGTTGTAAACACAATGGGATATATTAAAGGTGCATATTCATTACTTATAATGTCTTCTCAAAAACTTATCGCAGTTAGAGATCCTCAAGGTTTTAGACCTCTTTGTATGGGTAAACTTGGAAATGATATAGTCTTTGCATCAGAAAGCTGTGCACTAGATGCAATTGGTGCAGATTTTGTTAGAGATATTGAGCCTGGAGAAATCGTTACTGTTAAAAATAATGAAATAACCTCTAATTTTTATAAAAAAGATGATAAGAAAGGTCTTTGTATCTTTGAATATATATATTTTGCAAGACCAGATTCTACAATAGATGGGCTAAATGTCCACAAATTCAGAGAAAATGTTGGTAGAGCTTTAGCAAAGCAAGCACCAGTAGATGCAGATCTTGTAGCAGGTGTTCCAGACTCTGGAATTGATGCAGCATTAGGATATTCAAAAGAATCTAAAATACATTATGATGTTGTATTTATAAAAAACAAATATATAGGTAGAACCTTTATTCTTTCTACTCAAAAACAAAGGGCAAATAAAGTTGCTTTAAAACTAAATCCTATAAAGGAAACTGTGAATGGTAAAAAAATAGTTTTAGTAGATGATTCTATTGTTCGTGGAACTACAATAACTAGAATAATAAAAATATTAAAAAGAGCTGGTGCAAAAGAAGTTCATTTAAGAATTGCCTCTCCTGCTTTTATAGATGTTTGCTATTTTGGTACAGATGTAGATAATAAAGAAAACTTAATTGCTAATGGAAAAACTGTAGAAGAAATCAGAAAAGAAATTGGTGCAGATTCTTTAGAATATTTAAATATGGATAATATGTTTGAAATTGCTAAAGAGTCTAATATAAAAAGTTTCTGTACAGGTTGTTTTACAGGTGAGTATCCAATAGAAGTACCTGATGTTATTCAAAAAGATAGGTTTGAAAAAATATTTTAAAAATAGATTAAAACTGTTCAGGGTCTCTGAACAGTTTTTTATTATTTATATAAAAATTCATTTATTGCTCTTTTGGCTAGTTCTTCATATCTTTCTTTTTTATCCCTTATTTTTGTTTCTAATTCTGGCAATATTCCAAAATTTGCATTCATAGGTTGGAAATGCTTATTAGGTGTTGCTATATATTTTGATAATGCTCCTATCATTGTTTTTTCTGAAAATGTGATTCTTTTATTTGTTTTATTGAACTTTTCTACTGCATTTATTCCTGCAACTAATCCAGATGCAATTGATTCTACATAGCCTTCTACACCTGTTATTTGACCCGCAAAGAATATATTATTATTTTTCTTCATATTAAAAGTTTCATCTAATAATTCTGGTGAATTTATAAAAGTATTTCTATGCATTACACCATATTTTACAAATTCTGCATTTTCAAGTCCTGGAATAAGTGAAAATACTCTTTTTTGTTCTCCAAATTTTAAATTTGTTTGAAATCCTACCATATTAAATAGAGTACCGCTCAGCATTATCTTGTCTTAATTGAACTATTGCATAAGGTCTTTTTCCTGTTCTTGGATTATCAAACCCAACTGGTTTTAAAGGTCCATATCTTAATGTATCTATTCCTCTTTTTGCCATTACTTCTATTGGCATACATCCTTCAAATATTTCTCTTTTTTCAAATTCATGTAAAGTAGCTACTTCTGCATTTATAAGTTCATTATAAAAGATTTCATATTCTTGCTTTTGCATTGGTAAATTGATATATGCGTTTTCACCTTTACCATATCTATCTCCCAAAAATGCTATATTCATATCTATACTTGATTTTTCTATTATTGGAGCTGCTGCATCAAAGAAATGTAAGTTTTCTGAGTCAGTTAGTTTTCCTATTTGCTCTGATAAATTGTTTGATGTTAATGGGCCTGTTGCTATTATTACTATAACTTCTTCAAAGTTTTCTTGATTTACAAACTCTTCTCTTATTATTTCTATATTAGGATTACTTTCAATTTCTTTAGTAACTAGTTTAGAAAATTCTTCTCTATCTACTGCTAATGCTTGTCCAGCAGGAACTGCTACCTTATCTGCACATTTTATTAGTAGTGAATCTAATTTTCTTAATTCTTCTTTTAATAATCCACAAGCATTTGTTATTAAATTTGATTTGAAGGAATTACTGCATACGATTTCTGCCAAATTTTCATTTGCATGTGCAGGAGAAAATTTTATAGGTTTCATTTCATATAGTTTTACTTTTATTCCACTTTTTGCTATTTGATATGCTGCCTCACATCCTGCAAGTCCTCCTCCAATAACTGTTATATATTTATTCATATATTGTTTCCTTATATCTATTTTTACTCAATATGAGTACTAATTGATTTTTATTTTTTCTTTTTTGTTGTTTTTCTTCTTGTTGTTCTTTTCTTTATAGTTTTACTTTCTTCTTCGTTATATGGCTCTCCTGGCTTTGGTTTGTTCCAAGATATATAATCACAACTTTTAGGATTATTTTCACAGATATAGTAATTTCTTTTACTCTTTGTTTTTCTTATTTGTACTGTTCCACCACATTTTGGACAAGGCACATCTATAGTTTGAACTATTGGTTTTGCATTTTTACACTCTGGATATCCGAGGACATGCTAAGAATTTTCCGAATTTACCATATTTTACTACCATCATTCTGCCACATTTTTCACAAGGTATATCTGTTACCTCTTCTTCTAATTTTACGTGTTCTAGTTCTTTTTCTACTTTTTCTACAGTTTTTTCGAATGGTCCGTAGAACTCTTTTATAACATGTTTCCACTTTTCTTTTCCATCTGCAATTTCATCAAATTCTTGCTCCATTTTAGCAGTGAATTCAACATTAATTACATCTTCAAAGTTTTCTGTTAAAAGTTTGTTTACAACCTTTCCTAAATCTGTTGGATATAATTGTTTTTGTTGTTTTTCTATATATCTTCTTTCCAATATTGTTGTTATTGTTGGAGAATATGTACTAGGACGCCCTATTCCCTTTTCCTCTAATGCCTTTACAAGACTTGCCTCTGTATATCTTGGTAGTGGCTCTGTAAAGCTTTGCTTTGTATTTATTTTTTCTTTTTTTACAGTTTCTCCTACCTTTAAATCTGGGATTTTTGTAAATTCATCTTCTTTATCATTATCTAATGACTCTACATATAGTTTCATAAATCCATCAAATTTTAAAGTTTGACCATTTGCTTTGAAATTATAGTTATTTGCATCTATATCTACACTAACTGTATCATAAATTGCTGTTGCCATTTGACTTGCAATAAATCTATTGTATATCAATTTATATAGTTTATATTGATCATTTGTTAGGGAACCTTTTATTTTATCTGGTTCTAAATCTATATATGTAGGTCTTATTGCTTCATGTGCATCTTGTGAATCTGCTTTTGTTTTATAATACCTATTCTCATAGTACTTACTTCCATAAGTAGATTCAATATATTTTTTTGCATAACCTCTAGCTTCTTCAGATATTCTTGTTGAATCTGTTCTCATATATGTAATTAGTCCTACTGTACCTTTCTCTGGAACATTTACCCCTTCATATAATCCTTGAGCAAATGACATTGTCTTTTTTAAAGAAAATCCTAATTTTCTTGATGCTTCTTGTTGCATTGTACTTGTTGTAAATGGTGGTGCTGGATTTTTCTTTTTTTCACTTTTCTTTATATTTGTTATAGAATATTTTGCTTTTTCTAAATCTGATAATACTTTTTTAACTTCTTGCTCAGAGTGTAATTCTAATTTTTTTCCATCTTTTCCATAGAATTTTGCTTCAAAACTTCTCTTTGTTTTATCATCTGATAATATTACATATATGTTCCAATATTCCTCTGGTATAAATTTCTCTATTTCTTCTTCTCTATCTACTACTAGTTTTACTGCAACAGATTGAACTCTACCTGCAGATAAACCTCTTCTTACTTTCTTCCATAAAACTGGACTCATTTTATAACCAACTATTCTATCTAAAACTCTTCTTGCTTGTTGTGCATCTGTTAAATTCATATCTATTGCTCTTGGATTTTTCACTGCATTTTGTACCGCTTCTTTTGTTATTTCATTAAAAGTAATTCTACAAATTTCTTTTTCATCTATTCCAAGAATATGAGCTAAATGCCATGCAATCGCTTCTCCTTCACGGTCAGGGTCAGTTGCAAGATATACTTTTTTTGCATCAGCAGCAGCTTTTTTTAATGATTTTATTAAATCTCCTTTTCCTCTTATATTTATATATTCTGGCTCAAAATCTTTTTCAACATTTACTCCCAATTTTGATTTAGGTAAATCTCTAATATGTCCCATAGATGCCACAACTTTAGTTTTTCCACCTAAAAATTTCTTTATTGTATTTGCCTTTGCAGGTGATTCAACTATAATTAAATTATCTGCCATATATTTTCTCCTTTATAACAATTGTTTATTGATTATATACCAAATAAACTCCAGTGTAAATATATATTAAAATAAAATAACAGATTTTTTAATCTGCTATTTTATCCACTAGATCTCCAATTACATCTTCTAAACCTATTGGAGTGACTTTATTTCTTTTTAATAACATTATAAGTTCCTCCATTTCTCTTTCATTTTGTACTATGTTATTTACACTATTTGATTCTTGAATAAATTGCCTGTTTTGGTATTCCTTTTTTACAATTTCTATTCCATATTCTATCATATCTTCTTGTAATATGTTTTTTGTTCCATAATATTCTAATTTTATAAGACCCTTTTTGTTAGTTTCAACTAGCTCTCTACCATTAAACCTAGCTTCTCCATAGTATCTCTTGAAACTATCCAACTTTCCCCCCCCTATTCCTTTGTGTGTCGAACTTACCTAATATACTTTACAATTGTAATATTGTCAAGAACTTTTATTCGCAATATATTCCATTTTATTACTATTTTCTACATTATTTGACAAAAACAGATAGTATTTTTTAATATACTACCTGTTTTCCATATTTTGTAATTAACTTTTAAAATTCCAGTAATACTACTGTAATATTTTTTCTATCTCTTCATATATTTTTTCTTCTACATTTTGGATTGCTATTTTTTCAGCATTTTTTCCCATTTTTAATTGCTCATCTTTATTTGAAATTATACTATTGATTTCTCTTTCTAAAGTTTGTTCGTTTAAATCCTTATCTAATATAATCCTTGCAGCACCTGCACTTACTAATACTCTTGCATTGTATTCCTGATGATTTTCTGTTGCAAATGGGAATGGTATAAGTATTGAAGGTTTTCCTACTCTTGCAATTTCAGTTACTGTCATTGCTCCACTTCTTGCAACGACTACATCTACTGTATTTAAAATCTCTTCCATATTATATATATATGGAACTATTTTTACATTTTTAATATTTTCTATATTTATATTCTTCTTTGATAATTCTTCTTTTATTGATTCATACTGTTTTTGTCCTACTGACCATATTATTTGATAATTTATATTTTTACTTATTATATCTATTAAAGTTGTATTTATAGACTTTGCTCCTTGGCTTCCTCCAACTACTAATATAAGTGGTAAATCATCTACAAATCCTAATTCTTGTTTTATTTTGTTTTTTTCTATATCCGATAAATTAAGTTTATTTACTTTTGTTGGAGTTCCTGTTAATACTATTCTTTTAGCCTTTGGTATTCTTTTTTTTGCATCTTCAAATCCTACTAAAACAGTATTTACCTTTTTTGAAAACATTTTTACTGCAATCCCTGGGAAAGCATTGCTTTCGTGTAACATTGTTGGAATTTTTTGGCTGTGTGCAGAAAACATCACTGGTCCACAAATATATCCACCAGTACCAATTACAATGTCTGGTTTGAATTCTTTTATTACTTTTTTTACTTTGCTTATTGATTTTAATGTTTTTATAGCATTTTTTATGTTATCAGCTGTTATTTTTCTGCTTATTCCATGTGCATCTATTGTTACTAATTTATAACCAGCTCTAGGAACTAAATCATTCTCTAACCCTCTAGGTGTACCAACAAATATTATTTCTGAATCTGGTTGCTTTTCCTTTATTTTATTTGCAATGGCTATTCCTGGATTTATGTGTCCACCTGTACCTGCTGCTGCAATTATTACCTTCATATGTTTCTTCCTTTCTACACCTTTTTTGTTTGCCTTGATATGTTTAACAGTATTCCTACTGAACAAAGTAAAATTACAAGAGATGTTCCTCCATAACTAAAAAATGGTAAAGGTATTCCTGTGTTTGGCATAGATGATGTTACTACTGCGATATTCATAATTGCTTGTGTTCCTATCAATGTTGTTATTCCTACTGCCAATAAGCTACCAAACATATCTGGTGCTCTCATTGCTATTAAAATGCCTCTCCATACGAATATAGCAAATAATGCAATTACTATTATGCATCCTATAAATCCCAACTCTTCTGCTAATACGGCAAATATAAAGTCGTTGTGTGGTTCTGGTATGTATAAGTATTTTTGTTTACTGTTTCCGCAAGCCTACTCCAAATAGTCCTCCTGAACCTATTGCATATAATCCTTGTATTACTTGCCATCCGAAATGTTTTTTCATATGCCCAAGGATTTACAAAGGATGTTAATCTTGCAAGTCTAAATGCTCCTTTTTCTGTAAATTTTGCCATTAAATATAGTCCTAATGCAGCAATACTTACACCAGCAGTTCCAAATGTAGCAAAATATAGTGGTCTAGTTCCTGCCATAAGCATCATTATTGATATTACAACTGCTATTATTATGGTTGCACTTAAATGGTCTTGCACTAATACTAATACTATTAGCGGTAATGCCATACAGGCAAGTGGTGCAAAGAAACCAGTTGACAATTTTTTTAGTTTATCTTTATTTCTTGTAAGTATAGCAGCAAAAAATATTATCAACCCAATTTTGGTTATTTCTGAAGGTTGAAATTGTACTCCAAGTTTAATCCATCTTTTTGCTCCATTTACTTCTACTCCAACATTAGGTATCAATACAAGCCATAGTATAAAAAAAGATATAGCATAAATTAGTAAACATATTTTCATATTATTATATTTTTTATAATCTACCCTAGATATCAGTATCATTAGTACGATTCCAAGCGCTGCACTTTGTACTTGCCTTATTGCATAAGTATAACTGCTTCCTGTTTCTGCTAATGACGATGGTGAACTTGCAGATAATACCATTATTATTCCTAATGCTAAAAGCAAAGTAACTGTTATACATAAAGTAAAATCACATGGTTTTAACTTAGATTTTGCAGTTTGTATATTATTTTTCACTTTTTTATTTCCTTTCTACTATATAGCATATATTCCTATTACGCATACAATTGTTGTTATTAAACTAAATATAGATACTATCTTATTTTCACTCCATCCACTTAATTCAAAATGATGATGTAATGGTGCCATTTTAAATATTCTTTTCTTAGTTTTTCTATAATATGTTACTTGAATCATTACAGATAAGGTTTCTAATATTGGAATTACTGCTAATATTACAATTATAAATGGCATTTTTAAATAAATCGCCATTGCTGATATTATTCCACCTAGCATTAAAGAACCTGTATCTCCCATAAATATTTTAGCTGGATGTATATTAAATATTAAGAATCCTAAAATTGCTCCACATACAATGCTTCCAAATATAATAATTGGTTCTGATTTATATATCATTCCAATTGCAGTTAATGTTGCTATTATTATTACTGAAACACTTCCTCCTAGTCCATCTACTCCATCTGTTAGATTTACTGCATTTGTAGTTGCTAATATTACAAAAATTATAAATGGTATATATAGCCACATAGGTATTGTAATTGTATTTTTGAAAAATGGTATTATTGTTTCAGTACCTATTCCTAAGAATTTTACTATATAAATTGCAAATATTACTGAAATTAGTAATAATCCTAACATTTTTAAACTTGGTTTTAATCCCTTTGTATTTTTCAAAATTAGTTTCTTAAAATCATCTATAAAACCAATTAAACCAATTCCAACTGTCATTATTAAAAGCGGTATCATACTTTTTGCTATTTCTATATTAGATTTAAAGTAATAAAGAAAAGTAATTGCTACTGATATTATTATTGCAAGTAGCATAATTACTCCACCCATTGTTGGAGTTCCTTGTTTTGATAAATGGCTCTGTGGTCCATCACTTCTTTCAATTTGACCTACCTTTAATTTTTTCAATATTGGTATTATAATCAACGCAAGTATAATTGATATTATAAATGTTGATATTAGCATAATAATTTGAAAATTCAAATTTTTTCCTCCTTTGTTTGAAATCCTCTATCACTATCGTATCATTTCCTTTATTTTAGAGGATTTATTTAATAATTTTGTTTATTATTTCTCTTTCATCTAAGTGATTTTTTTTGCCATTTATTTCTTGATATGTTTCATGTCCTTTTCCTGCAAGAACTATAATATCTGCTTTTGTTGCCATATCTATTGCATACTTAATAGCTTCTGCTCTATCTACTATTGATATATATTTACTACCTGTTCTTTTTATTCCAACTTCAATTTCTTTAATTATATCCTCTGGCTTTTCAGTTCTTGGGTTATCTGAAGTTATTATTGTAAAGTCTGCAATTTTTCCTGATATTTCTCCCATTATTGCTCTTTTTGTATTATCTCTATCTCCACCACAGCCAAATACTGCTATTACTCTTCCTCTTGTATATGATTTTACTGTTTGAAGTATATTTTCTAAGCTTTCTGGCGTATGTGCATAATCTATCATTATTGTAAGATCTTTTTTATTTGGAACTATTTCGCTTCTACCTGGAACACTTATACTTCCTAATGCCTCTTTAATTTCTTCTGCATTTACTCCAAATTTTAATGCAATACTTATTGCAGCTAGTGAATTATATACACTAAATCTTCCGAGGAATTGTTACTTTTATTCTCTCATTTTTACCATCGATTTTTACTTTAAAATCTGATGTTGTATTTGTAACTGTTAAATCTTTTGCTATTAAATCTGCAGAATTATCTATTCCAAAAGTTTTTATCTCACAACTTAAATCTTTATTTTTTAATTTGGCTACATAAAAATCATCTGCATTTATGTATGCTGTTTTACACATTGTAAACAATTTTACTTTTGAATTATAATAATCATCCATATCTGTATGTTCTTTTTTGCTTATATGATCTTTAGAAAAGTTTGTAAATACACCTATATCAAAATCGCATCCATCAACTCTACTTAATTTTAAACTTTGTGATGATACTTCCATTATAACAGTATCAACTTTTTCTTCTGCCATTTTGGCTAACATTTGTTGAAGTTCTAAACTTTCTGGTGTTGTTCTAGAACTTTCTGAAATTTTTTCATCACCTATATAATTTGCAATTGTTCCTATTATTCCAACTTTTTGACCATGTTTTTCTAATATTGCTTTTAGCATAAATGCAGTTGTTGTTTTTCCTTTTGTTCCCGTTATTCCTATTAAATTAAATTTTTTTGATGGATTCTTATAAAAATTACAAGATGCAATTGCCAATAACTCTCTTGTATTTGGACATACTAAAACTGTTATATCATCTGTTAATTTTTCTTTTGAAAAATTACATCCTTTTTCTACTACTACAACTTTTGCTCCATTTTCTATTGCTTCATCTATATATTCATGGCCATCATTATCATAGCCTTTTATCGCAACAAACATATCTCCTTTAGTAATTTTCTTTGAGTCACATTCAATTTTATCTACATCAATATCTAAATTTCCCTTTGCTTTTAAGTCTTCTATGCCACTTAGCACTTTTTTTAACTCCATAGTTAATACCTCCATTTATCTAAAAAATTTATTTTAAGATAATTATAATTTGTATATTTCAACCAATTTATTATATATCTATTTTTTTCATTTGTATAGTTTTTTTATGAATTTTGTATTATCAATTATAAATATATCTTTATGATTAAACTACATAACATATTGGCTAATCTGTATATAATACAACTTTCGTTTCTTCCTGTACCGTTATTCCTTGCTTTGGTAATTGATCTAATATTACTGGATTTTCGATACTACTTTCTTCATTATTGCTATAAATTTCGTATTGCAATCCAATATTATTTAAGATTTTCTTTGCTTCTTTTAACTCCATACCTGTTACATTTGGCATCTGAACTGAATTTGTTTGTTTTTCTTGTTTTTTTATAACATCCAAATAAGGCAAAGCTTCTCCTAAAACTTGTGATGCTATTGGTGCTGCAACACCACCTCCTTGGTGTATTTATGCACAAAAAATAAGCGTTTTCAGTGAAAACGCTTATTTTTTTATTATTATAATCCTACTGTCATCATTTTTAATTTTAATAAGTCTGCTACTTCTACTGTTCCATCTTCTGTTAAATCTGCTGCAATTTTTTCAATATCAGTTGGTCTTGATAAATCTACTGTAAATAATTTCAATTTTAGTAAATCTGAAACTGTTGCTAATCCATCTTGATCTATGTCGCCTTTTATTACTAATTTATATTGTTTTTCCTCTCCTGCTTTTAATATCATTCCTGCTGTTATAATATCAGTTTCTGCTAAGACTTTTCCATCTTTATCTATTATTACTAATTCTTCTTCAGATTTTAGATTTTCTTTGAATTCTTTTACAGTTGTTCCTTCTAGAATTCTTGAAATATAATTTTTGCTTACTTTGTATTCTTCAGATATAACTGTTGTATCTTCTAATATACAGTTTACTGTAGCTACAGCAGTTCCCTTGTTTCCTGCTTTATCTTGGAATTCAAATGTGAATTTTCCATTTTCATCAAATGTATATTCTCTACTAGCACCATTGTTTGTTATTATTATTTCTTCACTTTCATTTGCTAAAGTTGCTACTACTTTTCCTTCTGTAGGCTCAGTTGTACTGTATATAACTTCTGCTGTTGGTTGCTCTCTATCTATCCAATTCACTTTTGATTTATGTCCTTTTATTTCCCAATTTTGTGTATCTGAACTATCTTTATATTTAAATGTAAACTCTCCATTGTCTGAAAATGTATGTGTAGTTCCTCCCTCGTTTACTACTTCAACGCTTACATGTTTTCCTGTAGTATCAATTATATATGGGTTTATTGTAGCTACAACATCTTGATTTGTTACTTTTGTTATACTATAAGTAATATCACTTGCTATTATTCTAGAAGTATTTTCTATATAATCTACCTTTATACTTTTATATAATATATTGCTTGCTTTATCTAGCATTTTAAATTCATAATCTCCACTTTTTTCAAAAGTGTACTCTAGAGGAGTTGTTATTGCTTCTTGCAATCCTTTTAATATTTCTTTTCCTTCTTCACTTACTGTTACATCATTTCCTTCACTATCTAAATATCTTTCACTTACAACTACTCCATATTCTACTGTTGTTTCATATACACTAACATTTTTTACAGCTTCGTTATTTATTGTGTTCTTATATGTGATTTTTGAAATATTTCCATTCTCATCTACATCTACTTTTTTGTGTACATTATTTGAAGAATCTAAATATGAAACATGTGTTACTTTTCCATTTTCAACTTCGATATAATTTATTTTATTATTATTTTTATCTAATAAATATACATCTTCGCTAATACCATCTAATGAAATTTTTAAATTTTTATCATCATCTAATTCATAATCTACATCTGCTGTTGGTTGATCTGTATCTATCCAAGTAACATGTGCATCAGCTGAGCCCTTATTTCCATCTTCATCTACAAATTCAAATGTGAAACTTCCATTTGTTGTAAATATGTATGTGTCACTTCCATTATTATTTGTAATTGTTATTTTTTCACTTGGATTTACAAGTCTTGCTACTACTTGACCATTAGTTGGCTCTGTAGTACTATATTCAACACCTGCTGTAGGATGTGGGTTTTTAGTTATGTCTTGGTAAAGGTTAAATGCTCTTGCAGTAAACCAATTACCATTTGTTTTATCTGCTACTATTTTAACATATTGTATTTCTTTTGGTTCTGCTATTTCAAAGCTCTTAGTAAACTCTTTAGCTTGTTCGTTTGTATTTGCTTGTGCAGGATAAGTTTGACCTGTTAATTTTGCTAATTCTTCCCACTCTTCGCCATCCATACTTCCATAGATTGTTCCATTTTCTATTCTACCATTTCCACCACCAGCTGGTACGAATTCTACCGCTGATACAAAAGCTGATCTATCTAGTTTAATTACTATAAAACGTTGTGTATCTGTTCCATTCCATGCTGAGTGCCATCTTGTATTATAGTTTGCATCTATTGCATGTTCTGCACCTCCATTGTTTCCTGTAGCTTCTGTTGAAACACTATGAATACTTAAGTGTGATACTGGAATATATTTTCTTGTATCTGGTTGATCATCTTCTGTAAATGTGTATATAGGTGATGGTTCGCTTGTTAATTGTGTACCTGTTGCCGCTTGTCTTACTTGCACAGTTTTATCTCCCGTTAAATCTGGTGAAGTTACACTGTATGAAGTCCAAGCGTCACTTTCAGTATAACGCCATTCTGTATTTGAATTAACACCAACAATTCTATTTTCTAAATCGTTAGGATATATAGTATCTAAATTTTCTTGTGCTGTTATATCTATTTTAAATATAGTCTTATCATTACGAGGAACACCAACAATATTTATATGAATATCATTGTCTGCTGTAATTTTATTTAGTTCTTCTTGCGTTAATGTTATTTTATGTTCTTTATTAGCTTCGAATGCAACTTGTTGCCATGTTTGTTCATTGTCTAAGCTATATTCAACTCGTAGACCACTTTCATCAAAACGGCTTGATAATACAATTTTTCCTGCATCTACTCCATCAAATGAGAATGTTGCAATTGATGTATCTGCTTGACCTAATAAATAGTTTGCTTCTGTTCTTGTAACAGATGGTTGATATACATAATATTTTTCAG
Organism: uncultured Clostridia bacterium; assembly: GCA_947632145.1. Lineage (GTDB taxonomy): Bacteria > Bacillota > Clostridia > TANB77 > CAG-508 > CAKPQL01. Next base: position 19,245 of record CANRNW010000012.1, read on the forward strand.
CTGTATTATCAGGTGTTGCACTTGCTTCTTTTAATATTCTTGCTTGTAAAAGTGTAAATTTATATGAGTTGTTTACACTTGTTAATTTTGGTTTAATTAAATTTGTCAAATGATACATTGGTAATGGGAAGTATTTTAAATCTTCTGCTAATTCTTCTGCTAAATTGTAGAAATCATCTTCTGTTTTGTTTGTATTTGCATTGTATACATTTATTAGTCCAAACCAAGCATCAATATTTATAGGTTGTATTTTTAATGCGTTTCTATAAATTTCTTCTTGTTTTGTTAATGCAGCTTGTTTTGTTGCTTCATCTGCTAAATCTCCATCATATACCTTTGCAAGCATAACTTGTTCTTCACATTTTATTAAATTTTCATAGTCGTTTATTGCTTCTTGTGCTAACACTATGTATACTACAGAATATCCTCTACTATAATCAGCATTTCCCCAACCTAGTGGCATTCTTTCACCTTTTTCAGATAATGTCCAACCACTTACATCATTGTCAATTCCCCAGTAGCCTTTTCCTTGTGTATCTTTTGTATAATATAAAAGTGCTGCGTGTCCTGGTTGACCAATAACTACTGCAGGTATTCCGTGTGTTGTACGAATATTTGAACCACTTTTTGATATACCACCACATACACAACCAGTTTCAAATTTGTTTCTAAAGTTCATCCATACTTTGTGTATTTTGTTATCTGGGGTACCTCTTGTTACTTTAAAAGTATAAGTTTTAATGTTCTTACCACCTGGTATAGTAAATTCTGTATCAAATATACCTACTTTTCCAGTATTTTGCCCATCTTGATCAACTAGTTCTTTACCTTTATCATCATCTCTTTTATTTATTGCAAATAATTCATTAAAATAATCTACATTATTTTCATCATAATATAATTCAGCTTCATAATTTGGCCATACATAAGCAATATAAGGGTGAGGTGTTATATATTTTGATTGCTTATATTCATCTAATCTATCTTGAACGTATGCATTTAACCATAAAATTTCTTCATCATCTAGAAGGTTATTCATAACATAACGCATCTCTTCAACTTGTAAGGCTTCAAACCATTTTGTTATATCCCAGTTTTCACCTAAATTTGTGTTAAGCTTTCCATTTGTATATAAATATTTATATATTGCATAACGTCTAAGAGCATCTGATTGATTTTCTATTACTCCTGATTGCATCCATAAACAAACATTTTGTGTATGAGTTAAAGAAAGCGAAATTGCCATTTTCTTATATAAATCGCCTCTAGTCATACCATCCTTACACCATTCATTTTCTATAGGTGTGCTGTCTTTAAAATCGTCACCATATTCATCATAAAGTTTTGCTAATAGAGTTAATGAATTATAATAACTTCCACCTTCTGGTGCTCCACCCATAACATATAATCTAAGGGTATCTAAATCATTTACTAGAGATGCATACATTGCTTTATTTTCTTCACTATCATTTAAGAATCTTCTCAATGCATAGCTTCCTGCTCTATTTATTAGTTCTCTATTTAAAAGAGTTAATTCATATTCTGAATTAGTTGATAAATCTGCATTTGAATTTACAAATTCTTTAATTTTTGCATCCAAATCTGTTGTTGTTGGAACTAGTTCTGTTCCTGGTTCTTTATATCCCTCTTTAATCAATTTTGCATCAGCATAAACAGCATGGTCATTTCCGTTGTTTCCATTATCATCAGCAACTAATTTTAACCAATTTGCATCTTTTATATCTATTTTAACAAAAGCTGCATTAGTTCCTGCCTTAAATACTTCAGGATTTTCAGCTGTTTTTAAATCCCACTTAGTTCCATCTTTTGATGTATAAATAGAGAATTTTACACCATTACTAGAACTAGCAGCACTTTGGTTTAACCCCATATATGTAGTAAAATAATCATATTTTTCTCCGTTAGGAGTTTTAGTTAAATCGTATATTACTGTAGATGTTGCGTGAGCCCATATACCTTTATCAAAAGTATAATATGCTCCTTCTATTTTTACAGAAATTTTTGAGTCAGCACTTGTAGTATCTTTAAGAAGCTCTTTCCATCCTGATTTTGAGCTTTTATCCCATTCCATATCAGATAAATAGCAATATTCTTTACTTGCATCTGGTTCTGCTGCAAAAGATTTATTAGAATATTGCATAAATACAAAAAGTACTAATAATAATAAAGTAAAACAAAAAGTTAGTTTAATTAAAAATTTAGTTTTACCTTTGTTATTTTTTTCCATTTTAAACCTCCGATTTTATACAAATTTCCATATTTATTATAGCATAATATCTGGCTTATGTAAACAATTTTGTAAAATTTTGTAATAATTTAGCATTTTTTGAATTTAAAATGAATTTTTATTGTGTTTTCTTCATATATCTCTATATAGTCAATTAGCTCTGATACAATATCTCTATCTAATTCTGTTATATTTTGATTCATTTTAAAATTTTCTACCCATTTACTATTTTTATTTACTTCCTTTTGTTGTACTTCATTTTGATTTTGTAAATTTTCAATAATTTTTTTTATCCTATATATATCATGTTCATATTTTTCTTTATACTCTATATATTCTTCCTTATTTATATATTCATTTTTCCAATCTTCATACAAACATCTCTTTAAATTTCTTATTTTTTGTATCTCTTTTTCTTTTGCTTGTTTAGTATTTTCTATTTCTTGCAGATGAGTATTGTATGCCCACTGGTCATCCTTACAAAACTTTATCTTTTTTAATTCTTCTAGCCAATTTTCAGAATTTATTAAAGATTCTATTTGTAACTTAATTGTTTCTAAGACTGCATTTTCTAACTCTTCTACTTTTATAGTATGTTTTGTGCACAATTTATTAGACTTTTTTCTATATGTACCACAAATATAATATTCATACAACTTTCCATTTTTGTTTTTATAGTATTTTTTATGCATTGCGTGTCCACAATCTGCGCATTTTAGTAATCCTGCCCATATACTTAATTTACCTGTATTTTCTACTCTTGTATCAACATTTCTTAATTTTTGTGCTTTTTCAAATAATTCTCTATCTACAATAGGTTCATGCATATTTTCTACTGTAATCCATGAATCAGCTGGTACTTGCTCTACAACATGTATTTTATAACTTTTTACTCTTCTTTTTCCCTGCGTTATATTTCCTATGTATATATCATTTTTCAAAATATTTCTAACAGTTGATGGAGACCAAAAATAGTCTTCTTTTAATATTTTAGAATTATTATAGTTTTGATTTAACCTTTTCTTTTTATAACCTGTAGGATTTAAAATTCCCATATCATTCAATCTATGGCAAATACTTAAATTTCCTAATCCCTCATTTACTTTCCATTCAAAAATTTTTCTTACAATTTTTGCAGATTCCATATCTACAATTAACTTGTGCTTATCTATGGGGCTTTTTATATAACCATATGATGCAAAGGCTCCAACAAATTCTCCGTTTCTTTTTTCTTCCATTTAATGCTGATTTTATTTTGATTGATGTATCTTTTGCATATTCATCATTTATTAAATTTTTGAATGGTATCAATATCGTATTTGTACTTGATGGATTTTCAAAACTATCTACTAAATCATTTATTGCAATAAATCTTATATTAAATAATGGAAATACCTGTTCTATATAGTTTCCAACCTCTATATAGTTTCTTCCGAGTCTTGATAAATCTTTTACCAAAACGCAATTGATATTTCCATTTTTCATATCTTCTAATAATCTTTGAAATCCAGGTCTATTGAAGTCTGTTCCTGTATAACCATCATCCACATAGGTATCAAAAGCTTTTAAATCTGTATGTTCTTTTATAAATTCATTTAATAATGTTTTTTGGCTTGTTATACTATTGCTTTCTTTTCTATCTTCATTATCACTGTCCTCTTGTGAAAGTCTTATATACATAGCAACTGACCATATCTTTTCTTTTACATTTTGATTTTCTAAAATATATTTTGATTTTCTACCAGCCATTTATATCGCTTCCCTTAAATTTTATTCTTGCGTTTTAAAATATTTATCATACATTCTTTCAATTCCTTAGACTCTTTAGAATATTCAATTTCCACTGTAATATTTTTTATCTTTAGTTTTATAACATTATTATTTTTTTCTAAATCTTCATAACTTTTCAATTTTGTTCTCCTTGAATATAAATTTTTTATATTCAAGTTTATTAAGTTTTACATTTTTTATTACAATAATAGTGTTAAAATTGACCACTCACCTCCTTGGTGTCCACCCTCTCCTGTTGGATTGTATAATGTAATTAGTATTACTACTTCTGGATCTTCTATTGGTGCTACACCAACAAATGAACTTACATATTTATTAGTATTTACTCCATCTTCTGATGTTCCAGTTTTTCCTCCTATTGAATACCCTGCAACTTGTGCATTTTTTCCCGTTCCTTCTGCCACAACAGTTTCCATCATGCTTAATACTTTTTTTGCAGTTTCTTCAGAAATTGCTCTTCCCTTTTCAATTGGCTCTATATTAGTTGTTTCGCCTGTCTGACTATTTATTATTTGCTTTACAATTCTTGGTTTCATTCTTACTCCATTATTTGCTATAGTAGAAACTGCAGTTATCATTTGTAATGGTGTTATTTCAAATCTTTGCCCAAATGATATTGTTGCAAGTTCTACTGGTCCTACTTTATCCTTTTTTAAAAATATTCCTCCCGCTTCTCCTGGTAAGTCAACACCTGTAAAATTTAGTAATCCAAATTTTTCTAAATATTCATAATATTTTTCAACACCTATTTTTTGACCGTAATCCAATAAATACTGGATTACAAGAATTCATCAATGCCTCTCTTAAGGACTGTGCTCCATGTGGTCTATAATATCTCCAACAATTTATTCTAACTCCTGCAATTTCTATTGAACCAGTACATGAAAATTCTCCTGATTTTTCTGTATCTGTAACAATACCTTCTTCTATTGCTGCAGATGATGTTATTAGTTTGAACGTAGAACCTGGTTCATATCCGTCTGTTATTGCTTTATTTCTCCACATTTGTTGTAAAGCAGTGGTTTTATCTTTCTGCTCTAAATTATTCCATTGTTCCTTTAATTCTTCTGTATTTGGTTCATACGGAGTATTTAGATTATAGTTTGGATATGTCGCCATTGCTAATATGTCTCCTGTTTTAGGATTCATCATAACAATATTTCCCCCATCTGTACAGACATTATCTATACAGGCTTCTTTTAAATACTTCTCTACAATAGATTGCAAAGTCATATCAATTGATAAAACCAAATCATTTCCATCTATAGCTGGGACATAACTTTCTGCACTTCCATCTATATCACCACCTTTTGCATCTGTTAATTTTAATATTTTGCCTTGACTTCCCTTTAACTCTTTATCAAATTTTGCCTCTATTCCATCTAATCCTTGATTATCACTTCCAGTAAAACCTATTATGTGTGATGCTAGATTATTATATGGGTAAAACCTTTTTGTATCTTCATCTATATTTATTCCTGATAATATGTTGTTTTGATCCATCCAAATTCTTAATTCATTTGTTTTTTCTTTATCTGTTTTTTTCACTATTGTTTCTATTGAAGTTTTCTTTTTAACTTTTTTTAAAACCGTTTCATAATCTAAATTAAATATACTAGATAATGCTTTTGCTACTTTTTCTTTATCTTCGGTTGCTATATTTGTTGGGTTAACAGTTACAGTTTCAACTGTTGCACTAACCGCTAACGCTATTTTATTTGCATCATAAATAGTTCCTCTTTTGGGATTTATATTTCTATTTAAATTTTGTTGTACATATGCCATACTTTGCAGTTCAGACCCTTTAACAAATTGTAGCCAACTAATTCTTGATATTAAAAGAACAAATATTATTATATTCACAAAAAGCATATTTCTCATTCTTTTTTTCTGTGTAATATCTGTGTTTCTCATATAATTCCTCCCAAATTAAAAAAAGATTAGTATTTACACTAATCTTCTAAAATATATTCATAAATAAATTCCTATATGCTTTTAATTTTCTTCTATATAATCTACTTTTGGTAAGCTAACATATACAGATTGCTTGCTTGTTAATTTTTGCATTCCTAATAATTCTTTAGCTGATTGCTCTAAGCTATTTAAGTTTGAACCATTTTCAATATTTACCAACAATTGCTCATTTTCTTTTTCTATAGTTACTACATCTGCCTTTAATTTTTGAATATCTGAAAATTGTTCATCTATTTTTGAGTTTCTGTAACTTATGGCAAAAAGAATTGAAAATCCGATAACAATATATGTAACTAATCTCCTTTGTTTCTTATTTTTTATTTGTTTTTTTGCCTTTTTATTTTTCACATTTTGCTTTTTCTTATTTTCATTATTTTGAGGTTTTTGCTGTGATACTTTTTTACTTTTTCTTGGCATATTAGGTGTATATTCTGGCTGTAATTTTCTTGGACTTGTTCCATAATCATACATATCATAATTATAATTTCTTGCCATTATATACACCTCCTTTTTATATTCTTTCGAACACTCTTAATTTTGCACTCTTACTTCTTGGATTATTATTCATTTCAATTTCTGTTGGTAGTATAGGTTTTTTGGTTATTATTTTTCCTAATACTTCCCTATTACACACACAGTATGGTAATTCTTTTGGACAAGTACACTTACCTAACGCATCTGAGTATGCATTTTTTACTGCTCTATCTTCTAATGAATGGAATGTTATTATGCACAACCTTCCTCCTACATTTAAAGACTTAATGCAGTCTATTACTGTATTATATAGTGGTCTTATTTCATCATTTACTTCTATTCTTATTGCTTGAAAAGTTTTTTTAGCAGGATGTCCATTTCCTCTTTTTGCAAATTCTGGTATGCTTTTTTGTATTATTTCAACTAATTGACCTGTTGTTTCAATTACTTTATTTTTTCTATATTCACAAATCTCTCTAGCAATTTGCCTTGAAAATTTTTCTTCTCCATATTCGTATAAAATTCTTGCAATATCTTCTTCTTTATAACTATTTACAACAAACTTTGCATCTAATTCTTGAGTTGTATCCATTCTCATATCTAAATTTGCGTCTGTAATATAACTAAAACCTCTAGACTTTTCATCTATTTGATATGAAGACATTCCTAAATCTAGTAATATTCCATCTACTTTATCTATATTTAATTGTTTTAATATATTTTTTATATTATCGTGATTTCCATGTACATATTCTATATTTGAAAACTCTTTTAATTTTTCTTTTGCAGCTTTTAATGCTTCTAAATCTCTATCTATTCCTATTAGTTTACCTGTATTAGATAATTTCTTTGCAATTTCAAAGCTATGTCCTGCTCCGACCTAAAGTTCCATCTAAATAAATTTTGTTTAATCGCACATTTAAATTTTCAATACACTCATTTAACAAAACCGATATGTGTTTGAATTTTGAATTTTCATTTTCCATATTTTATCATTCCTTTTAAGGTACAAATAAGCATAAACAGTTGGTATATAGACTTTACCAACTGTCAAATGCTTTATATGCTTATATTTAATTTTCTTATGTACTTTAAAATTCTTTTGTATCTTAAAATTTTTTCTTTTGTATTTTGTATGTGTTGATAGTTTCCAACTCATACATTCATTTTTCTTTTGTAATTAGTTAATCTCTTTTGTAAAATTTACATTGTTTTTTCTTTTGTAATTTTAATTTTTTCTTTTGTGTTTTATATGGGTTGATTTTTGCCAACCCATATATTCATTTTTCTTTTGTAATTAGTTAATCTCTTTTGTGAAATTTACACTGTTTTTTCTTTTGTGTTTTAAGCCTTTTTCCTTTGTAATCTATATAAACTTCTTAAAAGTTATATACCTAAATCTGTCATATGATCAGCTATTTCATCTGCTGATATATTTTCATCACATTGTTGCCATTTTTCTTTACTCCATATTTCTAGTCTTGAGTTCATTCCTATTATGACAACATCTTTATCTAATCCTGCAAATTCTCTTAAATTACTGCTAACTAAAAATCTGCCTTGTTTATCTATCTCGCATTCTATTGCGCCTGCGAAGAAAAATCTAGTAAAATTTCTAGCATTTTTGTCTGAAACTGGAAGTGCTCTTAGTTTTTCTTGGAATATTTCCCATTCTTTTAAAGGAAACACAAATAGACATCCATCTAAACCTTTAGTTACTATAAATTTATAGCCTATTTCTTCTCTAAGTTTAGCTGGCATTATCAATCTACCTTTAATATCAACAGAATGCTCATATTCACCTATTAACACTTTCGTTCCACCTCCTCCACTTTGTCACCACTTTGTGCCACTTTTCTCCACTTCGATTACATTTTAATATATAAAAAAAAATTTTGCAAGTGTTTTTGCAAAATTTTTTTATTTTTTTATTTTTCATATCTATTTATTTTCAAAATTAAAACTTTCTTCTCTTGGTACAACAATTTTTGCTTTGCTTAATTCATTCTTTCTTTCTTGTATATCTTCGTTAATATTATCTATCCAATCATTTTCTTCTAGTCCTTGCATCAATAATAAGTTTTCATCTTTGTTAAAGATTTTATATATTTTTCCCAACATTGGAAATTTGAATTCTTTTATTATTGTTGATATCAATTCTCTATTATCAAATAGAGTATCATCATCTGAATATATGTTTTTTGCAACTTTTTTAAATTTATGTTGTGATATTTTAGGAATCTTTGCATACTTTTTCATAGTTTTTTTATCATTTATTATTTTATTTATAACTTTTGATTCTAAGCATTGATTTCTTTTTGCTTGTTTTAATGAGTTTACAATTTTATATTTTGCATAATTTGCTCTTGTTTTTATATCTTTTTCTTGTTTACCATTTGCATTTTTTAATTCATAATTTATTCTTTCATTTAAAATTTGCATTGATAAATTGTACATTTGTGCATAAATTGTAGTTATTTCTTTGGTTGAAAACATAGTATCTTGTGCATTTTGTAAATTTGTTGCAATATCAAAAAATTCGTTAATATACTTTTCTGTTTCCATATATTCAAATCTTGCTCTAAAGTATTCATTGAATCTTGCTCTACCTTTATCTTTTAACATAGCAAATTCAAATTCATTTATTCCAAATGCTGCTGCAAACATTGATCCTATATATGCAACTTTATTGTTATAATCTTTTCTATCTTTTTGGCTTACTCTACAAGTTGTATAAAGTTCATTTGAATAAGGAACTCTTCCTGTTAAATAGTTTGCTGATACTTCTTCTACATATTCATTTAGCTCTTTTTCATCATTACTGTTTTCTTCAATTCCGCTATATAAACCATTTTCATATACTTTGTTTTCTATTTTTGTATAATTTGTTGCATAACCTTGCTCTCTAAAGATATTTTTTATAATTATGTCATTTGGATATGTAAGTAAATTTTTGTTTAGATATATTTTTTTATCTTCTATATTGTATTCGGCACATTTTCCTTTTAACTTCTTTATTTCTATCGCATCAACATTGTTCTTAAAATTATTAATCTTTTTAACTAACTCATCTCTATTCCAATTATATATCTGTGTGCTTCTTAAAAAGTATTCTTTTATAAATGGAATAAATTTTCTATTATAGTTCTTTTGTTGAACTAAATTGATTATTTCAAATGCAACTTTTTCAGATATCAATTTTCTATTATAAGTTTTAAATATATATCTTATCTCTTCTTTTAAATTCTCATTATTATAATTTTCTAATCCTAAATATGTACTTGTATTTAATATCTTGTCTTGTTCTTTATATGAAGCTGAAATATATTCATCTAATGTGTAATCTTCTGTATTGTATTTTATTCTTTCATCTATTAGTATTGTTTTATTTTCTACATCAACACATATTCTTTGTTTTCCTACATTTAGGAATTCTATATTTTTTATTTTTTTACTGTATTCATTTAATTTATTTAGCACTTCATTTTTATTCCAATTATATATTTGAACACATTTTAATATATATGATTGAATAAATGGCATAAACCTTTTATCATATTTATTCTTTTCTATATATTCATACACAATTTCTATTAACTCACTTTTATCCATCGTACTCTCCTTAGATTTAATATATTAAATCAGTTTCTTTTGAATATTTAAAAATTTATATTGCAGTTGCTTTTATTATCGTTCTTTGTGTTCCATTGTTGTAACAAGTAATCAATGTTATTTCTGTTTTTCCATCTGTTCTTTGACTAGTACAACTTGTGTCTTCTGGATTAACATTGTATTTATCATATACTATATAATCTACCGTTTTACCTGTTGTATCTGTTATTTGTATAATGTCCATTTTCTCTAAAGTAATTAACTTACTAAAGAATGAATTATTTCTATAGTTATGACCAATTATACAGAAGTTTCCAACTTCGTTTGGATATTCTGGTCCATGGAATCTACATGTTGCATTTTTTAGGATTTCATAGTTCCATGTTGATAGTATTGGATATTGTATATTTAATTTTGGAACTGTAATTATACCAATTATACTGTATTGAGTTCCATCACTTGCTGTATATATTACTGGTTCTGGTCTAGTTTCTTCTTCTACTTCTGTTATTTGCTGTTGTGCATCTCTTAGTATATCATCTATATTTAATTCTTCCATTTCTGTATCATTCAATACTACAACTATAGTATCATCTTCTACAGAAACGCCTGAACCTCCATTATTTACAGTTTCACCTATATTTATTGTAGGGATATCTATATTTTCTAGAATTTCTTGTGACACTTGTTCGCTTTTAATTCTATCATAATCTGCATATATGTAATATGAACATAGTGAAATAACTAAGAATATAGATAGAAAAAAATACAATCTATATAAGCGTTTTTTTCTTTTCAATTCTGGTGTTACATATACTTTGTCGCAAACTAGAATTTGTATCACTTAAAATCCCTCCTTATAACATAATATCATATTTATTATATCATAAGTTTTTTTTGTAGAAAATAGTTTTTAAAAATTTTTTCTCATTAAGAACTGGGCAAGATATAGAGAAAATTATTTGATTCTATTCATTGCTTCTAATATATCTTCTCTCTTGCCAAATGAAGATAATCTAAAATACCCTTCTCCTTCTGCCCCAAATCCGCTTCCGAGGTGTTCCTACTATTTGTTTTTCATTTAATAAGTAGTCAAAGAATTGCCATGAAGTTAATCCGTTTGGCGTTTTTAACCATATATATGGTGCATTTGTTCCTCCTGTTACATCAAATCCGAATTTTTTTAATTCATTTTTTATTATTTTTGCATTCTCCATATAAAAATTGATATTTTGCTTAGTTTGTTTTTTTCCTTCATCTGAATATACTGCTTCTGCGCCAATTTGAGTTATATATGATACTCCGTTAAACTTCGTGCTTTGTCTTCTTGCCCATAATTTGTTTAAACTTACTTTTTCTTTTGCTCTAGTAAAGCCAAAAACGTCTTTAGGTACAACAGTGTATCCACATCTAATTCCTGTAAATCCTGCAGTTTTAGAAAAACTCTTAACTTCTATTGCAACTTTTTTTGCACCATCTATTTCATAAATACTATGTACAATATTTTCTTCCGTTATAAATGCAACATATGCTGCATCATAAATAATAATTGATTTGTTTTCTATTGCGTAATCAACCCATTTTTGTAATTCTTGTTTTTCTAAAGTTACTCCAGTTGGGTTGTTAGGAAAGCAAAGATAAATTATATCTATTTTTTCATTTGGAATTTGTGGAGTAAAGTTATTTTCTTTATTCATTGGAATATATACTATTTTGTTTCCTGCCATTATATTTGTGTCAATATATACTGGATATACTGGATTAGTTATTGCAACAGTGTTTTCATTTTCAAAAATATCTAATATATTCCCTGTATCGCTTTTAGCTCCATCAGATATAAATATTTCTGATTTATCTATATTTATATTTCTCTTTTTATAATCGTTATCTATTATCTTTTCTTTTAAAAAGTCGTAGCCATATTCAGGAGGATAACCTTTAAATGTGGTAGCATCCCCCATCTCTTGAACCGCCTTATGCATAGCTTCTGTAACTGCTTTAGGAATAGGTAATGTTACATCTCCTATTCCCATTTTTATTATTTTTTTATATGGATTATTTTTTTTATATTCATTTACTTTTTTAGATATTTCAGAAAATAAATAATTATCTTGTAGTTTTAAAAAATTATCATTAACGTTTGCCATAAAAACCTCCTATTACATAATAATTTTTCCTTCATATACTGTGGTTGCAGGTCCTGTCATATATATATGATTGTTGTCCTTATTCCACTTTATATTTAAACTTCCTCCTAACAAATGTACTTTTATATTTTCTTTGGTATATCCTTTAATATTGCACATTACTGTACTTGCACATGCTCCTGTTCCACAAGCTAAGGTTTCTTTTGCTCCTCTTTCCCATACTCTCATTTTTATATTTTCATCATCTATTATCTCTATAAACTCTACATTAGTTCTTTCTGGAAAAATTTTATTATTCTCTATTAGAGATCCATATTTTTCTATATTAACATTAGCTACATTATCTACTATTGCTATAGCATGTGGATTTCCCATTGATATACAAAACAAACTCATTTCTTCATTATCAATTTTTATTTTTACTTCATTATTATCACTAATTACTGGTATTTCACTTGGATTTAAGTAAGGTTTACCCATATCAACTTCTACTTGTATAACTTTTTCATTCTTTACATATAATTTTAGTTTTTTTATTCCAGATAATGTTTCAATTTCTAAATTATGTTTTTGGGTTATTTTTTTATCATATAAAAACTTTCCTACACATCTTATTCCGTTCCCACACATATTAGCTTCAGTTCCATCTGAATTGAACATCTTCATTTTAAAATCGGCAATATTACTCTCTAATATTAGTATTACTCCATCTGATCCAATGCCAAAATTTCTATTGCATAGTTTTGGTATATTATTTATTATTTTTTCATAATTTTTATTTATAGAATTTATGTATATATAGTCGTTACCCAGCCCCTCCATCTTTGTAAAATCAATCACCATAATATATCACCCTATATATACATATTAAAAAAAGATAGAATGTGTTAACATTCTATCTTTATAAAAAAATTAGACGAGCTTCTGCTCGCCCTTGCTTGTGTTATTTTCTATACATTTTCTTTTATGTATTCAACAACATCATTTACTGTAACAACTTTTTCTGCATCAGCATCTGGAATTTCTATATCAAATTCTTCTTCTAATGCCATTACTAATTCAACTATATCTAATGAATCAGCTCCTAAATCATCTATAAAAGATGCCTCTAGAGTAACTGCTGTTTCTTCAACTCCAAGTTGTTCAACTATAATTTCTTTTACTTTTTCAAAAACTTCTTCTGAACTCATTTTAAAGTTCACCTCCCCTTTATTATTCATTATTTATATATTTTTAACATTGATAACACTAAAATAATATATATATGAAAAAATGTCAATACATAATTTAATTTTTTTCAAATTGTTTAACTAACTTATCTATGGCTCCACTTTTTGCAAAATTTTCAGCTTGTTTTATAGTATAATAAAATAATTTTTCATCACTACTTCCATGTGCTTTTACCACTGGTTTTTTTACCCCTAGAAATAATGCTCCACCATATTCTTTATAGTCCATTGTTTTTGCAAATCTTTTTATTGCTGGCAAAGCTGGAATTGAGCAAATCGTTGTTAACATATTTTTCTTTAAATTTTCTGTAAGAATTCTCTTTACTAACTTTCCTAAGCCTTCTACTGTTTTTAAAAATACATTTCCTGTAAATCCATCTGTAATTACTGCATCAATTTCCCCTGTAAATGCATCTCTACCTTCAATATTTCCTGCAAAATTTATTTCTAAATCTTCTGCTTTTTCTTTTAATTCATTATATGTTTCTTTAACTAAGTCATTACCTTTTGTTTCTTCTGTTCCTATATTTAATAAACCAATTCTTGGATTTTCTATTCCACATACACTTTTTAAATATACATTAGCCATCTGTGCAAATTGTACTAAATTTATTACTTTGCAGTTTGTGTTTGCTCCTGCATCCATAAGCATTACACTCTTTTTGTATGATGGAAGTAATGGCGCTAAAGCTGGTCTATCTATACCTTTTATTCTTCCAACTAGTAGTGTTGCACCTGTTAGTAATGCACCTGAATTTCCAGCTGAAATGAATACATCACCTTTTCCTTCTTTTAGAAGGTTAAATCCAACTACCATTGATGAATCCTTTTTTTGTTTTATTGCTTGTGTTGGTATGTCTTCCATAACTATTGTTTCTGTTGTGTTATGTATTTTTATTCTATTTGAAATTTCAGATATATTATTTTTTTTATATATTTCTTTTACTTTACTGTTTATTATTTCTTCATTTCCAATAAGAACTATTTCTGAATCTATTTCATTTATTGCTTTTACTGCTCCTCTTATTGTTGCATCTGGTGCATTGTCCCCACCCATTGCATCTAATAAAATAACCATTAAATTTCTTCCTTTCCTATGCTACTTTATTATATTCTCGTAACATGTATCTATTCTATTATTATATATATAAAAAAGCAATAGTTTTTTTATAATTTGACCAGTTAGTGTAAATTTTGTACTATTCACTAATATTTAATGTGTATATCTTTCTAGTTCGGGTCGCATAACATGCGACCCCTACAATTTTGCAGTGAATTTTTCACATCAAAAAGGCGGACTTAAAAGTCCGCCTTTTTGTTTATATTTTAAGAATAATTTAAAATTACTCTAATATTTCTGAAACTATACCAGAACCTACTGTTCTACCACCTTCACGGATAGCAAATCTTAATCCTTTTTCTATAGCTATAGGTGTAATTAATTCGATTGTCATTGTAACGTTATCACCTGGCATTACCATTTCTGTTCCTGCTGGTAAATCTATAACACCTGTAACGTCTGTTGTTCTGAAATAGAATTGTGGTCTATATCCATTGAAGAATGGTGTATGTCTTCCACCTTCTTCTTTTGTTAAGATATATACTTCTGATTTGAATTTTGTATGTGGATGTATTGTTCCTGGTTTTGCTAAAACTTGACCTCTTTCAACTTCGTTTCTTTGAGTACCTCTTAAAAGAACTCCTATGTTATCTCCTGCTTCTGCTTGGTCTAATAATTTTCTGAACATTTCAACACCTGTAACAACTGTCTTAGGTATTTCTTTTTGTAATCCAACGATTTCAACTTCTTCAGAAACTTTTATTGTTCCTCTTTCTACTCTACCAGTAACAACTGTTCCTCTACCTGTTATTGTGAATACGTCTTCTATTGGCATTAAGAATGGTTGGTCTGTTGGTCTATCTGGTGTTGGTATATAAGTATCAACTGCATCCATTAACTCTTTCATACATGCATATTCTGGAGCATTTGGATCTGTTGATGTAGACTCTAATACTTTTAGAGAAGATCCTTTTACGATAGGGATTTCATCTCCTGGGAATTCGTAACTTGTTAATAAGTCTCTAACTTCCATTTCAACTAATTCTAATAATTCTGGATCGTCAACCATATCACATTTATTTAAATAAACAACGATATATTTAACTCCAACTTGTCTTGCAAGTAATATATGCTCTCTTGTTTGAGGCATTGGACCATCAGCTG
>CANRNW010000013.1 GCA_947632145.1 uncultured Clostridia bacterium
TTTGCTTCAACTCTTGGTGGATCTATCATTCCCACCATACCTATATATATTAAATTTGACTCTAATTCATTTATTTCGTTTTTCTCTGGTTTATGGTCTAATTCTTTATATGCAAAAGCTAAAACCCTTAGCGCATTTGTTGCCATTTGCTCATTTTCTTTATTTATTTGCACTTTATAATTATCTAAATCATCTTTTATTTCTGTATTAAATAAATATTTATTACATCTTTTAAGTAATTCATCAACTGCACCTTTTGTATACACAACATATTTTCCGTTTATTTCATGCACAGTTGTCATCAATTTTCTATCAGAATCAAATGGTATTTCTGCAATTCTTGGCATTGTTTCATAAATTGATGGTTCAAAATCTAGTTTAAAGCCTAAATCTATCAAAGCAGTTTCTGTTGGATCTCCTGTAAGTTCATTGTTTGCAGATATTTGTGTATCATTACATAACATACTTGCAAAAATCAATTTTTCTAAATCTGTATCTTGATTTTGCATTAAGTAAGATGATACATCTATTGTTTTATTATTGTAGAATATTTTTTCTACTGTCATTTTATTTTGAGTTAATGTTCCTGTTTTATCTGAACATATTACTGTTGCACTACCTAAAGTTTCAACCGCTGGTAATTTCTTTACTATTGCATTTTTCTTTACCATTCTTTGAACACCAATAGCTAAAACTATAGTTGATACTGCTGGCAAACCTTCTGGAATTGCTGCAACAGCTAAGCTAACTGCAGTCATAAACATATGAATTGGCTCTTTTCCATATACTAAACCTACTGCAAATATTATTGCACATATTACTAATGCTGCTATTCCTAAGGTTTTACCTAGTTTATCTAATTTTACTTGTAGAGGTGTTTGAGCATCTACTGTAGAGCTAATCATATTTGCAATTTTTCCAACCTCTGTATTCATAGCAGTTTCAACAACTATTCCTTTCCCTCTACCATAGGTTACTAAACTAGATGAAAACATCATATTAACTCTATCGCCTATTCCAATTTCTGTTTCTTCTATTGTTCCAATGTTTTTTTCAACTGGTACAGATTCTCCTGTTAATGCAGATTCTTGTACTTTTAAATTAAAACTTTCTATTAACCTTATATCTGCAGGTACAGAATCTCCAGTTTCTAATACTACAATATCTCCTGGTACAAGTTCTTTTGATGGTACTACTTGCAAAGAGCCATTTCTTATTACCTTTGCTGCATGGCTACTTAATTTTTGTAATGCCTCTAAAGACTTTTCTGCTTTACTTTCTTGTGCTACACCAATAATAGCATTTACTAAAATAACTATTAAAATTATTATCGTATCTGTTATTCCTTCTCCTTCACTAATGCCAACAATTCCTGATATTATTGCTGAAATTATAAGTATGATTATCATAAAATCTTTAAACTGTTCTAAAAACTTTTGTAATAAACTTTTCTTTCCTTTTGCCTTTAATTCATTTAGTCCATATTTTATTTTTCTTGTTTCAACTTCTTCATTACTTAATCCATTTTCTAAATCAGTATTTAATAAATTTTTTGTTTCTTCTATTGATTTGTTAAACCAGTTTTCTGCCACTAAAAAACACTCTCCTTTATTATTAAATAAGACTATTAAAGAAATACCATTGATGTAAACATCAAGCCATTCTTTAAAAGTCTTGCTTGCCTTATATAAAGGTTACTAACCAGAAAAATTTTTTCGAGATTGTTGATTAGTAAATTTTTTAAGCTACTCCCTTTTAAACTGTGATAATTTTATCATTATAAATTTTACTTTGCAATAGTTATTAACAGGATTTAAAAAAATATTCTTCGTAACTTAAATTGCATACGCAAAATAAACGGGTCGCATAACATGCGACCCCTACAGTTTAGGATGTCTTTTGGCTACCTTAGTCGTCAAGGCGCCGACCCCTACGATCTTAATTCATATTTGCTTACCCAGAAACCACTTATATTTGTATTATTCCATTTAAACGCCTCTGGTATTTGGTATCCGGCATCTGCACTTGTTTTTGATTTTGGTATTAGTATTGCAGATACTCTTTGTTCTGTGCTGTTTGTAATATATTCATATCTTGGTATCCATACAAAATATGCTGTTTTACTATTATTTTTTGTTACTATATTTGCCCATATTTGTTTTGAATAATCATACCAAGTTCCTTTTATTTTGCTTAAATCTATTTGTCCTGATGATAATGCTCCACTAGAATTTATTGATGCTCCATCTTTTAACACACTTCTTAAAGTTTGAGTTTCATCTGCATTTCCTGACTCATCATAAGTTACTATATATGTTGTATCTACCATATATCCTGTTACATCTGGTGGGTCT
Source organism: uncultured Clostridia bacterium (assembly GCA_947632145.1). Taxonomy (GTDB): domain Bacteria; phylum Bacillota; class Clostridia; order TANB77; family CAG-508; genus CAKPQL01. Next base: position 2,355 of record CANRNW010000013.1, read on the forward strand.
AATGCATATACTATAAATTCTTTTGCAAAACCTGCAATTACTGTTCCTGTAGAATCTGTTTGTGTTACTGAAACTGAATATGTACCTGGCCCTGTATCTGTAATATCAAAGGTATGTTCAGTATTTGTATTTATACTTACTTCTTGTAACACTTTTCCTTCTTGTATTAGGCTTATTTTAAATGTAGTTGATGTTGTATCTAATGGAATAATATTACTTACTCTTACTTTTGTTTCATCTGCTGCAACTGTTGCATATAATCTTGTAGTTGTTAAATCTCTTAATTCATATTTACTTGTCCAAAAACCTTTTATATTTGTTCCAGCCCATTTAAATGCCTCTGGTATTTGATAGCCTGTGTCTGGTCTTGTTTGCGTTACTGGTATTATTTGTGCTATTGTTTTTTGGTTTGCTTCATCTAATTTATATTCATATCTTGGTATCCAAGTATAATATGCTTCGTTTCCTTCGTTTCTTACTACTATATTTGCCCATTGTTGAGCATCATAATCGTACCAATTATCTGGTGCATCAGTTCCTATTGGTATATAACTACTCTCGGTTCCGTTTTCATCATAAGTTACATAGAATGTTAAATTCTTATTAAATCCAGTTAAATCTGGTGGATTCATTTCTACCTTTTCAATAACTGTTACAGTTTGTGCTATTGCTTTTATATGTATTCCTGATGAATCTTTTACAATTATATTTACAACATAATCTCCTACTGGTACATTTTTGAATAAATAATTTCCTACTGCATCTGCTTTTGCCTTTAAATCTATGTAATCAGTTCCTTCTACATACTCTTTTTCTTCTTCACTCCATATTATTCTTTTTCCATCTTTATTTATTAAATACATTTCATAAGTATAATTTGCTCCATAAGTTGCTATGATGTTGTTTACCCTTATTAATTCTCCACCACCATATATTTCTGGAATAGTAGTTGAAGCTTCTCTTAATTCATATTTACTTGTCCAGAAGCCTTTTATGTTTGTCCCATTCCACCTAAATGCTTCTGGTAATTTATATCCTTCGTCTGCTATACTTATACCTTTTCCTGTATCTGGGTCTGTATATTTATTATCTAAATCTACTATTTTTGCATCTATAGTTTGTTCTTTTTCTTCATCTATTTTATACATATATCTTGGTATCCATGTGTAATATGCTTCACTACCGTTGTTTCTTACTACAATATTTGCCCATTGTTGATTGTCATAATTGTACCAACCTTTTGGTATCTTCTCGCCTATCGGTATAGAGCTATCTTCGTAGCCATCTTCATTATATACTACATAAAAAGTATTGCTTAGATTAAATCCTGTTAAATCTGGTTTTCCTGATAATATATATGTAAATGAGTGTTTTTTTATATTTCCTTGTGTATCTACAACATAAAAAGTATATTGGTCCAAAGCTGAATCAATATCACGTTCTGCCTCTCCAGTAGCACTTGTACTTAATATATTTCCTTCTTCATCTAAAATATATCTTATACTATTTTCTTTATATATTGTTTTAAATATTATTGTTCCTGCAGATATATCATGCCTTGTTGTTATGCTTGAATAACTATTTGTATTTACTATTCTTATTATTTGCCTATATTCTCCATATTTCCAATTATTTATTGTTGTTTCATTTTGTATTCCTAATTTTTGGTTTAATTTTTCTACAACTATTCTTTCTTCTTCTGCACCTACCGTTGCTAATTCATTTTTTATAAATCCATAGTTATTTTCTTCTAAATTCATATTGCTTGTTTTATTCCATACATTACTATCATTTTCCTTTGCGACCCACATTCCAGTAAAGCTTAAATCATAATCATTTAAGCCTTGTTTTGTATATGTAAAACAAGTTGGTGTTGTCCATTCATACTCTACTAAACAATTTGGTTTTAAGTATTCTACATTAGTTTCATTATACATTAACCTTGGAACCCATGTATATATTGTTCCTATATATTCTGAATCGTTTGGAATGCCTACTCCTATATTGTTTTTTGCTAATTGCTCATTGCTTATTCCTACTTCTAATTCCGATTTATAATATCCATCATTTAACATCATATTTGCACAAAGTCCTTTTGAATAATCGTACCAATCTGAATCTTGAGTTGTTGTTATTTCCCACATAGAAGTAGTTTCATTCCATTTAATTGGTATCATTCCAGCACCTATTATTGGTGTATTGGGCTCAGTAGTTATTACATTACTTATATTGATATTTTCTTTACCAATACTTACTGTATATTCATACCCATTTTGTGCTATTTTTTGTATATTGCTCTTAGTTATTAGTGTAATTAGGCATAGTAGTATTATTGCAATTATTGATATTATTGCAATTTTTCTTTTCTTATATTTATTTTTTGTAATTTTATTATTTTTCATAGATTTCTCCATTATTGTAAATTTTATGTTTCACCTCAAAGAGCAATGAACATAGTAACATTAAAATCCAGAGCCATTAACTACAGCTGCACGAGTAGCGTAACCAGCTCCACCAATACCGCTCTCGCGAGAGAAGACAGCTCTAGCGGTGCCACCACGTATAAAGGCGATATAAGAATCAGTCACCCAACTACTATTATAAAGGCCTGTTACATGCCATTTAGAAAAGTCTACACTTCCTTCTACTGTTGCATCCCCTACCTTTGCTGACGTTTTATTTGTTGTATATCTATCTACATATCTTGAATATACATTAGGTAAAAAGTCACTTGTTCCTCCTGCTACCCATTCATTATTTTTACCAAATTCATATACCCCAGATACATTTCCTGTGGTACTTGCCTTTATGCCTGTTCCAGTAGTTGTAGTTTCTCCTGTATTCATATATCTTGCACTGCCACTACCTTGTTTTCCATAATTAGATGCACCAAGTAATACTATTGCACCATATTCTGTGTTTTTAAGCATGTGTACATCTATTTTATTGCTACTTGATGTTGATTTGCCACCAGATGATCCTGATGAGATATTTGTATCAATTGTTTCCTTTAGTCCCATTACTTGACCTGCACTTTCCATTTGTCTTATTCCTATTATCCATGTATCTGCTGATGCAGTTTTTGCACTTCCTGTTGGTATGCTTTGGTAATTTGCTTGTACCAATGTTGTTGGTAAAATTAGCATTAGTATTGTTAATGCTGTTAATGTTATTTTTTTCTTCATAATAAACTTCTCCTTTGTTTTTGTTATTTTTCTCCTAATATTTAGCAGTATGTATGCATACTAGGTATTCGTCTCCTATGTTATAAATATATACCAATACATTTTACTTTTCAATAGTTTTTTTGTAAATTTTTGTAGGAAAATATTTACATATTATGTAAAGTATGTTATAATAAATTTATACAAGGTTATTATTGGTAAAGAGGTTTACCACTTAACCTTACTCTTCTAAATCTGTTACACGAGTCGTTCCAATCATCGCTTTAGAGCTAAGGTTGATTCGAATAGAGGTTAACAGATAATATTTATACAAAGGAGGTTTTATGGAAGAGGTTATGTAGAAAAGGAACATTAAAATTATATTTAATGTTCCTTTTCTTTGCGTTTTTTACATGTTATATTTTATTATTTATGTTGTTTGGTGGGTCGCATACCATGCGACCCCTACAGTTTTACTTATGTAACAAAAAAGACGGACAGAATGTCCGCCATAAAATACTTTTATTATTATTTTTTTATTTCTAATATTTTTAATTTTATTATTCCTGCAGGTACTTGTGCTTCTACTATTTGATTTTTCTTTGATCCAAGTAAAGCAGATCCAACTGGTGATTCGTTTGATATTTTATTTTGTGATAAATCTACTTCTGTTGAACCAACTATTGTATATTCAACTTCTTCATCATATTCCATATCTAATACTTTTACTGTATTTCCTACTTGTACAGTTTTTGTATCTATTTCAGATTCATCTATTACTTTTGCATATCTTAATTTGTTTTCTAATTCGGCTATTTTAGTTTCATTTGCAGCTTGTGCATTTTTAGCTTCATCATATTCAGAATTTTCTGATAAATCTCCAAAACCTAAAGCTACTTTTATTCTTTCTGATATTTCAGTTCTTTTTTCTGTTTTTAAATATTCAAGTTCCTTTTCTAAGTTATCATATCCTTCTTGTGTTAATAAAATCTCTTTTTCTTCCATTCCAAATCTCTCCTTTTGCTTTATAGATTATAATTTTGTACTGTTTTATATATTAAACCACTATATGAAATTTGTCAAGTAATTAGAATACATTTTTTATGAAATTTTGTGTTATTGGTATTTCTTTGTGGTGTCGGGTCGCATACCATGCGACCCCTACAGTTTATGGAATTTGTACCAATGTATTGCGTTATTTGTGTTTCTTTGTGGTATCGGGTCGCATACCATGCGACCCCTACAGTTTATGGAATTTGTACAATGTATTGTAATATATAAAAAGAGCGGATATACAAAAATCCGCCCATTTGTATGAATTTTATTTATTATTCAGCAGAATCTTCTGGTTTTACATCTTCTACTTTTTCTTCTGATACTGTATCTACTACTTCTTCTTTTACAACTTCTTCAGTTTCAACTGCTGGAGCTTCTTCTGGTGCTGATTCAACTGCTGGTTCTACATTTTCTGCAGGTACTTCTGCAACAATTTCTTCTGATGAAACTTCTTCTGCAACAGGAGTTTCTACATTTTCTTCTTTTATAACTGTTTCTAATGTTTCTATTCTTGCTCCTACTTGTTCCTTAGTTTTAGCAGATTTACCAAGTCTATCTCTTAAGTAGAATAATTTTGCTCTTCTTGCTTTACCTACTCTAACTACTTCTACTTTTTCAACTGCTGGTGAGTGAATTAAAAATGTTTTTTCAACACCTACACCATAAGATATTCTTCTTACTGTGAATGTTTGGTTTACTCCTCCACCTTGAATTTTTATTATTATTCCTTCGAATACTTGTATTCTTTCTCTGTTTCCTTCTTTTACTCTAACATGAACTTTTACTGTATCTCCAACTTTTAAAGCTGGTATTTTATTTTTCATTTGTTCGTGTTCAATTGATTTAATTATGTCCATTTCTATTCTCCTTTCTAAATATTTTCATTGTTTTTCAACAATTCTGGACGTTTCTTTTTTGTATTTTTTATAGATTGCTCTTTTCGCCAATTTTCAATATTTTCATGATGTCCTGATAATAAAACATCTGGGACTTTTTTATTTAAGAATACTTCAGGTCTTGTATATTGTGGATATTCTAATAGTCCATTGCTAAATGATTCTTCATTTACAGATTCTGTGTTTATTACGCCATCAATATATCTACTAACGGCATCTATCAATGCCATTGCAGGTATTTCTCCGCCTGTTAAAACATAATCGCCAATAGATATTTCTTCATCAACAATTTCTTCCAAAACTCTTTCATCTATTCCCTCATAATGCCCACATAACAATATTAAATTTTCTTGCTTACTTAATTCTTTTACTTTATTTTGAGTTAATACTTTTCCTTGTGGAGATAAATAAATTACTTTTGCATTGTCTTTATTTTCAATAGAGTTATATGCATCATACACCACATCTGGTCTAATTAACATACCTGCTCCTCCGCCATAAGGATAATCATCAACTTTTTTATGCTTATTTTTAGAGAAATCTCTAATATTTATTAAATTTATTTCTATTAAATTATTTTCTTGAGCTCTTTTTAAAATACTCTGTTTCATAGGTTCAAACATTTCTGGAAAAAGTGTTAATACATTAAATTTCATTTTATATTAACCCCTTAATTAAGTTTACAAAAATCTTACCATTTTCAATATCTACTAATTTTATTACTTCCTGTGTTGCTGGTAACAATATTTGTTTTCCTAATTCATCTTTTATAACATACACATCATTACTTCCTGTTGAAAATATATCATCTACTTTTCCTAATAAATTATTAGAATTTTGATCATATACATCTAAACCTATTAAGTCAGCAATAAAGTATGTATCTTTTGGAAGTTTTATAGCATTATCTCTACTAATTTTTATGTAATAATTTCTATACTTTTCAGCTTCATTTATATCTGGTATTTCTTTAAATTTTAGTAATACCATATTTTTGCTATATTTCACTTCTTCAATTGTAAATTCTTTTAAATTTCCTTTTATATCGATATATACAGATTTTAATTTTTTAAATCTTGTTATATCATCTGTAAAAGGAACTACTTTTAAAAAGCCCTTAATTCCATACGTATTTACTATTTGACCTATTTCTAAATAATCTTTCATATAAATTAAACCTAATCAATAAATTCTACTGTAACTCTTTTTTGTTCTTTTGCAGCTACAGCTCTTACTATTTCTCTTATTGCTTTAGCAATTCTTCCTTGTTTTCCTATTACTTTTCCCATATCTGCATTATCAACTTTAACTTCTAATACAATTGATTTTTCTCCTGTAACTTCGTTAATTGATACTGCATCAGGATTTGTAACTAAATTTTTAATAATAAGCTCTAATGTGTCTTTCATTTAAAGTTCCTCCTAGTTAGCTTTTTCAATTAGTTTTTTAACTGTGTCTGTTGGCTTAGCACCGTTTTTTATCCATTGTTCTACTTTTGCTTTATCTAATTTTATTTCAGATGGTTCAACCATTGGATTATATGTTCCAATTTTTTCTATTATTCTTCCATCTCTTGGTGATCTAGAATCAGCAACAACTATATGATAGAATGGAGCTTTTTTTGCACCTTCTCTTTGTAATCTTATTTTTACCATTTATTCTTCACCCCCCTAAAATGATATATATATATTAAAAATTTAATAACGATATTATTGTAAATCTTCCATATTTAAAGATTTCATTACATTTCTTATACCTTTTTGGTCTTTCATTTTCTTTACCATTTTTTGAGTCATTTCAAAGGATTCCATGAATTTGTTTATTGCTTGCACTGTTGTTCCACTACCTTTTGCTATTCTTATTCTTCTACTTGCATTTAATAATTTAGGATTTCTTCTTTCTTTTGCCGTCATAGAACAAATAATTGCTTCTATTTTAACAAATTCTTTGTCATCTACTTTTATATCTTTGAATTTGTTCATTCCTGGTATCATTTTTAGTATAGATGAAAATGAACCCATTTTTTTCATTTGCCTTAATTGTGCTAAATAATCATTTAAATCAAATTCTTGTTTTCTTAATTTTTGTTCTAATTTTTTGGCTTCTTCTTCATCAAATGCCTCTTCTGCTTTTTCAATTATAGAAAGCACATCGCCCATCCCAAGTATTCTTGATGCCATTCTATCTGGATGGAATTCTTCTATGTCGCTTAATTTTTCTCCTGTTGCAACAAACTTTATTGGTCTTCCTGTAACTTTTTTTACTGATAATGCAGCACCACCACGCGTATCGCCATCTAGCTTTGTTAGTACAACTCCATCTATTCCCAATTGTTCGTTAAATGCGGTTGCAACATTTACAGCATCTTGACCTGTCATTGAATCTACAACTAAAAGTATTTCGTGTGGCTTTACATTTAATTTTAAATTTTTTAATTCTTGCATAAGTTCTTCATCTATATGTAGTCTACCGTGCTGTATCTATTATTACAATATCATTTAATTTTGAAATTGCTATATTCATTGCTTGTTTTGCAATTTGAACAACATCTTCTGTTGTTTCGTTAGAATACACTGGTATATTTAATTGTTTGCCAACTACTTGTAATTGTTGAATAGCTGCAGGTCTATATACATCACATGCAACTAATAATGGATTTTTTCCTTTTTTTCTTAAAATATTTGCTAATTTTCCTGCTGTTGTTGTTTTTCCTGATCCTTGTAAACCAACTAACATTATTATTGTTGGTGGATTTGGTGTAATATTTATTTTACTTTCTTCTCCACCTAGTAAGCTAACCAATTCATCCCTTACTATTTTTACAACTTGTTGGCCTGGTGTTAATGATTTTAGTACATCTTGACCTAATGCCTTTTCTTCAATGGTTGATATGAATTCCTTTACTATTTTGTAATTAACATCTGCTTCTAGAAGTGCTAATTTTACTTCTCTTAATACTTCTTTTAAATCTGATTCTGTAATTCTAGCTTTTCCACTTAATTTTCTTGTAATTTCTTGCAATTTTGATGATAATCCTTCAAAAGCCATATTTTTTTAGCACCTCCGTTTTTTGTTGCTACTTTATATTATTGTTTAAATAATATTAAACTAAACAACTTAATTCTTGCATTATGTGGTTTAACACTCTTTGAACTTGTTTATCAGATGAATTTGTCTCTAGTTTTGTTAATTCAGATAAGACACTGTTTATTTTCTTATCTGTTTCTAATGCTCTTTTCATGATTTCCAACTTTTCCTCAAATTCGAAAAGTTTATTTTCCCCCTTCTTTATATTATCTCTAACAGCCTGTCTTGTAATGTTCATATTTTCTGCAATTTCTGATAGAGATAAATCGCTATTATAATAGTTATCTAATGATTCATATTGTTTTTCAGTTAAAAGTTTGCCATATATATTTAATAGCATACTTACCTTAACATTTTTATCCATATAAACAACTACCTTCTTCCTGTGTAATGCTAATATACTTTACACTATTTTTTTTCTTTTGTCAAGCCTTTTTTGAAGATTTATTAAAATTTATGTGCATTTTAATAAATCATATCAATTTTTTTCCTACGCAGCAAAAAAATAGGCTGTATAAATACAGCCTGTTTTTTTATTCTTCTATTTTTTCAAATTTATCTTTTCCAACTCCACACATTGGGCAAACATAATCATCTGGCATTTCACCTTCAAATTCATGTTCATATCCGCATACTAAACATTTATATTTCATAGTATTCATTCCTCCTACTAATAGTTTTCTGCTTTTATTTCAAAATATGCTTTTGGATGTGCGCAAACTGGGCATATTTCTGGTGCTTCTTTTCCTATACATATATGTCCACAGTTTCTACATTTCCATATTTTATCTCCATCCTTACTAAATACTAATCCGTTTTCTACATTGTCTAATAATTTTCTATATCTTTCTTCATGTTCTTTTTCAATTTTTGCTACACCTTCAAATAATCCAGCTATATAATCAAATCCTTCTTCTCTTGCTTCTTTTGCAAATCTATCATACATATCTGTCCATTCAAAGTTTTCTCCTTCTGCAGCAGATTTTAAATTATCTACAGTTGAGCCAACTTCTCCGCCATTTAATAATTTAAACCATAATTTTGCATGTTCCTTTTCATTATCTGCTGTTTCTAAAAATATTGCTGCAATTTGTTCATATCCTTCTTTTTTTGCTTTACTTGCAAAATATGTGTATTTGTTTCTTGCTTGTGATTCACCAGCAAATGCTTCCATTAAATTTTTTTCTGTTTTTGTTCCACTTAAATTCATTATCAATTCCTCCTTTATAATTTAAAATCAAGCGATTAAAATATATCACAATGATATTTTCTTGTCAACATATTTTCTCCTAACTCAATTCTTCTATAGCTTTTTGTAATTGTGTATCTATTATATTTCCTTCTTGGTCTGTTGTTAGTTTTACAACTTCATTTGGTTCAATTCCAACCCCATCAATTTTATCTCCATTCGGAGTTATAAATTCATCTGTTGTTATTTTTAGTGCATTTCCATCTGCCAATTCCAATATTTGTTGCATAATACCTTTCCCATAAGTTTTTGTGCCTATTAGCTTTGCTCTATTATTATCTTTTAACGCACCTGCTAGAATCTCTGTTGAACTTGCAGAATTTCCATTTACTAATAAAACTATATCTCCATTTAGTAAGTTATCTTTTTTTGATTTTGTTTCTTCTCTTTTTTGATTTTTGTCTATTGTTACCATTATTAAATCATTTTTGGGCAAAATATATTCTGCAATTTCCACTGCTTCTGAAACAATACCTCCTGTATTATCTCTTACATCTATAACAAATTTTGTTGCACCTTCATCCATTAACTTTTGAGCATTTTCTTTAAATTCATTTGCTGTTCCTTCATTAAAGTCTGGTATTCTAATATATCCTATATTTTCATTTAACATTTTTGATGTTACAGAATTTATTTTTACTTCTCTTCTTTCAACTTCAAAATTTAAAATTTCATTATCTCTCTTAATTTCTAATTTTACAGTGCCACCGAACTTCACCTTTCATAACTTCAGCAGCAACATCTATTTGGTCTCCTGCATATTCAACATCATTTACTTTTAATAATATATCTCCCTGTTTAATTCCTGCTTCTTCTGCTGGTGATCCTTCAATTGGAGCAATTATAACTATTTGATTATTTTGTGTGTCATTTCCTATATATACTCCAATGCCTACATAATGTCCTAATGTGTTAGTTTCCATTTCAGTCCATTCTTCACCAACTAAATACTCTGTATACTTATCTCCTAGTGCATTTACATATCCTTTTATTGCACCATCTATTAACTTTTGTTCATCTACATCTTTTAAATAATATTTATCTATAACTGCTCTTATTTTTAATATTTCTGTTTCTAGATTATTTGCTTCAACCGAACTTAAAATATAACTTATATTTCCATCCTTTTTTAAATAATTAGTAAAACCTATTATTGTAAATATCATTGTTACAAAAGCAGTTACTATTATTAGCATTACTGTTCTATATATTTTTTTATTATTTGAATACACTTGATTTCTCACTCCTTTTTAAATTACTTTTATATTATACTACAAAATTATTTTAAATAGTAGTAAATTTTTAAGAATTTTAAAAAAATTGTAAGGGCGTAATTCGGTAAATTATGTATGAAACTTCTTACCGATTACACCCTTACAATATGATATAAAATATGTATTAGAAACAGAATATTAGTTTTGAATATGTTTCTTTTGAAATATAGTTTAGCGGATTTACTCTATCATTCATAGTTCCACTTCCTACACGTACTTCCCAATGTAGATGTGGTCCTGATGAAATTCCTGTATTTCCACTTGTTCCAATTTTGTATCCTCTTGTTACAGTTTGTCCCACTGTTACATTAAAGCTAGATAAATGTCCATAGCAAGTATATAAATTATCTGAATGTTTTATTTTAATATAATTTCCATATCCTCCACTATTACTTTCAGTAATAACTGCATCAACACATCCATCTGCTGGTGCATATACAGGTTGATAGCTAACTGCTATATCTAATGCTTTATGATTTGTTGAGGCTCCTGCAGTTGGTTGATTTCTTGGTCCGTATCCATATGTAATAAGATTATAATATCTACTTGTTGTTGACAAAGGCCAACTCAAAGTTCCAGAAAAGCTTCCTACATAACCTGCAGCACCATTTTGCTTTCTTTCTTCTTCTAGTAATTTCTGTTCTTGCTTTTCTAATTCTTGCATTTTACTATTAAGACTGCTTTTATTGTTTTCAGTTGCACTTCTTTCTTGAGCTAATTTTTTTCTGCTTTCTTCTAGCTCGCTTGCTTTTTGTTTAACAATATTCATTTGTTCTTCAACAGTTGCTTTATCTTCCTCTAACTGTTTCTTAGTAGTTTCAATATTTGTTTTTGTTTCTTCTATTTCAGTTAACAAGCCATTATCTATATCTACAAGTTCACCTAGCACATAATAATTTGATATAAAATCTGTTAAGCTTTCTGAACTAAGTAAGAAATCTAAATAAGTTATTTCTCCAGACTCATATTGTGCAACTATTCTAGAAGCTAATGCCTTACCTCTTTTTTCATAATCAGCTTCTAACTGCACTATAGTTGCTTCATTCTCATCTATTTGTTTTTGTAATGTATCTATACTGTCTTGGTATATAGAAATTTGAGCATTCAACTCACTAATTTGTTTTTGAACTGCAGTCATTTCAGAAGACAACTTATCTATTTCTTTTTTTGCTTCCTCTATTTTACTTTGGACATCATTCTTTTGTTGCTGTATTGAACTTAAACTAGTACTAGCTGCATTACTATATGTTGTGCTCATATTTGCAAAAAACATTATAAAAGTTAATATAACGCAAACTCCTGCACATATTTTTTTGTTCATTTTCTTATTCCTCCTCATTGGTTTTTATATCATTTCTATTTAGTAAATATTCTAATGGATTTGTCCACGCGCCATTTACTCTAACCTCAAAATGTAAATGTGGTCCAGTTGAAATTCCAGTTGATCCAACTTTTAGTATAGGTTGACCTCTTGTTACAGTATCTCCAGTTTCTACTAAACGTTCTTCTCCATGTGCATATATTGTTGATAAACCTCCCCCATGGTCAATTACTACCATATTTCCATAAGAAGAATTTTGCTCAGATTTAACAACTACGCCATCATTTGCAGAAACTGCATAGCTACCAGTTGGTGCTGCAATATCTATTCCCATGTGCATTTTATATATATTACTTATTGGGTGAATTCGCATTCCATATTGATATGTTATTGTAGTATATCCAGGTACTGGCCAACATAATTCTCCACCAACATATTCGCTACCTAAATTTTGTGTTAGAAGCATCAATAATTCAACTTCTACTTTTTGTGTTTCTTCTTGATATTCATCTATCTGATTCTGTAAATTTCTTTCTTGTTCTGATAATTCATCCATTTGAGATCTTTTTAAAACTCTAATATTTGAAAGAACAACAGAAGATTTTTCTTGTTCATGTTTTTTTTCTTTTAATTCTTCTTTATACTTGTCTAATTCCTCTTTTATTTTTTTAATTTCTTCTCTTTGAGTTTCACAAGTTCTTATTAGTTCATTATCATGTTCTATTATATCACTAATTAAATAATAATTTGAGATAAGTTCTACTAAATTTTTTGAATTTAATAAAAAATCTAAATATACAACATCTCCAGCTTCATATTGAGCAACTATTCTATTTGCTAGTAATTCTTTTCTTTCATTATATGTTTTTTCTATTTCATTAAACTGTTTTTCTACAACCTCTATTCTTTCATTTAGTTCTTCCATTTCTTTATTTAAAACAGCTACATTAACTTCATATTTATAAATTCTATCACTTAAATCTTGTAACTCTAACATTAAGTCAGATATTTGTCCTTTAAGTTCTTCTACTTGTAATGTGTTTTCAGAAATTTTATCTTTTAAAATTTCTCGTTGCTCTCTAAGTTCTACAATATCTTGCGTTTCTGCTTTACTTTTTACAGATGTAAACAAAATAAGTATAACTATTCCTGTAATAATAACATACAGTTTTTTATTCATTTGTCTTCTCCTAAACATCTAAATACTTTCTCATTGAAATTGTACTACCAATTATTCCAATTCCAACTCCTAATACTATGTATACTATAATGATTAAATTAACCATATCTCCAAAGCTTAATAAACTTACTGTTTTTAGTGTTTGTGCTAATGATGAAGCTAAAAATTTATTTGCTAAAGAATTATAGCCCAAACAAATTATTAGTATTGATATTAGTCCTGATGCCAATCCTATTATAACTCCCTCTACTGCAAACGGAGCTCGTATAAAGCTATTTGTTGCACCAACATATTTCATAATTGATATTTCTTTTCTTCTCGCGTGTACAGAAAGTTTAATAGTATTTGATATGATAAATAAAGAAACAACAACTAATATAACTAGTATAACTAATGTAAATATTTTTATTCCATTACCTAAAGATAGCAAAGTTTCTATTGTTCTTTCTGCGCTTCTTACACTTACTACTCCGTCAATTTGTTCTATTTGTGCTTTTACATTTGAACTATAGCTTAAATCTGTAACATTTACTATAAATGACTCCTTAAAGCTATCAACTGTAACAAAATCCATAGCATGTGGTGTTTCTTTTAGTCTTTCGCTCATTGTATCGTATGCTTGTTGTTTTGAAACTCTCTCTAATTTATTTATAGCTAAAGCATCATTTACTTTTATATTCTTTATTTGATTTTCTATTTGTATCATTTCTTCTTCTGTTGCATCTTGCTTAACAAATGCCTGCATTCCTTGTGCTTCTTCAACTGTTGATACTATATGATTTATATTTTGTGCAATAGCAAAAAATATTCCAAACATAAGCATTGTTGCACACATAACTCCTAAGCACGAAAAAGTAGATTTTTTATTTTTAAATACATTCTTAAATCCTTCGCTAATTAAATAACCAATAACACTATACTTCACTGTTATAACCACCCTTTTCATCTCTTACTATATTTCCAGATTTTATTTCTATAACTCTTTTGTTCATTCTGTCAACAATATCTTTTGCATGTGTGGCAACAACAACAGTTGTTCCTCTCATATTTATCTCATTTAATAAGGTCATTATTTCCCAAGCAGTATCTGGATCTAAGTTTCCAGTAGGCTCATCTGCAATTATCATTGATGGATTATTAACAAGAGCTCTTGCTAATGCTACTCTTTGTTGCTCTCCTCCTGATAATTCGTCTGGATACATTTTCGCTTTTCCACTTAATCCTACCAAAGATAAAAGCATTGGTACTTGTCTACGTATATGTCTAGGAGTTGCTTTAACTATATACATTGCAAAAGCAACATTATCATATACTGTTCTATCTGGTAATAATCTGAAATCTTGAAACACAACTCCCATACTTCTTCTTAAATATGGAACTCTGCTTTGTTTTAAAAAAGTAGTGTCTTTTCCATTTATTATTATATTTCCATTTGTTGGTTCTTCTTCTTTTAATATCAACTTTATCAATGTAGATTTTCCGCTTCCTGAACTTCCAACTAAAAATACAAATTCTCCTTTTTCTATTTTAAAATTTGCATTATTTACAGCTTCAGTACCAGTTGCATAAGTTTTACTAACATTTTTAAATTCTATCATAAATTACTAATCATTCCTTTCGCCTATCACTCTTATGGTTTTATAACAAATTAAAATATTCCTATTATTATACTCATACATCATAACAATAAAATTTTATAATTGCAATACTATAAAACAAAAAAAATGATATAAAATTACTTAATTTCTTCATTTTATATCATCTTTCTTCATTTTTCTTTGTATTAAAAATTATTATCTTTCTTCGCCTTCATTTACTAAACCATTTTTTACTTCAATTTCAGTTTTACTTTCTACTTTTGGATTCTTTTTATCAGATAAATCCATATGATATAGTGTATAAGTACCATCTTCTAATGTAGTTTTATATGTTTCACTCATTGATAATGGTTTTCCTTCTTCTTTTATAAACTCTAAATTACTAAATCCTTTCATATTTTCATACAATTTAACAAAATCGTTTATATCCATATCATCATAATGTTCCTTTTTTTGCATATCTTGTAAGTCTATTATGTCCCAAACTGCTGTTTTTATTTCTTTACTTTTGTCTTTATCATCCATAAAAGATTTTGCATAATGTTTAGTTATTTCTACTGAAAACTCTTTTAAGTCTTTTCCTTTTACTGTTATATAATCTGCATCATATGCTTTTTTCATTTTTTCTTTAAACATATTTAAATATAACTTAGCTGTCATGTCACTCATCATTTCGAATTTAATTTCACTTTTTACTTTATTAAGAGTTTCTGTTTGTGCAGGTGTAAGTTTTCCAGAAGATAAGCTATTGTATAATCTAATGTTATCTTCTAATTTTGCTAATCTATACATTGTATCTTCATCATCTGTTTTAGCATATTCTATATATTTTTCATTATCTACATTGTATTTTGACATGTCCATGCTTCTTGTCTCTTCGCTTCCTATTCCAACTGCTACTAATGATGATGCAGCTAAAACTGCTGTCCCTCCAACCAATAAAGTATGTTTAAAATTATCTCTTTTACTTTCGTTTTTCTTATCTATATTTTTCATATAAAATCCTCCTTTGTTACTAAAACTAGCTATATTATAACATATTTTACATATTTTTGCAAATTATATGTAATTTACCTTTGTTGTATAGCATTTTTCTAGCAATAAAAAAAGGTGTATTTTATACACCTTTACAAACATCTATAATATCATTTGAAGTTAATTTGAAGTATTTTAATAATTCTTCTGCTTTTCCAGATTTTCCAAAAGTATCTTTAACTCCCATTCTTATTACTTTAGTTGGGTAATTTCCCGATAATACTTCACATACAGCTGTACCTAATCCACCTATTATACTATGGTCTTCTATTGTTATTATCTTTTTGGTTTCTTTTGCACTTTTTATAATTAAATATTTATCTATTGGTTTTATTGTATGCATATCTATTACTCTAATATTTATACCTTGCTTTTCTAACTCTTCTTTTGCTTTTATTGCCTCTGAAACCGTAACTCCCATAGCTATAACTGTTGCATCTATTCCATTTCCAATTTGTATACCTTTTCCAATTTCAAATTTTTGATTTTCATCATATATGACAGGTGTCGCTAATCTGCACAATCTTAAATATACTGGTCCATTATATTTTGCAATTTCTTTAACTGCCCATCTAGTTTGTAAATCATCTGATGTACACATTACAGTCATATTAGGAAGTGCCCTCATCATATTTATATCTTCTAGCATTTGATGTGTTGCGCCATCTTCTCCTACTGTAACACCTGCATGTGTAGCACAAATCTTTACATTTAAATTTGGGTAGCATATGCTATTTCTTATTTGGTCATAAGCTCTTCCTGTTGCAAACATTGCAAAAGTACTAGCAAATGGAATTTGTCCACATGTTGCCATTCCGTGCCGCAGTTGACATCATATCTTGTTCAGCTATTCCCATATCGAAAAATCTATTTGGAAATTCTTTTTTAAATAAACTAGTTTTGGTTGCTTCTGATAAATCTGCATCTAAAACTACTATTTTTTTATTCTCTTTTCCAAGTTCTACTAAAGTTTCTCCATAACTTTGCCTAGTAGCGATTTTAGTATTTATATCCATTTTGGTCCTCCTATATTACATATTTGTATATATCACAATACAAATGGAAAGACTTTAATCTCATTTTTCTAAAATGTTTTCAATAAAGTTTTGTCTTTCCAATCTTGCAATATTTCATCTGGAACATTTAAGTTTCCTCTTCCTATTCCCATTTCTACCTCTGGTCTTTTTGTTCCGTGATAGTCGCTTCCTCCACTCTTATATAAACCTTTTGTATCACATAAATTCACTAAATAATCTGTTTGTTCCTTTGTAAAATTATTATAATAGCATTCCATACCATCAATATCATAATTATCTACTAATTCATTTATAAAATCTTCTTTATCTTCAGCCCATTTATACACATATATATGTGGTAAGAAAGCTAACCCACCTGCGATTTTTATTTGCTTTAATAATTCTGTTATTGATGGTAAATCTTCAGATTTATCTATATAAAATATATTTTCTAAATTATAACAATATTTATGTCTAAAGTTCTCATAATCTTCCCATAAATCTTGTGGTAGTTTTTCTTTGTTTCTTTCATCTGCTTTCATTTCTCTATATATTGTTCTTGCTGCCCATTCTCCTTCTGGATCCCATTTTATTTCATCAATTTTAGGCATATATAAATCTAATTCCATACAAGTTTTATATAATTGTCTTAAATATTTCTTTTGTACATCTGCATGTCCTTTTCCTTCATAGAATTTATCTAACCACGCTTGCATTTTATCGATATCTATATTATATGCTAGTACTTCTATTATTCTTTGTTTATAAAAACATCTTAATTCTACACCTGGTATAATTGTTCCAGAATATAATTTACTTGTATCTATATTTCTTAGTTCAATATGTCCTGTGCAAGTATCATGGTCTGTAATTGATATTGCTTTTAAATTCATTTTTTCTGCCTTTTTTAAAAGTTCTATTACAGAATCAGAACCATCAGAATGATTGCTATGCATATGTAAATCTATCATTTTACTTTTCCTTTCTACTTTAGTTCTTCTAGTGCTTGTTTATATTGTTCATCATTTGGTGCTTTTCCATGCCATTCTGCTTGATTCTCCATAAAAGATACACCTTTTCCTTTTATGGTATTTGCAATTATTACTGTTGGTTTTTCTTTTGTTTTCTTTGCTTTTTCAAAACTTTCAATTATTTGGCTAATATTATGGCCATCTATTTTTATTACTTCAAATCCAAAACTTCTAAATTTGTCATCTAATGGGTATATATTTTTTACCTTGTCAACTTCTCCATCTATTTGTAAATTATTATTATCTACTATTAGACATAAATTGTCTAATTTATAATGTGCAGAACTCATTGCTGCTTCCCAGATTTGACCTTCTTGAATTTCTCCATCTCCTACTAAGCAATATACTCTTAATCCTTCACTATTTAACTTAGAAGAAAGAGCCATTCCATTTGCAACAGATAATCCTTGCCCTAGTGAACCAGTAGTCATATCTACCCCTGGAACTTTGTTCATATCTGGGTGCCCTTGTAACTTACTTTCTATATTTCTAAACGTTTTTAATTCTTCTACATCAAAAAAGCCTCTATGTGCTAATGTGCTATATAAAGCAGGTGATGCGTGTCCTTTTGATAAAACAAATTTATCTCTTGCTTCTGCTTTTGGATTTTCTGGATTTATATTCATTTGGTTAAAATATAAAACTGTTAAAATATCTGCACATGATAAAGAACCTCCCGGATGTCCTGATTTTCCATTATACACTTGCTCTATTATGCCTACTCTTACTTGCTTTGCAATTTTTTCTAATTCTTTTACATCTGTTATTTTCAAAATATTCTCCTTTCAAAATTTGATAAAAACAAATTTTGTATTTTACTTGGCTCTTTTCGTAAAATATCCCCTAGTCTATTTAGTTCCGTATATTCTGTCTCCTGCATCTCCTAATCCTGGTACAATGTAGCCCATATCATTTAAGTGCTCATCTACTGTTGCACAATATATTTGTACATCTGGATGAACCTTTTGTACTTTATCTAATCCTTCTGGTGCTGCTATAATTGATAAAAATTTTATCTTTTTAACTCCACGTTTTTTTAATTGTGATATTGCATCAACAGCTGTTCCACCTGTTGCAAGCATTGGATCTAAAACTAAAACTTCTCTATTTTCTATTTCTTTTGGAACCTTAAAATAATATTCAACAGGTTCTAATGTTTCCTCATTTCTATACATTCCAATATGTCCTATTTTTGCATTAGGAATTACTTTTAAAATTCCATCTACCATGCTTAATCCAGCTCTTAATACTGGCACGAATGCATATTTTTGTTCATTTAATTTTTTAGCTTTCATTTTTGTTATAGGAGTTTCTATTTCTACCTCTTCTAACTCTGCATCTTTCATTGCTTCATAACATAGTAATGTTGCTAACTCTCCTGCTATTTCTCTAAACTCTTTTGTTCCTGTTCTTTTGTCTCTAAGTACTGTAAGTTTATGTTCAACTATTGGGTGATTTAATACGATTGGTTCCATATAAAAAATCCATCCTTTCTTTTGTGGTTTAACCCACATATTATCTGTTTATAATTTACTACAATAAAAATAATATTGCAATAGAAAAGCGAAAGAAAAAGACACAATTTATGTGTCTTAAATTATTACATCTTCACTCTTTGCTTCTCTTGTCATAAGCATTGTTACAGCTTCTCTTGGTTGTAAATTATTGTATAATACATCATATACAGCCTTTACTATTGGCATTTCTACATTATATTTTTTTGCAAGTTCATATGCAACTTCTATGTTATCTAAACTTTCAATTGTCATTCCAACTTCTTTTTTTGTTTCTTCTATAGTTTTTCCTTGTCCAATTAACATTCCTGCTCTTCTGTTTCTGCTATGTTCACTCAAACATGTAACAATTAAATCTCCAAGTCCAGTTAGTCCATAAAAAGTTTCTCTATCAGCTCCCATTTTTGTTCCTAATCTTGATATTTCTACTAACCCTCTAGTTGCTAAGGCTGCAAATGTGTTGTCTCCAAAGTCTAATTCAGCTATAATTCCAGCACAGAAAGCAATTATATTTTTTAATGCACCACCTAGTTCAACTCCCATAATATCATGAGATGTATATATTCTCATTTTATCATTCATAAATGAGCCCTGTATATTATTTAATACTTCATCACTTTTTGAAGCTATTACAATTGCTGTTGGAATGCCAAGAGAAACCTCTTCAGCATGACTAGGTCCTGATAATGCTCCTATTTTATTGTTTGGTAGTTCTTCTTCCAATATTTCTGTTAAAGTTTTTAATGTTCCCTTTTCTAACCCTTTAGAACATACTATAACTTGTTGATTAGTTATGTATTGTTTAAAGTTTTTTACTGTACTTCTTGTGAATTTTGATGGTGTTACAACTAAAACTATATCTGATCCTTCTATTACTTCTTTATAATCTAAACTACAGAATACATTATTAGGTATTGTAGCTTTTGGTAAAAACACACACTTTTTTTCATTATTTATTAAATCAGCCTCTTCTTTTGCAAAAGACCATATTTTTACATTATGTCCCATGTTTGCTAAATGTATAGCAAGAGCTACTCCCCAACTTCCACTTCCTATTATAGCAATATTTTTCATAATTATTTCTCCTTTGCGCTTAACTTATTTTCTTCACCATTCATTATTCTTTTTATATTACTTCTATGATTATATATTACTATCAATGCAAGTAATATTCCAAATATTATATAATTACCTTCTATTAAATAATTTTCATGTATCAATAATGTTAATACTGGAAATAAAATTGCTGCCATTATTGAACCTATTGATACTGTTTTTGTTAAGAACATCACAAGTAAAGCAAAAATTAAGCAAATTAGACCAATTTGATAATTTATTAGCATAATAATTCCAAGTGATGTTGCGACACCTTTTCCACCTTTGAATTTAAAAAATACTGGAAAAGTATGTCCAATAACGACCATAATTCCTGCGATTTGTACCATTAGAGCACCATTTGCATCTTCTACTATATGACTAAATGCATATGCTAATAATACTGCTATAATTCCTTTTAATATGTCGCATATTAGTGTTAATGCAGCTGCTTTTTTTCCTACTGTTCTTAAAACGTTTGTACTTCCTGCATTTCCACTACCTTTTTCTCTTACATCAAATCCTGCCATTTTTTTACTAAATATTACTGAAAAACTAATACTTCCTAAACAGTAAGCTATAATTCCTATTAAAACATACAATAATGTTAATCTATCCATTATTTTTCCTCCTCTTTTTCTCGGCATATTACCCTAACTGGTGTTCCTTCTAGTCCAAAATTTGCTCTTATTTGATTTACTAAATATCTTTCATAAGAAAAATGAAATAGTTCTTTTTTATTTACAAATATAACAAATGTTGGTGGTTTTGTTGAAGCCTGAGTCGCATATAATATTTTTAGTCTTCTTCCTTTATCTGTTGGTGGTTGAACTACCGCAATAGCTTCATTTATTACTTGATTTAGCATTGCAGTTGATACTCTTAATGCGTTTTGATTTGCTACATTATTTATCATTTCAAATAACTTATCTACTCTTTGTCCTGTTTTTGCTGATATAAACAATATTGGAGCATATGTTATATAAGACAATTTTTCATATACTTCCTTTTTATATTTTTCTAATGTTCCCGTTGTTTTCTCCACTTCATCCCATTTGTTTATTACAATTATAATGCCTTTTCCTGCTTCATGAGCTTCTCCTGCAATTTTTGTATCTTGCTCTGTTATTCCTTCAGTTGCATCTATCATAAGCAAACATACATCTGCTCTTTCTACTGCAAATAAAGTACGCATTATGCTAAACTTTTCTATAGATTCTGTTACTTTACTTTTTCTTCTAATTCCTGCTGTATCTATAAAATTGTATTTTCCAACATCATTTTCAAAATATGAATCTATTGCATCTCTCGTTGTTCCTGCAATATCGCTTACTATTACTCTATTTTCTCCTAATATTTTATTTACCAATGAAGATTTACCAACATTAGGTTTTCCTATTATTGCAACATTTATAATTTCATTTTCTTCTTCGTTTTCTTTTTTAGGAGGTAATTTCTCATAAATTGCATCTAGTACATCTCCTAATCCTAATGCATTTGTAGATGATATTGGCATTGGATCTCCTAATCCTAAATTATAAAATTCATATAATTCAGCAGGTGTCTCACCTATATTATCTGATTTATTACATACAAGTATTATAGGTTTCTTTGATTTTTTAAGCATTATAGATATTTCTTTATCATCTGCAGTTAAACCTTGTTTTATATCTGTTAGAAAAATTATGACATCTGCAATTTCCATTGCCATATTAGCTTGATTCCTCATTTGAGATAAAATTATATCTTCACTCTCTGGCTCAATTCCTCCAGTATCAATTAAAGTAAAACTTCTATCTCTCCATGATGCGTCTGCATAAACTCTATCTCTCGTTACTCCTGGTTTATCTTCTACTATAGATATTCGTTTACCAATTATATAATTAAAAAAAGTTGATTTTCCAACATTTGGTCTTCCTATTATTGCTACTATTGGTTTTGACATACTATCTCCTTCCTCTTATGATAAACAAATTAGTGTTACTAATCCTACAAATGGTATCCATCTATTTGCTGTATTTTTTAATTCTTCTGCTTCTTTATTTATTTGTTCATCTACATTCTCATTTGTAAAACTTACTTTAATATGTGAAATATTATTAGCTCTGAAATTTACATTAAATTCTATTGTTTGATTATTTCCTAAATTTTCTATTTTACAATATTTAGTTTCAAGATTAGATCCTCTTGAATTATATAAATCTATTTTCATATTTGTATATTTTATTTTTTCGCCTGTGTTATTTTGTATAGTTCCTTTAACATAACCGTTTACGGCAGTTGCTTTTGCTTCATCTATTTTAACTTCCGGTGCTTTTGCTACTATCTCATATGATTTTATATTTTTATATGAATTTACAAGATATCTATATGTAAAGAAATCGAAAATAATATAGATTAACACAAATATTATTAGATATCTTAAAAAAACTTTCATTCTTGCCATTTTTTATTCTCCTCCTATTAAAATTCGTACCATAATCCTTCATTTTGCAATCTACTTATTGTATTGTTGTGTTCACTGCTTGTTTTGCTAAAATATACCTTTCCATTCTTATCTGACACATAGTACATATAATCTGTATCACTTGGGCTTAAAGCTGCCTCTACTGAAGTTTTACTTACACTTGATATTGGGCCTATTGGTAATTTTCCTTCCATTCTTGGTCCTCTTGTGTTATATGGATTATATTCATCTAATTCTGATTGGTATAATTCTCTTTGTCCTAATTCTATTTTTGCAGCATAATATGTTGTTGCATCAATTTGTAATGGCATTTTGGCTTTTAATCTATTATATATTACACTTGATATATCTTTTCTATCTTCAGGATGTATTCCTTCTGTTTCTACAAGTGAAGCTATTGTTAAAGTCTCATGAACAGAATATTGGCTTTCTGCTATATAATCTTTATATTCATCTAATACAATTTCTGTTTGTTTTAACATTTTATCAAAAATTTCTTCTACTGTTACATCTTTATTATTGAAAGAATAAGTATCTGGGAATAAATATCCTTCTAAAGAATAATATATATTTTCATCTTTAATTTCATCTGTTATAAACCAATATTTATCAATTAAAGAATCTATATATTCTTCATTTTTTAATACATCAAATACTTGCTCTTTTGTATTATTTGTTTCTTCAGCAATTTTCTCAGCATACCAGTTTATATTTTTACCTTCTACGAAAGTTATTGAAATTTGATTTTTACTGAATAATTTACCTGTTTGCAAAGTTTTTGCTATTTCCTCTACATTCATTGTTTTATATAAATCGTATTTTCCTGCTTGGAAATTAGTAATTTTATTTAATTTTACATATAATTTAAAAGCTAATTTATTTTTTATTAACTCGTTATCTTTTAATATGTTTGCAATATCTTCTGAAGATGATCCTATTGGTATTTCTATTTGTACTTTATTTGTGCTTTTCTTATCAACTTCTGAAATTGATAAATTATACCATAATGCTATGGCGCCTACTGCTAACACAATTACTACTATTATTATCATTATTATTTTTTTTATATTCATTGTTATTTTCTCCTTATCACACTTCGAGCAGATAGAGTCGTCTACCACTACAATATATATCAATGTTAATACTATATCATAAAATATTTAATTAGTGAATATATATTTTAAAAAATATTTTTAAATACTAGAAATATTTACATTATTTTACATAAATCCCTTCCTTTTTACATAAATTTGTTGTATAATAGTATTGTTCGATTTATTAACTAATGAGGAGGTATCTTTAATATGTCTATGTGGCAAATTTGGTTGATTATTTCAGGATTATTTTTTATAGGAGAAATTGCTACTGTTGGTTTTTTAGTATTTTGGTTTGCTATAGGAAGTTTAGTTGCAATGATTGTTAGTATATTTGCACCAAATGCAATTATTTTACAAACATCTATATTCCTTATATCTTCATCTTTGTTAATTTTATTTACAAAACCTTTAGTAGACAAATATGTTACCAAAAAAACTGTTCCAACTAATGTTGATACTTTAATTGGTAAAAAAGCAGTTGTTTTAATAGATATAAACTCTCTTGAATCTACTGGTCAAGTTAAAGTTAATGGAGAAGTTTGGTCTGCTAAATCTGAAACAGAAGAAACTATAGAAAAAGGTACTGAAGTAGAAATTTTACAAGTTGATGGTGTTAAACTTTTAGTACGACCTTGTAAAGTTACAGCTCAAGTTATTTAATTTAAAAATAAATATATATTTTAGGAGGTTTTTTATGGGAGGTATGACATTTTTAATTATTTTACTAGTTATCATCGTAGTTATTGCTTTAAAGTCTATCAAAGTTGTTAGACAAGCCGAAGTTTATGTTATAGAAAGATTAGGTAAGTTCCACAAAATAGCTGATGCTGGTCTTACAATTATAATCCCTTTCTGTGACCACGTAAGAAGCGTTGTAAGCTTAAAAGAGCAAACAATGGATATTCCACCACAAGGAGTTATTACAGAGGATAATGTTACAATAACAATAGATACTGTTGTATTCTATCAAATTACAGATCCTGCAAAAGCAGTATACGAAATTCAATCTTTGAAAAAAGGTATTGAATATTTAGCTATAACAACTATTCGTGATATAGTTGGTAAAATGGATTTAGACTCTACATTTAGTTCAAGAGATGCAATCAACACAAAATTAAGAGTTATTCTAGATGAAGCTACTGATAAATGGGGATGTAAAGTTAATAGAGTTGAAATCAAAGATATTACACCACCTGCAGATATACGTGATGCAATGGAAAAACAAATGAATGCTGAAAGAAATAAAAGAGCTTTAATTTTACAAGCAGAAGGAGAAAAACAATCTGCTATAACTATTGCTGAAGGACGTAAAGAAGCTGCTATATTAGAAGCTGAAGCTGAAAAAGAAGCTAGAATAAGAAGAGCAGCCGGTGAAGCACAAGCTATAAAAGAAGTAGCTAAAGCAAAAGCACAAGAAATAGATATGGTTTATGAATCAATAAAAAATGCTAACCCAGATGAAAAATTAGTTCAATTAAAATCTTTAGAAGCATTAGAAGAAGTTGCAAAAGGTGAGGCAAATAAAATATTTATTCCTTTTGAAGCAACAAGTGCTCTTTCAAGTTTAGGTGCAATAAAAGAAGTTTTAAAAGATGATAAAAAGAACAACTAGTATAAATATTATGAAAAGGATGCAATTTAAAATTGCATCCTTTTTTAGTATATAGGAAAAATCAACTTTTTAAATTGATATATTGCAAATTGTAGGGGTTGCACGGTGTGCAACCCATGTTTTATTGCGGGTCGCATACCATGCGACCCCTACACTATATATTTTCCAAAATGTACCTTTGATTTATTTTTAAAATTATGTTAACATATTGTTATAGACTAATTTTGCTTTAACGGAGGTCTTTTTATGGTTCAAAATTTAATTTCTAAAATAACAAATATTGATAAATCTATTCTTAAAGTTATAAAAAATATATTCAAAGTTTCTTTTTGCATTTGCATCATATCTGTTTTGATATTACTAATGTACATATATAATTCTGTATCTCATATTACATATTTAGTTGGATTAAGTTTATTTAAATCAAGCCTAATGATTTCTGTATTTGGATTTATTTGTGGAATTAGCACAGATTTGTTAAAAAAATAATATGGCAAATTTTTACCATATTATTTTTTATCTTATTTTACACTTATTATTTAAAATTATTTGCTTAATTCTTCTAAGAACATTTTGTTTAACATTCCTGGGTTTGCCTTTCCCTTTGTTTCTTTCATTGCTTGTCCTACTAGAAATCCTAACGCTTTGTCTTTTCCAGCTTTATAATCGGCTACTGATTGTTGATTATTTTCTAATACTTTTAATACTACTTCTTTTATTGCACCTTCATCTGATATTTGTACCCAACCTTTTGACTCTACTATTTTCATTGGATCTCCTGGATTTTCAAATAGTTCTACTAATACTTTTTTAGCAATGCTTGAACTTATTGTTCCTTTATCTATTAGTACTACTAAATTTCCTAATTGTTCTGCTGTAAAAGGTATTTGATCTGGTTCTAGTTCTCTTTCGTTTAATTCTTTTGTTATATCTGTCATTATCCAGTTACTTACAGCTTTTGGGTTATTGCAAATTGATGATGCACCTTCAAAAAGATTAGATAAATATTTTGAAGCTGTTAATAAATTTGCATCATATTCTGGTAAGCCAATTTCTTCTATGTATCTCTTCTTTCTGCTCTCTGGCAACTCAGGTAAATTCTTTCTTATTTCTTCTATATATTCATCACTCATTTTTATTGCTAATAAATCTGGATCTGGGAAATATCTATAATCTTGTGCATCTTCTTTATCTCTCATTGAAAATGTTTTTCCAGATACATCATCCCATCTTAATGTTTCTTGATCTATTTTTCCACCATTTTCTAATACATCAATTTGTCTGTCTGCTTCATATTCTATTGCTCTTACTATAGATTTAAATGAATTCATATTTTTCATTTCTGTTCTTGTTCCATATTCAGTTGCACCTTTTTTTCTAACAGATACATTTACATCGGCTCTTAGTGATCCTTCTTGCATTTTACAATCTGATACTTCTATGTATTCTAATATTGATTTTAATTTTCTTAAATAGCTTTCTACCTCTTTTGCACTTCTTAAGTCTGGTTCAGAAACAATCTCTATTAAAGGAACTCCTGCTCTATTTAAGTCTACTAAGCTACCTCTTCCATATTCATCATGATTTAGTTTTCCTGCATCTTCTTCTATATGTATCCTTGTAAGTCTTATTTTCTTTTTTCCTTCATCTGTTTCTATTTCTACATAACCCTTTTCGCAAAGTGGCATATCAAATTGTGATATTTGGTATGCTTTTGGTAAATCTGGGTAGAAATAATTTTTTCTATCGTTTTTGCTATTTCTTGCAATTTCGCAATTTGTTGCAATTCCTGCTTTTATTGCATATTCTACAACTTTTTCATTTAATACTGGTAATGTTCCTGGCATTGCCATACATACTGGGCAACAATGTGTATTTGGCTCTCCACCAAATTCTGTTGGACATGAACAGAATATTTTTGTTTTTGTTGATAATTCTGCATGTACTTCAAGTCCCATTACAATTTCATAATCTTCTCTAGACATTTATTTTTTTCCTCCTCAAATCTCGAAGAGATTTGTACTCTTCGCTATTCACTATTTATTGCGTTATTCTTTGCATTATACGGGTCGCATATCATGCGACCCCTACAATTATTTTTTGAATGTTGGTTTGTTTTCTTCTCTAAAGTTTGTATTCTGTTCATAAGTATATGCTGCTCTTAATATTGTGTCTTCTGAAAAATGATTTCCTATTAGTTGGAATCCTATTGGCATACCTTCAGAATTTGTAGTACAAGGAACAGATATTCCTGGTAGACCTCCGATATTTACAGATACTGTACAAATATCTGCTAAATACATTTCTAATGGATTGTTTGACCTTGTTCCAATGTTAAAAGCAACTGTTGGAGATGTTGGAGTTAACAACACATCATATTTACTGAATAATTTATCAAATTCATTTTTAACAACAGTTCTTACTTTTTGAGCTTTTTTATAATAAGCATCATAATAACCAGAACTTAATACATATGTTCCAAGCATTATTCTTCTTTTTACTTCTTCTCCAAAGCCTTCACTTCTTGAATTTATATATATATCTTTTAGATTTTCAAAATTCTTTGTTCTGTAACCATATCTTATTCCATCAAATCTTCCTAAGTTTGAACTAGCTTCAGCACAAGCAATTATGTAATATGTTGCTAATGCATAGTCTGTAACTTCCATAGAGCAATCTTCTACTATTGCACCCATTTCTTCGTATTTCTTTGCAACATCCATTATTGCTTTTTTAACTTCTGGATTTATTCCATCGCCAAAATATTCTTTTGGTAATCCTATTTTTAATCCTTTTACATCATTTACTAATGCTTTTGTATAATCCTTTTTTTCTATATCCAATGATGTTGTATCTTTTGAGTCATGTCCTGTTATTAAATTTAATAATAATGCTGAATCTGTAACGTCTTTTGTTATAGGTCCAATTTGGTCTAAAGATGATGCAAATGCAACTAGTCCATATCTAGATACTAAACCATAAGTAGGCTTTAATCCTACTACACCACAAAAAGATGATGGCTGACGTATTGATCCACCTGTATCTGAACCTAAAGCCCAAGGTACCATGTTTGATGCAACTGCTGCTGCACTACCACCGCTTGAACCACCTGGAACTCTATTTAAATCCCATGGGTTTTTTGTTTTCTTAAAATATGAATACTCTGTTGATGCACCCATAGCAAATTCATCCATATTTAATTTTCCAAGCATTATCATATTTTCATTATTTATTTTGTCCATAACTGTTGCATCATAAGGAGCAACAAAGTTTTCTAACATTCTTGATGCACAAGTAGTTTTTACACCTTTTGTACAAATATTATCTTTTATTCCTATTGGAATACCTGAATATTTTGATTTTGTTTCTCCATTTTTTATTTTTTCTTCAACAACTTTTGCTTTTGATAAAGCCTCATCAGTTGTTAATGTAACAAAAGCATCAACATCTTTTTCTTTTTCATTTATTCTATCTACATAGCTTTTTGTTATATCTGTTACTGTAATTTCTTTATTTTCTAGCTTGTCCATAAGCTCATGTACTGTTAATTCATAAAGTTCCATTTTGATTTCCTCCTCTATATTACCTTTGGTATTTTAAACATTCCGTCCTCTTGCTCTGGTGCATTTGATAACAAAATATCTCTATCTCCAAATTCTTTTATTTCATCTTTTCTAAATACATTATAATTTTCAGTTGCTCCTATTGATTCATCTACGCCATCTGTATTTACATTATTTACTGTATTTGCAAAATTTAGTATATCTTTCATATTATATAGAGTTTTTTCAATTTCTTCTTCTGTTAATTTTAAATTAGCTAATTTTGCAATGTGAATTATTTCTTCTCTACTTATATTCATATAAAACCTCTCCTCTCGTAATAATGTATTATTATATAATTTCTAGCAAAAAAAAACAAGACTTATCATCTTGTTTTTTTTATTTTTCACTATTTTCCTTTTGCTATTCTTTCAATTACTACCCATCTAATTCCAAATCCTACTGAAACTAATATACCTCCTACTATAATTATCATTGGTAAATCCTCTACTCCTGTTTGTGGCAAAGTCTGTTTTGAAGTATTTTTTGTAGTTGCAGATGGTGTACTTGTTGGCTTAGTAGTTGGCGTTGGTGTTGGTGTCTCTTCTTCAGTGATATTAACAATAACATATTCTTGTGGTTTATTTTCAACTGGTAAATCATCTGTTGGTTTTTCTTCTTTTTCATCCTTTACTTTAATAACTGGATTATTATCAAGTATTTCACCTTGATCTTCTCCTTCTTCATCTGTATAGTTTATTATAACTTTCTCGTTTGTTTTCATATCAAAATTTTTTATTTCATCAATATTTACACCTTTTTTTATTTTAATTTTATATTTGAAAGTTATTATTTCATCACCTGTTACACTATCTACTGACCATACAAATGAGTTATTATCTCCAATATCTGTTACAGTACCTTTATCTGGTGTACCAATATATTCTACATCAAAATATTTTAAAAGTTCTTCTGGAAATACATCTTCAATTCTTACATTGCTTATTGGATGCTCCATATAATTTAATATTTGATTATATATATATTCATTAAACATTTTATATATTTCGTTGCTATTTTCTATATAACTTACGTCTCCAGCTGTTGGTTCTTCTTCTGTTCCAAATATATTTTGAATTTGCTCTACGCCATCCTTTTTACTTACTATTATTGATAAAACATATATTCCTTCAGCTTCTAATTTTTCTAATGTCTTTTTTGTTTCTTCTGGAGAACCTGGATATCCATCTGTTAATAACACAATTACCTTATTTTTACATCCACTAGAAAATTGTGATCTTGCCATCTCTAATGCTGTATGTGTATTAGTACCACCACGGCAAGGGGTATTTTTATACATCTCTAATAAATTTAAAGAAGTTTCTTTTGAATCTGTTAAACTTGATATTATTTGTGAGGAATCTGAATATTGTGTTATTTCAACCTTTAATTTTTTTATATTATCATATATTAGTTCTATAAATTTGTTAGTTGCACAATATGTAGTATATTTTTTTGTTTCATTATTTTCTTGCTCAGACATTGAAGCTGAATTGTCTAATACAATTGCTACCTCTATATTCTCAATATCTTTTATATTTTTCTTTATATTTCTTAGAGATAATTCAATTTCTATTTCTTGATTTTCTTCATCATAATTTACAATTTTTTTAGAAAATTTCATATCACTATTTAATACATAATTATTACTATTAGAATTTACTACGCCTATTGTACTAGCTTGTACTATTGGAGTTAATAATATTATGCATAATACTATAAAAATTATTATTTTACTTTTTTTCACAAAAAATCCCCCCATATACTATATTTTAGCATATATTTCCTTTTAAAGCAAGTTTTATGTAATCTTTACAATAGATTTATAAAAGAAATGTGATAATGTCTTAAGTAAAGAAATGAGAAAATGTCCCAATAAAAAAATATTTGTT
>CANRNW010000014.1 GCA_947632145.1 uncultured Clostridia bacterium
TAGGGGTTGCATGGTATGCAACCCGCATTAAAAAATTATACACAAGCAAAACAACAAATATAATTATTATAAAAAAATAAACAAAGGAGGATTTTTTATGAAGAAAAAAATAATTACAACATTATTATTATTTGCAATAATAATGTTAATTTCAACAACAGGAGCTTATGCAAATTATCAAATTACACCCAATGGTAGCAGGGTAAGTGCTAGATTAAATGACTTAGCAGCAGATGTTAGATTTATGGAGGCTAAAGGTCAAGTTATGGGACTAAATGAAACAAGAAATTATTCTACACTTGCATCTGAATCTGATTCAAACAATATAGATGTGCATTTGCTAAAAAATACAGAATATGGTGCAATTGTTATTCTTTCTGCTTCACAACAATACGGAAAACAAGGAACAGGTGTAGATAGCTATATACATAGGCAGACTAGCACAGGACTTGCTACAACCACTGGAAACCAATATGGTATATATGACATAGGGCAAAGTTCCGAATGGGTAGCAGGAGGAGGAATAAGTGTATCTGGTACAACTTCCTACTTAAATAAATATTACGATAGATATGAAAGAGCAATTTCAAAGCCTGGAGATGCTACAACAGAAGCAAGTAGATGGAAAGCGTCTTCCTATAATAGATTCTGTACGGGTGGCGATGCATTCGAACGTGGTTACAATGGTGCATTTTCATACGGCTACAATTCATATGCTCAAAACTCTTTCCATGGACGTGCGGCTGTTTGGTGTGGACAAGGCTTTTAATATTGTACACCAAAAAAATAATTTTAATTAAAGGGGTACACAATAAATGAAAAAAAATAAAAATCATATAATACACAAAATACCCATAATTTTAATAATTGCTATACTTATTGCGATAATCATTTTAATTATAAATAATAAAAAAACAAATAACATAAATTTACAACAAGAATATATTGCAAAAAATTATTCTGTATCTATAGGAACAAATAAAACCCAAGTAGATTTAAGCAAAGTAATGGCAAAAGATAACAGCCAAGTAAATTTACCAAAGCTTTCTGCTGGAATGATACCTATAATAGATATTGGAGATGGATATTGGCAAATAGTTGATAAAGAAACTTGGCAAAATAATTACGATTATTTTAGTAATAAACCAGCATATATGATGCTAAGTAATCGGAAAATACATATCTGAGCCAGAATACGATATGACAGGAAAAGAATTATCAAAAATACGGCACACAGATATTAGAAAGCGAACTTGGAACAATTTATGTGTGGATACCAAGGTTTGCATATCATAAAAATGGAGAAATAGCCTATTTAAAAGATACAAGCATTATAGAAATAGGTGACTGGACCGTTCCAACAGAATTTACTTATACAGCAATACCAAATAATTTATTAGAATTAAATGGTATATGGATAGAAAAAAAGATACAGTCAAGTACAAGCCAAAATACAAACAATATTAATGCAATGAATAAAGAAGATAATATTTATGGTTTAATTTCAAATTCAAAAGTAGAAGCAGTTTCAGTAGATACAATAGACATTTTGAAAAAATTAAATAATAAATATCTACTAGATTATATGGATGATTATACAAGTATGCAAAGAAGCAAAATTAGTGTAATAGATACAAATCAAAAAGAGGTAATTCAAGCATCAGCTGCAATTGTGGATACAACTGCTTATGTAGATGTTACTTATACAAAATATGGTATAGATAGAATAATATATGAGTTTACAGGAGAAACTTTAGTAGATGGTAAATATAACCTTTCAAGAACAGGTGGATTTTACATATTTGTAGTAGTAGATAAAGAAGGAAACACAAAAGTATGCACAGCAGGGCACGAGGAAAACCCACCAGAGCTAATTGGGTTTAATGTAGATACTACATTTTTGGTAACATATAGCGGAGAAATTGCTAAAGGCACAGCAACAGAATATGTAAGACAATCTGTAAGAAAAGTATTGGAAGATGGAGCAATTATAAACGAAAACAACTGCTTAGAGTCTGGAACATTTGATGATAGAAAGGTAGAAAAGTCGAGAGGAAAATGGTATCAATATAATGAGCAAAAATGGGCAAATATAGTAGTAAGAAATAATGGAAATGAAGCATATTTTGTATGGATACCGAGATATGCATATAAATTAAACGATGATGAAACTTCTGAAATTGTATTTATAAATACAGATAATGAGGAAGCAAGGACAGGTGAAGTAATAGATTTAGAAGAATATACAATACCAGATGCATTTCATGTTGAAGAAGAAAACGGAGAGGTAAAACAACTTTCAGGTTTTTGGGCTGGAAAATATCAACTAAGTTCTTATGTAGCAAATGCAATAACAGCAAATGTATATAGTGGAATAAATAAAATAAGAATAAGTAATATGACAAATAAGATTATATCTACTAGTGAAAGTAGATATGATATAGCTGTAGTACAAAATGGAGATGAAATATTTTATCAGAAAAATGTTGATGCTAGTTTATATGAAGTGGGAGCATCAACAGGCAAGAGATTAAATGCTGGTTCATATACAGTAAGAGTTATTTTATATGATAAAAGTGATAGGTACATGGGAGAAATTACGTATCCAGTAATAGTATATGACCAAGTTGCAAATATAAATACTTTACCAGAAAAGCCAGTATTAGAAGGATTTGGAGAACATACATATTATGTTGTATATGATGAAAATGGAAATGAAGATAGTTCAACTCCAATAAGCCAAGCTCCACCAGATAATTGGTATAATTATGCAGAACAAAAATGGGCAAATGTAGTAGTAAGAAATGAAGGAAATGAGGCATATTTTGTATGGATACCAAGATACGAATATCATGCATATAGTGGATATGAATTCACAGATGTAAACTTTATACCAGTAGAACAAACAGAGCCAAGCTATGCTTGCACTATTCCAGAAGCATTTACTGTACAAAATGAAGATGGAACAAAAACAGAGTTATCAGGATTTTGGGCTGGAAAATATCAATTAAGTTCATTTACAAATTTTGGTTTGACGGCAGGAGTATATAGTGGAATAAATAAAATAAGAGTAAGCAATATAACTAATAGTATAATTAGTAGGGATAATGCAAGATATGATTTATATGTAATGAAGGAAGAACAAATAGTTTATTATGCAGAAAATGTAGATGCAAGTTTGTATGAATTTGGAGAAAGTACAAACCAAAAACTAGAAGCTGGAATATACAATTTAAGAATAGTTGTATATGATGAAAGAGATTATTATAGAGGAGAAAAAACATACGAGATAGAAGTATATAATCAAGTTGCTAATACAAGCAATTTGCCAGAAAAACCTGTATTAGATGGCTTTAATAGAGAAATTACTTACTATGTAACTTATGATGAAGAAGGAAATGAAGTTTTAACACCATTAGAACAAGGAGAACCAGGAAATTGGTATAACTATGCAGAACAAAAATGGGCAAATATAGTTGTAAAAAATGAAGAGGTAGGAAAAACAGCATATTTTGTATGGATACCGAGATATGAGTATCATGCATATAGTGGATACGAATTCACAGATGTAAACTTTATACTAACAAGTCAAACAGAGCCAAGCTATGGCTGTACAATACCAGATGCATTCCATGTTGTAGAAGAGGATGGAACAGTAAAAGAATTACCAGGCTTCTGGGCGGGAAAGTACCAATTGAGCAATTAATTTGTAGGGGTCGCATGTTATGCGACCCGCATAAAAATTATCAATTAAATAGGGGGATAACAAATGAAAAATAAAAAAACAATTCTTATAATATTAGCAGTAATTATAATAATAGCAATTGTAGTTTTAGCTTTTGTATTAACAAAAAATAAGAATAACAATAATAACAATGATAATTCAGTAGGAGAGGTAAGTCCTAATAATCCAGTAACAGTAGAGCCACCAGCAAATGAATTGCCAGATGAAACAACAGAAGTTACACTGTATGTAGGAGAAGGTGAAAATTATACACAAGTATCTGCAAAATATAATGCAAACGCAAATAAACAAGAACAAATAAAAAGATTAGTAGAAAAAATAGGAATATCAATAGGTTATAAAATAGAAGTAAACAAAGTGGAAATAACAGATAATGAAATACATATAGATTTTAAATCAACAGGAGCACCATTTAATGATAGTGCATATTTTGGAAACGAAGCAGAGGGCTTATTTGTAGAAGATTATAAAACACTAGTATATAGAATATTTGATAGTATAAAACAAACATTACAAGCAGTATATGGAGAAAATACACAAATATACTACACAGTAGATGGAAAATCTATTGCCTTTAACAATATAACTCCAAGGCTAGAAATTGGTGCAGATATACAATACACAGGGTTAAATTAGGCTTACATACTTCAATTTTAGAACATATCTAATTAAAACACTTGCATTTTAAGGAATTTTATAGTACAATATTAAAGTTAAAAATATTAAAATGTAATGGAGGAATTTTTATGGCAGAAGTATATATGGCAGGAGATGTTAGAAACGGAACAACATTTGAACTAGAAGGATCAGTATATAAAGTTGTTGAATTTCAACATGTAAAACCAGGTAAAGGAGCAGCATTTGTTAGAACAAAATTAAAAAATGTAATAAATGGATCAGTATTAGAAAGAACATTTAACCCATCAGAAAAATTACAAGGTGCAGAAATAGAAAAGAAAGAAATGCAATATTTATACGCAGATGGAGATTTATATTATTTCATGGACAATGAAACATATGAACAAATTCCACTTAATAAATCAGATTTAGGAGATACATTAAAATATTTAAAAGAAAATATGAATGTAAAAATATTATCTTTTAAAGGAAATGTGTTTGCAATTGAACCACCAATATTTGTAGAATTAGAAGTTAAATATACAGAACCAGGATTTAGTGGAAATACATCAACAGGAGCAACTAAACCTGCAGAATTAGAAACAGGTTATTCAATAAATGTCCCATTATTTGTTAATACTGGTGATATTATTAGAATAGACACACGTACTGGTGAATATATGGAAAGAATCTAATTTTTTCCCAAACATATAAATATGTAATGCAATGTAGGGCGGACAATTCTGTCTGCCCATAAATTTTTATTATGGAGGAATGAAAATGGCAGATATAACAAAAAAATGTAAAGAGATTATTCAAGAATTAGAGAATAATATTAAGGATTCTGATGATTTAGAATTCGCAAAACAACAAGTATTTAGCTTATTAGAATCATTTTTAGAAGAAATTGAAAGTATTCAAGAAACTGCAGAAAAAAGGGTAGAAAAACTAATACAAAATCAATCTGAATTAGATAGAAGATTATCTACAATAGAAAAAGACATATATGAAGAAGAGGGGGATTTTGAAATATCTTGCCCATATTGTAATCATGACTTTTTAATAGATTATGATGAATTAAAAAATGAAGTTATATGTCCAGAATGCAATAATACAATAGAATTAGATTGGAATGAAGAACATGATTGTTCTTGTTGCCATGAAGACTGCGAAGATGATTGTCACCATTGCGATGATAGTTGTGACTGTGAAGACTGTGATGATGACTATGAAGAAGATGAGGATAACGAAGATATGTAACTAACATAATCTAATGGATTGACGGCTTTGCCGTCTTTTTTTAATGTAAAATGCAAATGAGGACCTGTAGTTGCACCATTTGTTGGATTACCTAAATAATCTTTATATGGATTTTTATAAACACCATATACGTTTTTGGGACCTACAGTAGCAACAATTTCTCCGAGCAGAAACTTTTTGTCCAATATAAACTAAGAAAATAGGAGAAATATGGCAATACATAAAAGAAAAACCATTATTGCCTTCAACAATTACAGTATAACCACCAGAGCCATTAAATCCGCACATAAGTTACAATTCCAGAAATAGTTGCAAATATTGGTGTACCGTTCATTTACTGCAATATCTAATCCTAAATGGTAACTTGATGCACCAAGTGTTGGCTTTTGTCTTAATCCAAAATAATAGGTTATATTATTGCAACCATTAGGTAAAGGCCAACAAAATTCATCATATGTATTATTAGAATAAGATAGAGTATTTGAATTTGGATAAAACATAAGAAATACAATTAAGATACAAATTATAAAAAATATAATAAAATAAGAATAAATAGAATCGAAACGATTAAACAATTAAAACACATCCTTGAAATAAAAGTATTTTTTTTGAATTTGATTATTATAGTAATATATTATATAATAGTTATAAGTACGTAATCGTACAAATAAAAATTTGTAAAGGAGAAATACTATGGAACGGAACATGATTATTATCAGTAGCCGGCAATTCTACAGAGGAGGAGGAATACCTGTTTCTACAGAAAACCTATTCAAAGGGCAGTTTGAGATTGTTCTTGTAGAGCTTTTTTCTCAAGAGGAGCTAATCGAAATCTGCAGTAACTACAGAGAAGTGCTTTTTAGTGGGTATGATGCTTCGGAAGAATCAATCTTACGCACTCTTAAGCAACAGGGCAAGAAAATTTTTGTATTTTGGCATTTCGGAATGGCAGTTCTTACAGGTGAGCCCAAGCACATTGCAAACTGGATGTCTCTTGTCAAACTTGTTGAGGAAAAATCAATTGATTTGGTTCTGACTTGCAAGGCAGGATTTGACAAAATGTGGAGGACAATTCCGAAACTTAAGGACACTCCTGTTTTGCATATTCGTAACAATGTTACGGATAGTTCGTATAGGAATGTACGTAAAGCACAAATGGCTGGAGTGTACTCCGGTTCTGGCGACACGTGGGTTAAGAATTCGTTTTGTAATCTAACGGCGGTTGCAATGCATGGAGGAAAAATGACGGTTGATATTACTCCGTTAAGTCTTCCGTTAAAGGAGTATGGCGAAAGCCTAGGGTTAAAAGTAACAGGAGCTGATAAACTGGAGCATAATGAATTCTTAAAAAGAATGTCATATTGCGAATATGTGCTCTATGTTACGATGACAGAAGGGTGTCCGATGCTTCCGCTGGAAGCTTTGATGAATGGCGTAATTTGCTTAACAGGAAACAACCATGATATCTTCAGCACCAGTCCTTTTTTGGAGAGCATTTTGGTTGTAAATAGGGCAGATGATCCGTTAGCTATTGCTCGCCAGTTGGATACGGCACTCAAACACAAAAAGGATGTTTTCGAGGAATTTGCAGAATGCAAAGAAACTTGGGATATCCTTTGCAAGAGAGACATGGATTTATTCCTCAATTACAAGGTATAATAAATCCTTTACAGTATCCGAAAATAGTTTTTTAGGATACTAAAAAAAACAGAGATGAGTTGCGATTGCAGCTCTTCTTTGCTTTTTTGAGCTGAAACCATATTTTGAGATATAAATATAAAATAGGGTAAATAAAAGAAATAAAATGAAGAGTGAATAGTTAAAAGAACAAACTTGCAAAAGGCAAGTTTGGTGGTATGGCAGGGGTAGAAGGATTCGAACCCTCACAGGCGGTTTTGGAGACCGATGTGCTACCATTAACACTATACCCCTAGGTACAAATATTATATAATTTAAAATACTAACATAGTATACTATGTTAAAAATAAAATATCAATAGAAATTAAAAAAAATATTAAAAAAAATAAAAAATTTAACGTAAACTATTTGCTTTTTGTGATTTTATGATATAATAGTAAAGCATTTTGAAAAAAGTTTTTAAATTTTCAAATAAATTTTATATAAAACTTTAAGGAGGTTTTTTTATGAGTCAAAAGTATGTATACCTTTTTAGTGAAGGTAATGCAAAAATGAGAGAATTACTTGGAGGAAAAGGAGCTAACTTAGCAGAAATGACAAGCTTAGGATTACCAATTCCACAAGGATTCACAGTTACAACAGAAGCTTGTACACAATATTATACTGATGGAGAAAAGATTTCTGATGAAATTCAACAACAAATTGATGCAGCATTAGTAAAATTAGAAGAAATCACAGGAAAAAAATTAGGAGATGAAGCAAATCCTTTATTAGTATCTGTTCGTTCAGGAGCTAGAGTTTCTATGCCTGGTATGATGGATACAGTATTAAATTTAGGATTAAATGATAAAGTATTACCAACAATAGCTGCAAAAAATGAAAGATTTGCTTATGATAGCTATAGAAGATTTATTCAAATGTTCAGTGATGTTGTTATGGAAATACCAAAGCCATTATTTGAAAATGCTATAGATGAAATGAAAGCAAAAAGAGGAGTAAAATTAGACACAGAATTAACAGCAGCAGATTTAAAAGAATTAGTAGATATATTTAAAGGAATATATAAAGAACAAAAAGGTGTTGAATTTCCACAAGATTCTAAAGTTCAATTAAATGAGGCTATTAAAGCCGTATTTAGAAGCTGGAACAACCCAAGAGCTATAACATATAGAAGATTAAATGATATACCAGGAGACTGGGGAACAGCAGTTAACGTACAACAAATGGTTTTCGGAAATATGGGAGACGACTGTGGTACAGGTGTTGCATTTACAAGAAACCCAGCTACAGGAGAAAATAGATTATTTGGTGAATATTTAATGAATGCACAAGGTGAAGACGTTGTTGCAGGAATAAGAACACCACAACCAATAGATACATTAAAAACAACAAACGCACAAGCATATGAAGATTTCGTTACATATTCAAACAAATTAGAGAAATACTTCAAAGATATGCAAGACCTAGAGTTCACAATTGAAAGTGGAAAATTATACATTCTTCAAACAAGAAACGGAAAAAGAACAGCTAATGCAGCATTAAAAATAGCTGTAGATTTAGTTTCTGAAGGAATGATAGATGAAAAAGAAGCAGTTTTAAGAGTTGAACCAAAACAATTAGATCAATTATTACATCCAAACTTTGATGCTGCTGCACTAAAAGCTGCAAAAGTAGTTGCAAAAGGTTTAGCTGCATCTCCAGGTGCTGCTACAGGTAAAGTTGTATTTACAGCAGATAGAGCTGTTGAATTACATAAAGCTGGAGAAAAAGATTTAGTATTAGTAAGACTTGAAACATCACCAGAAGATATAGAAGGTATGGTTGTATGTAATGGTGTTTTAACAGTAAGAGGAGGTATGACATCACACGCTGCCGTTGTTGCTCGTGGTATGGGTACTTGCTGTGTTGCTGGATGTGGAGATATAGTAGTTAATGAAGAAGAAAAATACTTTACATTACCAGATGGAAGAAAAGTTACAGAAGGTGAATTTATATCACTTGATGGATCAACAGGTAATGTTTACGGAGAAAGAGTAGAAACAGTTGATGCAACAGTTTCTGGAAACTTCGCAACATTAATGGGATGGGCAGATAAA
Organism: uncultured Clostridia bacterium; assembly: GCA_947632145.1. Classification (GTDB taxonomy): domain Bacteria; phylum Bacillota; class Clostridia; order TANB77; family CAG-508; genus CAKPQL01. Next base: position 9,358 of record CANRNW010000014.1, read on the forward strand.
TATAGACAATTAAAAGTTAGAACAAATGCAGATACTCCAGTAGATGCAAAACATGCTTATGATTTTGGAGCAGAAGGTATAGGATTATGTAGAACAGAGCACATGTTCTTTGCACCAGATAGAATAGCAGCTATCAGAGAAATGATAGTTTCTAAAACACCTGAACAAAGAGCTAAAGCATTAGCTAAAATATTACCAATGCAAAGAGGAGACTTTGAAAAATTATATAGAGAAATGAAAGGTTACCCTGTAACAATAAGATTCTTAGACCCACCTTTACATGAATTCGTACCACACGAAGATGAAGATATAGCAGCATTAGCAAAAGAAATGGGATTATCTTTTGAAGAATTAAAAAATGTTGTAGAAGGATTACATGAATTCAACCCAATGATGGGACATCGTGGATGCCGTTTAGCTGTAACATATCCTGAAATTGCAGAAATGCAAACAAGAGCTGTTATAGAAGCTGCAATAAATGTAAATAAAGAGGGAATGAATGTAGTTCCTGAAATAATGATTCCATTAGTTGGAGAAGTAAAAGAATTAAAATATGTAAAAGACATAGTTTGCAAAACAGCAGATGCAGTTATAGCTGAAAATGGTGTTAACTTACAATATCATGTTGGTACAATGATAGAAATACCAAGAGCTGCATTAACAGCAGATGAAATAGCAAAAGAAGCTGAATTCTTCTCATTTGGTACAAATGACTTAACACAAATGACATTTGGATTTAGCCGTGATGATGCTGGTAAATTCTTAGGAGATTACTACGATAAGAAAATTTACGAATCTGATCCATTTGCTAAATTAGATCAAACTGGTGTTGGAAAATTAGTTGAAATGGCAGCAAAACTTGGAAAACAAACAAGACCAGATATAAAACTTGGAATATGTGGAGAACATGGTGGAGATCCAGCTTCAGTTGAATTCTGCCATAAAGTAGGATTAACATATGTATCTTGTTCACCATTTAGAGTTCCAATCGCAAGACTTGCAGCAGCACAAGCAGCAATAAAAAATCCAAGAGCATAAGATAAAGTGACTTCGTACTGAAGAAAATTTGATATATATAAATAAATTATATATATAGTGTAGAGGGCGATTTTAATCGCCCAATAATACACAAATAAATTTAAGGAGGAAAAAAATGAAAAAATCAACAAAAATTATTATTGCAGTAGTATCTGTTTTAGTAGTAGCAGCAATTGTTTTTGCAGTATTATATTTTGCAACAGATTTATTCAAAACTAAAAACCCAAAGAAAGCATTTTTTGAAAGCTTAGAGAAATATGCAATAGGAGATGAAAATTTTAGCTATTCAGAAATGTTAGAAAAACTAAAAAGTGAAAAAGACAGTGCATTTGAAGGAAATGGAAAAATTTCTATGAACATTGAACTTGGAGAAGATTTAATGACTGAAGAAATTGAGGCATTATTAAAAGTATTAAACCAAATGGAAATAAATTATGAATTAAAAGCTGATCCAGAAAATTTAAATGCAAATATGACAATGGATTTTAAATATGATGGAAATGATGTTGGAACAGTTGAACTTCTTATGAATGAAGATAAGATTGGATTCAAAGTAAAAGATGTTACAGATAAATATTTAACTGTAGATTTAAAAGATATGCTAGATAGCACAAGTTCTTCAGGAAGTCTAGATTTAAGTAGCTTAGAAGAAATATCAGAAGCAGATATAGATGAAATTATAGACTTATTAAATGTTAGTGATGAACAAATAAAAACAATAACAAACATAGTTAAAAAAGCATTAGAAGATGCTATACCAGAAGATAATTTCTCTAGTGAAAAAGAGAAAATAACAGTAAATGGAAAAGAATTAAACACAACAGCATATACTGTTAAAATATCTGGAAATGATGCAATGAATTTCTTAAAAAATGTATTAGAAGGTTTAAAAGATGATGAAGATATATTAAACTTAATTGTTGATAAAACAAATAAAATTTTCAATACATTTATAGGAACATCAACAAAAGTAACAAAAAGCCAAGTTAAATCTTTATTAAATTCAACAATATCTGAATTAGAAAATACAGATGTTGGTGACAGTGTATATAAAATTACTTTATTCGTAAATAAAGACCAAACAGTTAGATTACAATTTGAACAAGAAGACAATGCAATTATAATTGATTCTATCAAAGAGGGAGACACAACAAATGCAGCATTAAAAGTTAAATCCGATGGATCAGAAATGACTATATTAAATATTGAGGAAACTAAAAAAGGTGATGACCAATATTCAACAAAAGTATCTACAGACATAGAAGGAGTAAAAGTAGAATTAACTTTTGATACAGTTTCAAGTGAAAAAGTAAATATGAAATTATATGCTGAAGTATTAGACCAAATGAAAATAACATTAAATATGGAAGTTGAAGCTAAAGAGGCATCTGTAAAAATTGATAAGTTAACATCAAATAATTCAATTGATGCTCAAAATATTCCAAGTGATGAAGAAGAAAAAATAATGAGTAATCTAGTAGATTATTTAGAAGAAAATATTCAAAGTATTGCAGATGATATTGGATACGGAGACGAATTTGAAGAGTATGTAAATTACTTAAAAAATGCTTTATCTTTACAAACATCTGTAGATACTACAATACCAGAAGAAATTAACGAAGCAGCATAACTAAAACTAAAAAATGCACATTTATATGTGCATTTTTTATTGCAATTGATATATAGCTATATATATTTAAACTTAAATTCCTTGAATAATAAAAAAGTAGGGCGCATAAAAAGCGCCCTTTTATAATTAAATAAATTTAATTAAATAGTTGATAAACGAATTTTAATAATATATAATTAACTCAATTTAAAAGAAAGAAGGTATTATTATGTTAAAATTAAATTTAGAGAATACTGGAATTAAGGAAGAAGAAATATTAAAATATGCAGAACAAGTAAAAAATATACATAACAATATACATAGCAAAGCAAATGATGAAAATGAATTTTTAGGTTGGATAGAATTACCTACAAATTATGATAAAGATGAATTTGAAAGAATAAAACAAGCAGCTAAAAAAATAAGAGATGATTCAGAAGTTTTTGTTAGCATTGGTATAGGTGGTTCATATTTGGGAGCAAGAGCTGTTATAGAGGCGCTTACGAATACTTTTGGAAGCAAGAAACCAGAAATATTATATGCAGGAAACAATATGAGTCCTAATTATATAAATGAAATGATAGAATATATTGGAGATAAAGATATATCTATAAATGTTATATCAAAATCTGGAACTACAACAGAACCTGCAATAGCATTTAGAATGTTCAGAGAGTTATTGGAAACAAAATATGGGGTAGAAGAAGCAAGAAAGAGAATATATGTAACAACAGACAGGGTAAGAGGTGCATTAAAAACATTATCAGATGAAGAAGGATATAAAACTTTCGTTATACCAGATAATATTGGCGGAAGATATTCAGTGCTAACAGCTGTAGGACTACTTCCAATAGCAGTTGCAGGAATTGATATAGAAAAATTGATGCAAGGTGCAAAAAATGCAGAAGATAAATATTTAGATAAAGAATTGAAATATAATGAATGTTATAAATATGCAGTTGCAAGAAATATATTATATAGTAATGAAAAAAATACAGAAATATTAGTTAGTTATGAACCAAAAATGCATTATATGATAGAATGGTGGAAACAACTATATGGAGAGAGCGAAGGAAAAGATAAAAAGGGAATATTCCCAGCAGGAGTTGAATTCACAACAGATTTGCACTCATTAGGTCAATATATACAAGATGGAAGAAGAAGCTTGTTTGAAACAGTGTTAAATATAGAGAAACCTTTGGTAGATATAAAAATAAAATCAGATGAAGATAATTTAGATGGATTAAATTATCTAGCTGGAAAAACATTAGACTATGTTAATAAAAAGGCAATGGAAGGAACTATAAAAGCCCATGTGTCTGGTGGAGTTCCAAATATAATGATAACTATGGATGAATTAAATGCTGAAAATATTGGAGAATTGATATATTTCTTTGAAAAAGCATGTGCAATTTCAGGTAATATTTTAGGAGTAAATCCATTTAACCAACCAGGAGTAGAAGAATATAAGAGAAATATGTTTATATTATTAGAAAAACCAGGGTATGAGGAGACAAAATAATGAATAAAAATTATAATAACAAAAAAATAAATAAACCATTTAAAAAACAATATGAGCCAAATAAAGAAAAAGAGCCTAAAACATATGAAGATATAATAGAGGGAAGAAATTCCGTTTTAGAGTTACTTGCATCAGATAGAGATATAAATAAAATTCTTATACAAAACGGAGAAAAACATGGCTCAATAAACAAAATAATTGCAATGGCAAAAGAGAAAAGAATAGTTATAGTAGAAACAGAAAAATCAAAATTAGATATGATGTCTGAAACAAAAAATCACCAAGGTGTTATTGCAATAGTTCCACCTTTTGATTATTGCGAGGTTCAAGATATATTAGATTTAGCGAAAGAAAGAAAAGAAGATCCATTTATAGTAATGTTAGATGGAATAGAAGATCCTCATAATTTAGGTTCAATAATAAGAACAGCAGAAACAGCAGGAGTTCATGGAATAATAATACCAAAAAGAAGAGCAGCAAGTGTTAATGCAACAGTAAGTAAAACTTCAGCTGGAGCAGTAGAGCATATGAAAATTGCAAGAGTTAATAACTTGAATGAAACAATAAAGTACTTAAAAGAGCAGGGGCTTTGGGTAATTGGAACAGATATGCAAACAAATACAGAATACTATAACCAAGACTTAAAAGGACCAATATGTATTATAATAGGAAGTGAAGGTTTTGGAATAAGTAAACTTGTAAAGGAAAATTGTGACTTACTAATAAAAATACCAATGAAGGGAAAAATAACATCATTAAATGCATCTGTATCTGCAGGAATTGTAATATATGAAGCGGTAAAGCAAAGGGGATAGAAAAATAGGGACGACCATCGGTCGTCCCTTATTTTGCAAACTGTAGAGGTCGTCTCTTCTACAACCTTCTTATTCAAATTTCTTTCCAGTAATACGCTCATATGCTTCAATATATTTTTCAGTAGTGGTTGAAATTACATCTTCTGGAATTGGTGTTGGATTTTCAGCATTCCAATTATTTCGCTTTAACCAGTCGCGTAGATATTGTTTATCAAAACTTTTTTGAGATTTACCAACTTCATATTCGTCTGCTGGCCAAAATCTACTAGAATCAGGAGTTAAAACTTCATCTCCAATAACTAAGTTATTGTTTTCATCTAAACCAAATTCAAATTTTGTATCTGCAATAATAATTCCCTTAGATAAAGCATATTCAGCGCATTTTTTATAAATTTCGATTGTTTTATTTTTAACTTCATTTGCTAAATCTGTTCCAATTAAATTGCAAACTTCTTCAAAACTAATATTTTCATCATGTCCTTCAGCTGCTTTTGTTGTTGGTGTAAATATTGGCTCAGGTAGTTTTTGAGATTCTTGTAAACCAACTGGTAATTTAATTCCACAAACTTCACCTGATTTTTGATAATTTGCCCATCCGTGAACCTGTTATATAACCTCTAACAATACATTCAATAGGAAGCATTTTTAATTTCTTAACAAGCATACTTCTTCCTTCAAATTCGGAAGTTTGAAACTCTTTTGGAAAATCCTTTAATTCAGTTGAAATAACATGGTTTGGAATAATATCTTTTATATAGTTAAACCAAAATGCTGAAATCTTATTTAAAACTTTTCCTTTGTTTTCTACCATAGTTGGTAAGATAACATCAAAAGCAGATATTCTATCAGATACAACTAACATAAGTTTATCTTCATCTACTTTGTAAATTTCTCTAACTTTTCCACTACTAATTTTTTTCATAATAAACCTCCATATAAAATTACATTTGTTTTAAATATTCTTCATAACCTAAATCTTGTAATTTGCTATTTTTATCTAAAACAGCTTTTTTCATACTTGCTTTGTACTCAATCAATTTAGTTTTTAATTCGGAATTTGCAATTCCTAAGATAGAAGCAGCAAGAATTCCTGCATTTTTTGCACCATTTATAGCAACTGTTGCAACAGGGATTCCAGATGGCATTTGAACTATAGAATATAAAGAATCTATACCATCTAAAGTTTTTGACTTAATTGGTACACCTATAACAGGAACAGGAACAAGTGCTGCAAAAATACCTGGTAGGTGAGCTGCTCCTCCAGCACCAGCAATTATAACTTTAACATTATTTTCTTTTAGTTCATTTGCATATTCAAATGCTTCTTCTGGGCATCTATGAACAGATAGAACAGTTATTTCATAACTTATACCAAAATCATCTAAAAACTTAGCAGCATCCTTCATAATAGGTAAATCAGAATCACTACCCATTATGATAGCAACATCAACATTTTTTTTCATAAAAAATTACCTCCATAAAAATTTATCATCATTATATTACAAAAAAATACATTTAACAATCACATTTACACAAAAAAATATATATGATATAATTCTAAAAAAATTGAAAGAGGAAAAAACATTGGAATTAGAAGGGCAAATTGTCGAAATAATATATAAAAATGATGTTAATAGTTACACAATAGCAGTCTTAGATACTGAAGACAAGGAAGAGATTACGGTTGTTGGTTATTTACCTTTTATAGATACTGGAGATAGTTTAAAATTATTTGGTAAATATGTTGAACATCCAGATTATGGAACACAATTTAAAATTGATACATTTGAAAAAATTATGCCTAAAACATTAGGAGCACTTGAAAAGTATCTATCTGGAGGAATAATAAAGGGAGTAGGCCCCGCAACAGCCAAAAGAATAGTTGATACATTTGGAGAAGAAACAATTTCAATATTTAAGTATGAACCGAATAAATTATCTCAAGTAAAGGGAATATCTGAAACTAGGGCAATAGAAATTGCAGAAGAGTTTAATGAAAAATGGGAAATGTGGCAAATCGTAGGATTTTTAGAAAGATTTGGTATTGGTGCATCAAACAGTCAAAAAGTATATAAAAAGCTAGGAGTAAATGCGATAGAAGAAATTGAGAAAAATCCTTATGTTCTATTAGATATAACCTATGGCGTGGATTTTAAGCAAATAGATAAAATGGCTATGGATTTAGGAATTGCAAGCGATAATGAAAAGAGAATAGAAAGTGCTATAAAATATAGTTTAGTAAGTGCAAGCTATAATGGAAATACTTGTGTTATAAAGGAAAATCTTATAGTATTTGTAAAGGCTCTTACAAATACAGAAACACAAAATATAGAAAACTGCATAATAAACTTAAAAGGTAAAGAAGAAATAGCGGTAGAAAAAAGAAATGAAGAAGAATGGGTGTATTTATATCCGTTTTATAAAGCGGAAAAAAACATAGCAGAAAAATTGATTACATTAAATTCTTCAAAAAACATAAAAAGAATAAGTAATTTAAAACAACTTATAAAAATTCAAGAAAAAATGTTAAAGAAAGAACTTTCAGATAAGCAGAAAGAGGCAATAGAACAAGTTAATGAAAATAATGTTTCCGTAATTACAGGAGGACCAGGAACTGGAAAAACAACAATAATAAAGTTTATAATAGAAATGTATAAAGATAAAAAGATGAAAGTAGTTTTATGTGCCCCAACAGGAAGAGCTGCTAAAAGAATGACAGAAACTACTGGAGAAGAAGCTAAAACCATACATAGATTATTAGAAATAGGAAAAATAGAAGAAGAAGGAAAACTTTCAAATGTAGATTACGACATAGCTCCAATAGATGCAGATGTTATAATAATAGATGAGATGTCTATGGTAGATGTGTTTATAATGAATTATCTTTTAAAAGGTATATATTTAGGAACAAAAATAATACTTGTTGGAGATAGCAATCAATTACCATCAGTAGGACCTCGGAAATATTTTAGAAGATATAATAGAATCAGAGAAAATTCCAACAGTCACATTAAATAAAATTTTCAGACAAGCAGCACAAAGTAAAATAATATTAAATGCGCATAATGTAAATAATGGGAAATCATTCATAAATAAAGAAGAAATGGGAAAAGATGAATGGGATGATTTAAATAATGACTTTTTCTATATAAATGAGTCAAATCAAGAAAAAATACAATATAATGTAGTATCTTTATGCAAAGAAAGATTAAAAAAATACGGAGATTATAATTTCTTTTCTGATATTCAAGTATTAACACCAACCAAAAAAGGTTCACTTGGAACCAAAGAATTAAATAAATTGTTACAACAATCCTTAAATCCGGAAGAGGATAACTCTAAACAAAAACAAATGGGAGATAGAATATTTAGGGTTGGTGATAGAGTTATGCAAATTAAAAACAATTACGACATAATGTGGGAGAAAAGAAATGGAGAACCTAAATTTGGATCAGGTATATTTAATGGAGAATTTGGAATAATTAGTGATATAAGTGAAGAAGAAAAGCAAATAAAAGTAATTTTTGATGATGAAAAGATTGCGTGGTATCAATTTCAAGATTTAGATCAATTAGAACATGCGTATGCAATAACCATACACAAGTCTCAGGGAAGTGAATTTGATGTTGTATTGATAGTTCTACCACAATCAGCACCAATGTTACTTACAAGAAATTTATTATATACAGGAATAACAAGAGCAAAGAAAATGTTAATTGTAATTGGAAGTAAAAATATAATAGAATTTATGATAAACAATACTGATAGCAAAAAAAGAAATACTGGACTTAAGTACAAACTATGTGAATAAAATTCAAATGGAATCAGTTTTCAATTTTTTACGTAGCATAACTTATAACAAAAAATCTTGCTTTTATTATTGTATTAAATAAGACCAATATCGTTCCTTGAAAGTGGTGTGAACCATTGGAAAGCTTTGTAAAATTTGCATTAATATGGATTTTGTGATATAATATGATATGTTACACCAAAAAATATCAAAGGAGAGGATAATTATTTTTAGAAGAGCGACAATATATTATATAACAAACACACTAAAGATAACAGTTGTTGCAATGGTTTTGATATTTATAATGTTTATATCTAAATATAAGCCAATGTATAAAGTAACAATAGGAGAGGAAACAATTGGCTATGTAACAAATAAGGATAAAGTAGAGCAAATTGTAGAAGATTATATAAATACACAAGATGAAAATATAGCATTTATAGAAGTAAAAGATTTACCTAAATATGAATTAAATTTAGTTGGTTGGAATATAGAAGATTCAACCAATAGTGTTTTGCAAAAAGTAAAAGATGAATCCGTAGTAACATATCTATTATATGCTATAAAAGTAGGAGATGAACAACCTCAATATGTGTCTACATTAGAAGAAGCAAAACAGGTCGTTGAAGAATTAAAAAATGAATTTGAAGGTATATTAGATTTAAAAATTGGCGTTGAAGAAGTATTTACATCAGATTTAGAAAATATACAATCTATAGATATGTCAGTTGCAAAGGTTAATTTAGATACGGAGATAATATCTAATTGTGATAGTGCTATAAATGGAATAATATTATCTAAGCCAATTTCTGGAATTGTAACATATAGGTTTGGACCAAGATGGGGAAGAACACATAAAGGAATAGATATAGCTGCAAATACGGGAACACCAATACATCCTTGTAGTGATGGAACCGTTACATTTACAGGTTGGTATGGCGGATATGGAAATTTAATAATAGTGGATCATGGAAATGGTGTTCAAACATATTATGGACATTGTAGTAAAATATGTGTATCAACAGGTCAAGAGGTTACAAGAGATACAATAATTGGACTTGTTGGCTCAACAGGTAATTCAACAGGACCACATTTGCACTTAGAAATATTAAAAGATGGAGTTGTGCAAAACCCACAAAATTATTTATATAAATAATTATAGTAAATGTGGGGTACTGCTTGTAGAACTATTTATGTAGAAAATGAGCAGAAGAGTATATAATTTAATAAAAAACAAAGGATGATAAAAATGTATTTAATAGTAGGACTAGGAAATCCAGAAGTAGATTATGCAAACACTAGACACAATATGGGATTTAATGTTATAAATAAACTTGCAAAAAAATATGAAATAGATGTTACAAAAAATGATTTTAAAGGATTGTATGGAACTGGCGTAATAGAAGGGAAAAAAGTTATTTTATTAAAGCCACAAACTTTTATGAATTTAAGTGGTGAAAGCATATTAGCTATAAAGAACTTTTATAAAATAGATTTAGAAGATATATTAGTAATATATGATGATATAGATACAGATGCACGGAAAAATAAGAATAAGAAAAAAAGGAAGTGCAGGAACTCATAATGGAGTAAAATCTATTGTTCAAAATCTTTCAACAACAGATTTTGCAAGAATAAGAGTGGGAATAGGCAAACCTCAAGTAGATGTTTCTTTAATAGAATATGTTATAGGACCAATAGATGAAGAAGATAAACAACTATTAAATGATGGGGTAAATATTGCAACCTCCGCAGTAGAAGAAATTTTAAAGAGTGGAATTGATATCGCAATGAACAAATTTAATTAAATGAGTGGGTGAATGCATAATGTTCGTCTGCTCTTTTAAAAAATACCAACTAAGAAAGGACAGAACAATGTACGAGATAATAGTTAATAAGCAAGAAAATACAAAAACAATAATATTATTAGAAAATAAAATTGTGGTTGAAAAATATGAAGAGAGTGAACCAAATGCTAAAACTGAAGGAAATATATATGTAGGAAAAGTACAAAATGTTTTACAAGGAATGCAATCTGCTTTTATAGATATAGGAGAAAGAAAAAATACTTTCATACATTTAAAAGATTTATTGCCTAAAGTAGATGTTAAGTCATTAGGGACGTATGATTACGTCCCTAATGACAATTTACAAAATATAAAACAAATAATAAAACCTGGGATGCCGATATTAGTTCAAGTAAAAAAAGATAGTACAAATAAAAAAGGAGCGAGGGTGTCTACTCATATAAATTTACCAGGAAAATATATAGTATTTATGCCGAACGCTGAATTTATAACTGTGTCACAAAAAATAGAAGATGAGAAAGAAAAAGAAAGGTTAATAAATATAGTTAAAAATTTATTACCAAAGGGAAGTGGCGCAATAATCAGAACTTCCAGTGAAAATAAAGATGAAATTGTTTTAAAAAATGATATTGATAAACTATTAGAAGAATGGCAAAGAATTGAAAATGCGAAAAATACTGTAAAAGAATTTCCAGTGTTATTACATAAAAATGATGGAATATTAAAAAAATTATTTATAGATATGATAGAAAAAAAGATTGATAAAGTTATTGTAAATGATAGTGAAAGTTATGAAGAGATTTTAGAAATTTTAAAAGAAATAAATAATTTAAATATAAAAGTAGAATTACATAACAATCAAAATTTAATAGAAGAATATTGTTTAACTTCACAAATGGAAAAAATACAAAACAGAAAAGTTTGGTTAAAATGTGGAGGATTTATAACAATAGATAAAACAGAAGCACTTACTGCAATAGATGTAAATTCAGGTAAATACATAGGAACGAAGGATTTAGAACAAACAGTATATACAGTAAATAAAGAAGCAACAAAGGAGATCGTAAAACAGTTAAGATTGCGTGATATTGGTGGAATAGTTGTAATAGATTATATAGATATGAAATTAGTTGAAAATAGGAAAAAGATAGAAGAATTACTTGAAGTTGAGTTGAAGAAAGATAGAAGTAAAACTCAAGTAATTGGATTTACAAAATTGAATCTTTTAGAAATGACAAGAAAACATATTGGAATAAATGAGTAATTATTAATGAGAATATATAATTAAAAAAGAAAACTCCCTACACCCAAGAGGGAGAGGGAGAAAGTTAAATTAAATTACTTAGCTAGACAACTTGTAAAATTCAGCATCAGAAAGATGTTCCAATTCAATCGGACGTTCCAGATTGCACTTTATTCTGCAGAAATCTTTAAAGTACTGCCTAAGCTGTCCGCAAAGGGGAGTAAGTGCAACTGTCTTGTTGTCGATTCCGGGCTGCCTACGAAGTATAGCACCCCAGAAATAGGGATCGCGAGAGCCAAGCTGATATTGCAACCAGCACTCTGAATCGGCCGACAGATAGTCAGCACCCTTGAGAATAGCCCTATGCTGTTCAATGTTTTGAGCTTCTTCAAACATTACAAGGTGAAACTTTTGAGAAAGGAAATCAGGAACTTTGTCGTAAATATTTTCTTTAAGTACCTTTTCCTCGAAAAGTTCACAAGCAGCCCTAAGACCAACGATATAGTCTTTAATCGGAGACGGTACATCGGTCGTCCAAGCTTCTGCTACATCGTGAAAGATTCCCATGAAATAGCGCCTAGTTGCAAGGAATTCATCCTCAGGGTGTTCTTCCAAACTCATAAAATATGCCCACACGGCGGTTGAATACAGATGTCCAAGAATCGAACAGGGCTGTACGTAACCGAATTCACACCATCTGGTATGGTGGCGCAAGTAAGAGTCCGAAATAACCTGCAATAACTTGAACAAGTTGCCATTAGGATCTGAGAGTTGGTTAAAGCCGGGAATGTCTGAGTACTTTGCCATGTCGTCGCGAATATCATCAAACTTTAAATCATACTTGGTAGCTTCGCAACGAGAATGCAATTGTAAAAGCTCGATTTTTGTCGCAATTGCGGTGGCAGCCTTGAAAATGCGTTCTTCTCTGGTTCCTAAAGATTCGCATAAAAAATCAGCGAATTCTTTATCTGCAACTTCGGAGATTTTACGTTTAGTCGCTTTTGCAAACTCAGAGTTAGAAATGTTTTGCATCTGGAAAATCTCGAGGTACTTTCTCTTCGGAGTGTTGAAAACCACATAGGTTTTTTCAAATGCCCTATAAAGTGCATATTTCGGAAAGCGTGTCCAGTCAATAGATTCCCCTTCTGCTTCAGCAAAACATGCCAATGCGTAGCATATAAAGCTGTTGAGTGCTTGTTTTGACATTTCGTTGAAAGAGTCGTCCGACATAATGTCAGTCCATCGTTTCAACCGAATAAGACGTTTGAGCATCTCGTTTGCTGACTTGATGTGTCTGTAATTTAATCGTAACATAATAGTTACCTCCTTAAAAATAATTGTCTCCTTGTTTCAACTGTGTTGTCGCGAAGGAGGTTGGTTAAAAGTTATAATATAATTATACCACTATTTTATGTTTACTGCAATATTTGGAAAATAAAAAGAAATAGCATATTGCTATTTCTTTTGGTATATTATCTATATTTTGTGATATTTATAAAGATATATTTATTCCATTTTCGTTTATATATCTATTTAAATTCTTTACAGAAATTCCTGTGGAAACAGAAAGTTCATCTAAAGAATAATTGTTTCCATATTTTTCAATATAATTGTTTAATTTTAAAATTTCTAAATTATCTTTAGGTTGACAATTACAACATACGTTAGATTCTGATGCATAAAAACAACCACAACGATCACATCTTTTTAATTCCATACAAAAGTTCCTCCTTAGTAATAATTATTTTTAATGAGCATATTTTATCATATATTGTTGAAAAATAAAAGTGATTTTTGAATAAAAAAATAAATTCTTCAAAAAATAAATATAATAACAAATAAAGCAATATATTGGAGGTAGATAATAATGATAGATTTTAGGACTGATTTAGCAGATGAAAGACGTGATATGTATAGAAAGGCAAATAAATTAGAAGATGAAATACCTGGAATAGAAACACAACAAAACGAAATTTCAAAAAATATAAAAACATCTAAGGTAAAAATATTAAACGAAGAAGGGGAGAACGCCTTAGGTAAGCCAAAAGGAATATATATAACAATAGATGTGAAAAATTTAAAAATAGCACAAGAAGAAGAAATCCAAAAAGCAGCAGAAGTTGTAACAAATGAACTAAAAGAGTTAATATCAACTCATATAGGAAAAGAAGATGATATACTTGTTGTTGGATTAGGTAATGCTTATGTAACTCCAGATTCGCTAGGACCTAAAGTAATTTCATATATAGATGTAACAAGACATTTATTAAAATACGCTCCACAATATTTAGAAGAGGGAACAAGACCTGTAAGTGCAATATCTCCTGGGGTTTTAGGAACAACAGGAATAGAAACTTTAGAAATAATAAAAGGAATTGTAGATAACATAAAGCCTAAGATGTTAATTGTAATAGATAGTTTAGCTTCTAAAAGTATAGAAAGAATTAGTAGTACAATTCAAATTGCAGATACAGGAATAACTCCTCGGTGCAGGTGTTGGAAATACAAGAAAAGAATTAAGTATAGATACATTAGGAATTCCAGTAATTGCGATTGGTGTACCTATGGTTGTTGAAATGGCAACTATAACAAATGATTGCTTGAATTTGTTTATAGAGAAGTTACAGCAAGAGGCAAAGTCTAATGATTATTTAAATAAATTAAAAGAAGAAGATAATTATGAAGATATAAAAAATGCATTGATTCCAGTAAACTATAATATGATTGTAACACCAAAGGAAATTGATGACCTAATTGAAAATATGAGTTCTGTTGTAGCAAGAGGAATAAATTTTGCATTGTAATTATTGATTAGTGTTTGTTGTCTTTAATAAAATAATATTATTATATGTAAAATTAAGTAGATTTTAAACGAATTTTGTGATATAGTATTATGCGAGGTGTAAAATAATGAAAAAACCAGAGTTGTTGGCTCCAGCAGGTTCTTTTGAAAAGGCAAAAGTTGCATTTCTTTATGGTGCAGATGCTATATATGCAGGTACATCTTCTTTGTCATTAAGAACTAGAGCAGAAATGGAAAATGATGATTTATATAAAACAATAGAATATGCGCATAAACTTGGAAAAAAGGTTTATACAACAATAAATATATTTGCTCCAGATGATAGATATGAACAAATTAAAGAACAGGCAATAACTTTAAACAAGTTAAAAGTAGATGGAATTATAGTTGCAGATGGCGGAGTTGTAGAATTGATAAAGCAAGAGGCACCAGATGTAGATATTCATATAAGTACACAAGCAAATATTGTAAGCTATCATACTGGTAACTTTTGGTATAAAAATGGGGCTAAAAGACTAATTTTAGCAAGAGAGTTAAATAAAGAACAAATAAGAGATATAATAAAAAATAAGCCTGAAGATTTAGAAACAGAAATATTTGTACATGGTGCAATTTGTTTTGGATATTCAGGAAGATGCTTTTTAAGTGATTTCCTATCTGGAAGAAGTGCAAATTTAGGAGATTGTGCTCAAAGCTGTAGATGGGCATATAATGTTTACGTTGAAGAAGCAAATAAGCCAGGCAATTTAATGCCAGTAGAACACGATGAGAAAGGTACATACATTTTTTCTTCTAAAGATTTGTGCTTAATAAAAGAAATTCCTGAAATTGTCGAGATGGGAGTAGATAGTTTAAAGATTGAAGGAAGATTAAAAACAGAATATTATTTAGCAACAGTAATAAATACATATAGAACGGCAATAGATGACTATATTGCAAATCCTACAGGTTTTGATCATACAAAGTATTTAAATGAATTAGAAAAAGTAAAAACAAGAGGTCTTACAACTTTTTATTTTAATAGCAGAGATAATAAAGATTTTCAAGAATATGAAGGAAAACAATATAATCCAAGTTATGAGTTTGGTGGAATTGTTGAGGAATATAATAAAGAAAAAACAATTATAGAAATACGAAACAGATTAAAAATTGGAGATGAATTAGAAGTTATAATTCCTGGTAAAATTGAATCTTATAAATTTACAATAGAAAAATTATGGGATATTGATACTGATGAGGAAATAGAGTTTGTAAATCCTCGGAAAATTAGGACAAAAGGTAAAAATCCATATACCAATTGAAGTAGATAAAAATTATATTTTACGCAGAAAAAAATAAGAACCCTTAGGAAGAGAACCATTTTTATATCCATTATTTATGGAAATTATCAAAAGTACTAAGAGGGTAAAACAAATGGGGGATTTATAATGCAAAGATTTTTTGTTCAAGAAAATCAAATTGATTTACAGAAAAAAATAATAGAGATAATAGGCGAGGATGTAAATCATATTAAAAATGTTTTAAGATGTAAA
Organism: uncultured Clostridia bacterium; assembly: GCA_947632145.1. Lineage (GTDB taxonomy): Bacteria > Bacillota > Clostridia > TANB77 > CAG-508 > CAKPQL01. Next base: position 25,518 of record CANRNW010000014.1, read on the forward strand.
AAACGGTGAGCAAATAGAAATTTGTAGCAAAGAAACAAATTTAGCATATTTGTGTGAAATTTCTAATATAAATGAAAAAATCGAGGTCAAAATATTGCAAAAACTAGAAAACAATAAAGAATCTACATTATATATAAACATAGTTCAAGCACTTCCTAAAGCAGATAAAATGGATTTTATTATACAAAAATGTACAGAACTAGGTGTAAAAGAATTTACTCCATTAGCATTAAAAAGATGTGTTGTAAAAATAGATTCTAAAGACGAACAAAAGAAAATTTTAAAATGGCAAAAGCAAGTTGAAGTAGCATCAAAGCAGTGTGGCAGAGATATCATACCAAAGGTAAATAAGATATATAATATAAACACAATTCAAGATTTATTAAAGAATTATGATTTAGTATTATTAGCTTATGAAAATGAAAAAGATAATACTTTAAAAAATGAAATAGAAAAAATAAATAAAAAAGAAGATGCTTCAATTGCAATAATAATAGGACCAGAGGGAGGATTAGAGCAAACAGAAGTAGATTTTTTAAAGCAAAATGGAGCAAAAGTAGTAACATTAGGAAATAGAATATTAAGAACAGAAACAGTGGCTATGGCTGTTACAAGTATTTTGATGTATGAGTTAGGAGATTTAGGAAAATAACAATTGACATATTAAAATATGATAGTATAAAATTATTTTAAACCAAATTAAGGAGAAAATTTGTGGAAGAAAAAGAAATAATAAAAGAAATGGAAGAAAAAAGAAAGATTCCATTCGAAGTAAAAAATGAAATAATGAATAAAATATGGGAATGTATACTCTCAGCAATTATAGTGTATGCATATTTTATATTTCTAAATTTGGGTATAAGAAATATTCATCAAAATATATTGCTAACAGATTTAAAAGTTTTTAGCGTAAGTTTAGCAATTGTTGCTGTTATGCTACTAGAATTTGCATATAGAAAAAAGGAAACTAAAAATTTGTATAGAGGTATAGAAGTTTTAGTTTTGGCGATAATTACAATGTTGTTACAATATATTATTCTTTATCTTACTCCTAAATACAGAATAATAGTGCCAATTTTTGCAGTAATATACAATATATATTTTGTTCTAAAAGCATTATTTTTACTATATAAAACAAAGAGCAGTTATATAAAAAATTTAAGTGATATAAAAGACATAATAGCTAAATAAGGAGATGAAAGAAAATGCGTAGTATGACTGGATTTGGTAGAGGGAAGTATGAAAATGATTCAAGAGAATACATAGTAGAAATGAAATCTGTTAATCATAAATATAATGAAATAACAATAAAAATGCCAAGAAATATAACGTATTTAGAAGAAAATGTAAAAAAAGAAATAAGCAAAGTAATCTCAAGAGGTAAAGTAGATGTTTATATAAGTTTTGTAAATAGCAGTAATGTAGGCAGAGATATAAAAATAAATACTGAACTTGCAGGTATGTATATTAACGAATTACGAAAAATATGCAATGAAACCGGAATTCAAGATAATATAAATGTTATAGATATAGCAAAAATGCCAGATGTTTTAAATATTCAAAATGATGAAGATGAAGAACTTATATGGTCAGAATTACAAGTTGCATTAAATGATGCATTAAATGGATTTGCTAGTATGAGACAAGCTGAAGGAGATAAGATTAAGAATGATTTACTAAAAAGAATAAACGAAGTTTTAGAAAATACAAATAAAATTTCTAATTTTTCTACTAGACTTGTTGAAGATTATGTAGTAAAATTAACTAATAGAGTAAAAGAATATTTAAAAACAAATGTAGTAGATGAAAGTAGGTTAGCTCAAGAAGTTGTTATATATGCAGATAAATGCTCAGTAGAAGAAGAAATAACAAGATTAAAAAGCCATATAAATCAATTTGTAGAATTATTAAATACAGATGGAGCAATAGGCAAAAAAATTGATTTTCTTTTACAAGAAATGAACAGAGAAACGAATACAATTGGTTCTAAAGCTAACTGCTTAGATATAACAAATTTAGTAGTTGAAATAAAAACAGAACTAGAAAATATAAGAGAGCAAATTCAAAATATAGAGTAAAAGGAGATAATAGTATGCAACTTATAAATATTGGTTTTGGAAATATGATTTTAGCAAGTAGAGTTATATCAATAGTAAGCCCTGAATCGGCCCCAGTTAAAAGAATTGTGCAAGAAGCAAAAGAGGGAAAAATGGCAATAGATGCGACTCTAGGAAGACGTACTAGAGCAGTAATCATAATGGATTCAGGTCATGTAGTTTTGTCATCACTACAACCAGAAACAATAGCAGGAAGATTTATAGGTACAGATGAAGAGGAAAATTAAAAAATTAAATCGTATAAAATGAAAGGAATGTGATTTAAAATGATGGTAGAACCACCAGTAACAAAGTTATTAAATGTAATAGATAACAGATTTAGATTAGTAATAGTTACATCAAAGAGGGCTAGACAAATAGCAGCTGGGAGCACACCTTTAACTAGCGTTAAAGAAGAAAGTCCAGTTACATTAGCTGCAAATGAAATTGCAGAAGGTAAGGTGAATGTATGTTAGTAATATTATCTGGAGTTGCAGGTGCAGGTAAAGATACAATAAAGAAAGAATTGTTAAAAAGAATGAGTAATGTAGAAACTTTGCCTTCATATACAGATAGACCTAAAAGAGAGGGAGATATTCCTGGACAAACATATAATTTTGTAACGGCAGAAGAATTTGAAAGAATGATAAAAGACAATGAATTGTATGAATATTCTGTACATCATAATCATTATTATGGAACATCAAAAAAATTATTAAATGAAAAAATAAATAGTGGAAAAATAATAGTAAAAGACATAGAAGTTAATGGAACACAAGCACTAATAGATTTATTAAAAGATGATGTAAAAATTGTTACTATATTTCTAAGAGTTCCAAAAGAAGAACTACGACATAGATTAGAAAACAGAATAGATAAACCTAGCATAAAAGAAATAGAACTAAGACTAAATAGATTTGATTATGAAGAATCAAAAATAAGTATGTATGATTATGTACTAAAAAATAACAACTTAGAAAAAACTGTGCAAATAATAATGTCAATAATAGAAAATGAATATAATTTAAATAAATCTATTGCTAAATAGAGGTAAATTATATATAATATAATGGATTTAAAATGTAAATCCATTATTTTTTTGATTATTAAAGAATAAAGTTCTAAGAGTAATAGCTTAGAATGAATATATGAATAAAATTAGTTAATAATGAATAATGAATAGTAAAGAATGTCAAGTTCTTTAAAATTTGAGGAGGAGAACTAAATGAGAAAATATTTTGGAACAGATGGAATTAGAAGGATTGCAAATACAGAACTTACACCAGAACTTGTATATAAGGTAGCAAAAGCAGGAGCATATGTTTTATCTAAGCATACAGATCACGCACCTACAATACTAATAGGAAGAGATACAAGAATATCAGGAACTCTAATAGAAAGCGCAATGACAGCAGGTTTTTTAAGTTATGGAGCGAATGTTAAATTATTAGGAGTAATACCAACACCAGCTGTTGCATATTTAACTAGAAAATTAAATGCAGATGCAAGTGTTGTTATTTCAGCATCACATAATACATTTGAATTTAATGGTGTAAAATACTTTAGTAATAAAGGAACAAAAATACCAGATGAATTAGAAATGGAAATAGAAGAAATTATGGATTCAGGGAAAATAGATGAATTGACAGCAATAAGTGAAAAAATTGGAGTTTCAGAGGTAAGAGAAGACCTAATAGATGAATATGTATATTTCTTTAGAAAAACATTCGATGATAATATTGAAGCTAATAACACAAGTGATTTTACAGTAGGAATAGATACTGCAAATGGTGCTACATATAAGGTTGCAGAGAAAGTATTTAAAACATTAGGAATAAAATATAAAATAATAAACAATAATCCAGATGGAATAAATATAAATGCAAATTGCGGTTCAACTCATTTAGAAGCATTGAAGAAATTCGTTGTAGAAAACAAATTAAATCTTGGAGTTGCTTATGATGGAGATGGAGACAGATGTCTTGCCGTAGATGAAAATGGATGCGAAATTGATGGAGATATGATGCTTGCAATTATTGCTAAATATTTAAAGAATAAGGGAAAATTAAGCAAAGACACAATAGTTGCTACAGTTATGAGTAATTTAGGTTTAAATAAATATACTAAAGAAAATAATATGAGCTTAAAGCAAACAAAAGTTGGAGATAGATATGTTTTAGAGGAAATGCAAAAAGAGGGCTATAATTTAGGAGGAGAACAATCTGGACATATTATACTATTAGATTATAATCCTACAGGAGATCGGAATACTTACATCCTTAATGTTAATACAAGTAATGCTAGAGAGTAAAAAGAAGGCTTCAGAATTAAGAAATATAATGAAGGCATATCCTCAAGTTTTAATAAATGCTAAGGTAAATTCAAGCAAAAAGAATGATTATGAAAATAATGAAAAAATAAAATCTGCTATAAAAGAATTAGAAGAAGAATTTAATGGAAATGGTAGAGTTTTAATTAGAGCATCAGGAACAGAACCATTAGTAAGAGTTATGATAGAGGGAGAAGACCAAGAGTACATAACAAAAAAAGCAAAAACTATAGCTAATTTAATTGAAAACGAATTAAAATAAGAGTTTATTGAAAAACGTAGGACACTGTAAAAATACATATGTAGGGAACATATCACTGTATCCTTTTTGTGGAGGTAGAATAATGTCTGATAATGACATAATAAAAGATCAAGCAAATGATTTTAGTAATAAGATAAAAGAAATATCTGAAAAATTAGAATTAAATGACAAACAAAAAATAATAGGAATCGATTTTAAAGAAAATATGAAATTAGGTGGAACATTAGAGAGAAATAATGTATTTGTTGTAAAAATAAAAGATGAAGATGGAGAAATACATCATATTGTAATGTCCAAAGATATAGATAAGATTGCAGATATAAACAAAGATGGAAAAATAAATTTGTCTGAAGAAGAAATAAAAAAATGGGAACAGTTTATAGGTACAAAAGAATATCAAAATGCAGAGCAAAAGAAAATGTACAATTTTGATGAAGAATATTACGTAGAAGACAAAATCAACTTCATTTCGAAAGAAAATGAAAAAGAAGATGCAGAGAACGAAAACGATGTTGTTCCGGAAGAAAAGAAAAAAGAAGGTTTAGAAAATAAAACCAATATTGTTCCAAAAGAAAACAAAAAGGAAGATTTAGACAGCAAGACAGATGTTGCTCCAAAAGAAAATGAAAATGATAATCAAACAGCGATAGTAGCAATGATAAAAATAGAAGATAGAGAAAACTTTGGACAAGCAATAAATAGAAATTTAAAATCTGATTCATATATAGTTAAATATGGAAATAATAAAACAAAAATAATGCAAATGGATTCAAAAGGAAAATTAAAAGAGATTTCAGGATTAGAAAGCAATGAGTTCAATCAAGATGTAATGGAACAATTAAATGTGGATAATCGAAAAGATAATCAAAAAATAAAAGTTGGAGATTTAAAAACTATAAAAGCAGAAGATAGCAAGTGTAAGTTTGTTGTAGTAAGAGAGCAAGATCCTAAAAAAGGCATAGTAATTGTTAATTCACCTAATTCTACTAAGGTTTATACTTTTGATGATGAGGGAAAAGATAGTTTAAAAGAAATAGAAACATCAATAAAATATGAAATCGATAAAGATGAAAAAGGTGAGAAAACTATGGAAAATGAAGCACACCATGCCGTTCCAAATGAAGCAGAAAAAGATGATGAATATGAAGGAAGAACTCCATGGGGAGATGCTTATGCAAGAAGTAGAAGATAAGGGGGATTTTTAATATGGAAAAACAGAATATTGTAATAGGTGGAGCTTGGCCATATGCAAATAATTCATTGCATTTAGGACATCTAGCAGGACTAATTTCAGGAGATGTTTTAGCAAGATATCACAGACTAAAAGGAGATAATGTAATGTATGTATCTGGAACAGATTGCCATGGTACACCAATTACTCAAAGAGCAAAAAAAGAAGGAAAAACTCCAAAAGAAATATGTGAATATTATGATGAAGAGTTTAGAAGAACATTTGAAAAAATGAATTTTTCTTATACTTTATATTCAAAAACAGATACTGAATATCATGCTGAAAAAGTAAAGGAAATATTTAAGAAATTATATGATAATGGGTATATATACGAAAAAATAGAACCACAAGCATATTGTACAAAATGTAATAAATTCTTACAGGATAGAGATATACAAATAACTTGCCCAGAATGTGGGAATGTTACAAAAGCAGATCAATGTGATGTGTGTTCTCATGTTCCTACAGTTGAAGAATTAGCAGATGGAGTTTGTTTAGAATGTGGAACAAAAGCTATACAAAAAGATAATAAAAATTTGTACTTTGCACTTTCAAAATTCCAAGAAGAAATAGAAAAGAATACAAATAGAAACAAAAACAAATGGAGAGCTAATGCACAAAACGAAACAGAAAAGTATTTAAAACAAGGTTTAATAGATAGAGCAGTTACAAGAGATTTAGACTGGGGAGTAGATATTCCATTACCAAATTATGAAAATAAAAAAATGTATGTATGGATAGATGCAGTTCTTGGATATTTAACTGATACAATGAAAGTTTGTGAAGAGAATGGAACATCTTGGGAAGATTTTTGGAAGGAAGGTCATAACAATAAAATATACATGGTACATGGAAAAGATAATATAGTTTTCCACAGTATAATATTAAATGCTTTACTTTGTGGATTAAAAGAGAATTTCCATCTTGTAGATGTCATAGTATCAACGGAATATTTGAATATAAATGATGAAAAAATATCAAAAAGTAAAGGAAATGGAATAACAGCATTAGAGATGCTAGATAAATATAATTCAGATTCATTAAGATTTCACATTATAAATAATGGACCAGAAAAGAAAGATACAAACTTTACAATAGAGGGCTTCGAAACAACACATAATAGCGAAATATTAAATAAATTTGGAAATTTAGTAAATAGAACATTAAGATTTAAAGGATTAGAACAATTAGAAGTCGCAAAAATGGATGAAGAAGTAAAAAAAGAAATAGAGAAAACTTATAAAGAAGTTGCAATAGCTATTGAAGATTTAGAATTTAAATTAGCAACAGATAAGGTAATGCAACTTGTAGAATATGCAAATAAATACTATGATGATAAACAACCTTGGATTTTAAAGAAAGAGAATATAGAAGAATTTAATAATACAATATATACTTGTGCAAATATAATTGCTAACTTATCTAACTTATTTGAACCATTTATGCCAGAGGCTTGTGGTAAAATAAGAAATTACTTAAAATTAGAAAATCCAGAATGGAATTATGTTGAAATAACTAAAAATATTGATTTAACTAACATAGAACCACTATTTACAAGAATAGATAGTGTAAAGTAATCTATGAAAAAATAGATTATGAAAGACACTATGCAATAGAAGTAAAAAAGAACATTGAAAA
>CANRNW010000015.1 GCA_947632145.1 uncultured Clostridia bacterium
ATTATAAAAGTACCAACGAAATCTTAAGTGAAATATGTGCATAATAAACCGGAAATTTATTATTGCCATTTATAAAGATAAAGTGTATGACTAATATACCTTGTATTTTTATGCAAAAAATGATAAACTATAGGGTATGATTATTTAATTAAAGGAGAGTTTACATTGTTTAAATTACATTCAGAATATACACCAACAGGTGACCAACCAGAAGCAATAAAAAAATTATCTAATGGGATAAAGGAAGGCAAGAAATTCCAGACACTTCTAGGTGTTACCGGTTCACGGAAAAACCTTTACAATAGCAAATGTAATAGAAAAAGTACAAAAGCCAACACTTGTTTTAGCACATAATAAAACTTTAGCTCGGACAACTTTATTCCGAATTTAAAGAATTTTTTCCAGAAAATCAGGTTGAATATTTTGTAAGTTATTATGATTATTACCAACCAGAAGCATATATAGCAAAGTCAGATACTTATATAGAAAAGGATGCTTCTATAAATGATGAAATAGATAAGCTTAGACACTCTGCAACTGCTGCATTGTTTGAAACTAAAAATGTAATAGTAGTAGCATCTGTTTCTTGCATATATGGTTTAGGAGATCCTATTGATTATGAGAATTTAATAATATCTTTGCGTCCAGGAATGGAAAAATCAAGAGATGAAGTTTTAAAAAAATTAGTAAAAATGCAATATACAAGAAATGAAATTGATTTTAAAAGAGGAACTTTTAGAGCAAAAGGAGATATCGTTGAAATCTATCCATCTGGTGAAAATGAAAAAGCAATAAGAGTAGAGTTTTTTGGAGATGAAATAGATAAAATATCTGAAATAAATCCATTAACAGGAAAATCTATTGGAACAAGAAATCATGTTATGATATTTCCAAATTCACACTATGTTACAACTGATGAAAAAAGAGATAAGGCAATAGAAACAATAGAACAGGAAATGGAAGAAAGAGTTGAATATTTTAAGTCTCAAAATAAATATATTGAAGCACAAAGAATACAAGAAAGAACAAATTTTGATATAGAAATGTTAAAAGAAACAGGTTTTTGCCAAGGTATAGAAAATTACTCAAGACATATTAGCGGTAGACCTGCTGGAAGCGCACCTTATACATTATTTGATTACTTTCCAGATGATTTTTTACTTGTGGTAGATGAATCCCATGTTACTTTGCCACAAGTTAGAGGAATGTATAATGGAGATAAAGCTAGAAAGGATTCACTTGTAAATTACGGATTTAGATTACCTTCAGCTTATGATAATAGACCTCTAAAATTTGAAGAGTTTGAAGAAAGAATTAACCAATGTATATTTGTTAGTGCAACTCCCGCAGAATATGAAAAGGAGCATTCAAAAGGAGAAATCGTAGAGCAAATTATAAGACCAACTGGGCTTTTAGACCCTAAAATCGAAGTAAAACCTATAGAAAATCAAATAGATGATTTAATAATAGAAATACAAAAAAGAGTAGAAAAAAATGAAAGAGTATTAGTTACAACTCTAACAAAGAAAATGGCAGAAGATTTAACAGCATATTTAAAAAATATAAATATAAAAGTAAATTATATGCATTCAGATATAAAAGCATTAGAAAGAATGGAAATAATAAGAAATTTAAGGCTTGGAGAGTTTGATGTATTAGTTGGAATTAACCTTTTAAGAGAAGGTTTAGACATACCAGAGGTGTCATTAGTTGCAATACTTGATGCAGATAAAGAAGGTTTCTTGCGTTCTGAAAGATCACTAATTCAAACAATAGGTCGTGCTGCAAGAAATTCAGATGGTAAAGTTATAATGTATGCAGATGAATTAACAGAATCAATGGAAAAGGCCATAACAGAAACAAATAGAAGAAGACAAATACAAGAAAGTTATAACAAAGAACATAATATTACACCTCAAACTATTAAGAAATCGATAAGAGATGTTATAAAGGCAACCGTGGTAGAAGATATTGGTGAAAAATATGATATAGGTAAAGAAGAGTCTGTAGAAGATATAATAAACAAATTAACAGATGAAATGCTAAAATATGCAAGTGAGATGGAATTTGAAAAAGCAGCAGAATTAAGAGACAAAATAAAGGAATTGGAGGGGTTAATTTGAAAAAAATAATAGCTGTACTTGTAACTTTTTTCGTAATTATAGGAGCTATATTTATAGCCATAAGTAAGACAAATATGAATACAGAGAAAACAAATAAAATAACAGTTGTAACATCTTTATTTCCAGAATATGATTTTGTAAAGCAAATTGGAAAAGACAAAGTAGATGTAAAAATTTTACTTCCACCAGGAACTGAAAGTCACACATATGAGCCAACTCCAAAAGATATTATAAATATAAATCAGGCAGATATATTTTGCTACACAAGTAATGAAATGGAGCCTTGGGCAGAAAAAATTGCAGGAAGTATCGATTCTAATACTGTTATAATGCAAGCAGGTCAAGGCATAAATTTAATAGAATCAGAACACGATAATGATGAAGAAAATGAAGAGCATATTGCTGATGCACATGTGTGGTTAAATCCTAATAATGCAATAAAAATGGTAGAAAATATAACAGATGAATTATGCAAAATTTCACCAGATAATACACAATATTTTCAAAATAATGCAAATACTTATATAGAAGAAATAAGAAAATTAGATACCGAAACAGAAGAAACTATAAAAAATGCAAAGACAAAAAAGTTAGTATTTGGAGGAGAATTTGCATATATTTATTTTTTGGATCGATATAATCTAGAATATGCAACAGCCTACGATGGATGTGGAGAAGGTGCAGAACCAAGCGCACAGAAAATAAAAGAAATAATAGATACTATAAATAATGAGAAAATACCAGTAATATTTTATGAAGAACTATCAGATGGAAAAATTGCCAATATGATAGCGAATGAAACTAATATAAAAGCGTTAGTATTTCATACAGCACATAATGTAACAAGTAGCGAATTAGAAAGTGGTGTAACCTATGTATCTATAATGAAAGAAAATTTGGATAAAATTAAAATTGCATTACAATAAAACTTAATTTTTTAATAAATAATAAATGCACATTGGGAGCACCCAATGTGCATTTATTATTTATCTTGCTCTTCCCTTTGATTATCAATTGCTTTTTCTTCTATTTCTTGTTCATGTTCTATGGCATCTAGTAAATTTGTATCTTTCAATTCTTCTAATGTTTCTTTTCCTAATTGTTGCGTACTTTTTTCTTCAGCAGGTCGTTTTGCATCTTTATTATCTGGTTGTGGTCCGCCCCACAGACCACTTTTCTCTATTTTTATCAGCAGAAATAATATCTTCAAATTGCTGTTTTGTAATTCCTAGTGACTCAATATATGCAGTTAAGCTTTCTTCAGGAGATGGTAGTCTTAAATTATACTTTTCTAGTGTTTCTAATATAGTTGCATCTCTTTTATTTACAAAGTCTGCAAAATTGTGAATATCTAGTATTTGTGTACCTGCTCCAAAAATATATTTTTTTCCTTCTTCACATAGTTGTTTTATTTCATCTTGATATAAATATCCTGTCCATCCACTTGTCACAATTCTATTACCTAATTTAACACACTCATTATTTTCATAACTTTGTGATATATCTCTTTCGTATATCCAAGGTTTTTGTTCTATATCTGGATTTTTTTCTACCATTCTATTAACATAATGCTCTGCATGTTTTCTTTTAGCAAAATATAAAATTCCATCTTTTATCTTATACTTTCCATTTTCATCTATTTCTCCTAATTTTTCTGGATGTTCTTGTAGATTCACAACAGTTCCATGACAAATTTTCTCACCATATTTATCGCTTAATTCTTTAGATGTTATATTTTCAAGTTTAAATCCTGGTTTCATTTTAAATCCTTTTTTATTTGTTTCGTCTATAAAAGCCTTTAACCTTGCTGATTTATATGCTCTATTAACTAAATAAGCTTTTATATTTTCTAATTTTTTATCATCCGAAATGTTATCATCTGCGCCATAATACATTTCATAATCCAAATGCCCTATCTCCTCGTATAGCGGTGCAATCTCACCTTCTACAATGTCTTGAGCAAGTTCTATGTTCTCTTTAGGTATTTTTAAACCTTTACTAATGTCATCCCAACACTCTTCTAATAACCTTTCTCTTTCACTAGGACTAAGACTCAATTCTGAATATCTTGGTATTTCATTTATCTTCTCTTTTTTTTCTTTATTTAAAGTATCACTCATATTAACCTCCGTTACATTGCTTCACTAAGTACAAATTATCCCAAATAAATGCAATATTTAATTGCTATTATTATACATCCTATTATCATATTAGGCAAAACTTTTATATAGCATTTAAGTTAGTTTTTCTTTTATTGATAATATTTTTTGTTTATAAATTTCTATTTCATTATTTATTTTTTTTATTTGTTCATCATATAATTCAAAAAGTTTTTCTGTATCTTCATCATTTATATCTTCTTCTAGTATTTTTCCATTTGCAAAATCTTCTTGCAATTTTAATAATCTTATTTTCTCTTTATCTTCTTCTATTTTTATAGTTTGTTTAAAAACACCTTTATCTCCGTTATTTTCAATACTTTCTTTTGTTTCTTCAACAATATTATTTTTGTTTCTTTTAAACAAATTTTTAAAAAAGTTTTTTATTTTGACAAAAATACCATTATCTATTTTGGTTAATCCTGTTTCTTTCATATATTATTTCTCCTCATCTTTCGTTTGCTTGTGTCCTAGCAATTGTTCATATTGCTCATATAATTCTTTTGCTTGTTCTAATTTTTCTTCTGCTTTTTCTTTTTGTTCTTGTTTATCTTCTAATGATAAATCTATTCCAAGACTTTTTAATTCTTCAATATCTCTTTCATTTAGTTTTTTCTTCTTATATGCATTTTTAAATTGCCATATCCATCTTCCTATAGGCTTCCCATCATTGCTTTCTTCACGACTATTTATTTGTGATAAATCTATTCCTTCTTCTTTTAGTTTTCTTAGAGTTTCTATCCTTTCTTCTTTGTCATGTTTCTCTCCTTGTTGTGGTTTTAAATCAATTCCTAATTCTTCTAATTCCTCAATCTCTTTTTCGCTCAACTTTTCCCTATTATAAGCTTTTCTAAATTGCCATATCCACACTCCTATAGACCTTCCATCATCGCTTTTATCTTTATGCTTTACTTGTGATAAATCTATTCCTTCTTCTTTTAGTTTCCTTAGAATTTCTATTTTTTCTTCTTTGTCATGTTTCTTTTTATATTGTGGTTTTAAATCAATTTCTAATTCTTCTAATTCCTCAATCTCTTTTTCGCTCAACTTTTCCCTATTATAAGCTTGTCTAAATTGGTTTATCCAGACTCCTATAGGCTTTCCATCATTGCTTTTATCTCTCTGCTTTACTTGTGATAAATCCATTCCTTCTTCTTTTAGTTTTCTTAAAGTTTCTATTTTTTCTTCTTTGTCATATTCCTCTCCTTTTTGTCTTTTTAAATCAATTCCTAATTCTTCTAATTCTTCAATATCTTTTTTGCTCAACTCTCCCTTATTATAATCTCTTCTAAATTGGTCTATCCATCTTCCTATATGCTTTCCATCATCGCTTTTATCTTTCCTCTTTATTTGTGATAAATCCATTCCTTCTTCTTTTAGTTTTCTTAGAATTTCTATCCTTTCTTCGTTGTCATATTTCTCCCCTTGTTGTGGTTTTAAATCAATTCCTAATTCTTCTAATTCTTCAATATCTTTTTTGCTCAACTTTCCCCTATTATAATCTTTTCTAAATTGCCCTATCCACATTCCTATAGGCTTTCCATCATTGCTTTTATCTTTTTGCTTTACTTGTGATAAATCTCTTCCTTCTTCTTTTAGTTTTCTAAAAATTTCTATTTTTTCTTCTTTGTCATATTTCTCCCCTTGTTGTGGTTTTAAATCAATTCCTAATTCTTCTAATTCTTCAATATCTTTTTTGCTCAACTTTTCCCTATTATAAGCTTTCCTAAATTGACATATCCATATTCCTATAGGCTTTCTATCATCGCTTTTATCTTCCTTCTTTATTTGCGATAAATCCATTCCTTCTTCTTTTAGTTTTCTTAGAATTTCTATTTTTTCTTCTTTGTCATATTTCTCCCCTTGTTGTGGTTTTAAATCAATTCCTAATTCTTCTAATTTCTCAATATCTTTTTTGTTCAACTTTTTCATACCATAATCTTGTCTAAATCCCGTTATCCATCTTCCTATAGACTTTCCATCATCACTTTTATCTTTCTGCTTTACTTGTGATAAATCTATTCCTTCTTCTTTTAATTTTTTTAAATATTCGAGCTTTTCCTCAAAAGTATATTTATCTATGTGCATTGCTTCATTTATTTCTTTTAATAATTCTTGTATTTCTCTTACTTCATCATATATTGTAAAATCTATACTTACTCCTTCTATTTTATCTCTTTTTTGTATTTCTTTTACTGATTCATAAAATTGGTATATATCTTTGCTACTTCTACTATTATTTACTATATCAAATACTTCTCCACTCTCTTCTATTCCTAATGTTCTGCCTAATTGTTGTAAATAAACTATCCATGAAGCTGTTGGTCTAAACATTATTATTCCTGTATTTTCTATATGTAACCCCTCATTAAACATATCTACTGAATATAGCAACTTTAAGCTATCATTATTATTTTCTTTAAAATGTTTTATTTCTTTTTCATTTTGTAAATTATTCTTTTCTGATGATATATTATATATTTCTATATTTTTATTTACTGCTTTAAACATTTCATTTGCTTTTTCCATCATTTCATGCATATGTGCTATATCTTTGCAAAATATTATATATTTTCCATTCCTTTGGCTCATTCTTTCTGCAAATATTTCTGGTAATCCCTTTGATTCTTGTAATTTCCTTTTTACTGCTTCTAGCTTTGCTTCTAGTTTTTGTCTTTCCTCTTCATCCTTTACTCTCGATATTGATTCTTCTATATCTCCTATTTCTCCATCTAATGAATAGATTGCATTTATATATGATTTTGGCATTTTTAATAAGCCTCTCGCTATTGCCTCTTCTAGTGTTATTTCATGTGATATGTCTGCATCAAACTTCTCTTCTACCATATTTTTGCCATCCATTCTAATTGGCGTTGCTGTTAATCCTAATGTATTTGCTTTGTTATATCTCTCTAATAATCTATCTACTCCTTTTCCCCATTCTCGTGCTCCTACTCTATGCATTTCATCTAGCACTATATAGTCTGGCTCTAATTTTGACATTAGTTCTTCACTCAGTTTTGATAATCCACTATATGTATAAAATACTACATTTTCTTTGCTAATCTCATTTTCTTCCATATATTCTTTTGTTTGAGATATTATACTATGTCTTGGTGCTATTATTAGAAATTTTTTATCTGGATGTTTTCTTATTAAATCTATTGGTACTATTGTTTTTCCTAGTCCAGTTGGCCATATTACACTTGTTTTATTTATTCCTGAATTAAATTTATCTTCTACTATCTCGCTTGCTTCTTTTTGGTATTCCTTTAATTCTAACATAGCAATCCCCTTTTACTTTTTCTTTTGATATTTTTTCATTTATTTTATTATATCATAAAAGATATTAGCAATATATTTATTACTTAAATTTTTGATGGTTCTATTAAAAGTACATATTGGAATTGTCATAAAATATTATGCAAAAAATTTTTTAAAAAATAAAAATAATCTTTTATACCACTTTTTATCTCTAACTTCTACTAGAGATTTCTCTTCTTTTTCTTCATTTATGATAATACTTTTTTTATTACTAAAAAGAGTATCTGCATTATATCTGTTCTTTTTTTCTTCTTCTATTTTTAGTCTATCATAATTTTGTTTAGATATAATCTTTTCTCTTTGAATTTCAGTAGACCAATAATCTCTAAATAATATTGCTATAATTCCTTTTGCAATTTTTGATACATTTTGCTCATTTAATGTTTTATTTGGATTATATTGAAAGGAGTAATCATAATTGGCATTTGTTTTAAATAATTTAATTTTTTCCTCTGGTATCTTATTATAGTCTTCTACTGAAATATATTTTAATATTTCTAATACTTCACTATATGCATTTGCATATTTAATATCAACCATAATATCATTTCCTTCTTTTTATTTTTCCTCCACCTAATACAATATCATCAATATAAAATACTGCTGATTGCCCTGGTGTTATTGCTCTTTGTGGTTCATCAAATGTTACTTTTATATAATCTCCATCTTGAAATATTCTTGCTTTTGCCTCTTTGGCAGAATATCTTGTCTTTACAGAAACTTCCATACCATTATCAATCTTATCAAATAATAGAAGATTTATATCTGTAACCCAAATTTCCTTTTTATATAATTCCGCTTCCTCTCCCACTATTACCTCATTTTTTTCTTTATTAAATCCAAGTACAAATAATGGATATGAATTAGAAATTCCAAGTCCTTTTCTTTGTCCTATTGTATAATTATATAGTCCTGTATGTTTTCCTAAAATTTCTCCTTTAGAATTTACAATATTTCCTACCTTAGGTTTTAAAGTAGAGTTTTCTTCTAAAAATCTTTTATAGTTACCATCTGGTACAAAGCAAATGTCCTCACTATCTGGTTTATTTGCGACCTTTAAATTATGATTTCTTGCAATTTCTCTTATTTGCTCTTTTCCTTCGAAATTTCCTAATGGGAACAACACATATTGAATTAACTCTTTGGGTATGTTCCATAAAACATAACTTTGATCCTTTTTTCCTGCATTAGATTTTTTTAATACCCATCTATTGTATTTTTCGCTATACTCAGTTTTTGCATAATGTCCTGTTGCTATATAATTGCATCCTAATTCTTTTGCTTTTTCATACATAATTCCAAATTTCATATATTTATTACATTCAATACAAGGATTTGGTGTTCTGCAATTTGAATAGCAATCTATAAAATCATCTATAACAAATTTTTTAAATTCATCTTTATAGTTATATGTAAAATGTGGTATTCCAATAGAATTACATACATTTTTTGCATCTATATATGTATTTACATTGCAACAACTACTACCTGCAAATAATTCTAAAGTTGTCCCAATTACTTCATATCCTTGTTCTTGTAGTAAAAGCGCTGATACACTACTATCAACCCCTCCGCTCATTCCTATTAGTACTTTTTTATTTTCCATTTTTATACCTTCTCATTCAACATATTTTCTATTGTATGCCAAGCAAGTAGAGCGCACTTAACTCTTGCTGGCATATTAGCTACGTTTTTAAACGCTATTGCATCTTCTAGTTTTTTTAGTTCATCTTCATCCGTAATTTCTCTTTTTATCATTCCAATAAAAGTTTTTATTATCTCTCTTCCTTCTTCTATTGTCTTTCCTTTTAATGTGTCTATCATTATTGAAGTTGAAGCTTGAGATATAGCACATCCGTGACCAGAAAAAGCCAAATCCTCTATTATATTTCCATTAAGTTTTATTTCTAAAGTTATCTCATCTCCACAATTTGGATTATGTCCAATTTCTGAAATAGTTGCATCATCTAATTTTCTTTTATTGTATGAATTCATACTATGTTCCATTATCAATTCATTGTATACATCTGTTAAATCTTCCATAATTATCCTCTCTATAATTATTTATTGTTAATTTCTAAACAATATTAGTCTGTTTCCTATATATTTATATATTTTTTAAACATATTATATGCTTTATTTAATGCTTCTATCAATTTATCTACATCTTCTTTTGTGTTGTAGAAATAAAAACTTGCTCTGCATGTAGAATCTATTCCTAAATATCTCATAAGTGGTTGGGCACAATGATTCCCTGAACGTACACACACTCCATTAGAATCTAGTATACTTGCTACATCATGTGGATGAATACCTTTTATATTAAACGAAATCACACTAGAATGATTTTTTCTATTCGGTGTTATATATAATTCTAAATAATCTAATTTTGTCAATTCATCTATTGCATAATCTACTACTTCTTTTTCTATTTGCTGTATTGTGTCATAGCCTAATTGTTCTATATAATCTATTGCTGCGCCTAAGCCAATAACACCTTCTACATTTTGTGTTCCTGCCTCAAATTTATTTGGAAGTGGAGCAAAAGTAGTATCTTGTTCGTAAACATATTCTATCATATCTCCACCCATTAGAAAAGGTGTCATTTTATTTAATAGTTCTCTTTTTCCATATAAAACTCCAATCCCTAATGGTGCTAGCATTTTATGTCCTGAAAATATTAGGAAATCTGCATCTAAATCTTGAACATCTATTTTTTCATGAGGGATGCTTTGTGATGCATCAACAATTACAATAGCACCCATCTTATGTGCATATTTAATTATTTTTTTAACATCATTTATAGTTCCTAAAACATTAGAAATATGAGTAATTCCAACTATTTTTGTTTTTTTAGTAATTTTTTCTTCTATTTCTTCATTAGATATTTCGAATTTATCATTTATATACATATAATTTAACTTAGCACCTGTAGTTTTAGCTACTTTTTGCCAAGGTACTAAATTAGAATGATGTTCCATTATAGAAAGAACTATCTCTTCATCTTTTTTTAAATTATCCATACCATATGAATATGCAAGTAAATTTAGGCTCTCAGTTGCATTCTTTGAAAATATAATTTCTTCTGTATGTTTTGCATTTATAAATTTTGCAACTTTTGCCCTTGTATTTTCATAATATTTAGTTGCTTCAATGCTTAAACCATAAGCTCCTCTATGTGGATTTGCATTGTATTTTTCATAAAATTCATTTATTGCATTTATTACTTGAATTGGTTTTTGCGTTGTAGCCCCATTATCTAAATATGTTATATTTGTATTTTTAAATATTGGAAAATCTTTTTTTATTTCTTCTATATTCATAAAATTATCCTTTCTTTTTTTGGTGAGTTAGGCTTTGAAGTGTGGGTCGCATACCATGCGACTCCTACAATATTTGCAATATATTTTTAATCCAACCTATTGTCAATTTCATATATAATCTCATTTTTTAATTTTTCATTATCTATATTTCCTAATATCTTATTAAATTTTGCTCTTACCAATAGTTTCATTGCTTCTTTTAATTCAAATCCTCTACTCATAATATAGAATAATTCTTTTTCTCCAATTTTTCCGAGCTGAACTTGCGTGATTTCCTTCAACATCTTCCTCTGAGCATAAAAGCATTGGTAATCCTAAAGATTTGGCTTTATCAGATAAAAGAAAACAAAATTCATTTTCATTCCCTTTAGACTTTTTTGAACCTTTTTTAAAATCTATTGTTCCTTTAAAGTGTTTTATAGCATTATCTTTTAGTGCTCCCTGAATTTCCATATTTACGTTAGCATTTTTTCCTTTTAATTCTGTTATATAATTCAAGTCAAATAATTGGTTTTCTTTACCTAAATAAACTGTATCTACTATATTTTCAGAATAATCTCCTACTAAATTAGAATAATAGTTTGTAATGCTATTTTTTCCTCCAAAATCAACAATTGTATAATTTACCTTTGAAGATTCTTCTAATTGGTTTTCTATACTTATAAAATTATTTGATATTGTGCTCAATAAATTGACTAAAATTATTTTTATATTTGAATTTTTGTGAGCAATAGTTTTTATAATTCCATTATGATAGCATTTTTGTATAGATTTACTATTATATTTGATAATAATAGTTGCAGAAGATTCCTCGTTTGCAGTAATCTCAACATTATCAATTAAACCTTCATTTTTTTCATCAAAATTAAACTCTATTAAAGTTTCTTTATTTTCTTTTTTATCAACCATAATTTTTAAATTGCAATTTGACTTTTCATTTATCTGATTTGTTAAAATATCTCCAAGTCCATAAGATAAATTGCAATTACTTTTTCTAGAATTTATATCTATTTTTAAATCGTTTCCAGTTATTTTTAAATTCTTAAAATCTTGTATAACTTCTGGTAATTCAATGTTTTCCAATTTTATATTATTTATATTAAAATTCCTTGCAGTCCTTATTGGTGTTTCGTTTAATTTTAGATTTTCCATATTACCCAATCGCTCCTTCTAATTCCAAATTTATAAGATTATTCATTTCAACTGCATATTCAACAGGAAGCTCTTTTGAAATTGGATAAGCAAATCCTCTAACAATCATAGCTTTTGCATCTTCTTCTGAAATTCCTCTACTCATTAAATAGAATATTGTTTTATCACTAATTTTTCCTATTTTGGCCTCATGAGAAAATTCTACTTCATCTGTTTTTATTTCATTTGTAGGAATTGTATCTGATCTAGATATATCATCTAACATAAGTGATTCACATGATACTGTACATTTAGAGTTTTTTGCATTTTCATTTATTCTTACTAATGATCTATATGTGCATACTCCACCATTTTTTGAAATAGATTTTGCATTTACAACACTAGAAGTATTTTTAGCATTATGAACTACTTTAAATCCATTATCTAAATTTTGTCCTTTTCCTGCAAAAGAAATTCCAGTATACTCTGTTTTTGCTCCTTCTCCATTTAAAATACTCATTGGATATAGCATAGATATTTTAGATCCAAAAGAACCACTTACCCAATCCATTCCTGCATTCTTTCCTACTATTGCTTTTTTCGTATTTAAATTAAGCATATTTTTAGACCAGTTTTCTATTGTTGAATATCTTAAATATGCATTGTCTTTTACATATAACTCAACACATCCTGCATGTAAATTTACTTTATTGTATTTTGGTGCGGAACATCCTTCAATAAAATGAAGACTTGCTCCTTCATCTACTATTATTAAAGTATGCTCAAATTGTCCTGATTCTGGTGAGTTTAATCTAAAATATGATTGAAGTGGTATATCTACTTTTACGTTTTTGGGCACATACACAAAAGACCCGCCAGACCAAACAGCTCCATGTAAAGCAACAAATTTATGATCATATACAGGAACACATTTCATAAAATGTTCTTTTACTAAATCTGGATACTCACGAACTGCAGTTTCCATATCTGTATATATTACACCTTGTTTTATAAGATCCTCTTTCATGCTATGATAAACAACTTCTGAATCGTATTGTGCACCTACTCCTGCAAGAGATGTTTTTTCTGCTTCTGGAATACCTAGTTTGTCAAAAGTATTTTTTATATCTTCTGGTACATCCTCCCAAGAACTATTTAATTTACTTTTTGGTCTAACATAAGTTGCAATTTCATTCATATTTAATTCTGAAATATCTGGTCCCCATGATGGTAATTCTAACTGATTATACACATCTAATGCTTTTAACCTAAATTCTCTCATCCAGTCTGGGTCATTTTTTTGATTAGATATTTCATTTATAATTTCGGCAGTTAAACCTTTTTTTATTTTAAAATCATATTCGTCTTTATTTTTTATGTCATAAATATTTCTATTTATCTCTTCAATATTACTTTTTTTCATTCTACTATTCCTCTACTTTATATTTTTCATAGCCTTCATTCTCTATTTCTCTTGCTAAGTCTTGTCCTCCTGTTTTTACAATTTTTCCGTTTACTAAGACATGCACATAATCTACTTTTAAACTATGCAATATTTTTGTATTATGAGTAATTATAAGAACTGCATTTTCTTTATTTTTAAACATTTCTATTCCTTTTGACACTGTTTTTATAGCATCAACATCTAAGCCAGAATCTGTTTCATCTAATATTGTAAGTTTTGGATTTAACATAAGCATTTGCAATATTTCATTTTTCTTTTTTTCTCCACCAGAAAAGCCAACGTTTAAACTTCTTTCCATATATTCTGGATTTATATTTAATTCTTCCATACATTTTTTTAATTCATCTTTAAATTCAAATATTTTTACAGGTTGTCCTGTTATTTTATTTTTTGCGTATTTTAAGAAATTAACAACAGAAACACCTGGTATCTCTTCTGGTAATTGGAAAGACATAAATACACCTTTTCTTGCTATTTCATCTGTTTTTAAGTTTGTTATATCTTCATTTTCAAAAGAAATACTTCCACTTGTTTTTTTGTACATAGGGTTATTCAATATAGCATTTGCAGTTGTTGTTTTTCCAGAACCATTAGGTCCCATTATTACATGTATTTCACCTTTGTTTATACTTAAATTTATACCTTTTAAAATTTCTTTTTCTTCTGCATTTACATATAAGTTATTTATTTCTAATAATTTATCGCTCATATAAAAAATCCTTTCTATTTTTCATTATTTATTTTGTCCTTTGGTTTTCTTCTAATGCAACTTCTACATTTTTCTTTGTTAATATCATAATCGCAATCTAAATTATTTAAACCTAAAACCTTATGAACATATTTTGCCAATTTATTTATTGTATCATCCGCTATTACGGATTTTATTTTTTCTGCCTCATTTTGTGCTTCGTTTTCTTCCAAATTAAGTACATCTTTTAAAAATAAATAAACTATATCATAAGCCTCTATTATTTTTTTCCCTAGGTTTTCTCCATCAGTTGTAAGTTCAATTGTTCCATATGTTTTATAGTCTACTAAATTGTTGTCTTTTAAATTGTGTAATGCTTTATTTACACTTGGCTTCGTACAATTCATTCTATTGGCAATATCCGTAACTCTTACAGTACCATTTTGTTTTTTTAATATATATATTGTTTTTATATATTCTTCCAACGATTTCGATATCATAAATTTTTCTCCTATTTCTTTGTTAGTTACAGTTAACATTATATTACTATATCGAATGTTTGTCAAGGTTAACTCTTTATAATTATGCCCAAATTTTAAGGGAAATTGTAGATTTAATTATATTCAAGTATGTCTTCGAAGACCGGGTCGCATACCATGCGACCCCTACGATTTGCAATGTATTTTGCTAATGTTTTAAAAAGGAACAGACGTTAGTCTGTTCCCTATATAATAGGATCGTAATTCCTATACATTATTTTTCCTTATTTTTGCTACAAAAAATCCTTCATAAATGTTTGTTGGAAGTATACATACAGTACCATCAATAGTTGTAGGAAGTACTGGCATATCACTTAATAAATCTTTTTCTATTGGAACTATATTTGCATTTTCTTTTGATAATACTCTATTTAGAACATCTTCATTTTCATCTTTCAATATGGAACAAGTTGAATATACTATTTCTCCTCCTGGCTTTACTATTTTTAATGCTTTTTTTAGCAATTCTTCTTGAACCTTTACAGATCTTTCTATTAACTCTTTTGTAAATGTCTCTGACATCGCTGTTTCATTAAAATTTAATGTTCCGCTTCCACTACAAGGTGCATCTAGCAGTATTTTATCAAATGAAAAAAAGTTATCTAATTTTCTTGCATCTTCTACCATTACATTTATGCCCTTAGTCCCTTGCCTTTCTAAGTTGTATTTTAGCCTTTCTGCTCTTATTTTATTTTTCTCACAAGCAGTAATCATAGCTTTATTTTCAGATAAGGCAGACATTTGTGTTGTTTTTCCACCGTGGTGCTGCCGCCATATCTAATATATTTTCTTTTGGTTTTGGATCAAGTATAATTGGTGGAATCATTGAAGACAAACTTTGTAAATATACCTCTCCATTTTCATATATGCTTAATTTCCTTATATCACTTTCTTTGGCATTTTCTATTATTAACGCTTCTTTATACCAAGATACTTCTTTAAAATCAATTCCAAAATTTATTAAAGTTTCCTTTACACTTTTTATATTAGATTTTATAGTATTTACTCTTAAGGTCACTACCCTTTGCTTAAGTCCATCTAATATCTGATTTGTAATACCTTCTCCATATTGTGAATTTAGTATTTCCTTAAAAAACTCAGGAATTTTTTGCATTATAATCTCCTTTATTATCTATAATGTGTTTATTAAAAAACAAATTATAATAATATATTAAAATTTACTTTCAAATTTTTCTCTATTTTTTTGTGTAGTCATGTCTGCATGTTCTATAGAGCTTATTCTATCTCTATATTTATTTCTAAATTTACTGGTTTTTCTTCCTTTTTTTCCTCTACCCAAGGCTTTATTTATTGATTCTTTTATTATCTCTGATAAATCTTTTTCCTTTTTATGTGATTTCTTTTGTTTTGCATCAACTTTCTTTTTAGCTTTTAATTTTGAATTTAATAGAACATATTGTGTTTCTGTTTGTTTATTCTTGAATTTTAAGTCGTTACATATAAATTCCATTATTGTTTTTGCAATTTCTTCTGTATCATGTCTTATACAACCATTTTCAATTTTTACTATATCTTTTTTAAGTACATTTACTCCCAATTCTTTTATTTTAGCTGTATCAACATCAACGATATCTGATCCTTGTTTATTATATTTTCTAACATACTCTGGTACTATTTCTCCTACATTTCCTAAACAATAATCAATTATGTTTTCTCTTGTATGTTCTGTTATAGCTTTAATATGGTCTGATACTGAATAGTTATCTGTTTGTCCTGGCTCTGTCATTACATTGCTTACATAAAACTTTATTGCCTTACTTTCCTTTATCGCTTTTGCAACCCCTTTAATAAGTAAGTTTGGAATTACGTTTGTGTATAAGTTTCCAGGTCCTATAATTATTGCATCTGCATCAGCTATTGCTTCTAATACTCCAGGGGCAGGTCTGCAGTTTGAAGGTGTTAAATATATTCTTTCTATTTTTGTTATTTTTTCGTATACTGTTTCAGATATTTTATTTTTCTCTTTTACAACTGTACCATCTTTTAATTCTGCACAAATTTCCATTTCATCTAAAGTTACTGGTAAAACTTTTCCTACTACTCTTAAAACTTTATTTGACTTTTCAATTGCTTTTGTAAAATCTCCATATACATTTTGCATTGCAGATAAATATATATCTCCAAAAGATAAATTGGCTAATTTTCCACTTTCGAATTTATAGTTTAACAATGCTTCCATATTATCTTCATGATTTGCCAATGATATCATACTTGTTTTTATATCTTCTATTGGTTTTAATTCTAATTCTTTTCTAGAGTCTGTTGCAATTTCTCCATAGTCTGATACAGTAACTATGGCTGTAATATTATTTGTATATTTCTTTATTCCTTTTAGAACCATATTTAAACCAGTTCCTCCACCTATTACAACAACCTTAGGTCCTTTTTCATATACGTTTTTGTTAAATATAAGTGAATTTATATTTATATCATTATTTCTTTCATTTGCTTCAACTAATATTTCTAAAGTCCTTTTTTGAATAAATATTATTCCTAATACTAATAATACAAAGCCAATTACAAAAGGAACTACAATTTCGATTATTTGATTTATTGATGATATTTCTGTTGTTGTTAATACCTTAGAAAAAGCAAAACATGTTAAAGCAACAGATATTATTATTAAAAATATCCATCTTTTTATTTTTGTACTTTTCTTTAACCATCTAAAAAAACCTTTCATTTATTATTCCCCCACAATTTCAATTTCTGGTTCTATATCTATATTGAATTTTTCATGTAGTACATTTTGAACATATTTTATTAGGTCTAACACATCTTTTGCTGATGCATTACCTTTATTTACTATAAAACCTGCATGTTTTTCTGATACAAGAGCATCACCTATTGAAAATCCTTTAAGTCCTGCTTCATCTATTAGCTTAGAAACAATCACTCCATCTTTCCTTTTAAATGTGCTCCCAGCACTTGGCATATCAAGTGGTTGCTTTTCTTTTCGAGATTCCATATTTTCATGTATTTTTTGTTCAATTTCTTCTACATTTCCTTTTGCTAATTCTATTTCTGTTTGTAATATAATATATTTTTTCTTTGCAAATATACTTTTTCTGTATTCAAATTCATGTTCTTCATTGTTAATTGTTTTTATGTTTCCATCTAAATCTATATATGTGGTACTTACAACAATGTTTTTCATCTCACTACCATATGCACCAGCGTTCATTCTTACTGCTCCGCCAACTGTTCCTGGTATTCCAGCTGCAAATTCTAATCCTGAATATCCATTTTTTCCAGTTTCTATTGCAACTTTAGGTAATGGCTCTCCAGCACCTAATGTTATAAATATTTTATCTTTTTTCTCTTCTATTTTTACATTTTTTATATCTGGCTTTAAAACAATTCCTCTAATACCATTATCTTTTACAAGCATATTACTTCCATTTCCAATTATTTGTAATGGTATATTATTATTTTTTGTGAATTGTATAACGTATTTTATATCTTCTATATTTTTTAGTTTTAAGTATATATCTGCTGGTCCACCGAATTTTAAAGGATGTATGCTTTTTCATTGGTTCATTTTTAAATATTTGATTTGGATTTATTTTCTTAATCAACTCATCATATATTTTTTCTATTTCCAATTTAAATCTCCTTTTTTTGGGCACAATCATATGCCCATACATTTGATTATTTACTCTTCACTCGGCAATTACTTCATATATAATATCATTTTTATTCATTTTTTACAAGTACTATTCTGTTCTTAGTGCATTTACTGGATCTTTTTTGGCTGCAATTTTAGCTGGTATAAATCCTCCTATAAGTACTAAAACGATGCTTATTATAATTAACATTATTGCATGCATTGGGTTCATTTGAGCCACATTATCTAAATCTGTTAAGTTCTTCAATACATTATTTATTGGAACTAACAATATTCTTGCTATACCAATTCCTAATACTCCAGAACATATACCTATTATAAAGGTTTCTGCATTAAACACTCTTGTTATATCTTTCTTTCTAGCTCCTATTGCTCTTAATATTCCTATTTCTTTCGTTCTTTCTAATACAGATATATATGTTATTATAGCAATCATTATTGAAGATACTACTAATGATATTGCTGAAAATGCTACAAGAACTATTGTAATTGCATCCATTATACCACCAGATAATGTTGTAATTGCTTCTGCATAGTCTGTGTATAAAATTTTGTCTTCATCTGATTTTCCTTCGTTGTATTTATCTAAATACTCTAATAATTCTCCTTTTGTATCGAAATCTTTAGGATATAATTGTATTACCACTGGTGTTTTGTCATCACCTAAATAGCTAAGGATTCCTTCCTTTACTTCAATTCCTTCTTCTGTTGTTAAATCAAACTTTTCTCCTGTTAATACATTATAATCCTTTTCTCTTTGAGCTTTTACAACTGCTGAATTACTATTTTTCTCTATTAAATATGTCATTAGTTCTTCTTTATATGTAAAACCATTTCCACTATATTCAGCAAATTTATTTCCTTCTTTTCCTCTTATAATTCCACTTATTTTTAGGGTTACACAATTCTCATTATTATATAATTCATCATAATTTGTATTCATTACAAAGATGTTTCCCATATTATTATATAAATCATCATTTAAAACAACTTTAAATTCTTTTCCAACTATCTCTTCGAAAGTGATTGTGTCATCTACTGTATAACCTAAAGCTTCAAAAATCGTACTGCTTAATCTGTTTTTCGTATCTACTAAAAGCAATAAATCTTCTTTGTTTTCAGGCATTTTTCCATATATCAAATCAAAATTATCTTCTATTATTGTATCTGTTCTATTTTTATCAATTTGCTCTGGTAATGGGAAAAACATATTGTCAGCATTTAATAATTTTGTTGTTCCATTTATATTTGTTAATACATTTAACTTTGTTGCTCTCGTATAGCTTATTCCACCAATCCAATCTGGATTTATAGTATCTATGTATTCTTCTTTATATTCTTTAGTTATATTATTTACATGTATGATATCTTTTAATGTCGTTTGAGGGTATATTATTTGTTCATCTGTATATGATTTTTCGTCTGTTGAATCACCAATCATATCCATCATATCTTCTTCAGTAACATTCATTGCTTGTGATGATATAACTATTGGCATTTGGCACAATGTGTCTCTTTCGAATTCATCTATTTGTATATCGAATCCGTTTGATAATGATAATATAAGTGCAATTCCAATTATACCAATACTAGATGCAAATGCAGTAAGTAAAGTTCTTCCTTTTTTTGTAATTATATTTGAAAGTGATAGTTTAAGTGCTGAAAAGAAATTCATTGATGTTTTTTTCAATTTATAATTGTTTTGTTTTGCCTCTGTTTTTGATATTGGATTAGAATCGCTAACCAAATTTCCATCTTTAAACTCAACTATTCTTGTAGAATAAGTTTTTGCAAGTTCTGGATTATGTGTTACCATTATTACTAATTTATCTTTTGCAATTTCTTTTATTAGTTCCATTATTTGTACACTTGTTTCAGAATCTAGTGCACCTGTAGGCTCATCTGCAAGTATAACATCTGGGTTATTTACTAATGCTCTTGCAATAGCTACTCTTTGCATTTGTCCTCCAGATAATTGGTTTGGCTTTTTATGTGCGTGGTCTTTTAATCCTACTCTTTCTAATACTTCTAATGCTCTTCTTTTCTTTTCCTTTGAAGGAATTCCACTTAGTGTCATACACATTTCTACATTTGCAAGTACACTAATATGGCTAATTAAGTTATAACTTTGAAAAATAAATCCTATACAATTATTTCTATATGCATCCCAATCTCTACTTTTAAATTGCTTTGTAGATTTTCCATTTATTATTAAATCTCCACTATCGTATCTGTCTAAGCCTCCAATGATGTTTAAAAGAGTTGTTTTTCCACTACCACTTGGTCCTAATATTGATACAAATTCATTTTCCCTAAATTCTAGACTAACTCCTTTTAATGCTTGTTGTTCAAAATCTCCTGTTTTATAACTTTTGGTTACATTTTCTAATTTTAACATATAATTCACCCTTTCTTTTATTCCTCTATAAATCTTGCAAAACTTATTCTTCTTGTGTATTTATTTGCTTCAATTAGTTGTACTTTCATTTTTTGCCCAATTTTTAATACTTCTTTTGTATGTTCTCCAACTAAGGTTTTTGTTTCTTCATTATAAATATAATAATCATTGCCTAAGTTTTCAAACCTTATCATTCCTTCTATAGTATTATCTAATTCTACAAATATACCAAATTCTGTGATGCTTGATATTACTGAATCATAAATTGCTCCTATTTTATCTTGCATATATTCTGCTTTTTTAATATCTTCAGCTTCTCTTTCTGCTGTTGTTGCAATTTTTTCTCTTTCGCTAGAGGATATAGCATATTTCTTAGCTTGTCCTAAATATTTCTCTCTTATTTTTTTATCTATATTATAATTGCAACTTAAATATTTTGAAATTACTCTATGAATAAATAAATCTGGATATCTTCTTATAGGAGAAGTGAAATGGCAATAATATGAACTTGCAATTCCAAAGTGCCCTAAGTTTTCATCTTCATATCTTGCTAATTTCAGTGTTCTTAAAACCAAATTAGATATTACCTTTTCTTCTTCTGTTCCTTTTATATCATTTAACACATTTGCAAAAGCCTTAGGTGTTACGCCATTTTTACTTGTTTTTATTTTATAGCCTAAATTGTGTAAAAATTTATTTAGTTCATCTATTTTTTCCATATCTGGTACTTCATGAACTCTATATATAAATGGTGCATGTAAATTGCAAAACTTTTCTGCTATTTGCTCATTTGCAGTTAGCATAAATTGTTCTATTATTTCATTTGCAATTGTTACATCATATTTTTTTACATCTATTGCAATTCCTTCATCATTTAGTATAATCTTACTTTCTGGTATATTCAAGTCTAAATATCCTGCTTCACTTCTTTTTTTCTTTAATATATTTGCCAGTTCTGCCATAAGTTCAAATTTATTTGCATATTCTTTATATTCTTCACACACTTTTTCATCTGATTTTTCTAGTATTTTAGTTACATTTGTATATGTCATTCTTCTTGTAACATTTATTACACCTTTGCATACCTTAGATGAAAGCACTTTTCCTTTATTATTTATTTCCATTATTATAGATAATGTAAATCTATCTACACCTTGATTTAAACTGCATATTCCATTAGATAGTTTTGTAGGTAACATCGGTATAACTCTATCAAACATGTACACACTTGTACCTCTATCAATTGCTTCTTTATTTAACAGACTCCCCTCTTTTACATAATTGCTAACATCTGCAATATGAACTCCTAACAAAAAATTTCCATTTTCCTTTTTTTCTATACTAATCGCATCATCTAAATCTTTTGCATCTTCTCCATCTATTGTGAAAATTAGCTCTCCTCTAAAATCCACTCTATTTTTTATATCAGATTCATCAATCGTATCACTTATATGTTTTAATTCTTCTTCTATTTGCTTTGGAAATATATATGGTAAATCGTATTCTTTTATTACGCTCATCATGTCTACGCCGTGCTTCATCTCTATTTCCAATTATTTCTTTAATTATTCCTTCCGCATTTTTGTTATTTTTAGGATACTTTATTATTTCTACAACTACTTTTTGATTATTTTTTGCTTTTCCAATATGCTTTTTAGAAATAAAAATATCTGTACTCGCCTTTTTATCATCTGGTACAACAAATCCAAAGTTTTTACTTTTTTGAAATGTACCTATTATTTGATTTTTCATTTAAATCTCCTTATATTAAATGTAGTAAAGGGCGCTTTTAGAGCGCCCCTACATTATTTATTATTTACGAAATTATTACATTGCATACACAATAGCTAAAATGATTGTAAAAATTATGAAAGAAACACCTAATATAATTGTACCTCTTTTCATTTTTCCTTCTTTTGTTCTACCTTTATTTTTTTCATAAAAACTATTTTGTGCTCCACCTACAACTGCTCCTGAAGCTCCAGCATCATCTTTTGATTGTTTCATAACTAATACTATTAGAGCTAAACATATAACTACATAAATTCCTATTAGTATATTTTTTACTATTTCCATTATAAATACCTCCTAAGTTTTTCTCTTTAGCTATGGTGACCCCTACGGGAATCGAACCCATCACTCAGCCTTGAGAGGGCTGCGTCTTAACCGCTTGACCAAGGGGCCAAAATTACTATATATTTATATCATTTTTTTTTATTTATGTCAATATTTGGCTAAACAAATTTAATATATAGTTTTACTTTTCTTCTGGCATATATAATCCCTTGGCAACAATATCTATTGACTCTACGTTCATTGTTGTTAATCTTTCTATTTCTCTTTTACATTTTGATTTAAAATCATGTAATGCTTGTAAAATATTAAATCCATATACAATCACAACCTCTAAATAAATGCACATTCCTTCTGGATAATTATCTATTCTTACTTTATTTGTTTGATGTATTGCTGGAGTTTTAGTTGCTAAATGTTCTATTATCTGTCTAAAGACTGTATCTGATATTTGAAAATTTCCCAAATAACTGAATGTAGGTCTTATTATTGATTTTTCTGAAATATATGGTTTTGAATTTTTTCCTTTAGATTTAAATACTTGTAGTGGATCTAAAAGATATCCTGAAAAGTCTTTTTTTATCTCAAATGTTGGAACTGGTATTACATGTTTTCCCTCTGTTAGTCTAATTCTTCGAGCCGTTTGCATCTCTTCTTCTGTTGCAACATCAGTTATATATATAGTTTCACAAATTTTAGGTAACCCTAAATTTTCTTGAATTTTTTGTACCATCCCATCTGAAGTTCCTAAAATCAATATATTTTCAGCTTTTAATTTTTTTAAAGTTTTCTTTATTTCAAATTGTTCTTCTGGTCTTGTAAATAAAGCCTTTTTTACTGTTTCTATTTTTGTTGGAGCTTTTTTGGCAGAATTACCAGCAACAACTTCATTATCTTTTATAAGTAATCCATCATCTATTATAAAATTTACACCCTTTTCACTTGCTACCATTTGTGCTCTATAACTTTTTCCTGTTCCAGATGGTCCAACAAAAGCATATACTTTCATTTTAGGATCCATTATTATTATTCTTGGGTCTAATAGCATACTTTCTCCTTCCTAAAAAAATTATTAGGGCGTAATCATACGCCCCTATATTTTTATCTAAACTACTTCATCTATTTTAACATCTCTAACGTGATCAATCTTTTCCCATCTTGTATCTGGTTTTATTAGTGATTTAACATTTATTATTATCCAAGAACCTAAGAATAAAGGATAGCATAATAAACCTTTTATCATAGGTTTTATAGGTCTTTTATCTACTGCTAAAATTAGAAGAGCTGTTGCTATTGGCATAAGGAAAGTTGCTCCTAGATATCTTGCGTAATTCCAAAGTAATGCTGATGTTGTCATTCCACTTGCTAAATATATTATTAAGTTTACTAATAATAGCAAGAATGTTATAAGCATCATTGGTATTCCTAGAATGTATAAAAATCCATCAAAATTCATTAGTGTTTTATTTGTTTTTATTCCTTTTATTAAGTCCTTTGTGTATAATTTCATACATTGTAAATGTCCAACTGTCCATCTAGTTCTTTGTTTCCAAGATTGACTGAATTTAACTGGTTGTTCATCATAAACTATTGCATCTGTTGCCCAACCTAATTTTCTTCCTTTTGCTATGTTTATCAATGAGTATTCAATATCTTCTGTAAGAGTTTTTGTATTCCATCCACCTTGTTGTTTTATTAAATCAAACCTAACCATAAATCCTGTACCATTTAATAATGGTGATAATCCTAAATTATATCTTGCCAAATGATAAAATCTATGCATTGTCCAATAGAATATTGCATATCCTGCTGTAATCCAGCTGTCCGTAGGGTTCTTAATATCTCTATATCCTTGAACAACATCTTCACCTTGGCAAAGTTTTTTATTCATTGCTGCAGTAAAATTTTCATCTACTATGTTATCTGCATCAAATACAAACATTGCATCATAATCAACATTTTCTTCTATTTTTTGAGATAAGAACCATTGTAAAGCATATCCTTTTGTCTTCTTCTCTTCATCAAATCTCTCTAATACTATTGCTCCTGCATTTCTTGCAATTTCAGCAGTGTTGTCTGTGCAGTTATCTGCAATTACATATACATCTAATAATTCTTTAGGATATTTTTGTTTCATCAAACTATCTACTAAATTTTTTATAACTTCTGCTTCATTATGTGCTGGTATAACTGCCATAAATTTATGATTTTTCTTTACTAATAATGGTTTTTCTTTTAATTTTATAAGTGAACATACACTTACCATTATTTGATATACCCAAAATATTGTTATAATCCAAACTAATGCTTGTTGAAGCATATATAGATATTTCATTAATTTTACCTCTTTCTTTAGGGCGATATGATTCGTCCATTCATACTTTTCTACATTACATATTATATTATACTATTATATTTGGCAAAATTCAACATTGTTTGTAAGTTATTTTATTCTTGTATGTCTTTTTTTGTTAAGTTTATTCTTCCCTGTGAATCTATTTCATATACTTTTACTGTTATCTCATCACCGATTTTTAATACATCTTCTACATGTTCTACTCTTTCTTTTGATATTTTTGATATGTGTAGTAATCCTTCTTTTCCTCCGCCTAAATCAACGAAAGCTCCAAAAGGCATAATTCTAACTACTTTTCCTGAATATATTGCACCCTCTTCAATTTCTCTTGTTATATCTTCTATCATTTTTTGAGCTTTTTCTGCTCCTTCTGAATCAGATGAATAAATGCATACTTTTCCGTCATCTTCTATATCCATTTTTACACCAGTTTCTGCAATTATTTTGTTGATAACTTTACCACCTGTTCCTATTACATCTCTAATTTTATCTGGATTTATATTCATTGTTACGATTTTAGGTGCATATTTTGATATTTCAGCTCTTGGTTTATCTATTTGCTTTAACATTATTTCATCTAATATATATGCTCTTGCCTTTTTTGTTCTTGCAAATGCTTCTTCTATGATATTATATGATAGCCCATCCACTTTTATATCTACTTGTATAGCAGTAATTCCATTTTTTGTTCCACCAACTTTGAAATCCATATCTCCAAAGAAGTCTTCTAGTCCCTGAATATCTGTTAGCATAACATATTTAGAATCATCATCTGGGTCTGTTACTAATCCTGTTGAAATTCCTGCTACTGGTTTCTTTATTGGAACACCAGCATCCATTAAAGCTAAAGTACTACCGCAAATACTTGCTTGTGATGTTGAACCGTTTGAGCTTAATACTTCAGATACAACCCTTATTGTATATGGAAACTCTTCTTGAGATGGTATTACTGGAACTAATGCTCTTTCAGCTAATGCTCCATGACCTATTTCTCTTCTTCCTGGTCCTCTAGATGCTTTAGCTTCTCCAACACTATATCCTGGGAAATTATAGTGGTGAATATATTTCTTTGATGTTTCTTCATCTAATCCATCTAATAATTGTTCTTCACTAGCCATACCTAATGTTGCTACTGATAATACTTGAGTTTGTCCTCTTGTAAATAATGCACTACCATGTGTTCTTGGCAATAATCCTACTTCACAAGATAAAGGTCTTATTTCATCTAATGCTCTTCCATCTGGTCTTTTATGTTCTTTATATATCATTTCTCTAACACATTTTTTCTCTAATTTATATACACTGTCTGCTATATCTTGTTTTCTTTCCTCTGCTACTTCATCTCCATATTTTTCAGCAATATATGCAGTTATATCTTCTGTTATTTTTTCTATGTTTTTATCTCTATCTTCTTTATCAACAGCTTGTACATCTATATACATTCTATCTTTGAAGTTTTCTTCTATTTCTTTATAGAATTCTTCATCTACACTAAATGATTTGTATTCGAATTTTGGTTTTCCTATTTCTGCTTTAATGTTTGATATAAATTCACATATCTTTTTAATTTCTACATGGGCAGTTTTTATTGCTTCTAGCATTGTTTCATCTGGTATTTCATCTGCTCCTGCTTCTATCATAGCAATTTTTTCCATTGTTCCTGCAACAGTTAAAGTTAATCTGCTTTTTTCTCTTTGCTCTAAAGTTGGGTTTATAACTATTTTGTCATCAACATAACCTACGGCTACTGACCCTGTTGGTCCACCGAAAGGTATATCTGATATTGAAAGTGCTGCAGATGATCCAATCATTGCGCAAATTTCTGGTGAATTATCTGGCTCAACAGATAAAACTAATGCTTCAACACATACATCATTTCTAAAATCTTTTGGAAATAATGGTCTTATTGGTCTATCTATTACTCTAGATACTAATATTGCTTTATCTGTAGGTTTTCCTTCTCTTTTTGTAAATCCTCCTGGTATTTTTCCTACTGAGTACAATCTTTCTTGATAATCTACTGATAATGGGAAAAAGTCTATTCCCTCTTTTGGTTCTTTTGAAGCTGTAACATTAACTAAAACTTCAGTTTCTCCATATTTTACAAGTACGCTTCCATTGGCTAAACCTGCCATTTTTCCTGTTTCTAATGTTAAAGTTCTTCCTGCTAATTCCATTGAATAAGTTTTAAACATAAAAAATCCTCCTAAAAAAATAATTTATTTTATTTGGAAATACTTTTTTAGATAGAATCACTTACGAAAAGATTCATATTATAAATTTTTTCGTAAGCAATCTCATCTAAACAGTAGTACTTCCAAATTATTAACAATAAAATTTATAATAAAAGGCGCTTTTTATGCGCCCTACATATTTTATTTTCTTAAATTTAATTTTTCAACGATTTCTCTGTATTTATTTAAGTCTTTTTTAGCTAAGTAGTTTAATAAATTTCTTCTTTTACCAACCATTTGTAATAATCCTCTTCTTGAGTGATTATCTTTTTTATGAACTTTTAAATGTTCTGTTAATTCATTGATTCTCTCTGTTAATAAAGCTATTTGAACTTCTGATGAACCAGTATCATTTTCCTCTCTTTTAAATTGATTGATAATTTCTTGTTTTCTTTCCTTTGTCATTTTTTTATTCCTCCTATTTAATTTAATATGCCTTAAACTGAACATAAGTAGGTTTTTTTCTTTATGCTAAGTATAAGGTAATTTTGATACTTAATTATTTTACTACATATTTTAAAATATTGCAATATTTTTATGCAAAAAGTATATTTAATATTTTAATTACTTCATTTTTAGTCTTTATAATATGCAACATCTATATTATCTATTCTGCTTGTATTTGTTTCTATTTTTATATATAACTTCTCCCATCCATCTACATCTAATTCTTTTAACGTCCCAGAACTTATTCCTGTTACTTCTTGCCATGTTGAATTATCATTTGATATGTATGTTTTGTAGTTAGAACCAGCTGTGCTTAATTTTAGTTTTACCTTATTCTTTCCTTTATTTGATATATCAATGCTTTCAGTTGTTAATGTTTTTGTATCTACATCATAAGTGCTTTTTAAATTTAAGTCAGAGTCGTATTTATATAATGTATATCTTGGTACAAGACTGTTTCGTACATACCAATATCCATCACTGTGAACTTTTGAAGATGAACCTATTGTATATGTTCCATCTAATGCTATTACATTTGAAACAAAATCTCCTCGTGAATATGTTGTTGTTTTATTTACTTTCATAGTATATCTAATATATGTATATACTACTCCATCTCTACTAGAGTACACAAATTTATAAAAATCAGATGTAGTTGTTGTTGGTCCTTTATACCCAGAAATATTACCCAACGAATAGCTAGTAGTATAATACGTACCAGTACCAGCATTGCCAGCATACAAACTTAAAGTTATTCCATCTTTATTTGCTGAATAACTGAGATATGCTCCTCCAAATTTAGCCGAATTTATTGTCATAGTAGTTCCTTTTTTATCTTCCGTTACAGAATAACTATATGTTGAATTTGCTTTATATTTACTATACAAATACCATTGCTCATCTTCACTAGTACGCGTTTGCTGTCCTATTGCTGTTACTGCCTTATTTTTATCTTCTATTGCTCTACTAAATGTTTTACTTGTATCTGTTGATGTTAATTGACTTAACAAAGTATTTTCATCACTTGTTTTTGTTTCTTGTGTTTTTTTGTAGGTTGCATTTATATCCATATTGTCTGTTCCGTTTATGTATGCTACTTTAAATAAGCTATCTACATCTGGTGTTATACTTAATTCTTTTTGGTTTTCTTTGTTATCTATTACTGTAAAATAATATGTTCCTTTTGCCAATCCTACACTTCCTGTATCTGCTACTATTATTCCTTCTTGATTTGTTAATTCTAATTGATCTCCATATTCATCTAATATTTTACTTATTCCATTTGATGTATATGTTACTCGTATTTCTATTTTTTCATCTACTTTATTATACGTTATATTTGCTTTTATTGGCTCGTGGTAATTTTGATTTATTATTTGTAATATAATGCGATTTTGGTTAGTTGGGTCTGCTAGTATAGATTCCTCTTGTAAGGAATTTAAGTTATCCACATATTTTTGTAATTTGCTAGCATCTGCAGATGTTATTCGTGTTGCTTTTGTATTTGCTATAAATCCGTATATGCTTTCTTCTTTATTCATTTGTGACATTTTGCCTGAATAATTTGTATCTACATCTTTTTGTACCCATACTCCTGCCAAAGAAAAGTCTGGCTTTGTTTCATCTGCTGTTTTGTATGTAAATAAGTCTGGTAATAT
>CANRNW010000016.1 GCA_947632145.1 uncultured Clostridia bacterium
CAACATTGTATCATAAGTTTTAATTATGTGTCTTTTTATTTTTTTAAAACGGTAATTTAATTTTACCATTTATAAAACAAATATCACTAATTTTAGAATACAAAAATACTTCATAGTAAAACTATGAAGTATTTTATGGTGGGCAGGGATGGATTCGAACCATCGTACTCAAATGAGAACAGATTTACAGTCTGCCGCCTTTAGCCACTCGGCCACCTACCCATATATTTAATTTTTACATAAAAATGGTGCGCCCTCAAGGATTCGAACCTTGGACCCACCGGTTATGAGCCGGTTGCTCTGACCAACTGAGCTAAGGGCGCATCTCTCAATGCAAGACTTAGTATAATATATTTTTTTTAGCTTGTCAATACATTTTTTAAAAAATACAAGAAAAAATTTAAGATTTTAGAAATACAGTTATAATCGCACATATAATGATATTTTTATTTTCTTATATATGTTATATAATCGTAGTCAAATGGATTTTCTTCATTTCTTAGCCCTTTTTGAATATCTACTACTTTCCATTCTTCTTCTTTTATTTCAGGGAAAAATGCATCACCATCAAAATCTTGGTTAATTTTAGTTATATACATTTTATTTGCATATGGCATCAATAATTTATATATTGTAGCTCCACCAATTATAAAATTTTCTTCATCTGAATTTATGTATTTATCTAAGCATTTTATATCGCTAACTACTTCTACATTTTCATTGTCTATTTTCATTTCCATATCATTGCATAATACAATATGCTTTCTGTTTGGTAATACTCTTCCTAAAGATTCAAATGTTCTTCTTCCCATTATAATTGTTTTTCCACTAGTAATTGTTTTAAATCTTTTTAAATCTTCTGGCAAATGCCAAATAAGTGTATTATCTTTACCTATTACATTTTTATTTGCTATTGCAACTATTATACTCAACATAGTTATTATCTTTCCTTTCTAAATTATACTGCTACATCCATTTGTATCTTTCCTAAATGATTATAACCTATTAGTTTTATATCTTCTGGCTTAAAATCGTAGAAATCTTTTATTTCTGGATTTATCCATAATTTTGGTGCTGGTAGTGCTTGTTTTCTTCTAGATAATTGTACTTTCATTCCTTCAACTTGGTTTTCGTAAATATGTGCATTACTAATACATACTGTTAATAATCCTGGTTTCAAGTTTGTAACTTGTGCTAATAAATGTACAAAAACAGCATATTGTGTTACATTAAACGGATGTCCTAATGGAATATCATTTGATCTAATTGTTAAAAGGCAATTTAATTTTCCATCTGTAACATCCCAACAGCTATTAAATACACAAGGATATAATGCGCCAGTATCTAAATAAGGTATTTGCCATAAATTGATTATCATTCTTCTATTTTGTGGATTGTTTTTTAATTGATCTATCAATTTATCTACTTGATTAAATTCTTTAACAATCCATCCATATGATGTTCCTATTGTTCCATCTTCCATTTCCCATTCATCCCATATATGAACATTTTGCTCGTGTAAATCACTTATTTTATTTGATTGTTTTTGGAAAATCCATAACAACTCTTTTACTGCTGTATTAAATGCTACAAATTTTGTTGTTAAAATAGGAAATTCTTCTTGCAAATTGAACTGTAATATTTGATGTGGAAGTTTATATGTTGCTATTCCTGTTCTATTTTGGTCATAATATCCATTATTCAATATATTTTCTACCATATCTAAATACATATCATCATATTTACTCATAATTTAAATCCTCCTATAATGGACAACATTTTAGTTTCCATACATTATATATAAATTAAGGGCGTAATCATACGCCCCTACATTTATTTTTAGTTGTTATCTCCTCTACCTTCAGGAAGTGCTGGAACATCAATTCTAATTCTAATTTTTGTTATATTTCTAATAATTCTAACGATTTTTGTATTTTTAATTCTTTGCCATAATGTTGGTTTAACATCAACTCTTGTTTCTGTTAAGTAATTGTCTTCTTCAACAGATACTGTTGGTGTTTCTTCAATTGCGTTTTCTACAGGTGCTGGAATTTCTTTTAATGCTTCTGCTACTTCTATTCCTATATAACTTAATGCTTTTGATCTATCTTCTATTCTTTCCATATCTATTTCTATATGTAAATTACTTTCTAAATTAGAAATTCTAGCATTTACTAATTTTACAGAATTTATATAATTTTCTGATTTATCTGTTTTGCATCTTCCAATAGCATTTAATGATTCAACTATATCTTCTGATACTTCTCCAGATATTCCCTTAACATTTTCTTTCCAATCTTTATCTTTGTTTTGTGCAGATTCTAATACACCTTTTAATTTTCCTGCTAAAGATATATTAGTTTCTCTTTGTCTAATTAATTCTTCAATTTGTTTTGTATTATCTTCAAATTGATTTGTTGCATATTCTACTAAATCATAAGCAGCTTTATATACAGAAGATGGAAAATTTTTCTTTTTAGGATATTCTAATAAATAAGTTTTTATTGAACCTATTAAATCCTTAAAGAAAGCATCATCTTCTAATTGAATAATTTGCTTTTTACTGTTTGGATTTATCATTTTTTGAACCTTGTCAATATTTGATAAAATTTTTTCTTCTGTGATTACCATTTTCACGTTTACTATGCCTGATTTTGAAAATAATGACACGTAAACTCCCCTCCTTTGTCCTATGTTTTTTAGTATTCTTTCGTTATTATTATACAATTATTTTTAAAATACTACAATAGGATTATTAAAAATTTATTTTTCTTTTTCGTTACAATAATATTACAACTTTGTTACAAAAGTCAATAGCTTTTGACATTATTTTTCAAAAAATTTTTCTGTATTAATTTTGTAATATTTTCTTTAATTCTTCATGTCTTTTAACCTTTTGTGTTGTAGTTTTTATAAGTTCTTCTTCTGTAAGTATCATTTCCCTAATATATTTATAAGCCGGCATTTCTTTATTTACTTCTTTTATTTTTTTCCATAAAGAATCAAAAATTTCTTGTTCAGTTTCAGCTCCGTAAACTTCCTTCATTTCTTCTGCATCGTATACTATTTTTACGCATATCTTCAAATCTACTTCATCGTCATCTTCAGGTTTACCATATACCATACATTCTTTAACTCCATCTATTCTTGCTACTAATGCTTCTAATTCTTCTGGATAAATATTTTTTCCGTTTTTTAATACTATTACATCTTTCTTTCTTCCAGTAATATACAAGTATTCATCTTTATCTAAATATCCTAAATCTCCTGTATAAAACCATCCATCCTTTAATACTTCCTTTGTTGCCTCATCATTTTCATAATATCCAAGCATTACATTTGGCCCTTTAACAACAATTTCGCCTATTCCTTCTTCGTTTGGATTATCTATTTTTACTTGAACAGTTGGAAATACCTTTCCAACAGATCCTATTCTTTGATATTTGTCATTACCAGCAGAAAGTACTGGTGAAGTTTCTGTTAAACCATATCCTTGAACTATTCTAAATCCTAAATCATTAAATCCTTTTTCTACTTCTCTATCTAATGCAGCAGCTCCATTAACAAATAGTCTTACTTTTCCACCAAGAATATCGTGTATTTCTTTGAATAATTTTTTTCTTATATCTATTCCAAATTTTAATAATATATTGCTTATTTTTATACCTTTTTTAACAGTCTCTAACTTTCCTTTTTTCTCTATTCCTTTCATAACCTTCTTATACATATTTTCAAATAATATAGGAACAGAAACCATAGCTGTTACTTTATATTCTTTTATGTTATCTGCAATATGTCTTATTCCTTCGCAATAAACTACACATGCTCCTTTATACAATGGATATAAGAAACCTGTTGTACATTCAAAAGTATGGTGTAAAGGTAAAAATGATAACATTGTATCTTTTTCATTTATTTCTAATACAGAAGCAATATCCATCAAGTTTGCACATATATTTTTATGTGATAGTGCAACAGCCTTAGACATAGCAGTTGTTCCTGAAGTAAATAACATTATTCCCATGTTTTCGCTATCTATTTCAGCATTTATAAATTCTGTATTACCATTTTCTAATAATGCTTTTCCTTGATTTGTTAATTCTTTTTCTGAATAAACATTTTCATTTTTTTCTTGTAAGTCCATTGATATAAAATATTGTAATTTGGTTTGCCCATCATTTTGTATTTTTTTCATTATATCATCATATTTATTTGAATAAAATATAGCTTCTACCTCTGAACGTTTTATTAAACTTTCAATTTCATTTTCTGGTAAAGATTTGTCTAATGGAACTACAATTCCTGTACCACAAACTATTGCTAGATATGCAAGTGCCCATTCATATCTGTTTTCAGATATAACAGCAATTCTTTTATTTTTTAATCCCATATCTATTAACTTTGTTCCTAAGCAATCTACTTCATATCTAAATTCTTTATGTGTTATTATTCTAAATTCATTTTCTACTTCTGTTTTAAACTTATATGCAGGTCTATCTCCATATAATTCTCCAGACTTTTTTAGCATATCTTTTAAATCATTAATTTGTACATATTTATGTAATCTCTCAGTTCCCATTTTATCCTCCTCTTATACTTGTAATCCTCTTAAAATAGTTTTTTCATATTCAGAATATGTTTGTTTTATATCTATTGATTTTCCAAGTTTTAATTTGTATACTAAACCTGAACATGCAACCCCAAATATTTCTGTTGCTATTACTTCTGGATCGACAGTAATAATTTCTTGCTTTTCAATTCCATCTTTTACAATTTTCTCTATTATTTTTATATATTCAAAAACATATTTTTTACAAATATTGTTTCTTGGCTCATTTCCCCAAAGTTGACTAAGTAGTATTGTCATAAAATCTTCGTATTTTAGCATAACTTTTATTTCTATAAGTATTACTGCTCTTAATTTATCTATTGAATTATCTAGTTTTTGTGTTTTTATTTCTATGCTGTTTTTTAGTAACTTTACTCCTTCTTCTACAAGGAAATTAAATATTTCTTCTTTGCTTGAAAAATGATAGTATAAAGTTCCCTTTGCAACTCCTACTTTTGAAGTTATTTCTTCAACACTAGTTGCATCATAGCCTTTCTCTGCAAATAATTTCATTGATGTTTCGAATATTTTTCTCTTTGTTTTATTCATTGAACACCTCTTAAATTAAATTTATAAATATTATATAATTACAATATTACTTTTGCAATGTTTTTTTGTTTTTGATAAATTCCTTGCCTATTATCTCTTTAATATTTTCTATATCTAATTTATATTTTTCCTCTATTTCTTCAACATTTCCATGCTTAATAAATTCATCTGGATAACCTAATTTTTTTATATTTATATTTTCGACTTGTTGGTCGCTTATTAAATTTACAATTGTATCTCCCATTCCATTTAACAAATATCCATCTTCTAATGTTATCACATTTTTTGTTTTAGCTACAGAATTAATTATTGTGTTCTTATCTAATGGTTTTAAAAATCTTAAATTGATTACCTCTATTGAAAAACCTTCTTTTTCGAAATAATCTGCTAGTTTAATTGCTTTTGCCACAGTTTTCCCTAACGCTATTATTGTTAAATCATTTCCTGTTTTTAATATCTCTGCTTTTCCCAATTCTATTTTTTCGTGCTTTTCAAATTTGTACTCATCTTCGCTTCCTCTAGGATATCTTATTATCATTGGTTTGTTGCTATTTATACTAAATTCAAGCATGTCTTCTAATTCTCTAAAATCTTTTGGTGCCATAATATTTATATTTGGTATCGAGTTTAAAAAGCATAAATCTAGTATTCCTTGATGTGTTTCCCCATCTTTTCCAACAATTCCTGCCCTATCAACGCATATTGTAACAGGTAAATTTTGTATGCACATATCATGAACAACTTGATCATAAGCTCTCTGCAAGAAAGATGAGTACAATGGCAATACAGGTTTTAATCCATTTTTTGCCATTCCTGCAGCCATTCCGTACAGCATGTTGCTCTGCAATTCCTACATCAAAGAATCTATCTGGATATTTCTTTGCAAACTCTGAAAGTCCAGTTCCTCCACACATTGCAGCTGTTATTGCTACTATTTTTTTATCTTTATTTGCAAGTTTAACT
Organism: uncultured Clostridia bacterium; assembly: GCA_947632145.1. GTDB lineage: Bacteria > Bacillota > Clostridia > TANB77 > CAG-508 > CAKPQL01. The sequence continues at coordinate 6,122 of CANRNW010000016.1, forward strand.
AACTTTTCCCCAAACACTTGCGAATAGTCCTTTTGTGGCTCTTTTATAGTTTTTCCTGTTTCTATATTAAATTGTGATATACTATGAAAACTATCTGGATTTTCTTCTGCAATTTTATAACCTTTTCCTTTTTTAGTTATTACATGAACTAATACTGGTCCATCTTCTCTTTTTGCTAATTCTAATATACTTTCTAACTTTTCTATATCGTTTCCATCTACTGGTCCAAAATAAGAAAATCCAATATCCTCAAAATACATATTTTGTATAAATAATTGCTTTACTCCCCTTTTTATAGTTTTAGCAATTTTTATCAATCTATTTCCTATGTAAGGTACCTTTTCTAAAAACCTTTTGGTTTCTTTATTAGTCTTTTTATATAATCTTTTTGTTCTTAATTTACTTAGTAAATGTGCCATTCCGCCAACATTTTTAGATATGCTCATTTCGTTATCGTTTAATATTACTATTAAATTATTTTTGCTACTTCCTGCATCATTTAATGCTTCTAATGCCATTCCACCAGTTAATGCCCCGATCTCCTATTACTGCTACTATTTTATTATCCTTGCCTTTTATATCTCTTGCTCTTGCCATTCCTAAGGCAACAGAAATAGATGTACTGCTATGTCCTGTATCAAAAGAATCATAAATTGATTCTGCTGTTTTAGGAAATCCAGCAAGTCCATCCATTTTTCTTAATGTATTTATTTTATCTTTTCTTCCAGTTAAGATTTTATGTACATAAGTTTGATGTCCAACATCCCATATTATTTTATCTTCTGGTGTATTAAATACAGAATGCAAGGCAATTGTAAGTTCTACCACTCCTAAGTTTGATGCCAAATGTCCACCATTATTAGAAACAGTAGTTATGAGTAATTCTCTTATTTCTTTTGCTAAAACTTTTTTATCATCTATACTTAATTCTTTTAAATCTTCTGGTGAATTAACTTTCTCTAACACATTTTTCGTCCCTTTCAAATTTTATTGAGTAAAAACTATATTAAACGTTTAAATATATAACTATTCCACCAATAACTGATAATATAAATCCTAATATTTTAAGTCCTAGTGTTGCTTCGTTTTGATCTCCAAACCCAAATAATTTTTTCGTTAATAACCTAGCATCAAATATTGTTATTACTCCTATCAATACTATAAGGATTCCAATAACTACTACAAATTTCATAATTCAACGTCCTTTCTTTTGATTAAGCATATGATTCGACACTACAAAACAATTTAATATGCTATTTCTCCATTTAATATCTCATCATTTTTAATCCACTCATTTACATCAAATTCTTTATATTCAGTTTTATTTACTCTTACAATGACTTTTTCTATTCCAGAATTTATAATCATTTTTCTACACATAAGGCAAGGTGCTGCACCATTTTCGTAATCCGATGTATCTGTTCTATAGCCAACCAAATATAATGTTCCCCCCAACATATCTTTTCTTGATGCACTTATTATTGCATTTTGTTCACTATGTACAGACCTACAAGCATCATAACCAGCATGTCTAATTTCTGGAAACATTTTTTTCTTTGTACAATAACCTAAATCGATACAATTTATTCTACCACGAGGTGCCCCACTATATCCTGTAGAAATTATTTCATCATTATTTACAATAACTGTACCATATTTCTTTCTCAAGCAAGTACTTCTACTTGCAACAGCTTCTGCTATATCTAAATAATAATTTATTTTATCTAGTCTTTTTTGCTCCATACAATACACCTCTTTTATAATAAAAGGGCGCTTTTTATGCGCCCCTACAAAAGTTTACTAATCTTCTTTTTTGCTTACTACTTCTTTTCCATCATAATATCCACAATTAGGACAAACTCTGTGTGGCATTACTGGTTCATTACAGTGTTTACAAGTAGCTAAATTTGGTTTATCTAATTTCCATGTTGATCTTTTGGCTCCTGTTCTTGCTTTTGACCATCTTCTTTTTGGTTGTGCCATATCTATTCCCTCCCTTAGTTTCCAATAGTTATCTATATAATTATTTATATACAATTATGTGACTAAAAAATTATACTAGTTTTTTTTATTTTTGTCAATACCTATTTTTTTGCATATAATAGATAATAATATAATTAAATAACGGACGATTAAAATCGTCCTTATAATATTTTAGTCAAAAGCACTATTTTTCTATCAAATAGAAAAAAGAACTGGAGGTTTTTATGTGTGGTCTTGTAGGCTATGTTAATTATACAAAAGATATATCAAATTACAAACACATAATAGAAAATATGAACAAATGCTTAACAAAGCGTGGTCCAGATGAAGATGGCTATTTTTTAGATAAGCACATAAATTTAGGTCATAAAAGACTAATTGTAATCGACCCTGAAAATGGTAAACAACCAATGCAAGCAACTTATAATGATAATACTTACACAATAGTTTATAATCGGTCAAATTTATAATGCTAATGAACTAAAAAAGGAACTTATAGAAAAAGGATTCATTTTCGATGGTCATTGTGATACAGAAGTTTTACTTAAAAGCTATATTTATTGGGGAAATGATGTTGTTAATAAATTAAATGGTATTTTTGCATTCGCAATTTGGGATAGTAAAAAGCAAGAATTATTTTTAGCTCGTGACCATTTTGGAATTAAACCACTATACTATACATTTTCAGATGATAATTTTATATTTGCTTCAGAAATAAAAGCAATTTTAAGTCATCCTCATGTTGAAGCAAGAATAGATTCTTCAAGTATTTGCGAATTGTTTGGTATAGGTCCTGCTCATACTCCACGGTACTTCTGTTTTTAAAAATATATACGAAATAAAACCCGCACATTTTGCAATAATAAATAAATCTGGTATTCACTTTCAAAAATATTGGGAACTAATAAGTAAACCACATATAGATAATTTCAATCAAACTTGTGAAAAAGTAAAATATTTATTAGATGATGCTATTCAAAGACAATTGGTTTCAGATGTTCCTCTTTGCTTAATGTTATCACGGAGGTTTAGATTCAAGTATTATAACAGCTTATGCTAGTAACTATTGTAAAAAGAATAATCTTCCACCACTGGATACGTATTCAATAGATTATGTTGATAATGATAAAAACTTTGTTAAAAGTGATTTTCAGCCTAATTCAGACAACTATTATATAGATATAATGAGAAAAACATTTAATACAAAACATCATAGCATAGTTATAGATACTCCTGAACTTGCAGACTGTTTAAAAGATGCTGTAATTGCAAGAGATACTCCTGGTATGGCTGATGTTGATTCTTCTATGTTATTATTTTGCAAACACATAAAAAAAGATGCTACTGTTGTTCTTTCAGGAGAATGTTCAGATGAAATATTTGCAGGTTATCCTTGGTTTTTTAGAGAAGATGCTTTAAACAGTAATACTTTTCCTTGGTCCATTGCGTTAGAAGAAAGGCAAAATTTATTAAATAAAGATATATCAAAGAAGGTAGATTTAAAAGAATACGTGGACTATCAATACTTGCATAGTTTATCTCAGATGAATTCATTAAATAGTGATTCTAAAGACACTTCTGAAAAAAGAAAAATTTCATATTTAACTATGAATTGGTTTATGCAAACTCTATTAGATCGTTCTGATAGAATGGCTATGTATAATGGATTAGAACTTCGTGTTCCATTTTGCGATTATAGATTAGTTGAATATTTATGGAATATTCCATGGGAAATGAAAGCCTTAAATGGTAGAGAAAAAGGATTATTGCGTTATGTTGTAAAAGATTTATTACCAAAGGAAATTGTAGATAGAAAGAAAAGTCCATATCCTAAAACCCATAATCCAAACTATTTAGCAAAAGTAAAAGGAATTTTAACAGAAATAATTAAAGATGATAATGCACCAATATATTCATTGTTAGATAAAAATTATATTTCAGAAATTATAAAAACTGATGGCAAGGCATTTACAAGACCATGGTTTGGTCAATTGATGACTGGTCCTCAACTTATGGCATATTTAATTCAAGTAAATATGTGGCTTGAAATGTATAATCCAACAATAGAAATATGAGGAAAGTGGAACGACGATAATGTCGTTCCACTTATTTTATTCTACTATTCCTAGTATATGTGGTTCTTTTACTACTTTATCTTTTGTGAATTTATATGCTTTGTATAAATCTTCTACTGCAATTTTGCCTTTTTCTTCATCGTTTGCATGTATATAAGCTAATGTATCTCCAGCTTTCACTTCATCACCTATTTTTTTATTTAACACTATTCCAACAGCATTATCTATTCCATCTTCCTTCTTTATTCTTCCAGCGCCCAAATTTACAGATATTTTTCCAACAGTTAATGCGTTTAATTCACTTACATATCCATCATTTTTAGCTAATACTTTCATTATATATTTTGCCTTTTCAAATTTTTCAATATCTTCTATAAATGATATATCTCCACCTTGTTTTTCAACTAACTCTAAAAATTTATTATATGCTTTTTTATTCTTTATATTTTCCATTATCTTTAACTTATTCTCTTCTAAATCGTCTCCATTACCTGATAATTTGATAATATATGAACCTATTGAAGTAACTATTGTTTCTATGTCTTCTGTCATATTTCCTCTTAAGGCCTCTACTGCTTCTATAATCTCTAAAGTATTTCCTATTGTTTTTCCTATTGGCTCATTCATATTAGTTAAAACGCATACCGTTTCTTTATTTGCAAGTTTTCCAATTTCTCTCATCTCTTCTGCTAACTTAATAGCATCTTCTTTATTTTTCATAAATGCACCATTACCACAAGTAACTTCTAGAACTATTTTATTTGCCCCTGCTGCAATTTTTTTACTCATGATACTTGAAGCAATTAGTGGCATACTTTCAACACAAGCAATTGTATCTCTTAGAGCGTACATCTTTTTGTCTGCTGGTGCTAAATTCATTGTTTGACCTATTACGCTAATTCCAATTTCTTTAACATTTTTTATAAATTTTTCTACTGGAATAGATGCACTATAACCTGGTATTGATTCTAATTTATCTATTGTTCCACCAGTAAATCCTAAACCTCTTCCAGACATTTTTGCTACTGGTATTCCTAAAGATGCTATTATTGGCATAAGTATTATTGTAATTTTATCTCCTACCCCTCCTGTACTGTGCTTATCAACTACCGTATCTGAAATTGAAGATAAATCTAATGTTTCTCCAGAAGTTGTCATTGCCATTGTTAAATCTGTTGTTTCTCTTGAATTCATACCATTTAAGTAAATTGCCATTATCAATGCTGCTGCTTGGTAATCTGTAACACTTCCTTTTGTATATTCACTAACAAAAAATTCTATCTCTTCTGTTGTTAGCTCTTTTTTATCTCTCTTTTTTGCAATTATATCTAATATATTCATATTTTCCTCCTACTTGTGCTTAAGTTCGACTACATTTATAATATATTCTTAATGAAACTTTTTCTATGTAACATACATATTCCATTTTCTTTAATTGCTTGAATATGTTTTGCAGTTCCATATCCTTTGTGTCCTGCAAAACCATACTGTGGATATACCTTATCCCATTCGTACATAATTCTATCTCTTGTAACTTTAGCAATAATAGAAGCAGCAGCAATAGAATAATTTTTTGCATCTCCTTTTATTATAGATGTATATGGTATTCCGCACGTATCTATGCGTTCTAATGCATCAACTAAAATTCTATCAGGCTTTACTTTTAAATTTTGTACAGCCATTGTTAAAGCTTTTTTAGTTGCATTTAGTATATTTATTTCATCAATTTCTGTTTGGTCAACAATACCTACGCTCCAATCAATTGCTTCGTTTATTATTTCATCATATAATTTTTCTCTTTTCTTTTCAGATACTTTTTTAGAATCATTTACACCTTCTATAAAAGAATCTTTTGGCATAATAACACATCCAACAACAACTGGTCCGTGCTAAAGGTCCTCTTCCTGCTTCATCTATTCCAGCTATATATTGTAATCCCTTTGTATATAATTTGTTTTCGTATTCTTTTAATAGATTTAATCTCTCAATTTCTTTTTCTTTCATTTAAATTCCCTATTTTTCAATCTTTCTTCAATCTTTTTGTATTATTATATACTCATAATTTTTTTTATGCAATAACTATATTACATTTTAGTTACAAATTGTACATATATATTTATTTTTTAGTAAAAATATAATATTATATATACAAACTAATTTAGGAGGGAAACATTATGGGAGATATAAATGACTATTTTGATAATACTACGCCATCAAAAAAGAAAGGTAATACTGCGAAAAATATTGTTGCTCCGTTCGTAAGTGGTGTTCTAGGTGCTTCATTAGTTGTTGGAATTTGTTTTGGAAATACTACTATTAGAACTAATCTAGTAGGAAAACCAAGTGTACAATCAAAAGAAACTTCAAATGAACCATCATCTATAAATACAGGAGTTGTAGATTTACTTTCTTTAAGTAATTTTTCTGATACTGCAGTTGGTGTTGCAAGTAAAGTATTGCCATCTATCGTTGGTATAACTGTAACATTTGATGTTACTAGTACATTAGGCTATGGGTTCCAACAAACAGGTGAATCTTCTGCTTCCGGATCAGGAATTATTATAAGCGAAGATGGATATATACTAACAAATAACCACATCGTTAATTCATCATCTAACTCATTATTTTATGAAGTTAGTGAAGCAAAAAGTGTAAAAGTATATCTATTCAATGATGATACACCTTATGATGCTGAAATTATTGGAACAGATGCACAAACTGATTTAGCTGTTATAAAAATAGATAAAGATGGTCTTACAGCAGCTGAACTTGGAGATTCTTCTAATGTAAAAGTTGGAGAATTTGCAATGGCAATAGGTAATCCTTTAGGACTAAAAAGTACTGTTACAAGTGGAATAATTAGTGCCGTTAATAGAGAAGTTACAGCCAATGATGGAACAAAATATGTTCTTCTTCAAACAGATGCTGCTATTAACGCCGGTAATAGTGGTGGTGCTTTAGTAAATTCTAGTGGGCAAGTAATTGGAATAAATACTTTAAAAATATCTGCAACTGGTGTAGAAAATATGGGATTTGCAATTCCAATAAATAATACAATCGAAATTTATAAACAATTGATTGAATTTAAAAAAGTAAAAAGGCCTTCTATTGGAATTACTGGAATAGATTTAAGTGAAGCACAAGCAAAACAAAATAATCTACCTATAGGAGTTTATGTAAAAGAAGTTAGTGATTTTAGTGCCGCAGAAATTGCAGGAATAAAGCCAGGAGATGTTATTACAGAAGCTGATGGTAAAAAAGTATCTACAATGCAAGAACTAATGGATATCAAAAATTCAAAATCTATTGGTGATGAATTAGAAATTAAATTAACAAGAAGTGGAAAAGAAAAAACAGTTACAGTAATATTACAAGAAGAATAAATCATATACAATAAAAAAATCGCATTTAGAATGCGATTTTTTTATATTATTTTATATTATTTTATATTATTTTAAAAATTTTTATATTGTCTAATCTTAATGTATGCAAATACTGATGATGCTCCAAGAACGACAACTGCAACCATCAAACCTGTGTAATCTTCTATTCCTGTTTGAGGTAATTTAGTTTGAGTAGTTGGTGTTGGTGATACTACTGTTGTTGGAGTTGGTGTTGTTTTAGTAGTTGGACTTGGTGCTGGTGATGGGCTTGCTGATCCAGGTGCAATTACTACCATTCCACTACCTGTGTCTGTTGCATAAGAAGCAATTGGTACTAATAACGCAATAACTATTAAACTAACTATCATTACTTTTAAAATAACTCTATTTAATTTTATCATTTTAATCTCTCCTCAATATATTTTTCATAAAAACTCACTATATTATTTTTATAACACATTAAGAATTTATATGCAATAGTTTTTTTAAATTTTTTGTATGTTTTTGTAGCTTATACATTAAATCTAAATAAAACAATATCTCCATCTTGCATTATATATTCTTTTCCTTCTGAACGAACTAGCCCTTTTTCTCTAGCTGCTACCATTGAACCTTCACGCATTAAGTCATCGTAAGAAACTACTTCTGCTTTTATAAATCCTCTTTCTATATCTGAATGAATTTTCCCTGCAGCTTGTGGTGCTTTTGTTCCTTTTTTTATTGTCCAAGCTCTAACTTCTGGTTCTCCTGCAGTTAAAAATGACATTAACCCTAATAAATCATAACTTTCTTTTATTACTTTGTCTAATCCAGATTCATCTAACCCTAATGCTTCTAGCATTTCTTTTTTATCTGCTGGTTCTAATCCACTAAGTTCTTCTTCTATTTTTACGCATAATGGTATTACTTTACTGTTTTCTGTTTTTGCATATTCTGCAACTTTTTTAACATTTTCGTCATTTTCTACATTAGCTAATTGTTCTTCTGAAACATTTGCTATATATAGTATTGGCTTTGTTGTAAGTAAATATGTATCTTTTAGTAATTCTTTTTCTTCATCTGTAAAATCTATTGTTCTTGCTGATTTTCCTTGTTCTAATACAGATTTGATTTTATTTAATAAATCTAATTCTTCTTGATATTTTTTGTCAGCTTTTAACATTTTTATTGTTTTTTCAATTTTTTTGTCAATCGTTTCCATATCAGCAAATATAAGTTCCAAATTTATTGTTTCTATATCTCTTAACGGATCTATACTTCCATCTACATGTACAACATTTGGATCTTCAAAACATCTTACAACTTCAACAATACTATCTACTTCTCTTATATGTGATAAAAATTTATTTCCTAATCCTTCTCCTTTACTTGCTCCTTTTACTAAACCTGCAATATCAACAAATTCTATTATTGCATGTGTAGTTTTTTGAGGATTATACATTTTTGTTAAATTATCTAATCTTTCATCTGGTACCGGTACTACTCCTATATTAGGCTCTATTGTACAAAATGGATAGTTTGCACATTCTGCTCCAGCATTTGTTATTGCATTAAACATTGTACTCTTTCCTACATTTGGAAGTCCAACTATTCCTATTTTCATTTTATTCAATCTCCTTTTATTATTCAATCTTATTTTTCTATTTTATATTATAATCTATCCTTTTGCAATATTTTTTATTATAGTTTTTAATATTTATTTCAATGTAGGCAAGAGAATTTTAACGCAAAAAGCGTGTCAAAATTCTCTGTACACATTTACATAGTAATATGCATAATTTCCTACAATTGCATACAAATAGTTAGTTTTATTTGTAAAATCTTCATAATGAATAATGTTACAATTATTTTGTTCTGCAACATCAATTAAATCGTCTAAAGTAATTAATTCCATAATTTTTAAGTCGCTCAAATTTGGCTTATTGTTTACTGTAACAATTATATCTCTATAATATTTAAGAATATGGTTTACATTTTTTTCGTATTTCTCTTGTGGTGTCATTTTGTATTTATTATTTTTTATTATAAATATAATTAAAGCTAATATTGTGAATAATCCTGCAATTGAATAACAAATATATTCTCTTGTTTTTATTTTCTCTATTGGTGGCATAACATTTATTATACTCTCTTTTTCATAATTTTCTTTTACCTCTGTTACAGTATTAGTTATTGGTATATTCAATTCTATAAAATCATCTATTTTTTCAGTATTTAAATTATTTTTATAACTTATATTAAAGTGTACTTTTAAAACAGCATCTATTTTAATTCCGTACTCATTTTCATATAAATGTACAAAATCACTATATTTTTGATAATCAATATTAATTGTTTCTTTAATTGAAAATTCATCTTTATCAAGTTGTTTATCATTTTTATTTTCAAAAAGACTAAATCTTCTGTTCCAAACTTCTTTGTCTTGATATTCATCTTTCACTTTTCCAACTAAGTTAGCAGTAATATTATAATCATATTCTGTATCAACTTTATTATTTCCTTTAAAGTTATATTCAAAATTTATATTGAAATTGTCAACTGATTTAGACGCATAATATAAATTTGCTGGAAGCGTTTTTGTTACATAGAAATCATTTTCTTTTAATAATACTTCATAATCAGATTTTCTTTCAATTTTATACTGATATATTGATTTTGTATTTTTTTCTGATTCTAACCCAAGTTTTACAAAAATGATTGCTATTACAATCATAGCAACTACAACTATAATGCTAACATATTTTTTTCTATTATCTCCCCTAAATCTTTTAGTATTTATTCCCTTACTTATATATTTCCTTCTTTTTTTTATCATATAATTCACCTCTACTTATTAAAATATTCATATAACCAAACTGTTGGAAATCCAATATATTTTATATGAAATACATACTTGCCTTTAATTTGATCTATTTGTACTGCTACTTTATCTGATACATTATTGTTATCTCCTTTCGTTAGATATATTACTGTATCATTTTCTTCTATTTTATCTACAATTCGATGTGCTATATTTTGTTCACCTACACTATAAATAATTATTTCATTTATAGGTATTTGTCTCAACTCACTATCACTCATTTTTTCAAAAATAACTACATCTCCTCTTTCATAAATAGGTTTCATACTATTTGAAAGTATTGTTATTGGTTCATATTTAAATAGTCCTATCATAAATAAAACTAAATTTATACAAAAAATAAAAATCACTGCAAAACTAATTTTGTTGTAACATTTTTGCTTCTTTTCCCTTATATCATCATTCTTATTAGCAAATTTATATCTAAATAAAGCATAAATAATTACAGGAAATAAAATACCTATTGTAGCTATAATAAACCAATCTGCATTAGAATAAATCGGTAATACTAGTGACATTAACCTAACAAAAATTCTATATACTAAAGGAATAGCAAAAGAACCTTTTAAAGTTAAGTATGTATATAGACTATTAAATGCTATAAGTGGCAAAATCGTCTCACAAGTATATTCAAAAAATGGCTCTTTGTAAGGATATAAATTAACCAAGATATTATATTTAAGTTCTACTAAAGCAAATAATATTGTAGTAAATATAAGCACTATTTTATTGCTTTTATTACTTGTTGCTATTACATTTCTTGCCATTTCAATACCAATTATTGGAATAATAGTTGCAATAAAATTGTAATTATTTCTTTTTTCTGAAAATCCTAATATGAATCCTAAATACAAATAAATAATAACATGTATGCACGTAATTATAACCATATACTTAAAGTACTTTTTATTTTTATCAAACCTAATATAATTCTTTTTTCTATTTATAATTAAATAAATTATTATTCCTCCCCAAAACAGAGGATTTATAAAATTTGTATAAATTCTACTATTTAGAATAATTAAATTAGTTGTTATAAACACATATATTATAATAACTAACAACAAATTTCTATTTTTTAAGTATCTCATTATTTTCACCTTCAATCTTATTTAAAGAAAATGGCTTTGTCACACGGGTCGTCGTGGGCGCCGACCCCTGCAGTTTGCATCGATTTTTCCTATGCAATAAAAATATCAAAGGTTAGACTTTAAAAGTAAATTCTAACCTTCGAATTTATTTAGTAATCTATTCTATTTTTGAACATATTTTACAACACCTTTTATTGTTTTAGTTTTAATTGATGGCATCTCTATAGTGTTTTCGTCATACGCTACTTTTATTAAAAAGCATGTTGTATTTCCTGCTTTTAATAAAGTTTCTGGTTCAGTATTGGTATAAATAATGGCTAATGAGCCATTTTCATCAGGAGTTAATGACATAGTATCTAAAGTTGCATCCAATGTACCAGTATTTTCTATCATAACTAAATAAGTGATATAATCACCTGGTTTTACTAATTCAGCATTAAAAGTTATTGTTGTATCTGTAAATTCTGGCCTTCCTGCATTACACCCTTCACTAACATACTGGGCGGTAACACTAGTTATTTTTACATTCCACTCACTAATAATTTTGGCTGTTCCATTTAATGAAAGTTGTGTAGCTAATGCTGAATATGCTACAGACATTAGTAATATTACAATTAATACTACACCTATTATTATATTTCTATTTTTTTTCATGTTTTAGCCTCCCTCAATTTTAATATATGTTGATTAAATTAATTATGACAACCTAAAATTTTGAGGATTTTACTAGAGCAAAGAGGTTAAGTTACATTGATTCGCGCAAAAAAAGAGAGTTGTTACAACTCTCCTTTTTTCTTTAAGATTCTATTCAATGTCAATGCTATTCTCTCCATTTAACAAGTAATCTTTCTTTGTATTCCTAATCCATCCCCATTACAAATTAGTGTTTCAACTTTTTTCTTTGTTCTTTTTCGTGAAGTAGTTATTTTCAAAGATTCAATAAAACGCTCTTTTTTATTTTCATTTACAATAATTTTAGGTTCTGGCAATTTTTTAACTTCGTCTTGTTTATCAAATATATTTTTTATAAATAAAATTACTTTTCTTATAATATTCATCTTTCTTGCCCCTCCTCAGCTACTATTTTACCAGAATTTCTTGATAAATCTATATCTTCTTCCATTTGCTCTTTAGTTTCCCATGGTCTAAATCCGTTTATTCTTTTTTAAATCTTCTTCATAACATTCAAATTGTTTCGTAAATTCTTCTTGAGTTAATCCTACAAATTGTCCCTCATCTTTATTAGCAAAGTAAAATCTTTTTCCTAATTCATTTGAATCAATATAAACAAACATAATTGGCTTTTTTTCCTTGTCCTCTTTGCTATAGACTCTATCAACAACACATTTATCAAATTTTAAATTTTCATTACTTAAGAGTACATCACTTATAACACTCATACTCGAATTTTGACATGTTGCAAATTCAGGACAAGTCTGCTTTAGTAATAAAAATTGTTTACTAATATTTTGCTCTGGTTCATTTGCATAAACTTCATCTAATCGTTTTGATTCTTCTAGTAAATCCTTTATTGGGAATTGACCATCTTTGTCTGCCAATCCAACACTTGTAAATAACTTTCTTAAACTTTCTTCATCTAAATTTAAAGTTGCATCTTGCAATTGTTCATCATTTTTATGACAATTATGGTCTTTTCCATCAATATCAATATCGTTTTTTCTTGCTTGCTCATAATTTATACAAAAGTTATCGGGTTTTCCACCAAATCTATGACTTGTTAAATTCCAAGTTGGATCTAGTATAGTATTTCCTTTTGCAATTTCTCCATTTGCAAGTGGAAGTTCAATATCCTTAATTTTTAAAAATGCATGCGTATCACTACTTACAAATTCACTTTCTATGCCAACTCTACTAAGAATATATTGTTCTACTTTCGCTATTCCATTACAAACACCATAACCAGAACTAATTATTTTCCACAAAGTTCTACAATCCTCGTCATTAGACACTTCTGTGTCAAAATCAGGGCTATAACTTATTTTTTTACCTATTGCATTATCTATTACTGCCAATTTTTGTGCTTTTGAATATTCTGGATTTAGATTATCAATTATTGAATTTATCCATTTTTCTGCTTCTATATATTCACTAGCAGTTGAAATAAATTCAATAGTATTATAATTATTAGCAACTTGTAGATTGGGACAAATGTTACAAAGTTTAATAAATTTATTTCTCTGTTCTTCTGTAAATTCTTCAGGATTTACTATCATTAAATTATCTAATCCGCGATAATCTTCTAAATTTCTTTCCAAATCCAAAACAACTCTTTTAGTATATTCTTTCGTTTGCATACTAAGTGCTACTTTATATTCTTCTGGGAAATTAGTAGTATCAATGTTCTGTTTAACATCTACTTTTAGCGTAGCTAATATCTCTCTTTTTTCATTAAATGTCAAATTCATATTTTCTATATTTGTTATAAAATCATTTTGTTTTTCATTATCTAATCCAAATACAATTTCATATGGGTGGATATCATTTTCAATACAAAATTCTTTGTGCTCTGCAAAGAATTCGCTTAAAGCTTCAATATCTAATGATTTTAAAATTTCAATTTTATTATATTTATTAAAATCATTTTCTTCAACAATATATCTAAACTTACTGCTACTACTAAACGTCTTTATAATATCAACTTTCTGATAATCTGATAATTCATATGTTTCAAGCATTTTGCTTTTAGATTCTTCATCTGACAATCCTTCTACTAATTCACTAACTTGAAAATCAGATAAATGTAATTTATTTGTGATTAAGTCTACATCCATCAATACTTCTGTTCTTGCTTCATCGGTTAAACTTGAAATAATATCTCTTAATTCATAATTATCAAGTTTATGTTTCTCAATAAAATCTTGATTATGTAATAATTGTTGTTTTCCACTATTGCTCATTTCTTTGATAATATCAACGATTGTATAACTTGAGAAATTACTCGTGATATCATCATTGCTTATCATTTTCAATAGTATATGTTCATCAGAAACAAGACCTATTATACCTTCTTTTATCCTATCATTAAAATTTTTAAAGTGTGAATAATCAAATAATTTCAATTTTTCTTCATCACTCAAAAAGTCACTAATTAAATCAAAAAATTCCTTTATGCTAAGGTCATATTTTTTAAATGTTTCTCGATTTGCAAATATACTTAATTTATCATCGGTTTGTTCTAATGATTTCCTTAAATCTTGAGCGTCCATTATTCCTCCTCATTTGTATTTACACTTTCTATTTTATATTATCATATCTTTACAAAAATTAAAACTATTAAAATAAAAAAATATCATTCTTTTTTAGAATGATATTTGTGTTTATTGTCCACCGGACCTTTTCGATTCCCGCCCTTTAATTTCTTAAAATGTTCTGGAGCGGACGTCGTAGCTATCTACAACTTTTTCTCTCATGAACGATTGATACAAATATCAATCAATTTACTAAAATATATCATAAATTTAAAAAATCGCAAGAATACAAACAAATTTTTTCAAAAATTTGTTCTGTTCGCTTGTATTTTATCTAATAATGTTGTATATTGGTAAACATAGGAAATGAGAATAAGCGGATGTGGTTTTGCCACCAATTATACGAATTATCGTAGGAGAGGTGGTGATGTTTATGGTTAAAGTGATACTATTTTTTATAATATCCTTTATGTTATCTTTAACATTAAACGTTGCCTTGGCTACAGTTCTGTATAAGAACTGGGTTGATAAGCAACTACATAAATAAAAAAGCTCACATCTGTAAATTTGACGATTTAGATGTGAGTTTTTATATCTATTTCGGCAAAACCACGTTTGTGGAATTGTCATTTCCTATATTTATTATACTTAATATTTTTATAAATGTCAAATAATATTATTTAGTGGATAGTGAAGATTGAAATAGTTAATAGTGAATAGTACATAAGTGCTCTTATTACATTTTTAACTATTCACTATTAACTTCGACTGTAAAGTCGCACTTATGGATTGATTTCGAAACAGGTATGCGAAAAAAATGCATACTGTGTTTCAATCTCTCTTATATAACTCGATTTATTGTATTTACTTTAACATAAAATTTTAAATTTTTCACAGAACAATATTTAAATTATTTTAAATCTAATGTCATTATTAACCATCTTACCATTGACATTGATAAATCAACAGTTTGTTTATCTATGTCTAAATTTTTTTCTCTCAATTCTTTTCCTGGATGAATAAAATTTCTAAAGTTTCTCATCCCATCAATAAATTTTTGTGGAGCATTATGTATTAGTTTTTCTCTTGTACATACTTCTAACATTTCTGAAATATCCATTTCTTCTACTTTTTTATTTTTTCCATTTGTTCCAACACTATATTTCGCTATATTATTAAATTCAAGAATATATAGTAATAGTAATTCTATTATCGTACCACTCATCAATACAACCGTTTTTGATTGATTAGATAAATAATTATAAACTAATTCATTGTAATCTCTTATAAATATATCTTTTATTTTATTATCTTTTATTTCTGATAACTTTTGATATGTTTCTTCATAATCTAGATTTTTTAAATTCTGAATTGAAAAGTTATTAAGGTTATCTGTAAAATTAGAAATCAATTCATTTTCTTTATCTAATTCTTTTATTCGTTCATAAATAGAAGTATTAATTTTATAAACATTAGCATTTGTGTTATAATTATGATTTTTATTTCTAAATATATAATTATTATCTAAAAATCTATTTAAAAGTTCTTGTGCTTTTTCTTCACCACATTTTAATAAAATTGGTAATTTTTTATATGAACAAATAACATTATTATTTTCATCACAATCTAGATAAAAAAGTTTTAGTTCATTTATAACCCATATATTTTCCTGTTCAAATAGTAATAATGCTTCTGATGCCTTTTGTTTTTCTTTTTTATTTTTTTCTATAAGTTCATTGCATCTTTTTATATTATTAATATGTATTTCATTATGAGAAATATCTTCTGCTTTTTCATACAATTCTATTGCTTTTTCAATATTTCCTTCTTCTTCGTATATTACACCTAAATTATTTATAGCAGCTGAACTATTTGGATTCTTATTTATATATTCTTCGTACATTTTCTTTGCATCCTCATCCATTTTTAATTCTTTATATGCATATGCTAGTTCAAATCCAAAGCTTAAATAATTTAATTGTTTGAAATCAATGTTTTCTATTATTTTTATTATTTCAGTATATTTTTGTCTAGAATGTAGCTCTTGTATAATGTTCTCAATTAATTCTTGATATCTATCTGAATTAAAATTGTATATTTTCAATTTATTGCATATATAATCAGTTGCATAAGCTAATTCTAAATTATTAAACTTACTAAAATTAATTGTATTAATTCTTTTATTTCTATGGTTTTCTATAAAACTGATATAAGTTATAAAATATTTTTTATTATCGTCTAATCTTTCATATATATCTAACAAAAAATCGTACAATGTGGAATTCTCATTATTTTTAAGTTCCTCTCTTAAATCTTTTTCTATTGCTCTCAGTTCACTTTTTTTTATTTTTTCTTCTTCCCAATACAAATTATGTAAGGATTTTATTAATTTTAGTTTTCTTCTATCTTCTTCATCATCAAATTTAATTTCTAATTTATCTATAATGTTAAATAAAATTTTCTTCATTGTAAAACAAGAAGAAGTATAATCTGAAAAATTAACCAATTCTATAAAGTCATCTGGATATTTTGATCTATAATTAACTTGTTGCAATAGTTTTTTAGCTTTTATAATATTTTTATTTGAAACTACATCGATTTCAACTAGTCTTAATATCGTTTCGTTAATAGAATTATTGTCTGATATAATTAGTGAACTTATTTCATCTAAATCAATCTTCTCATTATTTAAATAAAGTGATAAATTTCTTATTAGTTCAATATCTTTCGTATTAAAATTTGCATTTCTAATTTTTACTTCATTATTCTTAAAAATTTTAACTGCATTTGCATAGTCTTCTTTTTCGAAATAATAGCTAATCATATTCAAAATACTTGAATCTTGTAATATATCCATATCATCTATTTTTTTATAATGTTGTTCTTTTTCAACATCTTCTAGATAAAAAAGTAATTGATTATTTAACATGCTATTATTGGGATATATTCTTAAACCTTCATTAATAATTTTGATTTTTTCTGTATCTCCTTTTGTGTGTTTTGCATTAAACGAATAAATGTAAGGAGACCTAAAATCTGTACTCATAAGTTCTTTAAATATCTTTTTTGCGTTTTCTATTTTATCAAATTGTTCTCCATAACAAACTCCTAATTGATACTTTGTTTCAAGTTTTCTATTAGCATCATATTCTTCTTTTAGTTTCTCTTCAAGTTCTTTATATTGATTATCATCTAACATTTTATAAAATTCATTTTTTTCCATTTATATCACCTTTATTACTTTTCATATTTCAAAAAAATTCATATTTTTACAATATTATAGATTATTTTTACAAATTTTTCAAATAGTATTGATTTTAGAACTCTTGTTTGGTATTATAATACAATATAATTATTATTTCTAGGATGTCAAAGTATGCCAGAATTAAATGTTTTAAATCAAAAGATAACCTATATTAAAATAGCTGATGAAGATTACATATCAATTACTGATATGCTTAAATCAAAAGGCGGAGATTTCTTTGTATCAGACTGGCTAAGAAATAGAAATACCATTGAATTTTTAGGCATTTGTGAAAAAATTCATAATCCTAATTTTAATTATGGCGAATTCGCCATAATTAAAAGTCAAGCAGGTTTAAATAGCTATAAAATTAGTGTTAAATAATGAACAGAAAAAACAAATGCAATTGGACTAATATCAAAAGCAGGAAGATATGGAGGAACTTATGCTCATAAAGATATTGCTTTTGAATTTGGAATGTGGATTAGTCCAAAATTTAAATTACTCTTGATAAAAGAATTTGAACGACTAAAAGCAGAAGAGCAAAAGCAAATAGGTTGGATTGCAAAAAGGGAACTCTCAAAAATCAATTATAGAATACATACTGATGCTATAAAAAATAATTTAATACCTAAATTACTAACAAAAAATCAAATTAATTTTGTTTATGCAGAAGAAGCTGATGTTTTTAATATGGCTTTATTTGGTATGACTGCGAAAGAATGGCGTACTAAAAATCCTAATTTAGCTGGAAATATAAGAGATTATGCTACAATGAATGAATTAATATGTTTAGCAAATTTAGAAAATTTAAATTCTGTTTTTATTAATGAAGGATTAAAACAAAGCGAAAGACTTGAAAAATTAAATAAGATTGCAATTTCACAAATGCAAATTTTAAATGATAATGATATTAAGTATTTAAAATAACAGATATTAATACTAACTAAAAAATAAGCAGACTAAATCGACTTATATAAAGTGATATAATACTCACTCTTTGCTTTCTTCAAACTCACTTATTTCAATGCTTTCAATTAGTTCGACGAAAACGCATTCTGGAGCTTACAGCGGGAATCCCCTTCGGGCCGTGTCATAAAAATGTCCGCTGGACATTTTTGTCTTCGTTTCGTGTCGGCCTTAACCTCCACAAAACTCGACTCCATTCCTTTTCGATTCCCGCCCTTTAATTTCTTAAAATGTTCTGGAGCTTACAGCGGGAATCGAACCCGCGACCTCTACCTTACCAAGGTAGTGCTCTACCAACTGAGCTATGAAAGCATAAAATAAATTTATACGGAACGACTAAATCGTCGTTCCTTATAATTCCTCATTTATATTTTTAATTGCCTTTTTTCTAATTCTTTGCATTGCATTATCTACTGATTTTACTGGTGCATCTAACTTTTCAGCTATTTTAACATACGTATCCCCTGCTGCAAATCTTTGTAATACTTGCTTTTCGAAATCACTAAGTGTATCATCTATTTTTGATTCAACAAATTTATAATATTCTTTTTTGGTTATCGTATCTAATGGATCTTCTACTGTTTTTGAATTAAATACATCCATTAAGGAAGTATCTTCGTCGTCATCATATGCAGACATATTTAATGATAAATATGAATTTAATGCTAAATGTTTTTGGCGCGTAGAAGTTTTGATTGCAGTAATTAGTTGTCTTTCTACACATAAATTTGCAAACGATTTAAATGAATTTTGTTTTTCACTATCAAAACACTTTATAGCTTTATATAATCCAATCATTCCTTCTTGAATTATATCTTCTTTTTCTGCACCTATCATAAAATATTTATTTACCTTGCCGTTAACTAAATCTTTATACTTTTCTAATAAATATTCTAAAGCACTTTCTTCGCCTTTTTTAGCAAGAATAGCTATTTCCTCATCAGTTTTATTTTGTAGTTCTGAATTATAAAATACCATCGTTTTTTTAGACATTCTATTTTTGCTCCTTTGATGTTAAATATGCTTTGTTTAATTATATTTATATTATCCTTATATGTCAATAACTTTAACGATTTTTTTGTATGTTTTTTATTGATTATAGTACATTTTTCATATATAATTTTTATATTAAAAAACATATTGGAGGTTTTTATGGCATTTGATGGAATCGTAACAAAATGTATTGTTTCTGAACTAAATAAATCAATAATAAATTCAAAGGTTAATAAAATTTTTGAACCTACAAAAAATGATATTATGTTAGGTTTATATAATTCTGGATTAAACTATTGCTTACATATTTGCATTAGTCCTAGTACTTGTAGGCTTAATTTAACAACACATTCTAAGCCTAATCCTATAACTGCGCCTAATTTTTGTATGCTACTTAGAAAGCATTTAATTGGTTCAAAAATTATTTCTATTTCTAGTTTCGATCTAGATAGAATTGTAGAAATTGATTTTGAATGTTATAACGAGTTAAATGATAAAATTATTAAAAAGTTATATATTGAAATTATGGGAAGTTGCAGTAATATAATTTTAACAAATAACGATAATGTTATCATTGATGCAATTAGACATATTAGTTCTAATAGAGAAATTATGCCAGCAAGATTTTATGAATTACCAACCAAGAGTAAAAATAGTATATTGGAAATAAATTCCTTTGATAAATTTAATTCAATAATATCTTCTATAAGCGTAAATGAACCATTAGATAAAAAAATATCTGATTCGTTTAATGGACTTTGCAGACCATTTATTCAATATGTTTTAAGCAAAAATAATAATGATTTGAAACTTTCATTTGACTTTATTAAACGTATTATTGCTAATATTGAAAACAATTCTTTATCTTGTGTAAAAACAGATAACGATTATGTTATAGATTTTTCTGATGATAATAATAATTTAAGAATTAACTTTTTTATTGATGACTATTATTATTTAAAAGATACAGATAATGCATTTAAAGGATTTAGAAACGACATTTTAAAGATTGTTTTATCACACTTAAAAAAATGTACGAAAAAATTAGATAATATAAATAACAAACTTAATGAATGTAAAAAACAAGATGAATATAAATTGTTTGGTGAGCTTATAACATCTAACTTATATAAGTTAAAAGATAATACTGATAGCGTTACGCTTGAAAATTATTACAATAATAATGTTCCTATAACAATTACAATGGATAAATCTATTTCACCTAATAAAAATGCTGAAAAATATTTTAAAAAATATAATAAATTAAAAAGCACTTTAGAAATTGTATCAATTCAAAAAAAAGAAACTGAAAAGGAATTAAACTATATTGAAAGTATTGTTTATTCTATTGAAAATGCAAAAACTATAAATGACTTAGAAGATATTTTTGATGAAATATCTGATAATTTAATAAGTTCTAAAAGTGCAAAAAATACAACTAAAAAGAATAATAAAAAAAATACAACTAAAGATAATTTACTAAAATTTGAAATTAACGGATTTACTGTTTTAGTTGGAAAAAACAACAAACAAAATGATGAACTTACTTTAAAAATTGCTTCTAAAGAAGATTATTGGTTTCATACGCAATCAATCCATGGAAGCCATGTTATTTTAAAAACTGATGGAAAAGATGTTGATAATAACACTATTTTTGAATGTGCTAAAATTGCTGCCAAATATAGTAAAGCAAAAATGTCTTCTAATGTTCCTGTTGACTACTGCTTAGTAAAATTTGTGAAAAAACCAGGTTCTGCGAAACCTGGAATGGTAGTATACACAAATTATAAGACATTGTATGTGTAGTTATGCCTCTAACAATATAGTTACTGGACCATCATTCAAAAGCGAAACTTTCATATCTGCTCCAAATTTTCCAGACTCTACATCTATTCCCTCATTTCTGCACCCTTGCTTAAAATACTCATATAAAGGCTCTGCATCTTCTGACCTTGCTGCTTCTATAAAGCTTGGTCTATTTCCTTTTTTGCAATCTGCATATAATGTAAATTGAGAAACAATTAGTAATTTTCCATTTATATCTTTTATAGATAAATTCATTTTATTATTTTCATCTTCGAAAACTCGTAAATTACATAATTTTTTCACGAGGCTATCTGCTTGTTCCTTAGTATCTCCTTGTTTTATTCCTACAAGTACTAAAAAACCTTTTTCAATTTCTCCTATTATTTTTCCATCTACTTTAACCGTTGCATTTGCAACTCTTTGTATAACTAACTTCATTGTTTTATTCCTTTCATCAATTCATCAATTACATTTATATCTTCAGATGTGTCCAAATAAATTTTGTGATTTTACTCTTGTTCCAGAGTTACTCTTGTATGTTTGCAACCTTCGTTTATACTTATAGTGTTAGTTTATAGCGTTATTTTTTAAAAGTCAATAAAAAATATCTGTAATATTTAGATTACCTTTTTATTTTAAAATTCCCTCAAGGTAATACCTTGAGGGAATCGATTAGAGATAGAAACTATTAAATTGGTTTGATTTCTGCTTATTTAGCAGTTTTGTTACCAGGCTGAGGAGTCTTATCATCCTTTTTGCTTATGAAAGCATCAAGTATCAAATACCCCATCAGCGGATTGTTGGAACCTGTCATATTGCCACCCATCATGGAAGACATAAGCAACAGTTTCATCGTGTCATCATCTCCGCCGAGCTTATCTTTGAAAAGCATCAACGGAAGTAACTGATTCATCTGGCTGCTGTCTTCTTCAGATGTCATCATGGAAGACATAAGCAGCAACTTCATCGTGTCATCATCTTCGCCGAGCTTATCTTTGAAAAGCATCAACGGAAGCAACTGATTCATCTGGCTGCCATTCTCATTAGTCTGACCGCACATTGTCGACATAATGACCAGCTTTTCCAAATCGAAGTCATCACTTATACTGAGTGAATCGCTGAGAGCGATAACCTTCGAGTAGCAGTTAAACCCCAGAATGTTCTTGATGGGAACAACGTCCTTTATCTCGCCAGTTTTTGCAGAAAGAGTCTGAGTCGGCGTCTTAGTAGTCGCAACCTTAGTTACGAAATAGTACTCTCCGTCATCTTTGATAAGATCTCCTTCGCTGACCTGGGTAGTAGGCAGAATGAAGATAGGAAGATTGCCAAGCTGTATATCGCCGACATCTGTTATTTCCTTCTTCTTCTTGTCATAGATCCGCCAGCTATCACCGTTCTTAACCGCAATACCCATAATGGTACTTGCGATGTTTTTGTCCTGATTAGGACCGAACTCCATGTTCATGTTGAAAAAGTTGTTTGCCATAGTAGTATTCCTCCTTACAATTGGTTGTTGTTTGGTTTCATGCTGTTCTGCAGTTT
>CANRNW010000017.1 GCA_947632145.1 uncultured Clostridia bacterium
CACCAACATTGTATCATAAGTTTTAATTATGTGTCTTTTTATTTTTTTAAAACGGTAATTTAATTTTACCATTTATAGCTTTACTTTGCATAACTTTCTCCAGTAGTATAATCAATAACTATTCCCGGCTGTACATTGTAGCAATAAACATTAAAGCAAATTTCTTTTCCATTATCTTCAACAGACCAAGCCTCTATTTGCACACCACTTGCCAATTTATTATTTCCCTCAAATATAGGTGTAACCCTATAAAGAACATGATTATTTGGGTTGTTATCTATATACTCAGCAACTTGATTCTCGAAAGGTAACATTCCTTCTGTATTCAAATATCTTGTTCCTGTAATTAAATTATTAGGATTAGCGTTTTCTCCTGCAAGTTGCCAACCAATTAAGTGGCAACGATTGTATAAATATTTATCTTTAATTAAATTATCATATCTTTTCTGTACCCATCCAGAAAGATTTTTTACGCTTCCTATTTCTCCGCGTTCTTCGCCATCCTTTGGCATTATTTCTTTACATACATTTGCATAAGCGACACCGCTTCTTCCTAAAACATCCCATTCGCTATATCTTTCAAAACTTTCAGTAGTATAATCTTCTTCATTAAAATATGGTTTATTGTTATTTATTATTACATATGGTTCTGAAGAATACTCTGGAATTGTAGATAAATCAAAAGAAATAATTTGTTTATTATTTATATCTACATTATTATTTTCTGTTTCTTCTTTAGGCTTTATATATTCATAAGTAATTGCACAAAGTAATATTATTATTGAAATTATTATTTCGATACTTCTTCTTTTATTTCTTCTTCTACTCATAAATTATACACCTCATTTATATACACTATCATACCATTAAAAGAAACATGTGTGAATATATTTTTTAAATATATTCACACATATCTTTTAGATTTATATATTATATAAGGAGGTATTTTTATGAGATCTTTTAGATTTAGAAATAATAACCGGATATAGACAAAGTATATATTTTTCTTATACAACTATGCAAAATAAAATCAATTCTTTAAAACAAGCCTATCCATTTTTAGAAACCGGAACTATAGGATATAGTGTTTTTGGTAAGCCCATTCCTTATATTCGCATAGGTTACGGTTCAAATAAAGTATTTTATAGTGGTGCAATTCACGCTAATGAATGGATTACTTCTCTTTTACTTATGAAATTTATAGAAGATTTTTCTAATGCTTATGCAAACAATAAAAAAATCAATGGTTATGATACAAATTATATTTTTAATAACTCATCTATTTACATAGTTCCAATGGTAAATCCGGATGGTGTAGATTTAGTAACTGGAGCTACTCCGCCAAATAGTAATGCTTATAATTATGCAAAATCAATCGCAAATAAATATCCATCAATTCCATTTCCATCTGGTTGGAAAGCAAATATTGATGGTGTGGATTTGAATTTACAATTTCCTGCTCGGTTGGAAAAAGGCTAAAGAAATAAAATATTCTCAAGGTTTTACATCTCCCGCTCCTCGTGACTTTGTTGGAGTTGGACCATTAGTTGCTCCCGAAAGTTTGGCATTATATAATTTTACATTATTACATAACTTTAATTTAGTAATTGCCTTTCATACTCAAGGAAAAGAAATATATTGGCAATTCCAAAATTACACTCCATCTATAAGCAGACAAATTGCCAATACTTTTGCTACTGTTAGTGGATATACTGTTGCAGATACTCCGTATAACTCTAGTTTCGCTGGATATAAGGATTGGTTTATTCAAGATTATAGACGACCAGGATTTACTATTGAAGCTGGTATTGGTGAAAATCCACTTCCATTATCCCAATTAAATGAAATATATAATGACAACATCCGGAATATTGTTAGAAGGTTCAATTGTATAATCAAAAACTAATCAATGTTTTGTTGACTAGTTTTTATACCCTACAATATGTTTTATTCTACTCCTAAATATTCATTATATGAACATTCTCTTACAATAGTTTGATTATTCTTTATATCTATTACTTTATTTGCTACTGTTTGTGTTAATTGATGATCATGAGATGTAAACAATATTACTCCTGGAAATTTCTTCATTCCTTCGTTTAATGATGTTATTGATTCCATATCTAAATGGTTTGTTGGCTCATCAAAAATTATTAAATTTGCACCAGATAACATCATTTTTGCTAATACACATCTTACTTTTTCTCCACCAGATAATACATTAACTTTCTTTAATGCTTCTTCACCAGAAAATAACATTCTTCCTAAAAAGCCTCTTACAAATGTTTCATCTGGATCCTTTGAATATTGTCTTAACCAATCTACAATTGTCATATCTTCATTAAATAAATAGTTATTATCTTTTGGGAAATATGCATTTGAAAGCGTAGTACCCCAAATTATTTCCCCTTCATCTGGTTCAAGTTCTCCAGCTAATATTTGAAATAAAACTGTTTTTGCAATTTCATTATCTGCTAAAAATGCTATTTTATCATCCTTTTTTACAGTAAAACTTACATTATTTAAAACTTTTTCTCCGTTAATTGTTTTAGATAGGTTATTCACTTGTAATACTTCTTTACCCACTTCTCTGTCTGGCTTAAAGTCTATATATGGATATTTTCTATTTGATGGAGTAATTTCTTCTAATTCTATTTTTTCTAATGATTTTTTTCTTGAAGTTGCTTGTTTAGATTTTGAAGCATTTGCACTAAATCTAGCTATGAAATCTTGTAACTCTTTTATTTTCTCTTCCTTTTTCTTATTAGCTTCTTTTGCTTGTTTTAACGCTAATTGACTAGATTCGTACCAAAAATCATAATTTCCCGGATATACTTTAATTTTTCCAAAATCTACATCTGCAATATGTGTACAAACTTTATTTAAGAAATATCTATCGTGTGAAACAACTATAACAGTGTTTTCAAAATTTATTAAAAACTCTTGTAGCCAATTTATACTTTTTAAATCCAAGTCATTAGTAGGCTCATCCAACAATAATATGTCTGGATTTCCAAAAAGTGCTTGTGCAAGTAATACCTTTACTTTTTCTTTTGCTTCTATTTCTTTCATAAATTTATAATGATTTTCTGTGTCTATTCCTAAATCGTTTAATAAAATAGCTGCATCAGATTCTGCATTCCATCCATCTAATTCTGCAAATCTTTCTTCTAATTTTGCTGCTTTCATTCCATCTTCTTCAGAAAAATCTGGTTTATTATATATTGCATCTTTTTCTTTCATTATTTTATATAATTCTTCATTTCCCATTATTACTGTATCTATAAGTGTATATTCTTCGTATGCAAAGTGATCTTGTTTTAATACAGATAATCTTTCAGTTTTTTCTTTTGTTACTTCTCCTTTGCTTGGTTCAAGTTCTCCAGATAATACTTTTAAAAAGGTTGATTTTCCAGCTCCATTAGCACCAATCAAACCGTAACAATTTCCTTTATTAAATTTTATATTTACATCTTCAAATAATACTCTTTTACCGAATCTTACGGTAACCCCAACTGCGTTTAACATTTTATCAACTCCTAAAATTTTTCAACCATATTATGATAACACAAATATATATTTTTGTAAATATACGATAATAAAGGGCGCTTTCTATGCGCCCCTATGGTTTTCAATATATTATTCTTCTTCCTTTTCGTCTTCTGTTATTTTTTCTATACTTACAACTTTTCCTTCATTAGTTCTCATTAGTGTTACACCTTGTGTTGCTCTACCTAATATGCTAACTTCTGAAACATTTAATCTTATTATTGTTCCTGTGTCTGTAATTAGCATTATGTCATCATTTTCATCAACAATTCTTATTCCTACAATGTTTCCAGTTTTTGGTGTTATTTTATAAGTTATTACTCCTTTTCCGCCTCTTATTTGCACTCTATATTCATCTAACTCTGTTCTTTTTCCAAATCCATTTTCTGTAATTGCAAGTAATGTTGATTCACTTCCTGCAACTATTGATTCCATTCCAATTACAAAATCATCTTCATCTAATCTTATACCTATAACACCTTGTGAAACTCTACCCATTGGTCTTACATCTTTTTCATCAAATGTAATACACATTCCCTTTGTAGTAACTAAAACAACATTGTCTTCTCCATCTGTAAGTCTAACACCAATTAACTCATCATCTTCTTTTAATGTTATTGCTTGAAGACCTGTTTTTCTAGCAGAATTATATTCTGTAAGCGGTGTTTTCTTTATTATTCCATCTCGTGTTGCAAATAATAAATATTTTCCTTCTGCAAAATTTTGTATAGGTATTATTGCTGATATTTTTTCTCCTGCATCTAAACTTAACATATTTACTATTGCTGTTCCTCTAGCAGTTCTTCCTGCTTCTGGAATTTCAAAACCACGTAATCTATATAATTTACCTTTATTACTAAAGAATAATATAGTATCATGTGTTGATGCAGTAAATATTTCTTTTACAAAATCTTCTTCTCTTGTTGCAATTCCTGTAATTCCCTTTCCGCCTCTTCTTTGACTTTTATATGTATCTATTGGCATTCTTTTTATATAACCAAAATGTGTTAGGGCAATAACAGTTTGCTCTTCTTTTATTAAGTCTTCTACTTCTATTTCTCCTTCTGCAGCAACAATCTTAGTTTTTCTTTCATCTCCAAATTTTTCTTTTATTTCTAGTAATTCTGTTTTTATTATATTAAATACTAATGTTTCACTAGATAAAACTTCTTTATAATATGCAATCAATTTCATCAATTCATTATATTCTTCTTCTATTTTTTCTCTTTGTAATCCAGATAAACGTTTTAATTGCATATCTAAAATTGCTTGAGCTTGAATTTCAGATAATCCAAATCTCTTCATTAACTTTTCTTTTGCATCATCATAAGAAGAACGAATTATATTTATAACCTCATCTATATTATCAATAGCTATTTTTAACCCTTCCAATATATGAGCTCTTGCTTCTGCTTTCTCTAATTCGAATTTTGTTCTTCTTAATACAACTTCTTTTCTATGCTCTAAGTAATAATCTAAACATTGTCTTAATGTTAATATCTTTGGTTCTCCATTTACTAATGCTAGCATTATAATTCCAAAAGTATCTTGCATTTGTGTATTTTTATATAGTTGATTTAATACAACTTGAGGATTAGCATCTCTTTTTAGTTCTATTACCATTCTTACTTTATCTTCTCTGTCTGACTCATCTCTTGTTTCAGATATTCCCTCTATTTTCTTATCTCTAACTAAAGCAGATATAGCTTCATGTAACCTTGCTTTATTAACTTGATATGGTAATGATGTAACAATTATTCTATGTCTATTTCCACTCATTTCTTCAATTTCTGCCTCTGCTCGTACAGTTATTTTTCCCTTTCCTGTAGTATATGCTTCTCTTATGCCTTCTCTTCCTACAATTATTCCCTCAGTTGGAAAATCTGGTCCTTTTATTATTTCCATCAATTGTTCATCTGTTACATTATCTTCATCTATTATTTTTATAATTCCATCTATTACTTCTGTTAAATTATGTGGAGGAATATTTGTAGCCATACCTACGGCAATACCAGATGATCCATTTACTAATAATGCTGGTATTTTTGCAGGAAGAACCACTGGTTCTTGTAATCTATCATCATAATTAGGCATAAAGTTTACAGTATTTTTTTCTATATCTGCTAACATATAATCAGAAATTTTTGCCATTCTTGCTTCTGTATACCTCATGGCCGCAGGTGAATCGCCATCTATTGAACCAAAGTTTCCATGTCCATCAATAAGTGGATATCTCATTGAAAAGTCTTGAGCCATTCTTACCATAGCATCATAAACAGATGCATCTCCATGAGGATGATATCTTCCTAAAACAGAACCAACTGTATTTGCACATTTTCTGTATGGCTTATCTGCTGTTATTCCATCTTCGTGCATTGCATACAAAATTCTTCTGTGAACTGGTTTTAAACCATCTCTAACATCTGGCAAAGCACGTGATACAATAACACTCATAGCATAATCTATATATGCTGTTTTCATTTCGTTTTCTATATCTCTTTGTATAATATTTTCTTCTGGTCTATCCATCAAATTTACCTCTTTTCATACATATAAATCTATATGTATTATACTAAAGCGTAAGAAAATATGCAAGTTATTTTTTTGTAAAAAGTAGCATTATTTTTATTGTTTTATCATTAAACTAATTCTTCAGCCAATTTCTTTTGTTCTTCAGTTAAATCAAAGTTTTTTCCATTATTTTTTATTAAATTATGCAAATTTTCTAGTTTTCTAGCTTTATTTATTATATCTTCAATTGGCATTATTTTTTCTAATCTACGCTCTATTTTTGTATATGCATTTTGCATTTCCTTAAAATTTTGATTTTGATATGCCTTATTCCAATCTTCTATAAACTCGTCCATTTCTTGTATTTTTTCTACTTGCTCTTTGTTTACTTTATCTATATTTTTATCTGCATAATCTAAAATAATTTTTTTACCATCTTTTATTAACTCACCTAATGTTTCTTTAATGAATCCATCGTTCATAGATTTATCTACAATATTTTCCAAAACATTTGATATTCCACTTATAATATCACTATTCTCTTTTATTGCTTCTGCCTGAGTCATATCCTCTAAATTTCCTGTAAAAATCCCTACTATTTCTTTTCCTTTTTTTATTCCAGTTTCCACAGTTTTTTGTATTCCCTCTACCAAACCTTCTCTTACAAAAACATTTTTTATATCAATTACATCATCTTCTATGGTATTTGGTAAAATTACTTTTAATCCAAAATCAATTCCTTTATCTATCGCTTGTCCCCATTTTGATTCTAAAAATTTTTCTTGTAATTCTCCTAATTTGTTTGAAACACTATTAAATAAATTATTCTCTAAAAAAAGTTCCATTAAAAATCCTCCTATTATAAATTTTCAATTTTTTCTTTTATTTTTTCATATTCCTCTTTTAAATTTTTATTTATGTAATTTGTATTTTTATTTATCATATAATTATATTTTTCATCTAATTTTAATTGCCCTAAAATATTAAAATCTAAAAATAATTTTTTTAATATACAATTATCTATTGAATTTTTATTATATTTATTAAATATAATATTTATTTTTTCTTTTTCTATTTTCCAATTATTTATATATATTTCTAATAATTTTTTTGATTTTTTTAATTCTATTAAATTTGCTTCTACAAGAAATATTGCCAAATCACTATATTTAATTATTTCTTTTGTGTAATCTATAAAACATTCTGAAGATGTATCTAATAAAATCACATCATATTTATTTTTTAACTCATCTAATATTGAAATTATTTTTTGTTTTTCTTGTTTATCACCATTTTGAAATATGACATCTATTCCACAAATTAAATCCAAATTTTTAGATATTTTTATAATTAAATTATCTATTTTATTCCATCCTTCATTTTCTTCTGCTACTTTTTCTTTTACACCGAATATTGTTTTTATGCTTTTGTTTAAAATATCGAAATCTATAATCAATGTTTTTTTATTTTCAAATGCTAATGAAAAATTAGAACAAAAAATACTTTTACCAACTCCAGAACTTCCAATAATACTAATTACTTTATTTTTTATTTTATTTTCTTTTTGTGTTTCAAAAATATTTTTTTTATTTTCTTTAAATATATTTTTATAATTTTTTTGTTTTATTATATTAAAATCAATTAAGTTATGTTTTTTCTTTTTTTCGTTTAAAACTATTTCTTTTAAATTATTTATTTCTTCCGCTAATAATTCTTCTGTTGTTTTATTTCTATTTATTGCAACTTCTAATTTTTGTATGGATATGTCATTCCCATACAAAATATCTTTTATTCCTATTGCCATCATTATATTTTTTATGTCTTCATCTTCATTTTGAGATAATATTATTATTTTTATAAAATAGTTTATTTTCTTTATTTTATTTATATAATCTTTTATTTCTTCTTTTTTTATCATCTCTATATTTAAAATTAGTACTTCTGTATCTTTTTTATTTTTCAATACTTCAATTAAATCATCTTTAAATTGAATGTCTGGTGCTTCTACAATGTAACCATTATTTTTTAATGTATCATTTATTAAAGAATTTCCAATCGCCGTAATTATTCTTTTCATTATTTACCTCCTTTTGGGGCGGGTTGTATAAGGTTACCGCACCTATGATTTTATGATTTTTTCTTCTAGTTCTGATGAATTTATTTTTGCTAAAATATGTTCATCTCCTACAAAAATTAAGCTTTCTCCTCTTTTCAATGATTTTATTTCTATTTTTTCTTTTTCTGTTAAATTAGTAAATTCAGCTAATACATTTATATTTTCATCTTCCATCGAGAAAAAGGATTTTATACTAGAATTATTTAAAATACTTTTTCCATATATTCCTCCATTTAAGCTAAACAAATCCGAAACATCTTGGGTTATTGCCACAGCACTTCCTCCATATTTTCTTATTGTTTTAAATATTTTATATATAAAACTTGCAACATCTGTATTAGAAGTTACACCTATTAGTCTCCATGCTTCATCTAAGTATATAGATTTCTTTTCGTTTCTGTTTTGTTTTATCTTATCCCAAAATAATTCTGTAAATAAATACATACCATACTTTAAATTTTCTTCTCCTAAATCATATACATCTGCAATTATCAATTTATTATTAAGTTCTACACTTGTATGGTTATTAAAAAAACTTAACGATCCTTTTACAAAAGGCATTAACTTCGTATAAAATTTTTTTGTTTTTTTATCTTTCTCTAATATTTCATATAAATCTTGTAATATTGGCATATCTGAAGTTTCTTTGAAAATTGGTTTTAGATGTATATTTTCTCCAGTATTTTTTTTATAAAGAGTTTCATCATCAAAGGTTATTCCCTTTTCTTTATAACATTGTATTATTTTTTCCTCTAATATTCCTTTTTCCTCTTCATTTATTTGACCAAAAATTAAATTAAAAAATCCTATCAATTTACTTATTTTAGTTGCTAAATAACCTTTCGTTTCTTCTATACTTTCTTCTCTTATGTCCATTACATTTATATATGTGTTAGAATTTGCTCCAATTTTTAATATTGTTCCATTTAAATATTCTGCAATATTTGTATATTCTCTTTCTGGATCAATAACATATTGTTGTATATCTAAGAGAGCTTGTCTTAATATTAATAATTTTGCATAATAAGATTTTCCGAGAACCACTTGTTCCAAAAACGCACATATTTGCATTTTTATATTTTTCTGAATTGTATCTATCTATAAAAATTAAAGAATCATTATATATGTTAGTTCCTATGAAAATTCCCTCTTCATCAAATACAGATGATGTTATAAATGGATATGTGCTTATTAACCCATTTGTTAATACATTTCTTCTTGCTGCATTTTTTATTATAGAAGTATGAATTCCTGTTGGCATACATGCAAGCATAACATCTTCTTGCCTAAAATTTGCTTTTCTTGTTTGTAAGCCTATACTTTCTAATAAACCTTCTATCTTTTTTATGTTATATTCTAATTCTGCTAACTCACTTGCATAAAGTGTTATATATATGTATAAAAAGTATAATTCTTCATTATTTATTTGCATTTCTTTTCTTATATATTTAGCATCATTATATGTAAAAGCTGCTATCTCCTTGTCTTGTCTACCTTCATCTATTTCTTTAATACTTGCTCCAACATTTCCTATGTTATATGTTAAATCTCTAATTGTTTTATACGTATCTTGTTTTTCATAAAAAATAGATATATTCATATTTATATTTGTATCTATCAATTTTTTTAAAATCAATTCATTATATTCTCTATAATAATTAACAACAATTAAACCAGAATAATATTTGTTATCTATTTCTATAAATTTGGGGTTTTTTAAACTTATGTATGATGGAGATAAATCATCTTTTTCTTCAAAAATTCCATTTTTATAATTTATTTCTTTTATTTTTTTTAATAAATTTTCTATCATTTATTTTTGTTCCCTTCCTAAAAAAGATTTTATTATTGTTTTTATTTGTTCTTTATTTTCGATTTCAATAACTCTATTGCCACAACGCATAATACATTCTTTTAGAACAAAATATTCATCATTTAAATTATTGATTATATTTTTTTCTTCAAATTCTTTAATTTCTTTATTTAAATTTTCTGGGGATTTTTTTAAAAGAATATAAAAATTTTTTGTTGATGATTTTTTCTGTTGATTAAAATATTCAATAAATTGAATATAATTATTTGATAATTTTAGAATATTTTCATTTTTTTGATTTAAATTTTTTTCTTTAATTTGGGAAATGTGTTTTGATAAATTTTCTTTACTACTTTGAATTAAAATTTGAATATTTGAATTAAATGTTTTTAAAAATATTTTATATGAATTTAAAATTGCATTTTTTTCTAATTCTGATTTTAAATTAAAATTTATTGGAATTATTTTTACTAATTTAATATATACATTGTTTTTTAATTTAACAATTCCATTATTAAAAAATTTATCAAAAGGCAACCATTCCTGAACAGAATTTACAAATTTCATTTTTCTCACCCTTTGATTTATCTTTGTGCAATTATAATATCTTTTAAATAAACTTTTGTCAAGAATTTTTTATTGTCAAAAAAATACATTTGTCGACATTTTAATATTTTTTCGCATAAAAAAAATATTATTAGACATAATAATAACATAAGATTTATATTAGTTGAACTAAGAGTATTAAGAGTTTTTTATTTAAAAGATTTTTAATATTCGAGCGAAAAATTAGTTATAGCTTTATATTAGGTTATAACTAGTTCTAGCCGTAGGTTATAATATTTATATGTAAGCTATATCTTATTTTTTATTCATATATGGTTAAATTATAAATATTATAGCCGGGTTAAAACAACATTAGTATTACGCTTAAGGTTTGTTATTAGTCCTAAAATTTTGGATGAATACAGTTCTTACTAGTGCTTTTGTTGTTGAGTGACTGATTGATATATGTGGTTTATTGCTTATTTATGTAGAAATATATATTAGGTGAAAAAATTATATATATCAGTCTTAACTGAAGATTAATATAGGTTTTATCGATTAATAGCTCGGAGTAATTCCGAGCTATTAAATATTAAATATCTAAATTCTTTACAAATTTTGCATTTTCTATAATGAAATCTCTACGAGGTCCAACATCATCTCCCATAAGCATATTAAATGTTTTATCTGCTTCTATTGCATCTTCTAATCTTACCTTTATTAGTATTCTGCTTTCTGGATTCATTGTTGTTTCCCATAATTGTTCTGGATTCATTTCTCCTAAACCTTTATATCTTTGTAATCCTAACTGATCTCTTGGTATTCC
Organism: uncultured Clostridia bacterium; assembly: GCA_947632145.1. Classification (GTDB taxonomy): domain Bacteria; phylum Bacillota; class Clostridia; order TANB77; family CAG-508; genus CAKPQL01. Next base: position 11,362 of record CANRNW010000017.1, read on the forward strand.
TTGTTCTTCTAACTCTTTATATGCTTTTGCTAAATCTTCATCAGTATAGCAATATATATCTTTCATTCCTTTTTTTGATAATTTATATAATGGTGGTTGTGCTAAATATACATTTCCATTCTCTATAAGTGGTCTCATATATCTAAAGAAAAATGTTAATAATAATGTTCTAATATGTGCACCATCAACATCGGCATCAGCCATTACTATTACTTTTCCATATCTTATTTTTGTTATATCAAAATCTGCACCGATACCAGCACCTATTGCAACTATTACTGGATTTAATTTATCATTACCATATATTTTATCTGCTCTTGATTTTTCAACATTAAGCATTTTTCCCCAAAGAGGTAATATTGCTTGGAATTTTCTATCTCTTCCTTGTTTTGCACTTCCACCTGCTGAATCTCCCTCAACGATAAATACTTCGCATTCATCTGCATTTTTACTGCTACAGTCTGCTAATTTTCCAGGAAGAGTTGATGTTTCTAATGAACTTTTCTTTCTTACTAGTTCTCTTGCTTTTCTTGCAGCTTCTCTAGCACGTGATGCACTTATACATTTTTCCAAAATTGCTTTTGCAACATTTGGATTTTCTTCTAAGAAAGCTGATAAAGCATCATTCATCATGCTTACAACAATTCCTGTAACCTCACTATTTCCTAATTTTGTTTTAGTTTGTCCTTCAAATTGAGGTTCTTTAACCTTTACAGAAATAACAGCTGTAATTCCTTCTCTTATATCTTCACCTTGTAGATTCACATCTTTTTCTTTTAATATATTATGGCTTCTTGCATAATCATTAAATACTTTTGTTAGGGCTCTTTTAAATCCTTCTAAGTGAGTTCCACCCTCTATTGTATTTATATTATTTACAAATGTATAGATGTTTTCTGAGTAAGCAGTTGTATATTGTATTGCTATTTCAACAGGAACATCTCCTTGTTTTTCTATATATATTGGCATTGGATGTAACTTTTCTTTACCACTATTTAAATATTCAACAAAAGAAACAAGACCACCTTCAAAACAAAATTCTGCTTTTTTAATTTGTTCTCCTCTTGTATCTTGAACATTTATACGAAGTCCTTTAGTTAAAAAAGCCATTTCTCTAAATCTATTTTCTAATACTTCAAATTCATATTCTAGTGTTTCAAAAATGCTTCCATCAGCAAAAAATCTTACTTTTGTTCCAGTTTTATCTGATGTACCAATCTTTGTTAAGGGCATTACTGTTTTTCCTTTTTCAAATTTCATTTGGAATAATCCGCCATCTCTTTGAATTGTAACTTCAGTCCATTCAGATAAAGCATTTACTACTGAGGCACCAACTCCATGTAATCCTCCTGAAACTTTATAACCACTATCTCCACCAAATTTTCCTCCAGCATGTAAAACTGTATAAACAGTTTCTGCCGCAGATAATCCTGTTTTTGGATGTATATCAACTGGAATTCCTCTTCCATTATCTTCAACACAAATTATATTTCCTGGTTCTATTGTAATATTTATATTTGTACAATACCCTGCTAAAGCCTCATCAACTGCATTATCAACAATTTCATAAACTAAATGATGTAATCCTCTAACAGATACACTACCAATATACATTCCAGGTCTTTTTCTAACAGCTTCTAACCCTTCTAATACTTGAATTTGTTCTGCCCCATACTTATGTTCATACTTTTCCATTAAAAATCCTCCCTATATTACCTATTTTTTAAAGTTATTGAAGATATGTTTGTTATATATCCTTTAATATTTTTATCTTTAACTAATATAAGTGTTTTTTGATTTTCATCAGATATATCAATTAAATCTTTTTTTATACTTTCAATAAATTTTTTATATTCTTTGCTTTTACTAATTGTTTCAATATTAAAAATTCCAATTATGTTGTTTTCGTTAATTACGTAGTCTTTTCCTATATGCAAATACATATTATCACAAAACCTTTCCATTTTCAACTTTAAAAAATTTTCCATTATTTTTTAAATCAAATTTATCTGTACAAGTTATTATAATTTGATTATCAATAAAATTATTTAATAAATATTCCCTTCTACTTTTATCTAATTCGGACATAAAATCATCTAATAATAAAATTGGTTTTTCTCCAATTTCATCATATATTATTTCTAATTCAGATAATTTTAAAGATATTATAACTGTTCTTTGTTGTCCTTGAGATCCATATACATTAACTAATTTATCATTTATATATATAGAAAAGTCATCCCTATGTATTCCCAATGTTGTATATCCCTTTTGTAAATCTATATTTTTATTATTTTTTAATTTATTTAAATAATCTTCTTTATTAGAACAATTAGAACTATATACTATTTTTATTGTTTCTTTTTCATTTGTTATCTTTTGATGAATATTATTTATTTTTACTATTATTTTTTCTATAAAGTCTTTTCTATATTCGTATATTTTTTCTCCAAATTCAGCTAACTTTTCATCCCAAATTTCTAGTAAATCTATATTTTTATTTTCATACTTCACTTGTCTTAAATATATATTTCTTTGCTCTAAAACCTTCATATAATTATTTAATAAATGTACATAATTAGGTCTTAGCTGACTTATCATTATATTTAAAAATCTTCTTCTATTTGCAGGACCTTGTTTTAATATATTTATATCATCTGGATTAAATAATACTACATAAATATTTCCTAATACTTCACTTGTTTTATTTAATTTTATATCATTTAAGAAAAAGCTCTTTTTATCATCTATATTTATTTTTATATTACCTGATCTGTCATTTTTTTCAAAATCAATATTTACTTTTGCATAATCTTGACCTATTCTTATTAGTTCTTTCTCTTTACTTGTTCTAAATGATTTTCCAAGAGCACAAACAAAAACAGATTCTAATATATTAGTTTTTCCTTCTCCATTATTTCCATAAATAATGTTAACATTTTTATCTAATACTATTTGTTCTTGTTCATAATTTCTAAAATTATTTAGCTCTATTTTTTTTATATACATATTTTCCCTCTTACTCTTTCATTCTTATAGGTAGAATCATATATGTATAATCTTCGCTATCTACTGGTCTTATTACACAAGGTGATATGCTTGTACCAAATTCAACTAAAATTTCTTCATCATCAATTACTTTTAATGCATCTAAGAAATATTTTGGATTAACTCCTATTTCTAAATTTTTTCCTTCTGTTGATATATACATTTCTTCTTTTGCATCACCTGTTTGGTTTGTACAAGATATTGTTACTTTTCCTATATCTATACTTACTTTTACTGGATATTTCTTTTCTTTTTCTATACTAGATGAAGAAATTAAACTTATTCTTTCAAAACAGTTTTGAAAAATATTTTTGTTAACTCTTATTCTCGTTTCCCAATTTTTAGGAACAACACTTGAATAATTTAAGAATTCACCATCTAATAATCTTGTAACTATTTTACAATTTTCCATTTCAAATAAAGCTTGATTTTTAGAAACTCCTATTTTTACTGTTTCAAAAGAATCTGTAACAATTTTATTAACTTCATTTAAAGTTTTTCCAGGAATAACTGCTGTGAAATCTTTATATTCTTTATTTAAATAATTATTTACCCAACCTAATCTAAATCCATCTATAGCAACAACATTTATTTTATTATTAGAAACTTCAAACAAACAACCTGTAAAAATTGGTCTATTTTCTTCATTGCTTACTGCAAAAATTGTTTTTCTAATCATATCTTTTAATGTTCTTTGTTCTAATTCAACATAATTTTCAATATCTATTTTTGGTAATTCTGGAAATTCTTCAGGATTCATAGTAGCTAATTTATATAAAGATCCTTCACATTCAATTTCTAATAAATTATTTTCATTTATTTTGAAACTAATTTCTGTATCTGGAAGTTTTCTTATTATTTCACTAAACATTATAGCATTAACAACTGTACTTCCTTGAACCTCAACGTTACTTTCTATAACATATTCTATTCCTATTTCTAAATCATATGTAGTTAATTTTATTTCATTATCATTTGTTTGAATTAAAATACCTTCTAATATAGGCATTGTGGTTTTACTAGCTACTCCTTTTACTACGGAATTAATAGCTTTGAGTATTTTTTCTTTTTCGCATGTAAAAATCATCTTTTATCACTCCTTATATAAAATAAATAAATTTAGTATTATTAGTAATATATATTGTGGATTATGTGGAAAACTAAAAAATTACCTTTTGTCCGTATACTTTTTTATTGTTTATAAACCTATGAATAATTTTTTTATTTATACACACTTTTAAATTATGTTTGTTGATAAAATTCATTTAAACAAGTTATAAACATAAATTTTTGAAATACTGTGAATAACCAATGTAAATGTTCCGTAGGAACAGAAAGGAAATTAACAGCAAAACAAATATTCTAACAATCAAAATCTAATAAATATTGATTTATGAATTGTTTTTATTTATTATAATGTTTTTAACACTATCCACAATTCTTTTGGTTTGAATATTATTTTTTATATCTTCTTCTATTTTGTTGTATCCATGCATAACTGTTGAATGATCTCTTTTACCAAAGGCCTTACCTATATTAGGAAAAGATTCATGTATAACTGTTCTACAAAGATACATAGCTATTTGTCTTGGAAAAGCGACATCATTAGATCTTTTAGAACTTTTTAAATCATCTAAAGATATATTAAAATAGTTACAAACAACATCTTGAATATAATCAATAGAAATTACATTTTGTTTCTGTCTTATAATATCATTTATAGCTTTTTCAGACATTTCTAGAGTTATTTGAGCATGAGTTAAAGTCGAATTTGCAACAAGTTTATTGAACACTCCTTCCAACTCTCTAATATTTGAATCTATTTTTGTAGCAATATTTGCTAAAATATCATCAGCTATAATAACTTTCTTTTCATCAGTTTTCTTTCTTAAAATGGCAAGTCTTGTTTCATAGTCTACCATAGATATATCAACAATAAGTCCCCCATCGAAACGAGATTTTAATCTTTCTTCTAATAAAGGAATATCACGAGGAGGCTTATCACTAGAAAGTATAATTTTTTTCCCGCTTTCTTTAAGGCTATTAAAAGTATGGAAAAATTCTTCTTGAATTCTTTCCTTCCCTGCTATAAATTGAATATCATCAATTAGTAAAACATCTATAGTTCTGTATTTATTTCTAAAATCTTCATTTTTATTATCTTTTATTGCATTTATAAATTCATTAGTAAATTTTTCAGAAGTAACATATAAAACATTTGCATTTTTATTATTTTCTTTTATTTTATTACCAATAGCATGCATTAAGTGAGTTTTTCCTAACCCTACTCCTCCATATAAAAATAATGGATTATATTCAGTTGCAGGACAATCTACTACAGCAAGAGCTGCTGCTTGTGCAAGTTCATTGTTCTTCCCTACAACAAAGTTTTCAAAAGTGTAATCTGGATTTAAAGAAGAATTAGAATAACCATAATTTAAATCTATAGTAGATTTTTGAGAAATAGTTTCTTTTTGCTCATCAGAAGATAAAACAAAAGAAACAGTACAATCTTTATTTAAAATATAATTAAAAGTATTAGTAATTAAAGAACCATAACGATTTTTTATTACATCAACTTTAAACGGATCATTAACAGATAAAACAATATTATTGTCATGTATACTATCTATATTTAATATTTTAATCCAAGTATCATAAGAAATCTTTGTTATTTCTTTTTTTAAAAGTTCTTTTGCTTCATTTAAAAGAGCATCTAAATCATTTTGCATTAGACTAAACATCCCTTCTATATCTTATTTCCCTATTATTTTCATATAATATCAAAAAAAAAACAAATAAGCAAAAAAAAAAACAAAAAAATAATTAAAAATATAAAAGAAACCTTTATTTCCCTATGTAAAAAAACATGTTGACAAGTATATACTTTTTGTAGTATAATTACTCTACTCGTTATTTAAATTTAGGAGGTGCAAAATGAAGAGAACATATCAACCAAAAAATAGACAAGAAAAAAGAGAACACGGATTCTTGAAAAGAATGAAAACTAGAGATGGAAGAAATGTTTTAAAAAGAAGAAGATTAAAAGGAAGAAAAAAACTTACTGCATAGAATGTAGGAGACTGCCTATTAATTATGTAGAGGCAGGTTTATATTTTTATAACCTGCCTTTTATGTTGTAAAGAGAGAAAAAAATGAAAAAAACTACAATGTTAAAAAAAAATTATGAATTTAAAAATGTACTAACTAGGGGAAAAAGATATTTCGGAAAGTATATAGATATATATATAATGAAAAATAATTTATTAGAAAATAAGTTAGGAATAGCTATTAGTAGTAAATTGGCAAATAGTGTAAATAGAAACAAAATAAAAAGATTGATAAGAGAAAATTATAGAATAATAGAAAATCAAATAAATGTAGGAAATAGCTTTGTTATATTATGGAAAAGAAATAGAAGTATAGAGGAAGCTAATTTTTTTAATATAAAGCAAGATTTAAACGAAATAATAAAACAAGCAAATATAGAAATCTCTTAAAGAAGGTATAAATGAAAAAAATAGGGATAATAATGATAAATTTTTATCAAAAGCATATATCACAAATATTTAAAGCAAAAGGAATATGTTGTAAATACTATCCAACATGTTCAGAATACACCAAACAAGCAATTGAAAAGTATGGACTTATAAAGGGATCTTTTATTGGCTTAAAAAGAATATTAAGATGTAATCCTTTTTCAAAAGGAGGATATGACCCGTTAAAATAAAAATTTACTAAATATAAAATTAGAAAGGGTTGATGAACGAAAATGGCAGCAATAATGGGATTTTTCTCAAGTACTTTTGGATATATATTAAATGCAATATATAATATAAATTTTATAAAGAATTATGGAGTGGCAATAATTCTTTTTACAATACTAATTAAAGTAGTATTATTACCAATAACAATAAAGCAACAAAAAACAATGAAAAAAACAGCGAAAATACAAGAAGAAGCAAAAAAAATACAAGAAAAATATAAGGGAAATCAAGAAAAAATAAATCAAGAAACATTGGATTTATATAAAAGAGAAAATATGAGTCCTTGTAGTGGTTGTTTTAGTAGTATAGTGCAATTATTACTAATATTATCTGTATTTTATTTAGTAAGTCAACCATTAACATTTATGAGAAAGGTTGATCCAGAAATAATAAAAACATATACAGAAGAAATAAAAGCAGAAAATCAAGGAGCTATAACATATCCAGAAATAAACATTATAAAACAAAAAGGTTCACAAGATGAAAATGTATATATAAATATGAATTTCTTAGGCTTAGACTTAAGTGATGTACCATCTGGAAATTGGGGAAATATAAAGGTATATATTATTCCAGCTTTATATGTTATTACATCAATTATATCAATAAAAATTTCAACAAAAACAGAAAAGAAAAAGACAGATGTAGAAACTAAGGAAGAGGGAAGTGCAGATGAAGTAGATTTTGCTACACAAATGAACAAAAATATGGCATTTACAATGCCGATTATGGCTGTTATGGTTGCAATGGTTGCACCATTAGGCTTAGCTTTATATTGGCTAACAAGCAATATATTAACAATTGGAGAAAGAATATTTGTAGATAAAACAAGCAAGAACAATGAGGAGGAATAGTATATGGGAAACACTGTAATAGCAGAAGGAAAAACAACTACAGAAGCAATAGAGAATGGTTTAAAGCAATTAAAAGTATCAAAAAATATGGTTGATATAAAAGTATTAGAGGAAGAAAAAAAGAGTTTCTTTAGTATATTGGCACCAAGAGTTGTTAAAGTGCAATTAACCGTAAAGGAAAATGTAAAAACTGAAGAACATAAAGAGGTTAAAAGAAAAGTAAATGAAAATGAAACAGAAATAAAAGAAGAAATAGAAAAAGTAAAAGTTTTCTTAAAAGAATTTATAGAAAAACAACCAATAAAAAATATAAATTGGGATGTAAAGCAAAATGGATTTGATATAGATATTGAAATAAATGGAGATAACGAAATTAGTTATTTAATTGGTTATAGGGGAGAAACATTAAATGCTTTGCAAATAGTAATATCATCTATAATAAACAAAGAACATTCAGAAAAAATTAGAGTTCATGTAGATATAAATGGATATAGACAAAAAAGAGTAAAAACATTAGAAGAATTAGCACAAAAAGTATCAAAAACAGTATTAAGAACAGGAAAATCAATAGCTTTAGAACCTATGTCAGCCTATGAAAGAAAAATAATTCATTCTGCATTACAAGGAAATGATAAAATAACCACATTTAGTAAAGGCGAAGAACCATATAGAAAAATAGTAATAGATATAAAAAAATAGGTAGGAGGCGGATTTTAGATCCGCCTTATTTGTTGAAAAAAAGGAGAATTTTATGGCAACAATAGTGGCAATATCCACAGCTCCAGGTGTTGGGGGAATAGGAATAATTAGAATGAGCGGAGACGACTGCTTTAATATATTAAACAAAATCTTTATTCCAAAAAATAAAGGAGAAATTGAAAATTATAAAATGAAATATGGGAAAATAATAAATTCATCTACAAACGAAGAAATAGATGAAGTATTAGTTTCATATTTCATTGCGCCTAAAAGCTATACAACAGAAAATATGTGTGAAATCAATTCTCACGGCGGAATTATTGTTATGAATAAAATATTAGAAGAATGTTTAAAAAATGGTGCGGAATTAGCAGAGCCTGGAGAATTTACTAAAAGAGCATTTTTAAATGGAAGAATAGATTTATCTCAAGCAGAAGCAGTAATAGATGTTATAAATGCAAAAAGCAATATAGAAGCAAAAGCATCTATAAATCAATTAAGAGGAAGTTTATCACAAAAAATAAAAAAAATAAAAGAAAAAATAATAAATATAATGGTAGATATAGAGGCTTCAATAGATTATCCAGAATATGATGTTGAAGAAGTTACAAATGAAAAGGCAAAAAATCAAATAGAAGAAGTATTAAAAGAGTTAAGAAAGCTAGAAAATAGTTTTAATGATGGAAAAATAATTAAAGAAGGAATAAAAACAGTTATTGTAGGAACTCCAAATGCAGGAAAATCATCATTATTAAATGCAATCTTAGATGAAGAGAGAGCTATTGTTACATCAATTGAAGGAACAACAAGAGATACAATTGAAGAATTTGTAACAATAAGAGGAATTCCTTTAAAACTAATAGATACTGCAGGAATTAGGAAAGCAAAAGATGAAGTTGAGCAAATAGGAATTGAAAAATCAAAGGAATATATTAAGAATAGTGATTTAGTAATAGCAATTTTTGATGCTACAAAAGCGTTAAAACCAGAAGATATAGAAATTTTAGAAATGATAAGAGAAAAGAACGCAATAATAGTGTTAAATAAAGAAGATTTGAATAGCAATGTGTTAGATAAAGAAGAAAAAATATTAAGTAGTGGTAAAAAAGTAATAAAAATATCAGCTTTGAAGAAGACAGGAATAGAAGAACTATACGATGAAATAGCAAAATTATTTAATATAAACAAATTGCAAATAGAAGATGGAGAGTTTTTAACGAATGTAAGACATAAAAATTCCATAACAAATGCAATAAAAAAACTAGAAAAATCAGAGCAAACAATACTTGACAATATGCCAATAGACATAATTTCAATAGATATAAAAGATGCACTAGAAGAATTGGGTAAAATTACAGGAGACAGTGTTTCAGAAGATATAATAAAAGAAATATTTAAAAAATTCTGTTTAGGAAAATAAAACAAATTGTCAAAAAAGTTTACGAAACAAAGTTTCTTGTTTCACAAAAAACTAACAAAAAACAAAATAGGAGATGGAACAAATGAAATACGATGCAGGAGAGTATGATATAGCAGTAATTGGGGCAGGACATGCTGGATGTGAAGCAGCACTTGCGTGTGCTAGAAAAGGGCATAAAACTCTATTGTTTTCGATTAGCTTAGAGGTAGTTGCAAATATGCCGTGTAATCCTAATATAGGAGGAACATCTAAAGGACATTTAGTTAGAGAAATAGATGCTTTAGGTGGAGAAATGGGAAAAAATATAGATAAAACTCTAATACAATCAAGAATGTTAAATACTTCAAAAGGACCAGCAGTATATTCATTAAGAGCACAAGCAGATAGAAAGAAATATCAAAGAGAAATGAAACATACTTTAGAGCAACAAGAAAATTTATATATAAAACAAGCAGAAATAGTAAATATTGGTGTTGAAAACAATAAAGTGTGTTCAGTAGAAACCAATATAGGGGCAGTGTACAAGGTTAAAGAAGTAATATTAGCAACAGGAACATATTTAAAAGGAAAAATATTTATAGGAGAATCAAGTTTCGAAAGTGGACCAGATGGAGTTTTTCCTGCAAATAAATTATCTGAGTGTTTGAAAGAAAATGGAATCAATTTAATTAGATTTAAAACAGGAACTCCAGCAAGAGTAAATAAAAAGAGTATAGATTTTTCAAAAATGGAAATTCAACTTGGGGATGATGAAATAGTACCTTTTTCATTTGAAGATAATAAGATAGAAATAGATCAAGTTCCATGTTTCTTAACATACACAAATGAAAAAACTCATAAAATAATAAGAGATAATTTGCATAGATCTCCGCTATATTCAGGAAAAATAGAGGGAACAGGTCCTAGATATTGTCCTTCAATAGAAGACAAAGTAGTTAGATTTGCAGATAAGGAAAGACATCAAGTATTTATTGAACCAATGGGATTAGATACAGATGAAATGTATGTTCAAGGAATGAGCTCATCATTACCAGAAGATGTGCAAATAGCAATGTATAGAACAATACCAGGGCTAGAAAATGTAGAGTTTACAAGACCTGCCTATGCAATAGAGTATGATTGTATAGATCCTGCAGAATTAAAATTATCTTTAGAGCATAAAAAAATAGAAGGAATGTTTTTTGCGGGACAAATAAATGGAACATCCGGATATGAAGAGGCAGCAGCACAAGGGATAATGGCAGGAATAAATGCAGCATTAAAACTAGAAGGAAAAGAACCTGTAATATTACATAGATCTGATGCATACATTGGAGTCTTAATAGATGACATAGTAACAAAAAGTACAAATGAACCATATAGAATGATGACATCACGAGCAGAATATAGATTATTATTAAGACAAGATAATGCAGATTTAAGACTAACAAAAATCGGACATGATGTTGGACTGATTTCTGATGAAAGATATGAAAAATTTCTAAATAAAAAAGCAAATATTGAAAAAGAAATTGAAAGAGTAAAGGGAAAAACAATAAAACCAACAGAAGAAGTAAATAAATTTTTGAGAGAACATAATTCTTCTGAAATAGCTGTGGGAGTTAAGTTATCAGAACTATTAAAAAGAACAGAATTAACCTATAAAGACTTAGAAATAATAGATGATAAACGACCTGAATTAACTAGAGCTGAAGCAGAACAAGTGCAAATACAAATAAAATATGAAGGTTATATAAAAATGCAAGAAGTTCAAGTAGAGAACTTTAAAAAATTGGAAAATAAAAAATTACCGCAAGATTTGGACTATGATAAAGTAAATGGAATAAGTTTAGAAGCAAGGCAGAAGTTAAATAAATTTAAACCTACTTCAATAGGGCAGGCATCAAGAATATCTGGTATCTCTCCAGCAGATATTGGAGTGCTTTTAGTATTTATGGAGACTTACAATAAAAACAGAAAAAAATAAAGGAATGAAAAATATGGATTTTGAAATATTTAAAAAAGAAATATTTAGCAAACTCGCTGATATTAACGTTGAATTGTCAGAATCGAAAATAAGGCAGTTTTTTACATATATGGAATTACTAATAGAGTGGAATAAAAAAATAAACTTAACGGCGATTGTGGAGATGACCGATATCATAGACAAGCATTTCGTGGATTCTTTAACAATTAGTCAATATTTAAAAGAAAATTCTCGAGTAATAGATGTTGGAACTGGTGCAGGTTTTCCTGGAATACCATTAAAAATTGCGAGAGATGATTTGCAAATTGATTTGTTGGATTCATTAAATAAAAGAGTAAATTTTTTAAATGAAGTAATAAATGAATTACAATTAAAAAATATAAATGCAATACATTCAAGAGCAGAGGATGAAGGTATAAAAAGTGAGAAAAGAGAGAAATATGATATAGCAGTATCAAGGGCTGTTGCAAATTTACCAGTTTTATTGGAATATTTACTTCCATTTGTAAAGTTAAATGGAACTTGTGTATGTATGAAAGGCGCGAATATAGAAGAAGAGGTAAAATCTTCTAAAAATGCTTTGAAAGAATTAGGGGGAGAAATAGAGGCAATACATAAGTTTAATTTACCTGGAACAGATGCTACAAGAAATATAATAATTGTAAAAAAAATTGCAAATACTCCTAAAAAGTATCCACGTAAAGCAGGAACTGCAAGCAAAAATCCACTAATATAAAAAAATCACAAAAAATTTATAAAAAACATATAGGGCACATATAATTGTGCTCTTTTGTTTTTTTTATAGTATTATTTACATTCAAACTTGCTTATATTATATAAGGAAAGAGACATTAAACGTTTAAAAAAGTTTGATTTATTCAGTATTGATAGCACTTTGCTCGTTTTGTTCCACAGAAACATACAGACAAAAAATCAATAAAAAAAATAAATAATATTGCTGATTTTTATTGACATATTATGCGTTTTTTTATATTATTAATATGTAATTTTTAGGAATCTGGAGGGATAATTTTGGGCAAAATAATATCAGTAGCAAATCAAAAAGGTGGAGTCGGAAAGACTACAACCGCAGTGAATTTAAGTTCTATATTTGCAAAAAAAGGAAAGAAAACTTTAATGATAGATGCAGATCCTCAGGGTAATGCAACAAGTGGATTAGGAATAGATAAAGAAGTTGAATTATCTACATACGATATACTAATAAATGATACAAAAATGGAAGAAGTTATTATAGATACACAAATAAAAAATTTAAAAATATGTCCATCAACAATAAACTTAGCAGGTGCTGAAGTAGAACTTGTATCTGCAGAAAATAGAGAATTTAAACTAAAAGAAAAGTTAGATGAAATAAAAGAAGATTATGATTATATAATAATAGACTGTCCACCATCATTAGGGCTAATAACTTTAAACTCATTTACTGCTTCTGATTCAGTGTTGATACCAGTACAATGTGAGTTTTATGCATTAGAGGGATTAGGACAACTTATAAATACAATAAATATAGTAAAAAAAGTTATGAACAAAAAGTTAGAAATAGAAGGTGCAGTTTTAACAATGTATGATGCAAGAACGAATCTTTCTAATCAAGTTGTAAAAGAAGTAAAAGATTACTTTGAAGATAAAGTATACAAAACAGTAATACCAAGGAATGTAAAATTAAGTGAGGCTCCAAGCTTTGGAATGCCTATAACAGTATATGATCCAAGGTCTAAAGGCTCAAAGTGTTATGAAAAACTTGCAAAAGAAATAATAAAAACAAATGAATTAAAAGCAAAACATATGAAACAATAAATTTTAGGAGGTTGTTAAAATGGCAAAAAAAACAGGACTAGGAAAAGGGTTAGATGCCTTGTTTTCAACAAAATTAGTTGTTGATGAAGAAGAAGAATTACAAGAAGGAGAGACAATAAAAAATTTAAAATTAAGAGATGTAGAACCAAATAGAGATCAACCAAGAAAAATATTTGATGAGGAATCATTAGAAGAACTAGCAAATTCAATAAAAGAATATGGCGTAATACAGCCAATAATAGTTACAAAAAAAGATAATTATTATAGAATAGTTGCAGGAGAGAGAAGATGGAGAGCTGCTAAAAAAGCTGGGTTAACAGAGATACCTGCAATAATAAGAGAATACGATGAAAGAAAAAATTCAGAAATAGCACTAATTGAAAATATACAAAGAATAGATTTAAACCCAATAGAAAAAGCTAGGGGAATAAAGAAGCTAATGGATGATTACAGTTTTACACAACAACAAATAGCAGATAAATTAGGATTTAGTAGAAGTGCAATAGCAAACACAGTTAGAATATTAAATTTAGACGAAAGAGTAATAAATCTAGCATTAGAGGGAAAATTAACTGAAGGACATTGCAAGGCACTATTAGCAGTAGATGATGGGGATAAACAATATTCTATGGCTTTATATATGATAGAATCAGGAGATAATGTAAGACAAGCAGAAAAGAAAATGAAACTTAGAAAAAGTATGAAGAAAAAAGATGATCAATATAAAAAATATGAGGCTATATATAGAGATATAGAAGATACTTTCAGAGGATTCTTTGGAACTAAAGTAAAAGTAGATGCAAAGCAAAGAAAAGGAAAAATAATAATAGAATATAATTCAAATGATGATTTGGAAAGAATATTAGGACTAATCAAATAATATGTGAAATTAAAAAGGTACCGCAAATATTGTATGAAACTAGATTACCGGTGTTTTGCAAACAAAGTAAAGGAGGAATAGTGATGGAACAATTTTTAAATTTTTGCAAAAGTGAATATTTTAATTTGGCAATACTAATCATAAACATAGTACTAATGATAATTTTTATAATTAGTATTATATCAATAAATAAAACAAAAAAAATATATAAAACACTAATAAACAAAATGGGAAAAAGTGGCAATATAGAAGATTTGCTATTTGAAGTTATGGAAAAAGTTAAATTGATTGAAGAAGAAAATAAAGAAATAAAACATAATTGTAGTAATTTAAATAAAGAGATAAGTACATGTATTAAGAAAGTAGGAATTGTAAGATATAGCGCATTTAAAGATATGGGAAGTGATTTAAGCTTTGCTCTAGCACTTCTAGATGAATTCAATAATGGTGTTATATTAAATGGAATTTATTCAGTGGAAAATTCAAATATATATGCCAAACCAATAGAAAACGGAAGTTCTAAATATACACTATCAGAAGAGGAAGAAAAAGCGCTAGATATAGCAATGCAAAGATAGATTTTTGGAAAAAATTAGTTACAAAAAATGCTAATAATATATTGACAATTATAGTTTCGCGTGGTAAACTAATAATTGTCCTAAACGGAGAGGTGGTCGAGTTGGTTTAAGGCACCAGTCTTGAAAATTGGCGTAGGTTTATAGCCTACCGTGGGTTCGAATC
>CANRNW010000018.1 GCA_947632145.1 uncultured Clostridia bacterium
CAAGCTCATAATAATAATGGTCGACCAGATACAGCAAGTATGAAATATCTATTCTGGGAAATGGCAGGAATTGGTGGTTATTACGAAGGATTCCTTGCTTATGCAAGTAGGGATTATATTAAAGCACAGACTGGCTATGAAGGTGAAGTAACTGATTTAATAGCACTAAAATATGTAACCAAAGATATAGATATGACTTTCAAAAAATATAAACTTGATAAGTATAATACTTTGGAAGAAGATTATGGACTATCTTTTGAAGGAAAATATATCAATGGAGAAGAATTGCTAAAACAATTCAAAGAAGCAATGATAAAAGATGCTAATGCAAATGATAGGTCAATAAAAAATACAGCTAGCCTTAAGAAAAAAGTTTTGTTACAAATAAAGATAGATACAAACGACCTAGTAGAAAATCCATTTGCTAAAAAATAAGAATAGATATAACAAACATACTAAAATAATGAATTCGATTGTTATTTTAAAGGAAGTTAATCTTATAATGAGATTAGCTTCTTTTTTGTACAAAAAGAAAGACTAAGACAAGGGGACGGAGCTTTTGTCTTAGGAAAAATTAGGTATAAAATAATTAAAGGCTTAAAAAGGTTAAGACAAAAGCTCCGTCCCTTTGTCTTTCTTTGGCATATATTTTACTCCTTTTCATATAAATAAATTAAAACAATAAAGCGAATGGAGAAAAACAAATGGGAATAATTGAAATTTTTGCAATAGGAATAGCACTTGCAATGGATGCTTTTGCAGTTTCAATATGCAAAGGCTTATCTATGAAAAAAATGAATTGGAAAAATGCCATCATTATTGGTTTATATTTTGGCACATTTCAGGCAATAATGCCGGCAATTGGCTATTTCTTAGGAACAACTTTAAGTGGAGTTGTAGAAAAAATTGATCATTGGATAGCTTTTATTCTTTTAAGTATAATTGGTGGCAACATGATAAAAGAATCTAGTAATGATGAAATGGAAAAAAGAAACGATAAAATTGACTTTAAAACTATGATAGTATTAGCAATAGCAACTAGCATAGATGCAATGGCTGTAGGAGTGACTTTCGCGTTTTTAAAAACAAATCTTATTTTAGCAATTTCTATAATAGGTATTATTACATTTATAATATCTGTAATAGGAGTGATTATAGGAAATAACTTTGGAGATAAATTTCAAAATAAAGCAGAACTTACAGGTGGAATTATATTGATTATTATAGGACTAAAAATATTGCTTGAACATTTAGGTATAATTGTATTTTAATTATTTGTTTCACTATTGCCAATTAACATAAAATGATATATAATACATCCAATAAGGGAGTGTGAGTCTATGTTAGAACTAGAAGAAAACAAGCAAAGAATACAAACAATAAAAAACAAACTGCAATCAATAGGTGATTCACTTTGACTTACCTAAAATAACAAATAGAATAAATGAACTAGATAAACAAATGCAAAATAGTAATTTTTGGGATGATGCTAAAAATTCAAGTGCAGTTTTAACAGAAAGCAAGAGATTAAAAAATAAATTAGAACAATATAATAAATTAAAAGAAAATTTAGCGAATATACAAGATTTAAACGAATTACTATTAGTTGAAACAGATGAAGAAATGGCAAAAGAAATATTAAAAGATACTTCTAAATTAGAAAAAGAAATAGAGAGTTTAGAAATAGAAACTTTATTATCTGGAAAATATGATAAAAACAATGCAATATTCACACTACATCCAGGAGCAGGAGGAACAGAATCACAAGATTGGGCAGAAATGCTATATAGAATGTATTCAAAATGGGCAAATTCAAAAGGCTTTAAGGTCAAAGAATTAGATTATTTAGAAGGTGAAGAAGCTGGACTTAAGAGTGTTACTGTTTTAGTAGAAGGCGAAAATGCTTATGGCTATTTAAAAGGAGAAATGGGAGTACATAGATTAGTTAGAATATCTCCATTTGATGCAGGAGGAAGAAGGCATACATCATTTGCATCTATGGAAGTATTACCAGAAATAACAGATGATGTAGAAATAGATATAAATCCAGAAGATTTAAGAGTAGATACATATAGAGCATCAGGGGCTGGTGGACAGCATATAAATAAAACAGATTCAGCAGTAAGAATAACACATATACCTACAAATATTGTAGTAAGTTGTCAGTCTGAGAGGTCACAAATACAAAATAAAGAAACAGCAATGAAAATGCTTAAATCTAGGTTGCTAGATTTAAAGGAAAAAGAACAAAAGGAAAAAATAGAAGACCTAAAAGGAGAAAAGAAAGATATAGCTTGGGGAAGCCAAATTCGTTCTTATGTATTTTGTCCATATACAATGGTAAAAGACCATAGAACAAATTTCGAAGTAGGCAATGTAGAAGCAGTAATGAATGGAGAATTAGATGGCTTTATAGAAAGCTATTTAAAATATGAAAAAAAGTAATATAGTAAAACTTTCCTAAATATAATTATACAAATTATATTTTAAAGGGGAGTTTTTTTGTGATTATATTAAGGAAAAAAAGAATAATACTTGTTATTATGTGTGTAATAATTTCTTTAGGATTTATAAATATTGGGAAAAATTTAAAAAACGAGATAACTGCTCCAACAGTGTCTTTACCTGTGAGCAATAAAGTAATTGTACTAGATGCAGGACATGGAAGCCCAGATGGAGGGGCAGAAAGCTCAAATGGCGTTCATGAAGATGATATAAATTTAAAAATAACTTTAAAAGTTCAAAATTTACTAGAACAGAGTGGCGCAACAGTAATTCTAACTAGGTCAGATGAAAATGGAATATATGATTTAGATAAAACTACTTTAAGAGATAAAAAGATATCAGACATACAAAACAGAGTAAAAATAGGAAATGAATCAAGCGCGGATATTTTTATTTCAATACACTTAAATAAAATACCACAAAGTCAATACTGGGGTTGGCAAACTTTTTATAGAAAAGAAGATGAAGAGAGTAAAAAGATAGCAGATAGTATTCAAAATTCATTAAAAACAACAATACAAAGAGAGAATGATAGAGTTGCATTAGGAATAGATAATATTTATATAGTAAAAAATGTTACAATACCAATAGGAATTATAGAATGTGGATTCTTATCTAATCCAGAAGAAGAGCAACTATTACAACAAGAAGACTACCAAGATAAATTGGCTTGGGGAATATACACAGGAATAATGGATTATTTTTATAACTAATTTGTAATAATATGCTAAATATGATATAATAATACTGTATAGGCGAAAGCTTATTTTATATACATTTACTCGTTTTTACACCAAGGGGGTGTTGACATATATATAAAAATATTTTTTGGGGGTATACAACCATGATGAATTTCTTAAAAAAATCTCTTCGGAACGAAACAATAGCTCCGGAAAAATCGGCAACAACTCAGGGGGAAACAAATCAGTTAACTACAATTGTTGTTCACGAAAAAATACCTGTTGAATCGTTAGTAGGTTTCATGAACTTAAGTGTCAATTTCGAAAGCGCGGAATTAAGTTGGCGTAGAAATATTGTCGACCAAAAGGTTAGGCTTTATGGAATTGAAGATTTAAAGGGAATGAACTTTGAGAAAGCTAAGGCCGTTCTTTTTGAAAAACCACAATATGCATTTCAATTGATTTTGGCACAATGGCTGAACACCAATGTTAGAACAGCTATTAAAGCTGGTCAGGAATCGGCAGATATTACAGAAATCTTCAACTCGGATTTTGATGAGTATGGAGAGGAGTTTTCACACGAAGAGATAAGAGAAAAACTCATGAGTGTTTTCGAAGTTCTTGAAGACACAGAAGATGAATTAAAGGTTAGACTTATAAGTCACTTGAATTCTTAACTTCACATTTGCTCCCCACGAAAGTGGGGAGTTTTTGTATATAAATAAGGTAAAATATGGAGAAAAATTGTTGCAAAATATCGATTTTTAATATATGATATTAAAGTGTTTTATGAAAAAAAGAGAGAGTTGATATATGTGTATTTAAAAAGAATGGAATTACAAGGATTTAAATCATTTGCAGATAAAACTACATTAGAATTCATGCCAGGAATAACTTCTGTTATAGGACCTAATGGCTCAGGAAAGAGCAATATTTCTGATGCTATTCGTTGGGTTTTGGGAGAACAAAGTATGAAATCCCTAAGAGGTTCTAAATCTGAAGATATAATATTTTCAGGAACTGAGAACAGAAAATCTTTAGGATTTGCTGAAGTTTCTATAATTATAGATAATACAGATGGAAAGCTACCTATTGAATATTCTGAAGTTACTGTAACTAGAAGATTATATAGAAGTGGTGAAACTGGTTATTATATAAATAAAACCCCTTGTAGATTAAAAGATATATTAGAGTTATTTATGGACACCGGAATTGGAAAAGATGGTTATTCTATAATCGGACAAGGAAAAATTGATGAAATATTGAGTAATAAATCTGAAGATAGAAGAAATATTTTTGAAGAAGCTGCAGGTATTGTAAAATATAGAGTTCGTAAAGAAGAATCTGAGAAAAAATTAGAGCAAACAAAAGTAAACTTATTAAGAATAAATGATATTTTAACTGAAATAGAAGGAAATATTGAGCCATTAAAAATTCAAGCAGAAAAGGCTAAAAAGTTTTTAGATTTAAGAGAAGAACTAAAAAGCATAGAAATAGGATTATTCCTACACAACATAGACACATATAAAGAAAAAATAGAAGAAGTTGTAAAAGACATAGAAATAATGAATAGCCAATGCGAAAATGAAGAAAAAACACAAGCAGAAAAACAACAATTAAAAGAGAATTTAAAAACTGAAGTTGATGAGTTAATTAATAAAATAGAAGAAGTTCAAAATTTATCTTTTGAAAGTACAAACAAAATAGAAAAATTAAATTCAGAGATAAATGTAACACAAAATAGAATTGATAATAACAAAGAAAACTATGAAAGATATGCGATAGAAATAAACGAAATAAGTGAGAGAATTAAACAATTAGAAGAAGAAAAAAATGCAAAATTACAGAAGAAAACTAACCTTTTTTCAAATAAAGAAAAATTCCAAAAAGAATTAGAAGAAAAAGAAAAAGCATTAGCTGAAATAACTTCAAAATTATCAGAGCAAGAGACAAAGATAGAAGCTAAAAAGAAAACTGTACAAGACAATACAGACATAAAATATGAAAAATTATCAGACATCAATACGCAAAAGGTAAATTTTGAAAACTACGAAAAAAGAGAAAGTACAGTAAAAACAGAAATACAAACAACAATATCAGAGTTAGACCAAAATAGATTATCTAAAGAAGAAATCGCTAAAATATTTTATGAAATTGAAGGAAAGAAGAATAATATAACAAAACAATTAGATAAAATAAGCGAAGAAACAAATGCTAGAAATAAAAAAATAGAAGAATATGATACAAAAATAAACAAATTATCATCTGAATTTGGTACAAAGCAGATGAGATTGAAATTTTTAATTGAAACAGAAACAGAAAAAGAAGGATATATAAAATCTGTAAAATCTTTATTACTAGATTGTGAAAAAGATTCTACACTAAACAAAGGTGTTCATGGTGTAATTGCAAATTTAATAGCCGTTCCAAAAGAATATGAAATAGCTATAGAATTTGCATTAGGTGGAGTTTTGCAAAATATAGTAACAGATAAAGAAGAGGATGCAAAAAAATTAGTAGAACATTTAAGAAAAAACAATTTAGGTAGAGCATCATTTTTACCTATATCTTCTGTAAAAGGAAAAAAGTTAGATAAAATAAAGACAGTAGATGGAGTAATAGGAATTGCCTCAGAATTAGTAAAGTATGATAAATTATATGATGGAATAGTACAAAATTTATTAGGTAGAACTGTAATTGTAGATACTATGGATACAGGGATTGCACTTGCAAAACAAAATGGATATTCATTTAAAATTGTAACTTTAAAAGGAGATATAATAAATTCATCAGGTGCTATTTCTGGTGGTTCTGTAACTCAAAAAACTTCAAGCATATTAGGTAGAGCAAGTGAAATTGAAGCTTTGGAAAAAGAGATAAAGCAAATAGAAAAGAATTTAGAAAAAATAAAAAAAGAAAAAGAACAATATTTATCAGAAAATCAAGGAGTAATAGAGAAAGAAAAGGACTTAGAAAAAGAATTACAAGAGATAGATATTGTATATGCAACAGAACATCAAAAAGTATTGTTTGCAGAGCAAAACATATTAAAACTAGAAACTAAACTTGCAAGTTTAAAAGAAGAATTAAAGGAATTGCAGATAAAGAAAGATGAGAGTATAAGCTTAAAACAACAAATTGAAGAAGAGATTGTAAAATTAGATAAAGAAAATGAAGAATTAAATATTGAAATAAAGAGTTTCGCAGAAATAAATTCAGACAATCAAAAGTATGTTGACGATTTAAACTTTGATATTACAAACTTAAAAATCTCTGTTTCTTCTTTTGATGAAAGTGAAAGCTCAATAGATGAAATAGTTGCAAGAATAGAAGAAGATATAAAAAACAATAAAACAAGTATAGAAAATAAAACTTCAGATAGAGAAAAAATATTAAGCGATAATGAGGCGCTAACTGTAAGAATAGAAGAAATAAAACAAGAAATAGAAAATGTAAAATTAGAAGTACAAACAAGTGGAAGTAAAGTAGAAGAACTAAAAAATTTAAGAATTGAGAAAAACAAAAAACTAGAAGATACAGAAAAAGCAATAACGGAACAATTTAAAGTTATTGATGATTTAAAAGACCAAGTTTCAAAATTAGAATTAAAGAAATCTAAAACAGAATTAGAATTAGAACAAGTTGTAAATAAAATGTGGGAAGAATACGAAATAACTCCAAACAACGCAAAAGAATATGAAAAACCAAGTAATGTAGCAGTAGTTACTAAAAAGGTAAATGAATTGAGAAATGATATAAAAGAATTAGGAAGTATAAACATAAACTCAATAGAAGAATACAAGCAAACAAAAGAAAGATACGACTTTATGTGTGAACAAAGACTTGACTTAGAGAATACAAGTGCAAAACTTAGAAAAGTAATACAAGAAATGACGAGCATAATGAAAGATCAATTCTCAAAACAATTTAAGATAATAAATAAAAACTTTGGAGAAGTATTTAAAGAGTTATTTGGTGGAGGAAAAGCCGAATTAAAACTAACAGATGAAGATAATATTTTAGAATGTGGAATAGAAATAGAAGTTCAACCACCAGGAAAGAAACTTCAAAATATGATGTTATTATCTGGAGGAGAAAGGGCATTTACAGCAATAGCATTGTTATTTTCAATACTAAAAATAAATCCATCACCATTCTGTGTGCTAGATGAAATTGAAGCTGCTTTAGATGATGTAAATGTATACAGATATGCTGAATACTTAAAGAAATTTACTAAAAATACACAATTCTTAGTAATAACTCATAGAAAGGGAACAATGGAAGCGGCAGATACAGTATATGGAATAACAATGGAAGAAAACGGAATAAGTAAATTGCTATCAATGAAATTGAAATAAATTATATATTGCATATTATAAGTGGGCGATTAAAATCGCCCACTTATGTGTTTTCAACAATTATTGCTTCGCAAATTAAATTATAGTCATCATATTTAAAAGATACAGTATAAGTACTAGAATCATTTATTTTTGAATCATCTGTTGCAACTTCTCCATTTATAGTTAAATTAACTGTTCTAATAGCAGTATTTTCATTTGAGTGTTTAATTGCTGTTATCAAACTTTTTACATTTGAAGCACTTACATCTTTTCCAATATATATATTAAATTTAGAATTGAATATAGATTTTTCTTGTGCATTCATATCTTCAACGTTAGTCATTGGCGTTGGGCTTGCTTTTGGGCTAGAAGTTGAAGCAGGAGCTGGCGTTCCGTGAATTTTCTTTATTATAATTTGAAACTATATAGGCTATTGAAGCACCTATAATAACTAATAGTAAAAAAACAATTATTTTTTTCTTCATATACATTCCTCCATAAATTTTAATATACACATTATATATTAACCTAAAATCTAATTCAATATTTTAAATGAATTTACTTAGGAATATTTTTGGACAAGCACATATATATGTGTGAAAATTATTAAAAATTCACAAGATATTGAAAAAAACTTTACATTTAAAAAATAAACATATATAATAAAAACAAATTATGATAAAATGTCATAATTTATATACTATTTCGATAAAATGTTATAAAAATTTACTAATTATTAAGTAAATAATTATAACAAAAAGATACAAAGGAGAGAAATATATGTTGAAAAAAATTAGTATTATATTAATTTCAATTATTTTAATTCTAGGAATTTGTAGTAATGTAAATGCTGACGAGTTAAAAACAAGTTTAGATATAATTCAAAATGCTAGTGAAACAAAATATTTGGAAAATGACCAAGGATATGTATCAAAATCAATAGTGGATTCAAATGCAGAAACAGGAGAAGTAACTATTGAACTTAAATTGAACAATACAAAGAAGGAATTAGAAGAAACAGAAAGACACGAAAATACAGAAATATATTTAATTATTTCTGAAAATAACGCATGTTATAAAGAACAATTAGAAAAAACTATTAGTAATATAGAAAAATTTTCAAGTGGTATTTTTAATCAAAGTTCAAAAACAAAGATAGGAATTATTGGAATTAAAGGAACAATTTATGATGCTTATATAGACGAAGAAACAGGAAAGCTAGTAGAAGGAAAAAACAATCAAAACACAGTTAGAGGAAATGAAAATGATGCTGAAATAGTTGTGGAATTAACAAATAATTTAGAGACAATAAAAAATGGTATAAATAATATGAATCCTTCTAAAACCCAATATAACACTAATTTACAAGCAGCTATAAGATTAGCAAGTAAAAGTTACTCTAATGAGGCAAATAAGATACTAGTTTCTTTATATGACGGAGTTCCCTCAATAGCGATTGGAGTTCCTGCTGCTTACACATATGGTGGATGGTTTGGAGAATATAACACAGCAGAAGAAGCTATTGTAGCCGTACATGAAAAAAATGCTACAAATACTAGAAATGAAATATTGGCATTAAAAAATAATAATATATCTTTCATATTATTAAGACCGGATGATACTAGTTATGATGAAACATGGTATAATGCTAAAACAGGTGAAAAAACATTAGATTTTGATGGTAGTCCATATGTACAAAAAATATATGGAACAATTGAAAACCCAACATATGGAAAAATGTATAGTTTTACAAATGAAAATGTCGATAAAATTATAACTGAAAATATATATCAAGATGTAAAAGACATGATACAATCAGATATAAACACTACTCAAATAATTGATTACTTTCCACAAGATATAACAGAAAACTTTGAATTTTCCTATGTAGGAAACCCAAGTATAGGAACAACAACAGATACTATTGATGCAGAAACTAAAACTATTACATGGAACATTGGAACATTAAAAGGTGATGAAGTAGCAACATTAAAGTATAAATTAAAACTAAAAGATATGAAAAATGAAAAATTACTAAATAAAACAATAGCAACTAATGAAAAAGTAGTATTAACATATAAAGATTCAGATTCAAAAGATTACACAGTTGAGCTTACAAGTAGTCCAAAAATACAATTATCTAAAATAAAAGATGAATTAATCGCAACAATTAGCTACAATCCTACTACTAATACTACTGGAAATGTAGTAGCAACAATAAAAACAAACAAAAGAGTTAATAATGTAGATGGTTGGACATTGTCTGATGATGGAAAAACACTTACGAAAACATATTCTACTAATGCAACAGAAACAGTACATTTAGTTGATTTAGATGGAATGACGAAAGATGTAGAAGTTAAAATTACTAATATAACGTCAACATCACAAAAACAAGAAGCAACAATATCACCAAAACCAGATTCAACTATAGCACAAGGAAATTTGCCACAAACAGGTATGGAATCTGTATATAAAGTGCTTTTAATAGTAGGAATTTTAATTATTACAGGTGGAATTTTCTATTTTAAATTCCATAAATTAAAAGATATAAAATAATATAAAAAATACAAGAAGCAAAAAATTAAATTTGCTTCTTGTATTTTTTTAGTATATTTATGAATATATAAATAATTTAAAATTGCTTAATATATCAAGGAATATTTTTTGTACAAGCACATATATATTTAATATATGTTTTATACAAAGGAGTGGTAAGTTTATGTGGTGTGCAGAAACTATTTCAGAAGTACGAAGAAGGACTAATACAAATTTAAAATATGGAATTGATTCTAGAGAAGTTGAAGAAAGAAAAAAGTTATATGGAATAAATAAAATTGAAGAGCAAAAGAAAAAGAATATTCTAGTTAGATTTATAGAGCAGTTTAATGATTTTATGATAATCACTTTAATTGTTGCAGCAATAGTATCTAGTATAATGGCATATATGCAAGGTACTAATGATTATTTAGATTCTATAATAATTATTGCAATAGTAGTTTTTAATGCTTTTTTGGGACTACTTCAAGAAAGCAAAGCAGAAAAATCATTAGAAGCATTAAAAAAACTTTCTGCACCAACTGCAAAAGTAAAAAGAGATAATAAAATTATAAATATTCCAAGTGAAGAAGTTGTTGTTGGAGACATACTAATATTAGAAGCTGGAAGTTACGTTCCTGCAGATTGCAGATTGATAAATTCGTATAATTTAAAAATTGATGAATCTGCTCTAACAGGAGAAAATTTACCAGTTCAAAAAGATGCAGAAAGTATATTAAATAAAGATACAGTATTAGGAGATATGATAAATATGGCATTTGCTACAACAGTTGTTACCAATGGACATGCAGAGGCTATTGTAACAGATGTTGGAATGAATACAAAAGTTGGACAAATTGCAAAAATGATAATAACAGACGAATCTCCTGAAACTCCACTTCAACAAAAATTAGGAGAAGTTGGTAAAAAATTAGGACTGGTAGCGCTTTTTATTTGTTTTGCAATATTTGTGATAGGAATATTTAAAAGAATACCACCAATTGAAATGTTTATGACATCAGTAGGACTAGCAGTTGCAGCCATTCCAGAAGGACTACCTGCAATAGTAACAATAATGTTATCAATTGGAGTTACTAAAATGGCTAGAAAAAATGCAATAATAAGGAAGCTACCAGCAGTAGAAACTTTAGGTAGTAGCACTGTAATATGCTCTGATAAAACAGGAACATTAACACAAAACAAAATGAAAGTAGTAGAGCTTCGAGATGCTTTTGGAGATATGGATTTAAAAAATGGAAATATAAGTTTAAAGCAGGAAACAAGAAGACTAATGTTAAGACTTGGAAGTATATGTACAGATGCTCATATAGAATACGAGGGGGGTAAATATGTAGCAATAGGAGAACCAACAGAAGTTGCTATTGTAAATGCAGGATTGAGTATAGATGAAAATAAAGAAAACTTAGAAAAACAAATGCAAAGAGTAAATGAAATTCCATTTGATTCTACTAGAAAATTAATGACAACAATACATAAATTAGGAAATAAATATAGGATTATAACCAAAGGTGCACCAGATGTCTTAATAAGAAGGTGTAACAGATTTTATGAAAATGGACTAGAGAAGAATTTAACACAAGATATACTGATAAATATTAACAAAAATAATAATGATATGGCAGAGAAGGCACTTAGAGTTATTGCGGTTGCTTATGCAGATGTAGATACTTTGCCAAGCGAGATCAATACAAACACAGTTGAAAATAACTTAATATTTGTAGGGCTAATTGGAATGATAGATCCTCCAAGAGTTGGCGTGAAAGAGGCAGTTGAAACTTGTAGAAGAGCAGGAATAAAAACAGTTATGATTACTGGTGACCACATAGTTACTGCAAGAGCAATTGCAAAAGAATTAGGAATTTTAAGACAAACAGATAAAGCAATTACAGGAATTGAATTAGAAAAAATATCTCAAGAAAGATTAGAAAAGGAAATAAAAAATTATTCTGTTTTTGCAAGAGTATCACCAGAACATAAAGTAAGAATTGTAAAAGCATTTAGGGCAAATGGAGAAATTGTCGCAATGACTGGCGATGGAGTAAATGATGCTCCAGCACTAAAAAATGCCGATATTGGCGTATCTATGGGGATGAATGGAACTGATGTTGCAAAAAATGCATCAGATATGATTCTAACAGATGATAATTTTGTAACTATAACAGAAGCAGTAAAAACTGGAAGACATATATATAGCAATATTAGAAAAGCTGTACATTTCTTACTTGCAACAAATGTTGGAGAAATAGTAACAATATTTGTTGGATTATTATTAGGTATGGAAAGTCCATTACTTGCAATACATTTATTATGGATAAATTTAGTAACAGATTCTTTACCAGCAATAGCATTGGGATTAGAGCCAATAGATAAAAATATAATGAATAAAAAACCAATAGATTCCAAAAAAGGATTATTTACAGATTGTTTGTGGGGAAAAATTTTTGTAGAAGGTACAATGATTGGAATGCTAACTTTATTTGCATTTAGTATTGGAAATAATTTGTTTGGATTAGAAGTAGGTAGAACAATGGCTTTTGTATCATTAAGTTTGTTAGAATTATTCCATAGTTTTAATATTAGAAGTGAAGAATCAATATTCAAAGTAGGGGTATGTAGTAACAAATACTTAGTAGGAGCATTGGTAATTGGTGCAATATTGCAAATAGTAGTAATAGCAATACCAACTTTAGCAACAATATTTAATGTTGTATCACTAAATGGAACACAATGGATATACACATTGTTAATTTCAATATCTCCAATATTTATAATGGAATTGCAAAAGAGATTGAATGATTTTAAATTTGGAAAGGTTGTGTATACTAAAAGTAATGAAATGAATAAAACTGTATAAAGAAGATAAAATGTATACTTCAGTTATATAGAAAAAGTGGAATAAAAGGACAAAACATAAAAAACGCATTGCTTTTATGATACTAATAGTATATAATGCAAAAAAAAGGAGATGGAAATATGTCATTACATAATGAAGCCAAAAAAGAAGATATAGAAAAAATAGTAATAATGCCAGGAGATCCATTAAGAGCAAAATATATAGCAGAAAACTTTTTGACTGATGCAAAATTAGTAAATACAATAAGAGGAATGTATGCATATACAGGAGTATATAAAGATAAAAAGGTAACAGTAATGGCACATGGAATGGGAATGGCAAGTATGGGAATATATTCTTACGAATTGTATAAATTTTATGATGTAGATTGTATAATAAGAGTAGGGTCTTGTGGAGCATATAAAGATGAATTAAAATTACTCGATACAATATTAGTAGATAAGGTATATACTGAAAGTAACTTTGCTTATAGTTATAATAATGAGAATATAAAAGAAATGTATGCAACTAGAGAAATAAATGATTTAATAGAAAATGTTGCAAAGGAAAATAATTTACAGTACAAGAAAACAAATATATTTTGTACTGATGGTTTTGATCCATATATAACTGATTTACAAAAGTTATTAGATAGATTGCCAAAAGATATAACAGCATCTGAGATGGAATCTTTTGCGTTATTTTATATGGCAAAAATGTTGAATAAAAAGGCAGCATGTTTGTTAACTGTTGTAGATTCTTTATATGATAAAAAGAATTTGTCATCTGAACAAAGACAAACATCATTAAATAATATGATAAAATTGGCACTAGAAACAGCAAGAAAAATGTAAAATGTGTCAGTAGACTAGGATTTTTGGTACAAAATTTAAAGAATGTACTAAGAGCTCCAGTCCTACTGGCACATTTTTTGTATAACAAATAAAAAAATACACAAAATAAAATTGGTGATGTAAATGAAGATTTCTTGGATAAAGTTAAAGGAAGATACCAACAGTTTCAAAATTTTCAAGAATATTGGATTAGATGTGTATGATATAGAAGATGGAGAAGATACAGATAAAAAAATACAAGAACTAGTAGATAAAGATTATAGAACTATTGTAATATCAAATGAACTTGCAGGATTTTCAGAAGATATAATAAAAAAATATAATAAATCAAAAAATGTAAATATTATTATTGCAAGTAGCAAATTTTGAAAATTAAAAGTGAATAAAAATAAAGAAATAACATATAATTTGATAAGTGTAAATACATTAAATGAGGAGATTATATGTTAACAAAAAAAGAACTGTATGATAATTTTGTACAAGATTTTGCCTATAAATTACAAAAACAAGTAGAAAAAAATGAATACGACAAAATAATATTCTTTTGCGTTGGAACAGATAGAATAACAGGTGATTCTTTTCGGACCTATTGTTGGATATAAATTAAGATATTTATATAGAGACGTTAAAGAGATAGAAATTTATGGCCATTTAGATAAAAATATATGTGCAAATAATGTAAACGATACTATTAACTACATACAAACTAAATACGATAATCCACTTGTAATAGCAGTGGATTCGGCAATATCTAAAAAAGATAATATTGGAAAAATTGTTGTAGAAAATAATGGAATGTATTTAGGAAGAGCATTAAATAAAAAAATAAATTATGTTGGAGATTTAAGCATAAAAGGAATTGTATCGCAAAATGTTAATATACCACAATGCAATTTTAAACTTTTACAAAACACACCTTTAAGTTTGGTTATGAATATGGCTGATATTGTATCAAGTGGAATATATAATGTTATAAATATATAAATATATAAATGTATAACCTAGAAAAAATTGGCAAAAATTTATATATACATATATTGTATAAACTAATTTTCTAGGAGGTACAAATGGGGGATGAATTAAGAAATATTGTGGTTTTGAAGGATTTGCCATCTAATTTAGTTGATGAGGCAATTGTTATATTAAAAGGTGACAAAAAAAGAATAGAATGCTTGAAAAAGCATATAAAAAACGATACTTTAAAAAAGCAAACGAAAAATATAGACAAGCCAAAAGACTATATTGTGAAGGAAGCACAGATGGTAATTAGCAATTACATTTCTGATATAGAAAATCAAAGAAAATTAAAAAATAATAAAAAAAGTAATAGCAATATGGAGAAAAAGTATAAAGCAATGAAACTTTTAAGCATTATAATGTTTATTGCCTTGATAATAAATATATTGTAATAAATACTTTTTAATCTGTCATATTCATAAAACACCTCTTTTTTGCATATACATTACTGTATATGAACAAAGGAAGAGGTGTTTTTTATGAATATAGAAAGGGCAATTTCTGCAGATGAAAAATTAAGAAGAGCAGAGGAAATATATTATAGAAGAAAAGAAAATTCAGAAAGACAAGGTGCTAAAACAGTAAATGTTCCAGTATCTAATAAAAAATATGTACTTAAAAAAATGATAATTCAAATTATTATTTGTTTATTTTTGTATTGTTCATATTATGTAATAAAAAACTTTAATTTTATATTTTCAAAAGAAGTAATAAATAAAACCAATGAGATTTTATCATACGATATAAATGTACAGGATTTGTATGGTGAAGCAACAAACTATATAAATAATTCACCATATTTCAAACAAAAAGATGAGAGCATGAATGAAGAAACAGAGGAAGTTGATATAGACAATTTACAAACAGAAACTACTGTTACAGAAAATTCTAATGATGTATCTGATGCAACCAGTACAGAAAGCACAACAGAAGCTCCTTTAAATGATGAAATAGCAGAGGTTTCAAATAATTTAACTCAGATGGAAATAGATGCAAATTATATAAATCAAAATTATTCATTGATAAATCCTCTTGTTGGACAAATAACATCAAGGTTCGGAAAAAGAGAGCAAACAGAGCCAATTGTATCTCCATATCACATTGGAATAGATATTGCTGCCAATACTGGTACAATAATTGTAGCAAGTTTAGAAGGGGAAGTTACGGCATCTGGAGAAATCGCAGGCTATGGGAATTGCGTTCAAATACAAAAAGATGACATATTAACTGTATATGGACATTGTAGTAAATTATATGTAAACAAAGGGGATACTATTTCAAAAGGTCAAAAAATAGGAGAAGTGGGGCAAACTCGGAAATGCTACAGGACCACATTTACATTTTGAAATTAGAAGATCAGGTAGATATGTAGATCCAAGTATGATTTTAAAAATATGAATATTGAATAATAAAAAGGGTGTGACATATGAGAATAAGAATAAATTTGCAAGTATTTATATTTGCAATAATATTTTATCTAACTAAGCAGATAAGAATATATACAATACTAATGATATTTGCATTCATACATGAACTTGGTCACTTACTTGCGGGAATTTTAATGGGATTGAAAGCAAAGGGAATTGATATAATGCCATTTGGAGTATCAATAAATTTTGAAGATTATAGTAATAAATATATTGCAAAAAAAATAATAATTGCAATAGCCGGACCATTGGTAAATATAATTATTGTTATACTAGGAGTATATAATAATTGGGAAGAAGAAATTATATATTCAAATATTTTAATTGGATTGTTCAATTTAATACCATTATATCCATTAGATGGGGGAAGAATATTAAAATACATAATGCAACTTGCAACAAACTCAAAAGAGGCAGAAATGATGACATATAAATTATCTAATATACTAATTATTATATTAACACTGATATCAAGTATTGGAATTCTTTTTATACAGAATATTGGAATAGTATTGATTTTAGCCTATTTGTGGGTATTGATAATTCAAGAAAATAAAAAATATAAATTAAAAATGAGAATATTTAAAATGATTTCAAATGAGGAAAAATTATTATTATAGAAGGCGGATCAATCACATCCGCCTTTATGAATATAATTATTATTTGCAGTCTTTTTCTGGTTTATCTTCTTTGCAAGGTGGCTTTGGAAAATCACAGCAATCTATATCTACACCTTTTAAGCATTTTCCATGACGTTTTCCTTCAGCACATAATTTTACGTGACGTACTTTGTTTACCCATACAAGAATTTCATAAGTTTTATCTGGACAAAGTGGTCCGAAAACAAATTCTCCATTTTTATCTGTAAAAGTATGAGAAACAGGTTTTCTTTCTTCTTTTCCGTATTCGTAGCAAACTTCTATCAATTTAACTACTGCATTTTCAACTGGATCTTTATAGCAATCTTTTATTACGCCAAATATTACATTTCTTTCATCCTCTGGTAAGTTAATATCTATATCAAATTGCTTACCTTTTTCAATAAATCCATCAACCTTAACAATTGGGCACATCTCTTTATTAAAATCCATATAAATCAAATCCTTTAAAAAATTATTTGGAAGTATATATACAACCTATTATTATAATATGATTTACATAAAAAAATGTGTCGAGAAAATACTAAACTAATTAGCTTTTGGAGGAGTATATGTAATAATATCTCCAATTTCACAATTAAGAGTTTTGCAAATTCTTGCAAGTAAGTTTAAATCAACCTTTTGCATGTCGTTATTACAATATTTTAAAAGTTGTTTATAGTAGATTTGTCCGTTTCTAGATAAACTAGATCTACTTATATTGTTTTCCTTCAAAAAATTATCTAATTTTAAATCTACACTGCCCCATTCATCCATCATTATTATACACCTCACTTACAAATATTAACATTTTTTGTACTACTGGACAATTAGGCGAAAACATAGTAGGCATAGACACATACATAAAAGTAATAAATTTTTTTTTTAAACTCTATACAAAAAATAATATTTAATGATATAATTTGTACGAATAATATAGTATACTGTAAGAGCAATTCTAATTGTCCTTACAAAACGGGGGAAAATAATGGGAAATATAGTTGTATTAGATAATCTAACAATAAATAAAATAGCTGCAGGAGAGGTTATAGAAAGACCTGCATCTGTTGTAAAAGAAATGATGGAAAATTCAATAGATGCTGGAGCAGATAAAATAACAGTTGAAGTACAAAATGGTGGAATATCATACATTAGAATCACAGATAACGGAAAAGGAATTATGCCAGATGATATGGAACATGCATTTGAAAGACATGCTACAAGTAAAATAAGAGTCGCAGATGATTTGGAAAATATAACATCTATGGGGTTTAGAGGAGAAGCTCTAGCAAGTATTGCAGCAATTTCACATATTGAAATGGTATCTAGAACTCCTGATACAGATGTAGGCTATAAAATAGTAATAGAAGGTGGAGAAGTATTAGAAAAAGGAGAAACAGGTTGTCCTGTTGGAACTACTATAACAGTAACAAATCTTTTCTTTAATACACCTGTAAGATATAAATTTTTAAAAAAGGATTTCACGGAAGCGGGATATATTGAAGATGCAGTAACAAGATTAGCACTTGCAAATACTAATATAGGGATAAAGTTAATAAGTTCAGGAAAAGCAATAGTACAAACTTCTGGAAATGGAAGTATAGAAGATGTTATATATGGCATTTATGGTAAAGAAATTGCTGATGGAATAGTGCCAGTAAATTTTGAATATGAAGATGTAAAAATTACAGGTGTTGTAGGAAAGCCAGAAATAGGTAGAAGTAATAGAGCAAATCAAATATTTTTTGTAAATAAAAGATATGTAAAAAATCCAACTTTATCATCAGCTGTAGAACAGGCATACAAAGGATTACTTACAATAGGAAGGTTTGGATTCGTAGTAGTAAATATAGAAATTGCACCTAGTAAAATAGATGTAAATGTTCATCCAGCAAAATTAGAAATTAAATTTCAGGAAGAACAAAAAATATTTAAAGCCCTATACTCAGCTATTAAACAATCTTTATTGGGTGAAGAATTAGTTAAAAATACAAGCAAAATTTCAGAGCAAGAAGAAGAGAAAAACGATACTATTAGAATACCAGTATTAGAACAAAAAGAAGAAAAAATTGAAGAAGAGAAAAAAATAAGTTTTATAAATTTATTTAAAAGAAAAAAAGAAGAAATAGAAATTGAAGAGCCTAAAAACATAATTGGAGAATTATATAAAAATAGACATGAGGAAAAAACAGATATTTTACAAGAAGATAAAACAGGAGAAATAAAAACTCCAACAGAAGAGCAAGTAGATAGTATGACAGAAATTTTAAATAAAAGAAACGAAATGAAAGAAAAAATAGAATATTCTGTACCAGAAGATACCTTAATAAATAGTGAAAATAGTTTCGATGAAATGTATGAAAGAACATTTGGAAAATTACCACCAACAGCAGTAGAAGAAACTAAAATAGAGGAAATAGATCCGGTAGGCTTACAATTAGAGGATGGTAAAAACTTATCTGTTTTTGAAGAAAGTGAAAAATACTCAAAAGTTCCTAATTATAAATTTGTAGGAATTGTATTTTCAACATACATAATAATAGAATTAGAAAATGAAATGTACATTTTAGATCAGCACGCAGCACACGAAAGAGTTAATTATGAAAGAATTAAGAAGAATTTTTATAGTCAAATGGAAAAAGATTCACAATTGATGTTATTACCAGATATTATAACATTAACACATAAAGAAATGGATATAGTTAGAGAAAACATTGAAATGTTTGAAAAAGCAGGATTTACATTAGAAGAATTTGGAGATAACACAATAAAACTTACTGGAGTTCCTAATATTTGTATGGATTTAGATACAAAACAATTATTTTTAGATATATTAGATGAAATAGATACAGTTGCACTTACAGCAAGACAAGAAAAAGAAGACAAATTTATTGCAACAATAGCATGTAAAGCATCTGTAAAGGCAAAGATGGCATTAACTAAAGAAGAAGTTGATAGCTTAATGGAAAAATTATTGATATTACCAAATCCATTTACTTGCCCACATGGAAGACCAACAGCAATCAAAATGACTAAGTATGATATAGAAAGAAAATTCAGTAGGAAGTAATACATTTGAAAAATAGTAAAAATATTTGGTACTTTAAATCAAAAAATGTTCAATTCATTAAAACTGTATGGCTCATGATTTAATATTGAATACATAATTTATATATAGTGAACGGAACCAATGTTGTTCCGTGTAGAAAAGGAAAAACTTTTATGAAACCAAAAGTAATTGTAATAGCAGGACCAACTGCATCTGGAAAAACAGCATTATCAATAGAACTTGCAAAAAAGATAAATGGTGAAATTGTATCTGCAGATTCAATGCAAATATACAAAGATATGAGCATAGGTACTGCAAAACCAACTAAAGAAGAAATGGGAGATATAAAGCATTATATGATAGATAATGTGTCTCCAGAAGTTAGATACAGTGTGTCACAATATAAAAAGGATGCTATAAAGTGCATAGAGAAAATTATTGAAGACAAAAAAACACCTATAGTAGTTGGAGGAACAGGGTTATACATAGATTCTTTAGTGTATGGAATTGAATTTCAAGAAATTCCAACTGATTTAGAATATAGGGAAGAATTAAACAAAATTGCAGATAATGGCGGACTACAAGAGTTATATGAAAAAGCTTGTAAAATAGATCCAGAAGCAATGAAAATTATTAGCCCAAATGATAAAAAAAGAATAATTAGAATTTTAGAAATATATAAACAAACCGGAAAAACTAAAACAGAACAAAATATTGAATCAAGAAAAAATGAAGTGCCTTATGAATATATTGTTTTTGCAATAAATATGGATAGAGAAAAACTTTATGATAGAATAAATAAAAGAGTAGATATAATGATTAAAAATGGACTTATAGAAGAAGTACAAGCTTTAATAAATAAATATAGCAATATTCAAACGGCTATGCAAGGATTAGGATATAAGGAAGTCCTAGAATATTTTAATAATAAAATTACTAAAGAAGAAATGATAGAAAAAATAAAAATGGAATCAAGAAGATACGCAAAAAGACAATTAACATGGTTTAGAAAAAACAAAGAAATAATATGGCTAGATGGACTAGCAACCCTTGAAGAAAACATAAACAAAATAATAGATAATTATTGTGAAGGGAATGAAATTATTGAGCAAAAGAAAAAAGAATAAGTATAATAAAAAATATAATATTTTAATTGCACTAGCAGGTTTAATAATATTAGGATATATATTATATGCAATTATAAATTTAATAAAATCTCCAACAGATGTATTTATAGTTGAATATGGCAATGTATCATTAGAAGAATCAGCAATAGGTTATTTAATAAGAGAAGAGACTGTAATTAAAGGGAATAATTATCAAAATGGTATAGTACAAATAAAAACCGAGGGAGAAAAAGTTTCTAAAGGAGATTACGTATTTAGATATTATAATAATAGTGAAGAAGAAATAACTAACCAAATAAAAGAAATAGATAATAAAATAAATGAAGCGTTAGGAAAACAAACGGACATATTTTATGCAGACATAAGATCTTTAGATAAGCAAATAGAGCAAAAAATTGAAACTTTAAGTAGCTCTACAGAAACAAGTAAAATAAGAGAATATAAAAACGATATAAATACATTTTTAACGAAAAAGTCAAAAATTATAGGAAAAAAGAGTTCGTCTGGGTCATACATAAATCAACTATATGAAGAAAGAAGTTTGTATGAAGCAAAATTAACAGAAACAACTGAATATGTGACAGCACCAATTAGTGGAATTGTGTCATATAGAGTAGATAGTTATGAGAATGTATTAACAACATCAGATTTCAGCAAGATAAATAAAGAACTATTAGAAGGATTAAATTTAAAAACAGGGCAAATTATTGCAACAAATGATCAGGAAGGTAAAGTAATAAATAATTTTGAATGTTATATTGCAACAGTTATGAAGTCAGATAGTGCACTAAATGCACAAGTAGGACAAAAAGTAAAAATAAGATTATCAAATAAAGAAGAAGTTGAAGCAACAATTGAATATAAATCTGACGTAATAGATGAAGAAGTAGTTTTAGTTTTTAAGATAACTAGTAAAGTTGAAGATTTAATAAGTTATAGAAAAATATCTTTTGATTTAATTTGGTGGAGTGACACAGGACTTAGAGTGCCAAATTCAGCTATAATATACGATGAAGAAAATAATCCATATATAATTAGGAATAGGTCTGGCTATTTAGACAAAATATTAGTAAAAAAACTAAAAGAAACTAAAAGTTACACAATAATAGATAATTATAAAACAGAAGATTTAAAAGAAATGGGATATTCTATCGAAGAAATAAGAAAAATGAAAAAAGTAGCATTATATGATGAAATAATATCGAAGCCACAAAAGCAAATGTTACAATAATATTACAGAAATATTAAAAAAACATTACAATGCTAAAAAGTATTGACATTATTTTAAAAAAGTAAGATACTATTAGTATAAAATTCAAATACGAATGAAAAAAATATTTTAGGAGGTTTTTATTGTGGGAGCATTAAATAAGGTGTTAGATTTTTTTGGAATGGATACAGGAGCAGAAGATGT
Source organism: uncultured Clostridia bacterium (assembly GCA_947632145.1). Lineage (GTDB taxonomy): Bacteria > Bacillota > Clostridia > TANB77 > CAG-508 > CAKPQL01. The sequence goes on from CANRNW010000018.1 coordinate 22,444, forward strand.
TGAAGAAAATGAAAATGATGTTTATGGATACGATTATAACGAAGTAGAGGAACAAGAAGAAACAGAATCTAGAGGAATATTTAATAGAAATAAAAAAGTTGTAAATATGCCACAAACACAACCTATTAGAATGGTAATATCACAACCAACAACTTTTGAACAATCAGAAGAAATATGTAATTATTTAAAAGAAAAGAAATCTATAATAGTTAACTTAGAATATGTTAACAAAGATATAGCAAGAAGAATTATAGATTTTATTAGTGGATCTGTTCATGCTTTAGATGGACATATACAAAAAGTTTCTAATGCAATATTTTTAGTTGCACCAATTAACTATGAAATTGCAAACGAAATGGCAAGAGAAGAAATAAAAAATAAATTATCAGTATCTTGGTTAAAAAATAACTAATTGTAAGTAATAGAATAAATAGAACGAGGTATCAAATATGATAACACCATTAGATATAGAAAATAAAAAATTTACAAAACAAATGCTAAATGGATACAACGTAGATGAAGTTGATGATTTTCTTGATGAAATTACAAGAGATTATGAGAAATTGTATAAAGAAAATGCAGACTTAAAAAAAGATACAGATCAATTAAATACAAATATGGGAAAATATAAAAACTTAGAAGATACATTACAAAACACGTTGATAATGGCACAAAATACAGCTGATGAAGTAAAGAATGCTGCAAAGCAACAAGCAGAACAAATAATAAAAAATGCAGAATATGATGCAAGGCAAAGAGTTAGTGAATTAGAAAATGAAATAGCTTTAAAAGAAAAAGAATTAGTAGACATGAAAAAGGAAATAGATGTATATAAAGCAAAAGTAGAATCATTACTAATATCACAATTAGAATTATTAAAAGATATAAATAAAGAATAAAAATAAGACGTAAGTCTTATTTTTTTGTTTGATAATATATATTATTTGTGATATAATACCTACATTATTGTAAAGTTGGAAGGAATGAATAACAAATGGAAAAAAAGAGAATATTAAGTGGAGTACAATCTACAGGAAATTTAACACTAGGTAATTTTTTAGGAGCTATAAATAATTGGGTAAATATGCAAGAAGAGTATGATTGCTATTATATGATAGCAGATTTGCATTCATTAACAGTAAGAAATGATCCTGAAACTTTAAGAGAAAATGCAAAGAAAATTATTGCTTTATATGTTGCTGCAGGACTTGATCCTGAAAAAAATAATATATTTGTCCAATCACATGTAAGTGCACATAGCGAATTATCTTGGATACTTAACTGCTATACATATATGGGCGAATTATCAAGAATGACACAGTTTAAAGATAAATCAGCAAAACATGCAGATAATATAAATAGTGGTTTATTTACATATCCTGTACTTATGGCAGCAGATATAATTCTTTACCAAGCAGATTTGGTTCCAGTAGGAGAAGATCAAAGGCAACATCTAGAATTAACTCGTGATATTGCAGATAGATTTAATAAAATATATGGAGATACATTTACAATTCCAGAAGCATATATACCAAAAACAACTGCAAGAATAATGGGATTGCAAAATCCAGAAGCAAAAATGAGCAAAAGTGCAACAAACTTGAATGATGTAATATTTTTAAATGACACTCCAGATACAATAATTAAAAAATTCAAAAAAGCAGTAACTGACTCAGATAATTTGGTAAAATTTGACCCTGAAAATAAACCGGGAGTAAGTAACTTAATGCAAATATATGGAGCTGTTGCAAATAAAAGTAACGAAGAAATAGAAAAAGAATTTGCAAGTAGAGGATATGGAGATTTTAAAATGACAGTTGCAGAAGCTGTTGTAGAAAAATTAAAACCAATACAAGCAAAATATAATGAATTATTATCAAATGAAGATTATATAAGAAAAATTTATACAAAGGGTGATGAAAACGCTAGAAAAATTGCTAATGTAACTTTAAAAGATGTAAAAGAAAAAGTTGGACTAATAATATAATTATAAATATAGATACAGTAATATAAAAATAAAACTCGTTCAAGCTAATTTTTGTAGATATTGTAAAATAAATTTTGTCAGCGCCCTCAAAGAACAAGTTTTTGAGATTCCCTAACAAAATTTATTAACAATATCTAACTGCAAATTACTTTCAATTCGTTTATATTTTTATATTACTGTATCTATAAATAATGATATTAAAAACCGAAGGGAGAAAATTTAATGTTTGCTGATTATACAAAAATAATAATAAAATCAGGAGATCGGAGGAAACGGAGCAATAACATTTAGAAGAGAGAAATACGTTGCTGCTGGAGGACCAGATGGTGGAGATGGCGGCAAAGGCGGAGATGTATATTTTATAGTTGATCCAGATTCCAATACATTGATAAATTTTAGATTTACAAAGAAATATAAGGCAGAAAACGGAAAAAATGGTTCTGGTGGTCATTGCCAAGGAAAAAGTGGAGAAGATATATATATAAAAGTGCCTATTGGAACAGTTGTAAAAGATGCAGAAACAGGAAAAATAATAGCAGATTTATCAGAACTAGGACAAACAGAGTTAATATTGCCAGGAGGAAGAGGTGGCAAGGGAAATTCACACTTTGCAACATCAACAAGACAAGCTCCTCATTTTGCTCAAAGTGGTCAAAAGGGAATAGAAAAAGAAGTAATATTAGAACTAAAATTATTAGCAGATGTTGGATTATTAGGTTTCCCAAATGTAGGAAAGTCAACTCTTTTATCTATGGTAACATCTGCAACTCCTAAAATTGCGGACTATCATTTTACAACATTAGAGCCTAATTTAGGAGTTGTAAAAACAAAACATGGCGATAGTTTTGTTTTAGCAGATATTCCAGGGATAATTGAAGGTGCAAGTGATGGCGTAGGACTTGGTTTACAATTTTTAAGACATATTGAAAGAACAAGATTATTATTGCATGTAATAGATGTATCAGGTTCTGAAAACAGAAATCCAGTAGAAGATTTTAAAATAATAAATGCAGAACTAAAAAAATACAGTGAGAAATTAAGTAAAAGAAAACAAATAATAGTGGCAAATAAAATAGATGTAATGCAAGATGAAAACTTATACAATGAATTAGAAAAAGTTGCAAAAGAGAATAATATGGAAATATTTAAAATATCAGCAGCAACTAACAAAGGTGTTAGCGAATTGATGGAACATGTTGCAGAGATATTAAAAACATTACCAAAAGAAGATATATTTGATGTTGATGAAAGAGTAGTATACACATTAGAAGAAGTTGAAGATGATTTCACAGTAAGAATAGAAAATGGAGAATATATCGTAGAAGGTCCTTGCATAGAACGATTGCTAGGAAGAGTAAATATGGAAGATAATGAATCTATGTATTATTTCCAAAAGTCTATAAAACAACTAGGAGTAGAAGATAAACTAAAAGAAATGGGAGTAAAAGAAGGCGATACAGTAAGATTTATAGACTGGGAATTAGAATGGTACGACTAGGTATGTAATTGTAAAACTGTAGGGGTCGGCGCCTCGACGACCCGAAAAAATATTGTATAAAAATAAATACAAAGGTGATAAAAATGAAAATTATATTGGCATCAAAATCTCCAAGAAGAAAAGAACTAATGAACTTAATAACCAAAAACTACGAAGTAATTGTAAGCAATGCAGATGAAACACATGAAGAAGGTTTAAGCATAGAGGAAGAATCAAAGCGATTAGCATATATAAAAGCAAAAAAAGTATTTGATGAAACTTCAGGCAATAGATTAGTTATTGGCTCAGATAGTATGGTAATAAAAAATGGAAAATTATATGAAAAACCAAAAGATGCTCTAGATGCAAAAAGAATGATAAAAGAACTACAAGGAGATAAACACACCGTAATAACAAGTTTATGCGTATTAATAGAAGAAAACGGAAACTACAAAGAATACATAGACTATGATACAGCGGAAGTTTACTTTAAACACATAACAGATGAAGAAATAGATAAATGGATACAAACTGGAAATGCATTAGATAAAGCAGGAGCATATGCAATGCAAAGTGAATTTGGTGTACATGTAGAAAAAAT
>CANRNW010000019.1 GCA_947632145.1 uncultured Clostridia bacterium
AAAACACGTAAATTCTATGTGTATTTTTTATACACATAAAACTTACGTGTTTTTTGTCGTGTATCGATGCACGAAAACCTGTAGGGGCGTATGATTACGCCCAAATAAAAAATGTATGGAACATAAAAAACGTAGGGGCGCATGATTGCGCCCGAAAGGAGAAATATATATGCAAAAGAGAAATAAAACAATAATAAAATATACAATAGCAGTGCTAATAATCATAATGTTATTATTACTACTAATAACAATAACCAATATATCAAGCAAACAAAATAAGTTAGCACTAAACGAAGGCACACATACATTGCTAATTAGTGCTAATCCAAATCCTCCAAAACTATCAGCAGGAATGATACCAATAAAATGGAACGGAACCACTTTTGTAATAACTACAAAAGATGATGATGAATGGTATAATACTCAACCTGCATATATGATGCTAAATGATGGATACTATAAGTCTGAATTAGAAAGAGAAATAAAAGAAGAACAATTAGCAACAAAAAATGTAGGAAACGACGCTCTAGTTAATCCAAATGGCACAATCTTTATGTGGGTACCACGATTTGTATATAATGAAGCAGGAGAAATAGGATATATAAAAGAAGAAACAACACCACGGAGAAGATTGGATATTACCAGACTTATTTACATACAAAACAGAAGATGAAACAAAGCCAGACTTTTCTTTACCAGGAGTATGGGTACAAAAAGATGTAGATACAAATTATTCAGGCAAAATATCACAAATGAATAAAGAAGAAAGCATATATGGATTTATAGCAAATACAAAAGCAAAGCAAATAAATTCAAACGATACAACAACAATTCAAAAATATGTTGATAACTTAATTCCCTCACCAGATGAAATTATACTAGTAGACCCAACTAACCTAAATCGTATTATATTACAAATAATAAATCAAAATTGCTATGAGCCAATAAAAGCAAATATAATACATAATAAAGTAGATGGAAAAATAGAAATACGAGTAACATATACGTCAAATGGAATAAGTAAAATATTAGATGAATATGGAGCTCAATTAGAATTAACAAATCAAGAAGAAATAATAGTAGCAGACACAGGAAGTGTAGGATTAGCAAAAGGAACATATTATTTTACAGTAATAGATAACAAAGAAAACAAAAAAGAACTAAGTATAACACCAGATGTAGATAGCTTATTTAAAGTAGCATACATAAGCGGAACAGACAATATGGACAATACAGCTACATACAATAAAACACAAGAAACAAAAACAACAGCAGAAAATACTTTATTAAATCAAATAAAAGAAACAGACCCAAGTAAAACATTTAGTAGAGCAATAGAAGATAAAAATAAGGCAGTAACAGCAATAGGACAGCAAACGCGTACTAGTGAAGATGATCAGTTGTATTTGTATAGTAAGTACAAAGCAAATGAAAAAATTTCATATTATGTAGAACAAGATAGTACAACTTACACTACATCTCATTTTCCCTTAGGGAATACTCCATACCGTTACGGATCGTATTCTTTAAATTCAAGTACTGGTGTTGTTACTTTGTCATCTAGAAAGGAGTGTAATTCTAAAGTAGGAACGATAACATATTTTGCAACTAGTGGTGTAGGTACAGGTATTCCTGAATCAACTACAGCAACTAAAGTTTTCTATAAATTTTACTATACGGGAAATACCGGAGGATATTTATTTCACTATAACTATTGGACAATGTATATAAAAGAAAAGATAACATATTCACGAGGAGATCTAGATTCAAAGGTAATAGCATTAGATGGAACATATACAATAGGTTCAAGTACAGCAGTTCATAAAGATCATTATTGGTATGAAAGGAACAGTCTTGCACCAAGATATACATTATATAAATACGACTCTGACTTAAATTTAAAAAGCACTTATGATGTAGATACAAAAACATTAACAACTGAAAGCATTGATATATCAAATAAGGGTAAAAATAAAGTAAAACTTACATTAAATATGTATAGCAATAATTACAAAGTATATATATCAAATGATAATTCAACATGGCAAGAGGTAACAGGAATAAGTTCAGGAACACCAAAAGAATTAGATGTAGATGGATGGGACAAGTTATATGTTAAGGTAGAAACAAATATTGGCGTTACTACAAATACAACAAGAATAAACAACATAGACGTTGCATATTATAAAGATTAACAAAACAAAAAAAACGGACGATTCTAATCGTCCGTTATTTCATATATTTTTCAATATACATATCTGTTATTTCCATATATTTAGTATTTTTTTCATCGTGAACTTTATTTATATATTCATGAGGATTTAAATCAAATGAAGTTTCATTTTTTCCAATAACAAACAGTGCAATGTTTGAACAATGGTCTGATATTCTTTCTAAATCAGATAGTAATTCTAAAAGTATAATACCACAATCTATTGAATATTTATTTCTATCTAATTTTGATACATACGTAGTTTTTAGCTTATGTTCAAGTAAATCTATTACATCTTCTAATGGCTCAATTTTTTTAGCTAATTCAAGGTTATTATTTATAAAAGCACTAACAGCCATTGAGCAAATTTCTTCAACTGCATCAAGCATAGAAGATAAGTCTTTCATAGTTGAATCTGAAAAACTCAAATTTTTTTCATGTAGTTTTTCAACAGCCTCAAGTATGTTAGTACAATGATCAGATATCCTTTCAAATGCTGAAGAAAGATGTACTATTGTAGAGATACTTTTAACTTCATCATCATTTATATAATTATCTTTAAGTTTAATTATATAATTATTTAAAACATCATCCATATTATCAATAATATTTTCATTTTCTTTAATTTTATTTACAATTTCTTCATCAAATTTATATAATAAAGATTTTGCGTCTATATAGTTTGTTTTTGCATATTCTCCCATTTTTATTGCAATTTTCTTTATTTGCCCAGTAGCAAGAGCTGGTATTGCAATAAGCCTTTCATCTAACACATCTAATTCACTAGCAGGGAGAGCATTTGTGTCAGGTTTAATTGTAGCAAACGCTAATTTTTCAAGTAAACTTGTAAATGGAATGAAAATAATAGTTACTATAACATTAAATAGAGTATGAAAATTTGCAATTCCTCCCATATCTATAGGCAAGTTCCAAAAAGCAAAACCAACAAAATGTTGTATAGCATATATTCCTATTAAGAATATAATACATCCAATAATGTTAAAGTATAAATGCACAAGAGCTATTCTTTTTGCATTTTTATTAGCATTGATACTAGACATAATTGGAGTTACACAAGTACCAATGTTTTGACCAATTATAATAGGAATTGCTGAAGAATATGGTATTACACCAGTAGAAGAAATTGCTTGTAAGATACCTACAGATGCAGAAGAACTTTGAATAATTGCAGTAACAATAGCACCAATAAAAACACCAAGTATAGGATTTGAAAATGCACTAAATAAATTTACAAAAGCAGGATAATTGCTTAAAGGTGACACTGCACCTTCCATTGAAAGCATACCTGTAAATAAAATTCCAACTCCAATAAATGCGCTACCTAAATTTTTAAATTTATCTTTTTTTAAGGTCATAAACATTATAATTCCAATTACTGCAAACAATGGCGCAATAACTGCGGGAGTAAGTAAAGCTACCACAGAACTAGATGAGTTTGAAATACCATTTAATCTAAGAATTTGTCCAGTAACAGTAGTACCGATGTTAGCACCCATAATTAGTCCTATTGCAGATCTAAATTTTAAAATACCTGCATTAACAAGTCCAACAACAATAACCGTAGTCGCAGCAGAACTTTGAATAACACCAGTAACTAAAGCTCCGAATAATATACTTTTAAAAATATTTCCTGTTAGTTTTTCTAAAATTTTTTCAATTCTTCCAGTAGATAATTTTTCTAAACTAGAAGAAAGTAGATTCATTCCAAATAGGAATAATGCTAATCCACCACATAATTTAATAATCATACTTAAAATATCCACACAGTTCAACGTCCACACCATCCTATAATAAGTTAAAATAATTTTACCATAGAGATTATAACATAATAAAATAAAAAATCAACTGAAAAATCAACAAAAATAGACAATAGAAAAAATTTTCAAAAAAAGCGAACAAATGTATTGACATTAAAATTGAATAGTGATATAAAATATACAAACAAATATTTGATAAATTGTTCTTTATATATGGGGGTTGTTGAAATGATAAATACATTACACATTAAAAACATAGGCATTATAAACGAAATATCTATAGACTTAAATAAAGGATTTAATGTTTTAACAGGAGAAACAGGGGCAGGGAAAACATTGATAATCGATTCCTTAGAAATACTTGCGGGTGGAAGGTTTTCAAAGGAAATGATTAGAAATGGACAAAGTTATTCTTTTGTAGAAATGCAAATAACTTTAAACAATGAAGAGACTATAATATCTAGGGAAATAAACATTAACGGAAGAAATATGTGCAAAATAAATGGTAGAATGGTTACTGTAAATGAACTTAAAAATTTTATGAGCAAGGTAATAGATATACATGGTCAACACGATAATCAATATATATTAGAAGTATCAAGTCACATAAAATATCTAGATGAATTTTCAGGAAATGAAATATCAACTTTAAAGGAAAATTATATTAAATTATATAATGAATATTTGAAAACAAGAGAAGAATTAACCAAGAATTATGGGGATGAAAAAGAAAAACAAAGAAAACTAGATTTATTAAAATATCAAGTAAACGAAATAGAAATGGCAAAACTTAAAGAAAATGAAGATGAAGAGTTAGAAGAAACAAGAAAGGTAATGTTAAATACAGAAAAAATATCAGAAAATTTAAATGAGGCAGATGAACAAATATCAAATATTGCAATAGAATCAATAAATTCTGCAATCAGATGCTTAGAAAAAATAAAAGACATTGATACTAAATATGCGAAAACATTAGAAATACTTAAAGAAAGTTATTATAATTTAGAAGAAATAGCTAGAGACATAACAGATTATAAAGAAATGGTTTATTTTGATGATGAAAAACGAAATGAAATAGAAGAAAGGCTAGATACCATATATTCATTAAAAAGAAAATATGGTAACAATATAGAGGAAATACTAAAATATCAGGAAGATATGAATTTGCAAATTTTTGAAATAGAAAATGCAGAAGAATATAATAAAAAGTTAAGAGAAAAATTAAATATATTAGAAAAACAAATGAATGAACTTTGTGCTAAAATACACGAAATAAGACAAATAAAAGCAGAGGAACTTGAACACAAAATAAATAAAGAATTAGAAGAATTAGAAATGCAAAATGCAAAATTTAAAGTAAATATTGAATATAATGAGAACAATTATACAATGAATGGGCTAGATAAAGTAGAATTTTATATTTCAACCAATATAGGTGATGGATTTAAGCCACTAACTAAAATTGCATCAGGTGGAGAAATGTCTAGAATAATGCTTGCGATAAAAACAGTACTTGCAAATGTTGATAATATTGAAACATTAGTATTTGATGAAATTGATACAGGAATTAGTGGCATAGCAGCAAAGAGTGTTGCAGAAAAAATGAAGATAATTGCTAGTAAGCATCAAGTATTATGCATAACTCATTTAGCTTCAATAGCAGCAAAAGGGGATTATAATTATTATATAAGTAAAAATGTAAAAGAAGGAAAAATGCAAACAAATATTAAACTATTAAACGAAGAAGAAACAATAGAGGAAGTTGCAAGAATTGCAAGTGGAGATATAACTGAGATTTCTTTAAATCATGCAAAAGAATTAAGAATAGCATAAAATAATAAGGAACAACATATTTGTTGTTCCTTATACCACTGTATTTTAAAAATTAAGAATTTTCCACTTGATTTTCGTTGCTATACTTATTATGCTGTGCTTTTTGTGTTAAATCTAAGAATGGATACATTTTTTGTAAAGTTTCATCTGATGAAAGTAATCTCATTTCAGGACCATTACTTACCCACATTTGTGGTACATTAACTCCTACCATGTATTTACCTTGATTATAATTTTTTTGAATTTCTTTAGGAATTAAGTGTTTATAACCTATATGCTCAGCAGAACCAGTATTTGCTTCTATTGATACTGCTATAGTTTTAAACTGTGCTTCAAATAAAGGAAAATCATTTGGATCAATATTGAATTTTTCAGAAAGTTCATCCATTGTTTCTTTATTTAGTGAAAAGACTCTATGTTTAGCTTTATATCCATTAGATTTGTTGTGATCTTTTTTTCTTGCGACAATAGTTTTTTTACTGATTGTTGCAAGTATAAAATCAACTTCTTTTTCAGTTGCTCCAATAAATTCCATACCGAAAATATCATCTAGTGCTTTACTGTCTGATTCATCATTACCGGTACGTAATTTAACATTATTTATTTCATCATTTGCCATTGCACTAGTAGGACCCTTTATTCTAGCTCTAAATTCTGTAAATCCTGAAATTTTACCTTTTGATTTTAAATCAAATAATATACTATTAAAATAATTCATAACAACTTTAAATGCGTTTCTTTGTTGATTAACAAAATTATTGTATAATTCAAAATTTTCGGCATCACTTGGGAAGTATGTTGATTTATCTAATATGGCTTTTGCAGTTTCTTCATTAACTTTAATACCATTTATAAAATGCTCTTTTTTTTCTTTATTCATATTATTTACCTCCACACATATACATTATAATTATACTATATTTAGCATAATTTGTAAAATAAAAAAGAAAAATGCCACTACGAAGGGTAGTGGCAGAGGAAAAGAACTTAAGAATTTCAAAGAGAATAAGGAAGAAGTTCAAGCATCTTATATGTTCCTTTGAACAAATAATATACTGATTTATTTCCATTCTCCTCGAACTCGAATTTTTTGATACCCAATTTCTTCAAGTCCTTTTCGCTCAGGTTGTCCGTATTAAGTTCTGATGAACCGAACAACCTTTTAAATTCCTGCTGCTTAAACATGATGTCCTCCTCAATTTAAAATATATAACTAAAAAGTTATATAATAATTATAATGCCATCTATTAAATAAGTCAAACTGAATAACGAAGAAATCTAAGAAAATATCGACTTTTTTCGACAATAAAATATATAAATGAAATTAAATAGGAATCTATTTACATTTAGGTAATATTTATATAGAATAATGTAAACAATAAAACTAAGGAGAGTGATTTAGATGTTAAAACACATAACTGCAAGTGAGTTTGAACAAGAAGTATTAAATTATAACGGAAAAGTGTTAGTGGACTTTTTTGCAACATGGTGTGGACCATGCCAAATGTTATCACCAGTTCTAGAAAAAATATCAGAAGAGGAAAACGAAATAAAGATAGTGAAAGTAAATATAGATGAAGAAACAAAATTATCAATTGACAATGGAGTAGAAGTTGTACCAACACTCATATTATATGATAATGGAAAAGTTATAAAAAAATTAGAAGGCTATAGAGATGAGGAAGAATTAAAAAAGGAAATTTTATAATATATTGGAGCAAATTTATATATATATTAGATATAAATTATATTCCATAAAAAGTAAATAATTAGTAGATGAGCAGGGTAGAAGATGTAAAGAAAATATTTTATCTTTTTACCTTGCTTTTTATTATACAAATTGATAAAAATAATTGGAATTATAGTAAATAAACAAAGAAGAGAGTATGTAGAAAAGTGATTATATTTAATTATATAAAACCAATATTTTATAATTGTGCATAAAATAAAACTTAAACTCATCAAAACTTTATTATCTTTGTATATATAAAAAAGTAAAATTATTGAAACACCAAAAAAGCCATAATCACAATTACTAATTTGAGCGATATATGCTATACAAACAGACATTATTATTGATAAAGATTTATATGGTAATTTGTCATATAAAATTATACAAATTAAGCCAAGTAATAATGTAAAAAATATATTAAGTGCAAACCCAGAAGAAATTAAATTATGAAAAAGCATAAAAGGATATTGAGAAAGTATTGCAAAAATAAATAGCCTAGATATGTATTTCTTTAAATTTTTTGTATGTAAATAACCTTGGCTTATTTGAAATGCAAATATAGGGAAAGCAATTCTTCCAATTAAATTTAAAAAAGAAAGTTTTCCATTATATATTAAATAGCCAAAATGGTCACAAATCATAGTTAAGCAAGCTACTATTTTAAGTGCAAAGCTAGACATAAAATTTCCTCCATAAATATAATATAGATAATATATCATAACTATAAGAAAAAAAGCAAATAATATATTTGCTTTATCTAAATAATTTAAAATTATTTTCTCTATAAATTTTACATATATCGCAATCTCTGCATACATAAACTCTATCATCAAAAATTAGTTTTAAAGTGTTAATAAATTCATCTTCATCAGAGTTTATTAAATGAATATTGATTTTTTGTGGCAATAACGTAAGAAGAGCATTAAGTGCATAATCGTTTGAAGAAAATGATATATCAGATAAATACTTTGTTTCAAAAATATGATTATCTGTGTTAATTAAATTCCCAAACTTATCTATTAAAATAGATTCTTGGTTTATATAAACTAAGTGTACCATAGGAGTAGTGCTTTCTTTTGAATTTATATAAATTTTCAAAAGACTAACAAATTCAGCATATTCTCTTTCTATTAAGAATTTATTTACACTAAAATCAACAGCATCATCTAATATACAGATATAATCTTTTAATCTAAAATTTATAAATCCATCTAAAACAAGAGATTTATTATACAAAATATATTTTAAAAATGAGATAAAAATTATATTTTTCCTTTCTAAAAATTCTATGTTTTGTACATCCAATAATACTTCAATGCATATATCTGAAATTTTTTTCTTTTCTATATCATCAAAATAAAAATAATTAGAAGAGATTATTCTTTTAATAATATTTTTTTCATAATAAGTAATTATAATATCAGAAAGAACTTCTGCAAGTTTAGAATAGAATAAATCAATAGTGTTTCCTCTATAATGAACTATTACATTTTTATAATTTTTGAAATCGTTTTGGGACAAATATACATCATCTAATTCCATATTTTCTAAATTATTCAGTAGATTATTTATAATATTTTCGTTGTTTGTTTTAATACATATAGAATTAACCACTAAAAAAACTCCTCTCAATATATATGTAATATTATCTACTAAATAAAAATAGATATACATATTTTATTCTTTGAGAGGAGTTTTTGAAACTTATCCTTAATAATAAATCATATAGTCAATATCTTCAAAAATCTTGTCTTTTTTATAAATTTCTTTTAAAAACATTTCATCAATAGTATCATTTTTTAATTCGTAATATAATTTTGTAAATCTGCCTATATGATCTTTAATACGTTTTTTTGCATAATCTACCATAGTTCCATTAGTTATAATAAATAACCAATCACTGCTTTGTGCTAAAAGCAATTCTCTTGCACATTGGTTAAGAGCTTTCTTTTTTAGACCTTTTGCATTAGGAAAAGTATGAGCAAGTTCTACCATTCTGTCTCCAGCTTTATGCAAATGTCTGTGAATGTAATCGTTAGTTGGATTTAACCAAACTTCACTATAACCATTAGCACCCCAACTTGAACGACAAGGTGTACTTATTTGCATATCAGGGTATTTATCTATATATTCTCCTGGAGTAATTAGTTTAAAATTACAATCATCATAATATATTTTTTTAAATAAAACATATAACCAATATGGACCTTCATACCACCAATGACCATAAAGTTCAGCATCATAAGGACAAACAACAATTGGAGGAGTATCCATAACATCACTTAATTCACTTATTTGAGCTTGTCTACAATCGAAGAAGTGACCAGCTTGTTTTTCAGCAGAATCCATAGCCCATCTTGGATTATAATAATCCTTAAACTCACTCTTAGAAGTAATCCTATAATATTTTATACCAGTATCAACTCTTGCTCCATTAGCTGCAATATATGGTTTTATATAGTCATAATCTGCTTCATAACCAATATCTCTATAAAATTCTCTATAATTAAAATCTCCAGGATAACCATTTATAGAACTCCATACTTGTCTTGAGGTTTCAATGTCGCGTCCAAATGCAACAACACCATTAGGAGAAACAATAGGAGCAAAAGTTCCATAAATAGGAGTAGGGTCTGCATATAATATTCCGTGAGATTCTGTAATAATATATTCTATACCAAATTCTTTCAAGTATTTGTCTGCTTCTGGAACGTAGCCACATTCTGGTAACCAAATTCCACGTGGCTTTCTTCCAAAATATTTTTCATATGTTTGAACTCCAACAGCAATTTGAGCTTTAATAGTTTTTTCATTAACATATAAAATAGGAAAATATCCGTGGGTAGCACCACAAGTAATAATTTCAAGAACACCAATATCTTGAAAATATTTAAATGCTTCTATTAAGTTACAATTATATACATCTTTAAAAATGTGTAAATCATTGCTATATTTATCAAAGTAATATTTAGACAATTCATTTAATTTTTTGTCACTAGCAGTTCTTTTTAACTCTTTTTGGCATAACTCAATATGAGATTTTAAATATTTAACATATCTTTTTTGCAAAAGAGGACTTGCTAACATTGAAAGAAGAGGAGGAGTCATAGACATTGTAATTTTAAAATCTACCTTTTCCTCTTCTAATTTTTTAAAATTAAGTAATAGTGGAATGTAAGTCTCAGAAATTGCTTCAAATAGCCATCTTTCCTCCAAATAATTTTCGCTTTCTGGATGATGTACAAATGGTAGATGAGCATGTAATATGAAACTAACATAACCTTTTATTTCTTTATTATTCATTATATTTTCCAACCTTTTTATAATACATTGTAAATTCGTGAGTTCATATAATTATGCTTATTTAAATATGGATGTAGGATTATTTAATATATCTTCATTATCATACATAGTGTCATATATTTTTTTGTATGCATCATATATATTGTAAATTTTTCCCATATTTCTGATAAAAGATATAGTTGCAATATCTTTTGAATAAGTAGTATTATTCTTTACATTTCTAAAATAAACAGTATTTGATTGCTTTTCAAATAAAATGTGGTCATTAGGATTTTCTATTACATCAGAAGTTGCAATATAGATATAGTTGTTAGGAATATAGTAACTTTGTATTTTAGAACGACGACCTAATTCAATAGAATATTCACATTTTGAGTCGTTTACATCTAAATACCAACAATTAGCGAAATCATTTATTTCAACTTCAAAAGAATAATTTAATGTTTTATTATGAATTAACAATACTGGTACTGTATTATTAAAAAAGTTTTCTCCAAATTGATCAATATATTTTTTTCTATCTGCATCAGAAATATCCCAATAAACAAATAGTTTTTTAGGAGTTTGCGCTAATATTTTTACAGTTGTTTCATTATATCTATATGGTAAATCATAATATTCTAAAATATCATTTTTAGATGTTTTTTTTGCTGTTGCAGTTTTAGAAACTGTAGATTTTTTTGCCATTGTATTTTTGCTTAAGGAAGATTTTTTAGAAGTAGTGCTTTTTTTGGTAGAAGTTACTTTTGTAGACTTCTTTGTTGCTTTTGTAGCAGCACTTTTTTTAGAAGTTGATGTTTTTTTAACATCACTAACAGAATTGGTTTTTGTTGCCTTTGTGGACTTTGTTGTTTTAATCTTATTTTCTACATCTTTTGTTTTTCTTGGCATTAAAAATTCCTCCTTAGTAAATACAAATAAATCTCTAAAATATATTATATCAAAAGAATAATAAATTCAATAGAAAAAGACTAAAAAAGAAAAAAATATTTTTTTAATAATTTTGCAAATATTTATTTACTTTTGTAGAATTATCTTATACAATGTAATAAAATAAAAGTGCTTATACAAATGAAAATGTCGAAAGGGGCTAAACAGATGAAAATATTGATGCTTACTTGGGAATATCCACCAAGAATAGTTGGAGGAATAGCAAGAGTAGTACACGATTTATCAAAAAGACTAATTAAAGATGGTCACGATGTATATGTTATAACATATAAAGAGGGAAATGCGCCAGAATATGAAAACGACAAAGGAGTTAATGTATACAGAGTAAATAATTATATTATAAATCCTAATAATTTTATAGATTGGGTTATGCAATTGAACTTTAATATGATAGCAAAAGCAAACGAGATTATAGCAAAAGAAGGAAATTTTGATATCATACATGCTCATGATTGGTTAGTTGCATATGCTGCAAAAACTTTAAAAAATTCTTACGGAACACCACTTGTATCTACAATACATGCAACAGAAGCAGGAAGAAATAGTGGAATTCATGATGAAACACAAAGATATATAAATGATACAGAATGGTTATTAACATACGAATCTTCAGAAGTAATTGTTAATAGCAATTTTATGAAAAATGATATACAAAGATTATTTGGACTACCTTTTGAAAAAATAAATGTAGTTCCAAATGGAATAAATATAACAAATTTTAATGGAGTCGAGAGAGACTACGAGTTTAGAAGACAATATGCCCTAGATAATGAAAAGATAATTTTATTTATGGGAAGATTAGTTTATGAAAAAGGCGTACAACATTTAATTTCTGCAATGCCAAAAATATTAGCAGGATATCATGATGCAAAATTAGTAATTGCAGGAAAAGGCGGAATGATAGATGAATTAAAAGCACAAGTTGATTCAATGGGAATAGGAAATAAGGTATATTTTACAGGTTATTTAAATTCAAAACAAGTATGTAAAATGTATAAATGTGCTGATGTTTCAGTTTTCCCAAGTACTTATGAACCATTTGGAATAGTTGCATTAGAAGCAATGCTTGCAGGAGTTCCAACAGTTGTATCAGATGTAGGAGGACTAAATGAAATAATTGATCATGGTGTAAACGGAATGAAGAGTTATGCAGGAAACCCAAATTCATTAGCAGATTCAATATTAGCATTATTATTAAATCCTGCATTATGCGATAGTGTTACTAAAAAAGCAAAGGCAAAAGTAAAAGAAGAATATAATTGGGCAAAAATTGCACAAGATACACACTTTATATATCAAAAAGCAATTTGTCAAACAATGGCAGAACGCCAAGCTGCTCAAATTGAACAAGAAAAGGCAAAAAAAGCAAAGAAGGCAAAAAATACAGAGGGAGAAATAACAAATCTGTTATCTTTCAAAAAAAGACATGCCTATGCATAGAATTAACATTATATGGCGCATGATTGCAACTTAAATAAAACAAACAATATATGGCGTATGATTGCACACAAATAAAACAAAATCTTATATGGCGCATGATTGTGCAAAAATAAAACAAAATCTTATATGGCGTATGATTGCACACAAATAAAATGTAGGGGCGCATGATTGCGCCCTAATACGATAAGGAGGCAAAACATAATGTATGTATATGATAAAGCAAACGAATTAGCAAAAAGCTTAAAGGAAAGTAAAGAATATTTAGAATACAAAAAAGCAAAAGAAGAAGTAAAGTCAATTCCAGAAATGAAAGAAAAAATAGATGAATTTGAAAAAATAAGATATGAAACACAACTTTTAACAATACAAGGTGAAGAACAAAATGAAGAAAAAATGAATAAGTTAAAAGAATTATATCAAATACTAATGCAGAATCCAAAAGTAAAAGAATATTTCGATGTAGAAGTAAGATTCAATATAATGTTGGCAGATGTAAATAAAATAATAGGTGAAGCAGTAAAAGACGTATTGCAATAATATACAAGGAAAGGGAAATTATGGAATATATAATAATAATTTTAACATCTATTGTTTTTATAATTCTTTTAAAAAGAATATTTAATATTAAAATATCAGTGCTAAAGAATTATAAAGAAGATGAAAATTTAACAAAATTAACAGATAAATTTCCTAATAATATAGAACTAACAAAAGAAATATTAAAAAAATTAAACAATGAAAAAGTTCAAATAAAAGAAAATTTAGATTCAGAAACTAGTCTTTACATAGCACTAACAGATACGATATCTATATCATCTAAGAAAAACAGTTTTGCAAGAATCCAAACAATAGCACACGAATGTGCTCATTCAGTTCAAAATAAAACAATACATATATCTAATTTTATAATATCAAATATATATCTTATTTATTTTGCTTTAATTTTAATATTAACAATATTCAATTTAATAAGTAATCCATTGCTATATTTGTGCATATTTGCAATACTTGGTTTTTTACAATTTACAATAAGAGCATATTTAGAAATAGATGCAATGACTAAGGCAAAATACATAGCAAAAGAATATATGCAAGAAAAAGAAATAATTTCAAAAGAAGAAATAGATTTGATTTGCACAGAGTATGATAAATTAAATAAAATGGGAATACCTTTTTATGTATGGAATTTATTTAGTAAAAATATGATAAAAATAATAATATATGCAATAATTGCAATAATATAAAAAATATATTTACAAATAAAACATAATGGTATATATTTATATTTGTAGGGGCGTATGATTACGCCCAAATAAAACAAAGGAGAATACAATTATGCAAAACGCTGTAACCGTTGTGGCTCTACACACACACACACACATTATGTAGATTAGAAACTGAAAAACAAATAAAAACATAGATAACACAATATTTATGTGTATTTTTTGTACACATTAAATATTGTGTTTTTTTATTGCATAATTGCACCAACATTATATGGACGTATGATTGCGCTCACAACAAAACAAAACGTTATATGGACGCATGATTGCCACCATAAAAAACGTAGGGGCGCATGATTGCGCCCGCAACGAAGGAGGAATTTTAAATGAACAAAAAATTAAAACTAACACTAATTACAATGCTAACACTAATTTGCCTAATTTCAGGTTGCGTATTTGCTGCACCACAAAGCTCACCCAATGTAAGTCGTACATCAACAACGTTAAAAGCATGGATAGGTAATAGTAGTGCAAAAGCATATATTTATTATATGAAAGGTTCAACTGGAGCTATGGGAACGACAGGAAGTTTAGATGTTCATTTACAAAGAAACACAGAATATGGTGCAATGCTAATACTAGGTCTTTCTGATTATGGAAAACAAGCAAGTAGTGTAAGTTATTCTAGTCTTTTTAACGAAACTTCAAATGGACTAGCAACAACAACTGGAAATGTATCTGGTATATATAATATAGGTAACAATGAACATGTTGCTGCTGGAAAACCTGATAGAACAAAAAATTATTATTTGTATTATACGTCTTCAATAAATCGTGATGAGTATAATGCTACTAGCGATGCTGGTTGGCAGAATTTGAAAAAAGGTGATGCTATAAATCTTTTTAGTGGAAGTATTACAACAAATAATTGGCTTAGAGATCTGAATGGTCTAACTTACTATGGGCTTACAAGAAATGGATTTTCATATAGTGTAATGAAGACATATGAGGTAGATTACTCTAATAGCGAAAAATTTGACTACGGAAGAGATACAACCAATGCCAATGCAAGAGCAGTAGTAACACAATATAATTAAAGCAAATGAATAATACAAGGAGTAATAACCTATGAAAAATAAAATAAATATAACTAACAAAATAAAAATAGTTATAGCAGTAATCATATTATTACTACTTTTATTAACCATACTTATTGTAAATAGGGGAAAACTATTAAAAGCAGAAAAAATAGCGAACAACGAATACAATGTTTTAATAAATGAAACTTCAATAGACATAAGCAATGTAACAACAACAGAACCAAACCCACCAGTAATAGGTGCAGGAATGATACCAATAAAATGGAATGAAGAAAGTGGAGCATGGGAAATAACAAGAAAAGAAGACCCAGAATGGTATAATTATTCTACAGGAAAACTAGCAAATGTAATGTTAAGTGATGGGTACTATAAATCTGAATTAGAAATAGGAATAGACTCAGAAAAACAACTAGCAAATAAAAATATAGGGGAATTTTTAGATGACCCTGAAAAAGTAGGTTCAATCTTCACATGGGTACCAAGACTTATGTATAAACAAACAGAAGGTGGAACAATAGTAGAATATTTAAAAAATACATGCATGGTAGAACAAGAGTGGACAACTCCAAGTTGCTTTACACATTATAAATTAGGAATAAATGAAGCGGACTTAGCATTTACAGGAATGTGGGTATCAAATAAAACAAGCCAGTATATAAACAATGCAGAAGAAAATAAATATGGGTTAATAAAGAATGAAGTAGTATCAGGAATAACTAGTGAGGAGTTAAATGTAGTACAAAAATTAAATCAAAAATTAGGAGGAAATACTAGTTTAGTGGAAGCAAATCCAATACAAACAATAAAAATACTAAACACAAATATGTTTGCAAAAATAACAACACAACACCAAATATTACCAGATGGTATAGAATTTAGAGTAATACATAATGAAAACAATATAAGTATGGTATTAGATAAAAATGGAAATAGCTTAAGCTTAGATGCAGAAAAAAAAGTAAAAATAGAAATAGATGAAGATTCAGATGAATATATTTTTTACGTTGTAGATACGGAAAAAAATATAAGAAAACATTCATTTAAATATACTCCACCAGGAAGACCAAATTTATCAGGATTTAACTTAAATACAACTTTTTATGTAACATATGATGAAGCAGGAAATGAAGAAAGCATAATACCAATAGGAGAGAAAAAACCAACAAGTGGGTGGTATGATTACGATAATCAAATGTGGGCAAATGTAGTAACAAGAAATAATGGAGATGAAGCATATTTTGTGTGGATTCCACGATATATGTATAAGCTAAATAAAGAAACACAAAGATCAGATGTAAAATTTGTAGACACAGACAATAACTATGTAGATATGGAAACCGGGAAAGTATATAATCCAAGTAGTCAGGGGTATATTCTTCCAGAGGCGTTTACATGGAGTAATAGAGACTTAAAAGGCTATTGGATTAGCAAATATGAACTAGGAGATACATCAACCTACAAGCCAGAAATAACTGGAGGAAGTGGAGTTATAAGAGTAAAAAATATACTTGCAAATTTAGGTACTACTAATAAATATGAAATGTACTTAATACAAAATGGAAAAAGAATTATTTTTAATAGCGAAACAGGAAAATATGAAGAAGGAACAACGCCAATTATATTAACAAGCAATAACTATACATTTACTGGGCTAGAAAAAGGAAATTATGCAGTAGAAATAGTTGTAAGAGATGCAACAACAAATAAAATAACAAAAGTATTAAATAATGAAGTAACAGTATTAGAGCCAGCAGTAGTAGAAGTGCCAAATTTAGATGGATTTGATAAAAACCATACATTTTATGTAACATATGATGCAAATGGAAATGAAACAAGTGTAGTTCCAATAGGTGAAGAGGCACCATCAAACTGGTATAATTACGATAATCAACAATGGGCAAATATAGTAACAAGAAATAATGGACAAGAAGCATATTTTGTGTGGATTCCAAGATATGAGTATAAATTAGACACAGCAAACCAAAGGTCAAGTGCAATATTTATACCAAAAACTAAAACAACGGCAGATAGTGGTTATACAATACCAGAAGCATTTACTTGGAATGGTAGAAATCTTGCAGGTTATTGGATTAGCAAATATGAACTAGGAGATACATCAACTCCAACAATGACAGCAACGGTAGCAGGAGATACAGATAGTATTGTTGTAAGTAATGTAGTAGATAAAATATCAAGTGGTGCAACAACATTTGAAGCCTATGTAATAAAAGATGGAAAAATAGTTTCAGGACCAAATGTAATAAGTGGTAAATGTATCTTTAGTGGATTAGAGCCAGGAAATTATACAGTACATGTTATAGGAAAAAATGCAAAAGGAAGTCAAGTTTTAGGATTAACTAAAGAAGTTGTACTACAAGAATTAGAAACACCAAATGTAACAGGATTTAATGTAGATACAACATATATAGTAACATACGATAGTTCAGGAAAGGAAGATACAAGTCAAACTTTAAGGAGTGTGTTAAAAGATGGCGCAAATATAAGCTCAAATGGAGCACTAACAAGTGGAAGTGTAGATTTAAGTAAAATTGCAGAAGGAAGAACATGGTACAAATATTCTAATCAAATGTGGCCAAATATAGTAACAAGAAATGCAGATCAAGAAGCATATTTTGTATGGATACCAAGATACGAATATAAACTAAATACAATAGCACAAAGGTCAGAGGTAATACTAATACCAAAAGATAAGACGTCGCCAGATAGTGGTTATACAATACCAGAGGCATTTACTTGGAATGGTAGAAATCTTGCTGGTTACTGGATAAGTAAATATGAATTAGGTGTAAAATAAATATAAGGAGCGAAATTTTTCGCTCCTTTATAATTGCTTTGATATTATAAAATATTTTTTAGAAAAAATTTGCAAAATATATAAAAAACTCTTTCAAAATATTGCAAAATAATATACAATAGTAATAAATTGTTAATTTAGGAGATTCATATGAAGAAAAAATGGGAATTTTATGAAACAGATGAAAATAAAATAAATGAAATAAGTGAGAAACATAATATATCAAAATTATTAGCAAGAGTTCTTGTAAATAGAAAAATAACAGATGATAATGATGTAAATGTGTTTTTAAATCCAACAAGAAATGATTTTCATGACCCATATTTAATGCCAGATATGAAAGAGGCAGTAGATAGAATTGAAATTGCTATTAAAAATAAAGAAAAAATTATAATCTATGGAGATTATGATGTAGATGGAATAACGAGTATAACGGTATTGAAAAGATTTTTAGAAGAAAGGGGACTTACAGTAGATTATTATATTCCAAATAGATTGCAAGAAGGTTATGGATTAAATAAAGAGGCAATAAAAAATATTGCAGAATCAGGACATAAACTAATGATAACAGTAGATTGTGGTATATCTGGAATAGAAGAAATTGAATATAGCAATAGCTTAGGAATAGAAACAATTATAACAGATCATCACGAGCCATTAGATGATTTACCTAAGGCGATTGCTGTTGTTGATACAAAAAGAAAAGATAATCAATATCCATTTAGAGGATTAGCCGGAGTTGGTGTTGTTTTCAAACTAATTCAAGCAATTGCTATTAGATTAAATTTAGATGAAAAAGAGTATTTGAAATATTTAGACATTGTATGTGTTGGAACAATATCGGATATAGTTCCTTTAGTTGATGAAAATAGGGTTATTGCTTCATTAGGATTAAAACTAATTCAAGTAACTAAAAATATAGGATTAAAATCATTACTAAAAAATATAGGCTATAAAAATATAAATTCAACGACTGTTTCTTTTGGAATAGCACCAAGAATAAACGCTTGTGGAAGAATGGGATTTCAAGAGGAAGCATTAGAATTATTCTTAACAGACAATATAGTACAAGCTGAAGTTATAACAGAAAAGTTAAATAAATATAATATTGAAAGGCAAGAAAAAGAAAGAAAAATATTTGAAGAGGCAATGGATGCATTAAAGGATATTGATATGAGTAAAATCAATACAATAGTTTTAGCAGGAATGGGGTGGCATCACGGAGTTATAGGAATAGTTGCATCTAAACTAACAGAGAAATTTTTTAAACCTACAATATTATTATCATTAG
Source organism: uncultured Clostridia bacterium (assembly GCA_947632145.1). Lineage (GTDB taxonomy): Bacteria > Bacillota > Clostridia > TANB77 > CAG-508 > CAKPQL01. The sequence continues at coordinate 19,679 of CANRNW010000019.1, forward strand.
AAGATGATATTGCCAAAGGTTCTGGTAGAAGTATTCCAGGATTTGATTTGCATTCTGCTCTATGCGAAAATAGTAAATACTTAGAAAAATACGGCGGACATGAAATGGCAATAGGATTATCATTAAAAAAGGAAAACTTAGAAAAATTTAAGCAGGAATTTGAAAGAATAGCTGAAGAGAAAAATATAAAAAGTATTTTACCTGTTATATATGTTGATGGAGAAATTTCTCTAAACGACATGAATAAAGAAACGGTTGAAGAGATAAATAAACTAGAGCCATTTGGAGAAGCCAATAAAACACCAATATTTTTATATAAAAACTTAAAAATAGATTCTATACGAGCACTATCAGAAGGAAAACATTTAAAAATTACCTTAAAAGATAATAATTACCTAATAAATGCTATAGGGTTTAATATGGGAAACTTAGCAGAAGAATATTTAATAGGAGATAAGGTTGATATATTAGGTACATTAGAGGTTAATTCATATAATGGAATCGAAACAATACAAATAAATTTAAAAGACATAATGAAGTCAATTTAAATATTACATATAAGTAAGAAGCAAGACTAAAATTTATTCCGTTTGTTACATAATAAAAAGAGGGTGACATAGATGACACAAGAAAAAGAAATAACTATTGATGATGTAATCAATTTAATGAAGAAAAATAATAGAAGATCAGATTCTAAGTTGATTATGAAAGCATATAACTATGCTAAAGAATTCCATGGAAATCAGCTAAGGAAATCTGGAGAACCTTTTATAATTCATCCTGTAAATGTTGCATATATATTAGCAACTCTAGAATTAGATGATACTACTATTTGCGCGGCATTACTTCATGATGTTGTAGAAGATACAAGTGTTACAAAAGAAGACATGGCTAAAGAATTTGGAAAAGAAATAACGGAAATGGTAGATGGAGTTACAAAACTTAGTACAATTCAATATACATCTGCAAAAGAGCGTCAAGTTGAAGATTATAGAAAAATGTTTTTGGCAATGGGAAAAGATATAAGAGTTATACTTATAAAACTTGCAGATAGACTTCATAATATGAGAACTTTAAAATACTTAGATAAAGATAGACAAATTGCAATATCTGAAGAAACAATGAATTTGTATGCTCCACTTGCAAATAGACTTGGTATGTATTCTTTAAAATGGGAATTGGAAGACTTAGCATTCAAATATCTTCAACCAGACGATTATAGAGAAATTGTAGAAGGATTAGATAAAAAAAGAGAAGAACGATTAAAATTTATACAAGAAATAATGGAAGAAATAAAAAAAGAGTTAAGAAATCAGCATATAGACGCAGAAATAACGGGTAGAGCAAAACACTTATACAGTATATATAGAAAAATGCAAAGAGATAATAAAGGATTGGAAGAAATATATGATTTATTTGCATTAAGAATACTTGTTAGAACTGTAAAAGATTGCTATGCAGCACTAGGAGTAGTACATGATTTATACAATCCAATGCCTCGGAAGATTTAAAGATTATATATCTGTTCCAAAAGCAAATATGTATCAATCTTTACATACTACACTAATTGGACCTAAAGCAACTCCTTTTGAAGTGCAAATTCGTACTTGGGACATGCATAGAGTTGCTGAATATGGTATCGCTGCTCACTGGGCATACAAAGAGGCAAATAAGAATAAAAAGTCAACAGTTGTGGTACAAGATGACAAATTATCTTGGATTAGAGAAACACTAGAATGGCAAAAAGAATTACAAGATCCAGACGAATTCTTAAAAACACTAAAAACAGAATTATTTGAAGATGAAGTATATGTGTTTACTCCAAGGGGAGATATAAAGGTATTACCAAGAGGTGCTACTCCAATAGATTTTGCATATAATATTCACGCAGAAGTTGGACATAAAATGGTAGGATGCAAAATAAATAGCAAAATGATGCCTATTGTTACAAAGCTTCATAATGGAGATATTGTAGAAATTGTAACATCAGATACTTCAAAAGGACCTAGTAGAGATTGGTTAAAATTTGTAAAAAGTACTAGTGCGAGAAATAGAATTTTACAATGGTTTAAGAAAACTCAAAGAGAAGAAAACATTGTAAAAGGAAAAGACTTGATAGATAAAGAAATAAAAAGAATTGGCATGAGTCATTCAGAATTATTTAAACCAGAATTTATACAAGTTGCATTAGATAGATACAAATATTCAAGTTTAGATGATATGTTTGCAAGCGTGGGATTTGGGGCAATATCACCTGTAAAAATAATAGCAAAAATACTAGAGGAATATAGAAAAGAGCATAAAGAAGAGGAAATAGAAGAAAAAATTGAAGAGTTATCTAAGCCAAGAGTAAATCAAAACAAGAGCTCTAAAACGGGAATAATAGTAAAAGGAATAGACAATTGCTTGGTAAAACTTTCAAAATGTTGCAATCCACTTCCAGGAGATAATATAATAGGATATATAACTAAAGGAAGAGGAGTATCAGTTCATAGAAGTGATTGTGTGAATGTTAAAGATTTATTATCAGAAGAAGGCAGAATAATTGATGTTGCTTGGTATACTGAAGCAAAAGCTTCTTACAATGTAAACATAGAAGTATTATCTACTGATAGAAATGGATTACTTGCAGATATAATAAAAGAATTGTCAAATTCTAAAGTTACCTTAATTGAAGTTAATAGTAAGGTTAATAAAAACAAAACTGTTCTTACAGAATTAACTTTAGAATTAGAAAATTTAGATGAATTAAACAAAGCTCTAAAATCATTAAGAAAAGTAGAAAGTGTGTACGAAGTTAGAAGAAAGAAATAGAGGGAATTATATGATACTAAAGAGAATAAAAATAACTACAACTTTAGGAGAGGAAACTAATTGTTATATAGTAGCAGATGAGAATACAAAAGAAACTATGGTAATTGATCCGGCAGGAGAATATGAAAAAATAGAAGAAATGCTAAAAACATTAGATGCAAAAGTAAAATATATATGTTTAACACATTGTCATGGGGATCATATAGGTGCAGTAAATGAAGTAAAGAAAAACTTTGGCGGTAAAGTATTGATTCATTTTTTAGATGAAAAAGGATTAAATGATCCCAATATAAATATGACAGAATATATTGGAGTAAAAAATGATTATATAGAAGTAGACTCTAGATTAAATGACAATGATTTAATACATATTGGAGAGATAGAGTTTAGAGTTATACATACACCAGGGCATACTGCAGGAGGAATATGCTTGTATTGCGAAGAACATAAACTTTTATTTTCTGGAGATACGGTTTTCAGAAGAACTTGGGGAAGAACAGATTTGCCAACAGGCTCCTTTGCTGATATAATTAACTCTATAACAAATAAACTTATGATATTACCAGAAGATACAATAATATATCCAGGACACGGAAAAAGCACCATGGTAAAAGAAGAAGAACCAATCTATTTAGATTTAAAATCTAGCAAATATTAGGGGGAATAAATATGATACAAAAACCAAAAGGAACAAGAGATATTTTGCCAGAAGAAATTTACAAATGGCAATATATAGAAAAGAAAATACAAGAATTATTTAAGAATTATGGTTATAAAGAAATTAGAGTACCAGTATTTGAAAATACTGAATTATTTCAAAGAGGTGTTGGAGATACAACTGATGTTGTACAAAAAGAGATGTACACTTTCGATGATAAGGGTGGAAGAAGTATAACTCTAAGGCCAGAAGGAACTGCTGGAGTTGTAAGAGCATATATAGAAAACGGAATGGCATCAAAACAATCACCTATAAAAATGTTTTATAATATGGCTATGTATAGATATGAAAACGTGCAGAAGGGAAGACTTAGAGAATTTCACCAAATAGGTGCAGAAGTTTTTGGAACAGCTTCATACATGGCAGATGTTGAAAGTATAACAATGGCAAACGAAATATTTAAAATATTAAATATTCCAAATGTTGAACTAACAATAAATAGCATAGGATGCCCAACTTGTAGAGCAGAATATCAAAAAGTATTAAAAAAATTCTTAGAAAAGAATATAGATAAGTATTGCTATACATGCCAAACAAGATTTGAAAAAAATCCTATGAGAATACTTGATTGTAAAGAAGAAAAATGTAAAGAGTTAAACATGGGGGCTCCAATAATATTAGATTATTTGTGTGATGAATGTAAAAATCATTTTGAAAATGTAAAAAAACTATTAACAGAAATTGGAATAGATTACAAAATAGATCCAGGAATAGTTAGAGGATTAGATTACTATACAAAAACAGTTTTCGAATTTATATCAAAAGAAGAAGGGTATACAGTACTTGCTGGTGGAAGATATGATGGATTGGTAGAAGAATTAGGTGGAAAACAAACACCAGCATTAGGATTTGCACTAGGAATGGAAAGAATTGTGGAAATATATGAAAAGTACAATAAAGAAAACTTAGTAAAGGAAGAAAATCCTAAATTATACATTGCAGGAATTGGAGAAAAAGCAAATACTTTGGCAACAATATTAGTGAAAAAATTAAGAGAAAACGGAGTAAACGTACAAAAAGATATTGTAGAAAGAAGCATAAAAGCTCAATTTAAATATGCAGATAAAATAGGAGCAAAATATGTTTTAACAATAGGAGAAGATGAAATAAATAACAATAAAGCAAAACTAAAAAACATGGAAACAGGAGAAGAAACAGAAATAGAACTAGATGTGGAAAATATACAAAAACATATTGAAATATAAAACACTTTTATATAATAATAGATAAAAAAGAAAATAAGTATAAAATCAAAGAATATTTATGTAAAAAACAATTTTTTAAAACGCTTAAATCCCTAGAGAATTAAGCGTTTTAAAAATGAAACAAAAAATATTAAAATTTTTTTAAAAAAGTATTGACATACAATATTATTCTGTGCTAAAATCTATAATGTTCTCGCGAAAAAAGGGAACATAAAAAGTACATTGAAAAGTAAACAATAAATATCCTTTAAGAGACCAAGCGGTAATACAAAAGTATTGCCAAATAAATTAAGAAATAAAAAATGAGTCAAAAACTCTAAAAATGCTTTGTAAAATTTGTTTTATAATTTTTACAAAGAGAAACAAGTTAGACAAGGAAAGGAGCAAAATTTTATTGAGATAGTATGTTTATACATCGAAATAAAATTTTGCGAACTTGACGAAGTATAACGCAGTTTATCTGCAGTAAAAACAAGAGAGTTTGATCCTGGCTCAGGATAAACGCTGGCGGCGCACATAAGACATGCAAGTCGAACGGACTTAATCAGTTTGTTTACAAATTGAAGCGGTTAGTGGCGGACTGGTGAGTAACACGTAAGCAACCTGCCTATTAGAGGGGAATAACAGTGAGAAATCATTGC
>CANRNW010000020.1 GCA_947632145.1 uncultured Clostridia bacterium
CGGGGTGACACGGATCGAACGTGCGACCTCATGGTCCCAAACCACGCGCTCTACCAACTGAGCCACACCCCGAAATAAGCAATTAAAATCAAATTGCTTATATACTATAACATAGAAATGATTAAAATGCAATACTTTTTTAAAATTTTGTGGATTTCTGATTAAAATCTTTTAAATACAATATCATCCAAATTATTTTTATCTAAAAATGATCTACCTTCTTCTATTATATTTCCTATAGGCAAATCAAATTGAAGATTAGACTTAAATTTTTTACCTGACAAAGTTTCTATTATTACATCAAATGAAACTTCCATAGCAATATCATCATTAGTTAAATTTAGTTTCGGTAATATTGTTCCATCATAAGTTACAGTCTCATCATCCTTTTTATAAATTCCTAAATCTTCTAAAGTTATACTAAACGCAGTTAGACCTCCCTGATTACCTATTTCTAGGGAAGGAAGATTAGTCGTAAGAGAACCGTTATAAGAAATGCTATTTTGCACTTTGTATTCATCAGTATATGAAAAAGGCAATGCTTTACTTGGAGAAGGTATATAAATATTTACTGTGCCTTTTTCTGATGATTTTTTTATATTAAAATTTTCAAATGTAACTTTAGAAATAGATTCTTCTTTTTTATATTTTGGATTTTTTTCTAAATAAAAATAAAAATCGTTGTTTTGTATAATATTTAAATCATCTTGATTATCGCCAATAATATTTGCTTGTGCAGTACTAATTATTCTAATGTTTGTAATTATAAAAGGTAAATTTTTTTCTCCTTCTAGATTATAGCGAAGGAAAAAAGCTATAATTGTTGCAATAATTATAACTAAAGCAATAATTATTAAAGGCTTTTTTATTATTTTTTCGTTTTGTTTAGAATGTTCACTCATAAACTAATCCTTTCTTTTTTTTCTTAAAAACTTAAAAAAATCTTTTAAAATTTTTTCGCAATCTTCTTGCAAGATACCAGTTTCAATTTCAACTATATGATTAAATTTATAATTTTCTAAAAGGTTTAATACTGATCCACAAGCACCAGTTTTTGTATCCATTGTTCCAATATACAATTTTTTTAATCTGCAATTTATTAGTGCACCTGCGCACATACTGCAAGGTTCTAAAGTAACATACATTTCGCAATCTGTAAGTCTCCATTTTTTTAGTTTTTTACTTGCTTTTTGAATTGCTAAAATTTCTGCATGGTTTGTAGTATCATTTTTTGTTTCTTTTAAATTATGCGCTTTAGCAATAACTTTCCCATTTTGAACAATCACAGCACCAACAGGTACTTCCTCTTTATCGAATGCTTTTTTTGCTTCTAACAATGCAATTTTCATAAATTCTTCGTGCACAGTAAACCTCCATATATTGAAATTGTTGTATATTTGTAGTATAAGTATATCATGTTTAATAAAATTTACAATATTAAAAGGAGCAAAATTTGTGAAAAGATTACTAAGAATAAGTTTAGATATATTAGTAACATCAATAGTTCCAATAGCAAGTTATTTTTTATTAGGAATACTAATTGAACCAAATTTAATAAATATATTTTCATTAACTTATCCAATACAATTTATAATGAGCATATATAAGTCATTGTTTGGGGTAGGCAGTAATGTATATGCATATAAGGAAAATAATAAAAATGCCATAAATTCTGGAATTGTTTTGGGTATTATAATTGGATTATTAACCTTTGGGATGATTGCTATAAATATAGATAAATACATAACTTTTATGGGAATGGATGTAGATAAGTATAGAATTTTTGGAATATACTCAGTATTACAAATTTATTTACAATTGGTACTATATTTAATAATAAACAAATTACATTATAAAGAGGAAAATAAAAAAGCAAATAAATTAACTACAATATTTAATATAGTTAATTTTGTTTTTTTAATTATTCCTGCAATTTTTATTAAAAATCAAATTATAGTTGCTATCAGCGCATTAGTTGCTACTGCAATTACAGTAATTTTCATTTTATTTAAAAATATGGAAAAATTCAAATTTTCTATAAATATATTTAAATGGATAAAATATGATTCTGTAGATTTAACAACTGCTATAATGTTTCTACTAATATATTTATTTGGATTAAGTAATATATTTAAATATGGAGAAAACTATGCACTAGCATTATCTTTTTCAACGTTAATTACAGATATGCAATGGGATATAACATATAGTATAGGAGTGGCTGCAAGAATAGATATTGTAAAAAATAAATTTAAATATAATGAGCACTTAAAAAATGCTTTTAAATTAATAGGATTGATTTTAGTCTCAATTGTAGTAATGTTTGTAATATTATATCCAATGTATAAAACTCAATTAGATATAACTTTAATCTATATCGGACTTGAGATAATAACTTTTATCGGTTATCCTCTATATAGTATAAAAATATGTTATATACAAATAGAATGTTCGGCAATAAAGGCAACAATCAACAAACAAATTTCTAATACAATTAGATTTATGCTTTCATTTATACCTACACCATTTTGTACGGTAATTGGGCAATTAGTTTCAATGACATATCAATTAATTTATAGTAATGTGGTAATAAGATTTAAAGATAAGAACAAATTAATTAGAAAGAATGAAGAAAATAGGAATATATAAACTACAATTTTATGAGTACAAGTTTAATATACTTTTGGTGCATCTAATTGGAATCGAACCAATGACCTCTCCCTTAGGAGGGGAGCGCTCTATCCTACTGAGCTATAGATGCATATAAAAGAATTATATAATATATTCATTTACATTTCAATATTTTTAGGATTTTCTATTGAAATAAATTTAAAAAACTATTATAATATTACTGATAATTTGCACCTGTAGCTTAGTTGGATAGAGTGTTCGGCTACGAACCGGAAGGTCGGGGGTTCGAATCCCTCCAGGTGCACCAAATTTTCTTAAAGGCAATTGACAAATTACAGTTCTCAAACTAGTTTGAGAACTACTTTGTTTTTTAGGAGATAATATATTTTACAAAACGCTTGATGTAGAATACCTAACAGAATGTGGTTGAAAAAATAAATATTTATTTCAATAAAATTTCAATAAAACATAATTACAATAAATTAGAGGTGATATAGGTGAACATTCTAATAATTGAAGATGAATACAGTTTAGCTGATGCAATAGCAGAAACATTAAAAAAAGAAAATTTTAATGTAAATATTAAAACAAATGGTGAAGATGGAGAAGATGAAGCATTAACAGGTGAATACGATTTAATTTTATTAGATGTTATGTTGCCAAAGAAGAATGGATTTGAAATTTTAGAAAATGTAAGAAAAGAAAAAATAAAAACACCAATTATTATGCTAACAGCAAAGTCAGAAATGTCAGACAAATTAAATGGTTTAGAAAATGGCGCAGATGATTATATAACAAAACCATTTTCTACAAGAGAACTTATGGCAAGAGTAAAAATAATATTAAAAAGAACAAATAATCTAGAAGATATAGGCATTTTAGAATTTGGAGATTTAACATTAGATATAAAAAATGCAAAATTAAAATGTAATGAAAATGAGATACAAATAAACGGAAAAGAACTTGATTTGCTAGAACAGTTAATTATCAATAAAAATCAGGTGTCCATAAGAGAAAATTTGGCACAAAAAATTTGGGGATATGAAAGTGAAGCTGAATATAACAATGTGGAAGTTTATGTAACATTTTTAAGAAGAAAATTAAATTTATTACAATCAAAAGTTAAAATAAAAGCAGTAAGAGGAATTGGATATAAAATGGAGGAATAAAATGATTAACAAATTACAAAAAAGAATATTTTTAATTATTCAAATTTCTTTAACATCAATTATGTTAGGAATTATTATACTATACTCTATTTTTAGTTATAAAGATTCGATAAATTCAGCTACTATGATGATGGACAGACTAACAGGAGAGAATGGCCCAAGAATTGAAAGACCACAGGAATTTCCAGAACAAATAGAAGACTATGGTATTTATAGATTTTTTATAAATAATGAAACAATAATTAGAGAACCTAGTGAAACAAATAATGAGATTAGAAATTATGCAATTAGTGTAAGTAAAAGAAATTTCGAAAGTGGAATTATTGGTAAATATATATATAAAGTAAGAAGAATAGGAAATAACGAAATAAATGTTACACTAATGGAAAACGAAGATATAGTGTTTAATATAAAACTTAAAATAATTTTTTCAGTAAGTATAGGAATTATATCAATTATGATTATATATATATTAGCCAAAAAAGTATCTAAAATAATAGTAAAACCTGTAGAAGAAACTCTAGAAAAGCAAAAGCAGTTCATATCAGATGCATCGCATGAATTAAAAACTCCACTTGCGGTAATTGAAGCAAACTCGGATGTTCTTGAAGATAAAGTAGGAAAAAATAAATGGATAACATATATTCAAAATGAAGTACATAGCATGAATAAATTAGTAAATGAATTATTATTACTTGCAAAAATAGAAAGCACCGATAATATAAAAAAATACGAAAAATTTAATTTGTCACAAGAAGTAGAAATTATATTTTCGATGTTTGAAAGTATGGCTTATGAAAAAGATGTAAAATTGAACAGTAATATTGAAAAAGATATTATTATAAATGGACAAAAAGAAGATATTGAGCATATATTATCTACCTTAATAGATAATGCAATAAAACACACAGAGGCAAAAAATGAAGTAATCGTGGAATTGAATAAAGAAAAAGACAAAATAGTAATGCAAGTGAAAAATATGGGAGAAGCTATACCAGAAGAAGAAAGAGAGAAGATATTTGAAAGGTTTTATCGTATAGATAAATCACGAAATAGAAATGAAAAAAGATATGGATTAGGTCTTTCAATTGCAAAAACTACAATTCAAAAATATAAAGGAAATATTGAAACATATTATAAAGATGGATTTACGATTTTTAAGGCAACTATTCCAATATAAAAACTATAAAAAAAAAGATTAAGATAAAAATATATCTTAATCTTTTTTTTTCAATAAATTTTCAATGTTTAGATATTATTATAAATATGAATTTGAAAAAAAGGAGATTTGCAAATGGCCGAATTTTTTAGAAGGGTTGAGAAAAAATATGTGATAACTAAAGAACAATATTTAAGATTAAAAGATATTATAGAAAGCAAAATGATAGAAGATGAACATGGTAAAAGTAGTATTTGTAATATTTATTTAGATACAGAACAATTTGATTTAGTAAGGCATTCTATAACAAAGCCAGTATATAAAGATAAGGTAAGATTAAGAAGTTATAATGTGCCGAATATTGATAGTACAGTTTATCTAGAAATAAAAAGGAAATATGATGGAATAGTAAGTAAAAGAAGAATTGAAATGAAATTAAAAGATTTTTATGAATATATGAATAATAAAAATTTATTTTCAGAAGGAAGTCAAGTAAAAAAAGAATTATTATATTATTTTCAATTTTATAATTTAAAACAAACAATGTGTATATCGTATGATAGAAGAGCTTATTATGATGAGTTTGATAGAGATTTTAGAATTACATTTGATACTAACATTTTAGCCAGAGATTATGATTTAGAATTAGAAAAAGGAATTTATGGAACTAATATTTTAGAAAAAGACCATTACATTATGGAAATAAAAACATTAGAATCAATGCCTATGTGGCTTGTTAAAATATTAAATGAACTTATGATATGCCCATCTAGTTTTTCAAAATATGGTGAAGCATATACAAAGTTAATTTGCAATGCTGACTATATGTCAAAATATGCAGTTTAAAAGAGGAGGAAAAATTATGTTAGAAAGTATTTTTAATGAAACAATTAAAACTTCAGTTAGTTTAGAAAGTTGCTTAATATGTATAGCTGTATCAATTATATTAGGGGGTGTTATAAGTTTTACACATAAACTAACAACAAAAACAACACCAAATTTTTTATTAACATTAACTGTCTTACCAGTATTAGTGCAAGTAGTGATATTTTTAGTAAATGGAAATTTAGGAACAGCATTTGCAGTAGCAGGAGCTTTTAGCTTAATTAGATTTAGAAGTATGCCGGGTAATTCAAAAGAAATTGTAAGTGTGTTTTGGGCAATGGCTGTTGGATTAGGTCTTGGAATGGGATATGTATTATATACAGTTCTAATTACTGTTATAGTTGCAATAGTAGTTATAGTAATGAGTAAAATAGCAAATAAAACTCAAGATGTGTCAGAAAGAAAATTAAAAATATTGATACCTGAAAACTTAGATTATGAAGAAGTTTTTGATGATATATTTAAAAAATATACAAATAAAGCAGAACTTTTAAAAGTGAAAACAACTAATATGGGAAGTATGTATGAATTAGTTTATATAGTAAGTATAAAAGAAAAATTAAAACAAAAAAGTTTTTTAGATGAAATAAGATGTAGAAATGGCAACATGCTAGTTAGCTTAGAAAGACAAGAAGTTAGTGAGGTTGAGTTATAATGAATAGTAAAAAAATAATTGTTTTATTAAGTTTATTAGTAGTGGTATTAATTGCAATTTTTATTATAATTTATTTTTATCAAAATAAAGATAAATCTGATTTAGACAATGTAGAGATAAATACAAAAGGCACAGATTTAACAGTAGAATATAAAGAAGAAGAACTTACAGGCGAATGGTCAGATTATGTAGCTAAAATAAACTTATCTGATACAAAAACAACAGTAGAAGGAAAAGGTGTAAACTTTTCAGGAAATACTATAACAATAAATTCAGCTGGAGCGTATTACATAACAGGAAGTATATCTGATGGAAATATTGTAGTAGAAGCAGGTGAAAATGATGAGGTTCAGCTAGTACTAGATAACGCATCTATTACAAGTAAACAAACTGCACCAATCAACGGAATAACTGCAAGTAAATTAACTATTACTCTAGCTGATAATTCTGAAAATAATATAACTGATAGTGAAACTTATACAGTATTTACAGATAGTGAAAAGTCAGAGCCAGATGGTGCTATATTTACAAAAACAGATCTAATCATAAATGGAAATGGAAAACTAATAGTAAATGCAAATTATTTAGACGGAATAGTAAGTAAAGATGGATTAAAGATTATAAACAGTAATATAAATATAAATTCGAAAGATGATGGTATTAGAGGTAAAGATTATATTGCTATTAACAATGCAAAAATAAACGTGGTGTCTGGTGGCGATGGAATAAAATCTACAAATAATGAAGACACTGAATTAGGTTATATTGCAATAGAAGGAGGAACAATTAGTATTGATTCTAAAGCAGATGGAATACAAGCAGAAACAATACTAAATATATCATCAAACGCATCAATAAATATAACTACAAAAGGAGAGATAGTATCTTCAAATAATAGTAATGATAGATTTTATAGAGGCGGATATAAAGGAGAAACTGTAGGAAGTTCAACTAGTTCAGAAGATTCTACAAGTAGTAAGGGACTAAAAGCAGGAAATGAAATAACAATCAATGGTGGAAATATAGAAATTAACAGTACAGATGACAGTATACATTCAAATGGAATAATTGTAATAAATAATGGAGATATAGAACTTTCTAGTGAAGATGATGGTATACATGCAGATACGAATATTGCAATAAATGGAGGAGATATAAATATTAGTAAAAGTTATGAAGGAATAGAAAGTGCGTACGTTGAAATAAATGGTGGAACAATTGCTGTTGTAACATCAGATGATGGAATAAATATTGCAGGAGGAAATGATAATTCATCTATAGAAGGTAGACCTGGTCAAAACAACTTTACTTCAGTAGCATCTTCAAATAGAAAACTTGTTATAAATAATGGTAATATATCAGTTAATGCAAATGGAGATGGATTGGATTCCAATGGATCAATATATATAAAAGGTGGAAATATCACAGTAGCAGGTCCAACTAATGCTGGAAATGGTGCATTAGATTATGATGGAGAATGTGTTGTAACAGGAGGAAATTTAATAGTTTATGGAGCTTATGGTATGTGGCAAAATCCTTCAAATAATTCAACTCAATATTCATTAACATTTCAAACATCAGGAAAGGCAGGAGATAAAATAATATTAAAAAATGATTCAGGAACAGAAATAGCAGTGTTTGAAGCAGAAAAAACATATGGAGTAATTACAATTTCAAATCCAAGCATTAACCAAGGAGATACTTATACTTTATATGTTAATGGAACAAGTGTTGGAAGCTTAAAAGCAAATAGTATAGTTACCTCTAATTCTTCTTTAAATAATGGAGGTATGGGAGGCCCAAACAACGGAGGTATGGAACAACCAAATGGGGGAAAGCAAAAAAAATTTAATTAAATCAAGAAATTAAAGAAAAACTAAATAAATAAATGTGGTAATAGGAAGAGAGTGGTTATATTGATAATTGCTCTCTTTTATGTTATTATAGCAATTATATAAATATCAACTTATAGAGGAATAATTTATGATAAGGTGTAAATGGTGTAATTTAAATAATCCTAAATATATAGAATATCACGATAACGAATGGTGTAAGCCTAATTTTGATGATAAATATTTATATGAAATGCTAATATTAGAATCATTTCAAGCAGGGCTTTCTTGGGAATGTGTATTAAACAAAAGAGAGAGTTTTAAAAAAGCATTTGATAATTTCAATATAGATAAAATATGTAACTACAACGATAAAAAAGTTCAAGAATTATTAACAAATAAAAATATTATAAGAAATAAACTAAAAATAAATGCAACGATAAATAATAGTAAAATATTTAAATCTATACAAAATGAATACGGCACATTTTACAATTATTTAAAAACATTTACAAACGATACAATTATTTATGAAATAGGTAAAACTACAAATCATTTGTCAGATGCAATATCAAAAGACTTGCAAAAAAGAGGAATGAAATTTGTCGGTTCAGTAATAATATATTCTTATCTACAAGCGATAGGGGTTATAAATTCACATGACCAAGAATGCTTTTTACATAAAAATAAGTAAAATAATGTTATAAAACAATAAAAGTGGCTATAATTAGTATAAAGGGGAAAGAATATCCAATATGGAAAAAATAACATTTAATGGATTGGGACTAAATTTTTATATAAACCAGATAGCAATAAAGTTTCATAATATTAGTATTTATTGGTATGCTATTTTTATTGTGTTAGCTTTTATTGTAGGGATAGCACTATGTAGAAAAGATAATGGAAAATATAACATAAAATTTGAAAATATATTAGAATTAGCAATTATTATGATACCAGTGGCTATAATTAGCGCAAGAATATATTTTATACTTTTTAAACTAGAATATTATATACAAAATCCATCAGAAATCTTAGATATTAGAAATGGTGGATTAGCAATATATGGCGGAATAATAGGTGCAATTATAACTATTATGATTTATTGCAAAAAAAAGGATATAAACATATTAGATATGTTAGATTATATAGTTCCTTATTTAGCATTAGGACAGGCAATAGGAAGATGGGGAAATTTCTTTAATATGGAAGCGTATGGAACAGAAACGAATAGCATTTTTAGAATGGGAATTGTAAAAAATCTTAAATTTATAGAAGTACATCCCACTTTTTTATATGAATCAGTAGGATGTTTATTGATATTTATACTTCTATATAATATAAGAAACAAAAGAAAATATAAAGGACAATTAACATATATATACTTAAGTTTATATGGTTTTATAAGAGCGATCATTGAAGGATTAAGAACAGATAGTTTAATGCTAGGTAATTTTAGAGTATCACAAGTTTTATCAATAATCTTATGCATTACTTTTAGTGCTATGCTAATATATAAAAATAACAAAAACAAGGGAAAAAATAATAACATAACAACGGAAGCAGTGTAGTTGTAGTATCAATATAAGCCATAATAATATGATTACAGTTCAATAATATCTAAATTCTGCTTTGTTGGCTCTGTAATAATATTTCCCATATAATCATATCTTGAGCCATGACAAGGACAATCCCAAGTTTTTTCTAAATTATTCCAACTTAGTTCACAGCCTAAATGCTTGCAAATAGGCTTAACAGCATAAATTTTACCAGAGTCATCTTTGTATACACCTATTTTATCATTATTGTATTCTATAATTCCACCATTTCCATTAGATATATCATCCAAAGAATTTAAAGCTTTTTTTGTTTTATTAATAACTAATGAATAAGTGCTTTGTTTTAAAATATTTCCAAATTCTTTTATATTTTTTATAGGCTGCAATCTAGTTGCAGTATATATTTTAGAATACTCATTTTCATTGCCTAAAATTTTGTCAGCAATAATTTTCCCAGCGACATGAGATAATGTCATTCCCCATTTTTTAAAGCCAGTAGCAATATACATGTTTTTATAAAGATTAGAAAATTCACCAATATAGGGAACTTTATCTAAACTTATACAGTCTTCGGTAGACCATCTATATTTTACATCCATATTAGGGTAAATGTTTCTAATGTAATTTTCCAAGTTTTTAAAACTATCTACAATGTTTACATCTGTTGCACCTGTTTTGTGGCTTGAGCCAACAACAATTAAAAGCCTAGAATTGTTATATGGAACAGTTCTAAATGAAATTACTGGATCCCAACTATTAATATACATTCCAGGGAATAATTCTTCTTTAGTATCTACTGCAATAGCATAAGATTTAGATTGGTACATTTTTAAGAAATAAAATCCAGGAAAATTTTTTATTGGGTAATGAGTTGCCATTACAACATATTTAGCAGTAACTGTTGCTGAATCTGTACTTACAGTATAATTATCTGAATTATGATTTATATTAACTACCTTAGAGTTTTCATATATTTTCACACCTTTTTTTGACACAATATCAAATAAGCCAAGTACATATTTTCTAGAGTGAAATTGAGCTTGGTTTGGAAATTTTATTGCAGCTAAAATGTTTTTAACTGGAAGCGGAATTTTAGTTAAATATTCAGCATTTAATCCTAGTTTATTTACAACTTCTACTTCTGATTTGATCTTTTTAGCTTCTTGTTTTGAAGTAGTAAAAACATAAGAATCTTGCATTTCAAAATCACAATCAATATTTTCTTTTTCTATAATGCTTTTAATTAAAGATATAGCTTCTTCATTAGAATTTAAATATTGTTTAGCAAAATCTAAATCAAAATTATTTGCCAAATAATCATAAAATAAATCGTGTTGACTTGTTATCTTAGCAGTAGTATTAGCAGTAACACCTGTACATACTCTATCTTTTTCTAACACACAAATACTTAAACCGGAATCCATAAGTAAATATGCAGTTATTGCAGAAACAATTCCACCACCAACAATGCATACATCTACATTAGTATCTTTTTCTAATTTAGGGTAATTTGTTTTATTTGTAGTTTCTATCCAAAATGAATTATCCAAAAAATCACATCCTTTTTATTAGTGTGTGCAAATAAAAACGATATATACTTATAGTATAAAATTTGTAGAAGGTTGCTCAAGAGACGTAATAAGGCAAGGTGCAGAAAACTTAAGTTGTGAGTTAGATACTTTATTTGAAAAAACAATATTAGCAATGAGAGAAAGTGAAGATAAAATTGAAGAGAAAATGAAAAATATAAAGAAAACTCCCATCTTTCGATGGGATAAAAGATATATCTTTTTAACGTGAATGCTTTAGGCTTGCAAGATATTTACCAAATCTTCTTCGGGAATGCCCTCGAAGATAAGGAAGATGTAGGGGTAGCCCTTATACACACCGTCGACACACTGACCCGTCCACTTGCCCTTATCGTCCATCTGCTTGTGAACAAGCATCTGTCCAGCAAGGTTAGAGAAACAAGCCATATAGGCAATTGACACGGTGTTGTCCTCCAAGTATTGGTACAGAAAGTTTCCTACATGCTTCATTTCGTTCATAAAAGTTCCTCCTTGCGTAATTACGCGCCTATGATGTTGATACTTACTGATGAAACGGAGATAAAAACGTTTCACTATTTTTATTATACTATATTTTACATAAAATTTCAACTTAAGCATTTTATACGGTATAAGGTTTGGTATATGCTACTTAGTTTTAAATTCATTTTTCATATTTTCAATATATTGTTTATTTCTAAAATTATTTTCATCATTACGGTTTATTCAATAATTTACTTTTTAGAGTTAAGTATATATTCTATAAGATTCTTAACAATTTTCTTATCTTCTCTGTTGAACATATTTAAGGAATTAGTAATAAATTCATCATCTGTAACAACTTGCTTATCTATTAAGCCGATAAAATAGTTCATCAGAGCATATTTGAAGTGCATCACAAATATCTATAATAGTAGAAACACTAATACCACTTTCGCCCCTCTCAATTAAGCTAATGAAATTTATACTTTTATCTAGCCTTTCTGCTAGTTGTTCTTGTGTGAGATTTTTTAGCACTCGTATTCGCTTGATATTTTGACCTATAACTTTTAATGTAGTTTCTTTGTTTTCTTTCATATTATCACCTATGGAGATTTTACCCAAAATGATAATTTAATATAAGAAAATAATACTTTAATAATTATAAGTAATACTTGATTAAATAAAGTAGGTATAGTATAATGAATTTGATAATGAAAAAGAATAAAAAGATAGGAGTTGATTATTATGTTAGACAAACAAACTGAAGAAAGGATTAAAATGATGGCACAAGATTATGAATATCAAACGAGAGGTGTACCTCAGAGATTAGACCATTGGGTAAATGAAGTAGTAGTAAATGTAGAAAATGCAAAAAGACAGCAACAATATGTAACAGAGAAACGTATTGCATATATACAAGCTGAAGCTGAGCAATTAGCTAAGGACATTAGAAATTATTCATTGAAAGAATTAAAGGGAGAACATTTAGGATACTCAACTATTTATAATGCAAAGATAGAAGAACGAGAAAAAGAAATGAATAAATTTAGTAAGAGAAAAAAAACATCCGCAATATTAACATTAGTAGGATTTGTTATATGTTTAATTTCTATTTCTGCAAATAGTAGTATAATAATGTCTTTAAGTTTACTAGTATGTTATATAGCTGGAATTGTTGTATTAACTTCAAGTTCAGCATATAGAAAAGCAAAGGACAAGGACATAACACAAGAAGATAATCTTGATGGGTATAGACTTAGATTATTAATGGGAGTTATCGAGAATAAAGTGTATCGTGATAAAAAATTTGCTAATGAGATCAAATATGATGAATATTGGAAATCTAGGTGTCCAGAAAATTTAAAAAGACAATTGGAAGAAGAGAAATTACAATTAGATGAATCTGGAACTTACTATCTTTCAGATGATGAACTGAATGAATCAGAAGATTAAATAATACAATAACAGTTCATAAGGAGCAACAGCCATTTTTATAGTTTCAAGCATAACTTTTCTCAGTAAATAAATAAAAAACTCTTGAAGGAAAAATAAACAACAATTAAAATAAGAATAACAGCAAGAAGCGGACATATAAAATCTAATACAATCATATATTAAGTAATAAAAGCTAGATTAAAGGAAATACAGAAGAGAAAATAATAGTGATAAATGTAAAATGTTTTTAGCATTAAAAAACTTAATAATCAAGTAAATGAAAAAACTCACTTGCAAAATCAGTGAGTTTTCATTTCGTTCAATTTCAGTAGTAGGCTTACAATAAAGCCTACTACAAAAAAATACAAATTCATTTTTAAAACGTTTTGGTGAGCCAGAAGGGAATCGAACCCCCGACCCCAGGCTTAGAAGGCCTGTGCTCTATCCTGCTGAGCTACTGACCCAAGTAAAATTAACATAGATTATAATAACATAAATTTGAAAAAATGTCAACGGTATGTTTACTTTTTTTTTACTATATTGTAAAATATTATTAGTTTGTAGAAAAAGAGAAAAGAGGTAAAAGTGGACGCAAAAGTTGTAAAAGAAAAATTACATTATTTACTATGGTATTTTATAATATTTAGTGTAATTGGGTTAATTGTAGAAACTAGTTATGGATTTGCTACCATGGGAATTATAGAAAGCAGAAAAGGATTATTTTTAGGGCCTTTTTGTCCTATATATGGAGTAGGTGGGGCAATACTAATATTTATACTTGATAGATTTAAAAATAATAAAATAAAACTTGCAATATATGGTGGAATTTTAGGAAGTGTAATAGAGTATGTATTAAGTTTTACCTTAGAAGCCATATATGGTGCAAGATTTTGGGATTATGGATACGTGAAATATAATTTAAATGGCAGAATTTGTATTACATATTCAATTTTTTGGATGATATTATCAGTTGTTTTAATAGGATTTTTTAAACCTAAAATAGATAAATTGATATCAAAAATAGGAAAAGAAGAAGTATCTAAAGAAGAAATAAATAAAAATAAATTTGCAGTTATTAAAAAAAGAAGTTTTATAGATACTGGTATATTCATATTTTTGCTAGTAGATGCCCTAATAACTGTTTGGGCAGTTAGTGCATATCAAAATAGAGTGGTAAATCAGTATTATGGAATAGAAGAAAAGCCTAAAAATGCAATAATAAAGAAAATAGAAGATTCATGGTTTTCTAATGAAAAAATGTTATTTACATTTCCAAATTTAAGAGTAAGAGATGAATATGGAAATGAAATGTTCGTTAGAACTATGCTTGAAAAATAAATCTTAGTATATTTTGTCACTTTGCGAATATGTATAGCCTAGGAGAGGTGGTACATTATTAAGAATGTAAGCAAAGTGATTTTTGTAATTATTGGAAGTATTATTGGCGCTGGTTTTGCTTCTCGGAGTAGAGATATCGTTGTTTTTTAATTCTTTCTCAAAAAAACGGATTATATGGAATAATTATTTCTGCATTAGTCATGTCACTAGTAATTTATAAAGTGTTTTATATAATGCAAAAAAATAACATATTAACATATTCTGAATTTTTAGAAAAAACATTTAAAACAAAGAAAAAATTAGTTATAAATGTAATAAATAATATAATAAATATTTTTTTACTAATTAGTTTTTTAGTAATGCTAACAGGAATTCTAGCGTTTTTTAAGCAAGAATTTGGAATAGATAATTTATTATTTTCTCTTTTAGTAGTTTTTATATCTTATTTTGTTTTAATAAAAAATTTAGATGGAATAATTAAAATAAATTCTATACTGATTCCAATACTAATAATTTTTATACTATTTATAGGAATGAAGTACAATACTACAATTGATACAAGTATAGATTCAAATATCAGTAATAACATAACTAGAAATTGGTTTTTAAGTAGTTTAATTTATACAAGTTATAATAGTGTTGTTCTAATTCCGATGCTTATTTCACTAAAAAAAGAAATAACAAATAAAAAACAAATTAAAATAATTTCATATTTTGTAGGAATAATTATTGGAGTGTTAGCAATTATTATATATCGCTTATTATTTACTCTTAATGTACAAATAAATGAGTTAGAAATGCCATTAGTATTTGTTGCGGGAAGATTAGGTAAAGTGTATAAATATATGTATGGAATAGTAATATTGTCTGCAATTTTTACTTCTGCAATTTCTTCTGGTTTTGCTTTTTTAGAAAATACCACAAAAACTACAAAGCAATATAAAATAGTGTGTTTTATAATATGTATGAGTTCTATATTTGTTAGTCAACTTGGATTTTCTAGTTTAATCAACACAATGTACCCTATATTCGGATATTTAGGGTTAATTCAAATTTTAATAATATTATTTAAAAAATATTGAAAAAATGCATATAAACTGATATAAATATAAATGGAAAATAAAACAAAAGATTAGGAGGTTTTTATGGATTTTTATATGTTAAATAATTTTGGTACATCTAACGAACAAAAGCCACGAAAGCCGATAGATAAAAAGAAATTAATAAAAATTATATCAATTACGAGTGTTATACTACTAATAATTGTATTTGTTGTATTATATATAAATAATATTCAATTTAGGAATTTTTTTGATAAATATATATTTAGAAAAGAAGTATATGAAAACAATTTAGATACAATTACTTTACAAGAAGAAGATACAAACTATTCATATGCTTTTGACAAAACAATTGTAGTTCTTAATAAAAATAATCTAAAATTATATAATTCTTCAGGGAGAGAAGAGCGTAACTTAAATGTAGAGATAAATAATCCTATTTTTAGTGCAAATGGCAAATACTTAGTAATTGCTGAAAACAAAGGACACAAAGTATATTTAATAGATAATAACAATATTATATGGCAGAAAGATATTGAGGGAGATATTACAAAAGCAGAGGTTAATAAAAATGGCTATGTATCAGTAGTTGTAGGTAATACAAGCTATAAGTCAGAGATACTTGTTTACGATTTAAATGGAAACGAACTTTTTAACAGATATTTGGCATTGGATTATGCAATAGATGTGTCAATTTCAGAAGACAATAAATATATAGCTATAGCAAAAGCAAATTTTACAGGAACTTTGATTCAGTCTGGTATAGAAATATTTTTAATTGAAACAAAAAATAATGAATTCAATTATCAAGCAGAATCAAATGAATTGATTGTAAATATAGAGTATCAAGAGAAAAATAAATTAGTATGTATGTATGATGATTCTATACATATTATAGAAAACAATAATGATACAGAGTTTATGAAATATGATTCTAACAGTACACTATTTATGGCTATAAAATTTGATTCATGTGTTGCACAAATCGACAAAATATCATCAGGATTATTTAATTCAAATTCTTCAGTAAAGTTTACTGGTATATCAACGAACGTATCAAATTCATACGAACTTGGCGGAGTACCTAAAGCAATATATTCATATAAAGATATAATAGCAGTAAATTTAGGAACAGAAGTAACTTTTGTAAAAACAAATGGATGGCTATCAAAACAATATAAGTCTACTAGAGAAGTCCAAAATATTATTTTAACAAACAGCATAGCTGGAATTGTATATAAAAATAAAATAGAAATAGTAAAATTATAAGGAGGTGAATGTATATGAGTATATTAGTAGATATTATAATACTAGGTATAATTGCACTATCTATATTTATAGGTTATAGAAGAGGTTTAATAAAATGTGCAATAAATGTATTATCATTCTTTATAGCAATACTTGTTGTTATTTTATTAACATCACCTATATCTAATTTAATAATAAACAATACAAAAATAGATGACAATATAAAGAATGCTATATCAGAAAAAATAGAATTCGATAATGTAAATGTTGAAGATATAAAACTAACTGCAGACAATAGTAATTCTCCAGAAGTTGTTAGAGATCGTATAAACAATATGATGATAGATTTAACAAAAACTACAACAGGAACTGTTTCAGAAGCATTAGCAGAAAATATAACTGTAATTATTATAAATATTACTGTTGCAATAGTATTATTTGTTGGTACAAAATTTGCACTAATGTTTGTAAAAGTATTAGCAGATATTCTTGGAAGAATACCATTGATAAAGCAATTTAACAAAGCAGGTGGAATAATATATGGAATTTTTAGTGGAATTGTAAGAGTATATGTGATACTTGCTATAATTTCTATAATTGTACCTGTTATAACAGATTCATCTTTAATTCAAGCTATAAACAATTCTGTATTAGGAAATAATATGTACAACAATAATATATTATTAAAAATAATATTATAAAAATAAAAAGGGCGCTTTTTATGCGCCCCTATTCTGTCTTCTTCTCATTCTAGCTCTTTTTTTCTTTTTGTTTTTAACTACATGCATTCTCCAAATTATAATTATAGCAATAAAACCAAATATTTTTAAATTCTTACTAAATTGTTCATTAGAGGAAACATTTCCAGATGCTACTATATTGCTAGTAACTGAGGTTCCATTATAGGTAAAAGTTGCTGTACCTAAGATATCACCCTTTTTAATAGGAGCATTAAGCTTTTCTTCAAACAGTTTTATTTCGGGTTGTATTTCCAAATTCATATCTTTTTTTTCAAGTAATAAAGTTACATCATTTTCTAACAACAACTTTAAATTCTTTTTCCAAGGAAGTGCATTTGGTATCTTTACAGTGGTTATTAAATCATTTGCTTTTTTGACAGGAAACATACAGTAATTATTTATAGCTGTTTCAAGTAAGTTTTTTGAATCTGCAAATCTTTCACTATTATTATCACTCTCATGAAGAGCAGAGCCTAATACAACAGAAATAAATTCAACACCATCTTTTGAAGCAGCAGCAACTAAACAATTTTTGGCTTGATCTGTATAACCTGTTTTTATTCCAATTGCATATTCATAGTAATAAATATTTTTTGTATTAGTTTTTTCATTAACTTGTTGTAACAAAAGATTTGTATTAGTAAGCTTTCTCTCATCATACTTATTTGTTGCGGGAACTGTATAAGAATCTGTTGAAACTAGTTTTTTAAAAGTTTCGTTTTTCATGGCATAATTTGCGATTAAGCACAAGTCATAAGCTGTTGAATAATGATTTACATTTTGTACACCATTTGGATTAACAAAGTGTGTATTTAAACAACCAATTTCTTTTGCTTTATTATTCATCATATTAGAAAAATTACTTACTGAGCCTGCAATATGTTCTGCAAGTACATTTGCTGCATCATTAGATGAAACAATTAGTAATAGATGTAACAAATCATTTATTGTAAGAACTTCGCCTACTTGTAGATTTGCACTAATATATCCTGGAGGCAATATTATTGCAGTGCTACTAACTGTTGCAGTATCATTTAAATTACAATTTTCTAAAGTTAAAATTGCAGTCATCATTTTTGTTGTGCTTGCAGGATATTTCTTTTCATAAGCATTTTTTTCATATAATATTTTTCCAGTATTTACATTATATAGTATGGCTGATGGAGAATTAACATTAAAAGTTGCTCCATTCGAATAGCATGAAAATGGCATAATAAGAGCCAAAATCATAATCAATAATATAAAACAAAGTTTTTTTAGTTTCATTGATTTCTCCTTAAATTAAAGTAACTATACTATATATTAATTTAAGAAGGAATTCAATATTTAGGAGGGTAAAATTTATGAAAGATAAATTAGTTTATAATAAAAAAATAATGATAATAATTGCAGTTGCTGTATTTGTGACAGCAATTATTGTAATAAGTTTTTTCAATTTTAAAAAGGATGATGAATTACAAGATTTAGAAAAATTTGATTTAGAAGCCGTTACAGAAATCAAAGAAGAAAAGCCAGAAGCGAAAAAAATTATAATACACATAACAGGTTGTGTAATGAATGCAGGAATAGTAGAAGTAGATGATGGATCAAGAATTATAGATGTGATAGAAAAGGCTGGAGGAATTACGGAGGAAGCGGATATATCAAAAGTAAATTTAGCTTATATTGTTGAAGATGCACAAAAAATATATATACCAAGCATATTGGATGAAAAGGGAATAGAATATGTTAGTACGGAAAATGGAGATAATGTAATAATAGAAGACAAAACAAAAGAAAAAAAGAGTAAAGTTAATATAAATAAAGCTAAACAAACAGAATTAGAACAAATTCCCGGAATTGGACCATCAACTGCATTAAAAATAATAAATTATAGAAAAGAAAATGGCGGATTTACTTCAATAGAAGAAATAAAAGAAATTTCGGGAATAGGAGACAAAAAATTCGAGGAGATAAAAGAAAATATAGAAGTATAAAATACATATTTCCCTAGAAAAAGTGAGTAAAATATGTATATAAGGTAACACAAAGTTAATATAAAGTTAATATAAAAAAATCAACTTAGAAAGATTGTAAATCCGTAGCAATTAGACAATTTGTAACAAATTTTGACAAAGATTTGCTACTTTAAAAATATATAAAAATAAATATAATTATATTTATAAAATATATGTAAAGGGGATTACAATGAACAATCTAGATTACCAAAGAAAGAGAAAATTGACGATAATTATAATTGCTACAATAATTGCTGTATTAGGAATATTGTTAGCGATAGTACTTGCAACGAATTCGGGTAATGAATTACCAGCAAGTGTAGAAGGAGATGGTTTAACACATATAGCGGAGGTGCCGGAGGGGTATACTCCAATTACTAATGCAAGTGAATTAACAAAAATAGCTAGTAATCTAGGTGGAAAATATATTTTAATGGACGACATAAATCTATCAGATACAGATTTTGAGCCAATTGGAGATAGTAAAACTCCATTCACAGGAATATTAGATGGAAATAACTATACAATAAGCAATTTAAACATAGAATCAGCAAATCAATATGTAGGGTTATTTGGTTATGTAAAAAATGGAACAATAGAAAATTTAACAATAGAGAATGCAACAATAAAGGGTACATATTCATCTACATCAGCATCAGATCAATGCTATATAGGAGGAGTAGTAGGCTATATAACAGGAACAAACACATCAAGTATAGCAAAAATAGAAAACGTAAAAATAACAGGAGAAAGCAAAGTAGCAACAGCAGAAATAGAAGGAGATACAATAGTAGCAAACACAGAATACATAGGAGGAATAGTAGGATATTTACATTCCTATACAAACATAATAAACTTAAGTTCAAATGCAAACGTAACAGCAAATACAACAACAGGAACAATAAATGTAGGAGGTTTAGTTGGATATAATAATGAAGTAGTAGATACAAGTTATGCAAGAGAAAAAATTTACGCAACAGGAGCAGTAACAGCAAATACAACAACAGGAACAATCAATGCAGGAGGTTTATTTGGAAGTAATTATGGAGGAAAAATAAACACAAGTTACGCAACAGGAGCAGTAACAGCAAATACAACAACAGGAACAATCAATGCAGGAGGTTTAGTTGGGCAAAAAGCTGGTAATAGGGCGTATTTAAACATAACAAACGCATATTCAACAGGAGCAGTAACAGCGACATCAACAGATGATGCACAAATATATGCAGGTAGTTTAATTGGATATTCATACTATGCAAAAATAAAGAATACATATGCTGTAGGAAGAGTAGAAGCAAATTCAACTAAAAAGAGTGCAGGAGGGTTATTTGGATATTATTATACTGGAACAATAACATCATCATATTGGAGTCCAGAAATAACAGAACAAGAAACAAGTGCAGAAGGAACAGCAGTATTATTCCAAAAAATGTTATATAAAAATACATATAGCGGTTGGGGAATATCAGAAGATGACTCAGAAGTATGGAAAATAGAAGAAGGAAAAACTCTACCATATTTAAGAGAATTAGCAAAGCCAGATGCAGTAAATAAAGCAAATTATGCAGATAGATATATAGAATATGATGCTGGAAATGGAACTAAAGAAGATCCATTTATAATAACAAATGAAGCACAATTACAAGGAATGAAAAATGATTTAGCTGCACATTACAAACTAGGAGATAATATAACATTAACAAAGAAATTTGAAGTAATAGGACCAAATGAAAAGTATGCATTTATAGGAAGTTTAGATGGAAACAATAAAAAAATAACAGGATTAAACATAGAATCAGCAAATCAATATGTAGGATTATTTGGATATGTAAAAAATGGAACAGTAAAAGATTTAACAATAGAGAATGCAACAATAAAGAGTACATACACATCTAATAGCTCATCTTCAAGTTATGCAGGATATGTAGGAACAGTAGCAGGAGCAATAACAGGAACAAGTACATCAAATGTAGCAAAAATAGAAAACGTAACAATAACAGGAAACAGTAGTGTATCAACACCAGAATTAGTGGAAGACACAGCATTAAACACAGAATATATAGGAGGAATAGTAGGATATTCATATAACTACACAAATATAACAAACGCAAATTCAAATGCAAATGTAACAACAAACACTACAAGTGGACTAATATATGCAGGAGGATTAACTGGATATTTAGCTAGTAATACAACAATAAGCGCAAGTAATGCAAGAGGGGCAGTAGATGTAAATGCAACAACTGGAGAAATAAGAGCGGGAGGATTAGTTGGATATAGCAATAGCGGAACAATAAATACAAGTAATGAAACAGGACTAGTAGAAGCAACATCAACAACAGGAACAATCAATGCAGGAGGATTAGTTGGCCACGGAAGTGAAGGAACAATAAGCACAAGTTATACAACAGGAGCAGTAACAGCAAATACAACAACAGGAACCATCAATGCAGGAGGTTTATTTGGAATTAATTATGGAGGAACAATAAACACAAGTTATGCAACAGGAGCAGTAACAGCAAATACAACAACAGGAACCATCAATGCAGGAGGATTAGTTGGACAAAAAGCTGGTAGTAACGCATATTTAAATATAACAAATGTATATTCAACAGGAGCAGTAACAGCGACATCAACAAATGATGCACAAATATATGCGGGTGGTTTAATAGGATATTCATACTATGCAAAAATAAAGAATACATATGCTGTAGGAAGAGTAGAAGCAAATTCAACTAAAAAGAGTGCAGGAGGGTTATTTGGATATTATTATACTGGAACAATAACATCATCATATTGGAGTCCAGAAATAACAGAACAAGAAACAAGTGCAGAAGGAACAGCAGTATTATTCCAAAAAATGTTATATAAAAATACATATAGCGGTTGGGGAATATCAGAAGATGACTCAGAAGTATGGAAAATAGAAGAAGGAAAAACTCTACCATATTTAAGAGAATTAGCAAAGCCAGATGCAGTAAATAAAGCAAATTATGCAGATAGATATATAGAATATGATGCTGGAAATGGAACTAAAGAAGATCCATTTATAATAACAAATGAAGCACAATTACAAGGAATGAAAAATGATTTAGCTGCACATTACAAACTAGGAGATAATATAACATTAACAAAGAAATTTGAAGTAATAGGACCAAATGAAAAGTATGCATTTATAGGAAGTTTAGATGGAAACAATAAAAAAATAACAGGATTAAACATAGAATCAGCAAATCAATATGTAGGATTATTTGGATATGTAAAAAATGGAACAGTAAAAGATTTAACAATAGAGAATGCAACAATAAAGAGTACATACACATCTAATAGCTCATCTTCAAGTAATGCAGGATATGTAGGAACAGTAGCAGGTGAAACAACAGGAACAAGTACATCAAATGTAGCAAAAATAGAAAACATAACAATAACAGGAAACAGTAGTGTATCAACACCAGAATTAGTAGAAACCGCAGTATTAAACACAGAATACATAGGAGGAGTAGTAGGATATTCATATAACTACACAAACATAACAAATACAAGTTCAAATGCAAGCATATCAGTAAATACTACAAGTGGAACAATATATGCAGGAGGATTAGCTGGTTACAATACTAATTCAATAAATAAAAGTAATGCGACAGGAGCAGTAGAAGCAAATTCAACAACAGGATCAATGTATGCAGGAGGATTAATTGGTTACAATACTGGTTCAATAAGTGAAAGTAATGCAATGGGAGCAGTAACAACAAATACAACAGGAACAATAAGAGCAGGAGGATTAATTGGTTATAATACAGGTTCAATAAATGCAAGTAATGCAACGGGAGCAGTAACAGCGATATCAACAACAGGAGAAATAAATGCAGGAGGATTAGTTGGTGACAATAATGGTCCAATAAACACAAGTTATGCAACAGGAGTAGTAGAGGCAGATTCAACGACTGGAAAAATAAGAGTAGGAGGATTAACTGGTTATATTAATTCAACAGTAGAAAAAAGCTATGCAACAGGAAATGTAAAAGCAATATCAGAATCTGGAGAAATAAATGCAGGAGGACTAATTGGATATATTTATGGTAATACAGTAAGAAATGCATATTCACTTGGAAATGTAAAAACACA
This sequence comes from uncultured Clostridia bacterium, assembly GCA_947632145.1. Classification (GTDB taxonomy): domain Bacteria; phylum Bacillota; class Clostridia; order TANB77; family CAG-508; genus CAKPQL01. The sequence continues at coordinate 23,864 of CANRNW010000020.1, forward strand.
AACAAATGAAACAACATATATAGGAGGATTAGTTGGATATGCAATTGGATATAGTAAATATCTTTCTTCTTCTTCATCTCGACCAACTTATTATAGAGCTGATTTAACAAATACATATGCTGCAGGAAGAGTAGAAGCAACAGGAGAAAAAGTAAGTGCAGGTGGCTTAGCTGGATATCATTCTACATCACCATATGGAACAATAACATCATCATATTGGAGCCCAGAAACAACAAATCAACCAACAAGTGCTAGCGGAACACCAAAACAATTACAAAGTATGTTACAACAAACAACATTTATAAATTGGAATTTTGACACAGTATGGAAAATAGAAGAAGGAAAAACTCTACCATATTTA
>CANRNW010000021.1 GCA_947632145.1 uncultured Clostridia bacterium
GCATTTAAAAATTCTTTATTCCAATGAAAATAACAGTTGTAGGGACAGGATATGTCGGATTATCAAATGCGATGCTTTTGGCACAAAATAACGAAGTAATTGCTTTAGATATTGTTTCATTTATTCCAAAATTACTAAGTGCTGTCATATTAACTTGATCAATAATTACTCCACTTTGCACTACAATAAATGCTGCAATAGTTTGTCCTAGCAATTTTACTAATGCTGGAACCCCTTTCATATCATCTATAAAGCAAACTATTCCTAATACTACTAGTCCTATAAAAAATCCAATTAACTTTATATAATAGTTATCTGGTCCTTTTAAATTTATTGTATTTTCTAGACTCATTACTATTAAAAGATATGAAATAGAAACTACAAAGCCTAAAATAACTGCAAGTCCACCAAGCCTTGATACAGGGACTTTATTTATTCTTCTTTCATTTGGCACATCCACCGCACCAATTTTTTTGGCTAGTCTTATTGTATATGGTGTTGCAACATAACTTGTAATAAAAGCCAATAAAAATGCTATTACTATATTTCCCCACATAAAAACCCCCAAAGATTTGACATTTCGTAAGTTATTTTATATTAATTGCATTGTTTTGTCAAGAAATTAACACAAACTACCATGACTTAAAAAAAGTGCAGATACCATCTGCACTTTTAACTGGCATTTACTCTCCTATAACCGATTTAATACTGCTTTTAGCTTCATCTATTGACTTATTATCAGGAATTGTAACATATAATTCTTGGCTTCCCATTGAATATGTTGTTCTAGTTGCTGATGTGCCATTTAATGAAATAGTTTTTACTGTCCAATTTGGCATTGTTTCTAATTGCATTCTTACTATATTACTCAACTCTTCCATATCTATATTAGTATTAAAACTTCCTTCTAATGAATTAAGTATGCTATTATATTTAGTTAATATTGTAGTACTCTTTGAAACTTTGCTTATTATAGCTTCTATAACTTTTTGTTGATTTTTTATTCTTTGATTATCTCCATCTGAAAAAGCATTTCTTTCTCTGCTAAATGCTAAAGCACCCACTCCATCTAGATGATTAGTTCCTTTAGTAATTCTATAAACTCTTTTATATTCTAAATATGGATCACTTACAGTAAATGCATAATCTGAAACTACATCAATACCTCCTATAGCATCAATAAGTTTAGTTAATGTTGTAAAATTCACTCTTACATAATAATTGATATCTATATCTAAGAGATCTTCTACTGTTGTTATAGTTTCTGTCATTCCATAAATTCCAGAATGTGTTAACTTGTCCTTTGCTTTTTTAGAATGTAATGTTACATAATAATCTCTTGGAATAGATGTAAGAAGTATCTCATGTGTATTTAAATTTACTGTAGCCAAAATATTTGCATCACTTCTTGCAACTTTGTTAATGCTTCCATAAACATCTGTGCCACTAATGTATATATTAAATGAACCATTTTTTATATTGTATTTTGTATTAACATCTTCTATAGAATCTTGTGATTTTATTTTATGGGTTTCTGTAAAGATTCTTTTAGTATTATCTTTAAAATTTTCAATATTTTCTGATAGCAAGTCATATTGAGAAGCACTTAAAAGTATAGCATCTATTTCATTGTTTAATAGTTTATTACCTAGTTCTATAATATCTTCTTCTATTTTTATTTCTCGATGTACTTTCTCTTGTATTTTTGTTTTTACATCTTCTTCTAATAAAAATGCATATATGTCTTTGTCTGCTACATCTTCTATTTTATTATATGAACTATTTTTATTTACTATAATATAATAATGTTCTTCCTCTGCAATTTCAGCACAGATTTTGCTTAAAATGTTCATTGTAATATCAATATCATAATTTGCAACAATAAAAACTGCAGATAGAATAACTATTATAAAAAAGCAAAGAATATTTAATTTAAGAGTTTTATGTCTTTTAGTTAGTCCTATTACTAGTAGTAAAGTTAAAATAGATATAATTGCCGTAATTATAATAACAAAAGTTGATGGTAACATATTAGTTATAGCAATAGATATACATAATCTAATATTTATTATAATAAAAGCTATTGCTATCAATAAAAAAACAATTCTTATTCTATTCATTTTTTTATTTTTTACTTTATTATTCCTTTTTTCTGTATGTTTGTTATCCATTATTCATCGTTCCTTTCCACATTGCTTTGTCTTTTCGCTATAATGCTTTTTATTGTATTTATACTATATTTAAATTCATCACTTTTTCTAAATGTAATATAGAAAAAGATATTAACAATTACTAAACAAATAATAATTCTTATTGCTAAATTTATTATGTCATTGCTTATTTGAATAAATTCTAATGTCCAAAAGATCAATATAAAAGGTATTATTAAGATAATTATGTAATAAAAAAATTCTTTAATGTAACCTATTCTCTTTTTATTGAACAGTGGTTTGTACATGTATTTAGGGAATCCGTACAAATGTAATACCAATGTACTGATTATTGTACCTATAATAACTCCTGGAAGTCCCATAGCAGTTACTAGTACAATTGAAACAATAATATTAACTATTGATTCTATAATTGGTACAAATCTATTTTCATAACAAATTCCTGCTGCAGATGAAAATGTTTCCATTGTTCTTCGCATTCCTTGGCAATAAAAATTTAGTGCAAAAATACAAGCAATTGCATCAGATACTATATATTCATTACCTATCCATATTTTAATTAGTGGATTTATCGTAAATGCCATTCCAATTGCTGCCAATCCAAATATCCAAAAATTTACAAATGTCATTTTTTTATATATACTATATGATTTTTCTTTATTATTTTCTACTAATAAATTTCCTACACTTCCAGTAACTGCGGTAAATATTCGCGATAGTAATGTATTAGCAGCATCTATAACTAATATATAATTTGCATATATTCCAGAAATAGCTAGTCCTAAAAATTTAGAAATTATAATAGTATCGGTACTTAATACTACATAACTTCCAATTCTATGAAGTATTAATGCTTTAACTCTCTTCTTAATGTCTTTAATTGTATCTTTATCTAGTTTTTCTTCCTTATGCTTCATTGCTTCTGGATACATTTTATTAGCTAGTATATTGATTAACACATTTTCTAAAAATCTACATACGATTTTTATTATAAGGTATAATATATAGTTTTTTGTTGTAAGTAAAACTACAATTTGCATACCATTCATCAGTAACATATATAAAATATGTACTAAATCAACATACCTATTTTTTTGATTTGCATATAATATTGATCTTTTATATGCAATTAAGTATGAGATTACAGAATCAGCTAAGAATAATAAGTATACGCAATAAATGTTTTCTGATATGTTATTACTACCAATAAATGATTTTACAAATGGCATTATTAGCAAACCTATAAGTAACATTGTTATAGCGATTACATTATAACACTTTTTATAAAAATTCATCAACTGTTTTATTCTTTTTATATCATTTTCTGCAATAGGCTTATATAGATGATAAATAATTTGAGATCCTAATCCTAATTCCAATATTGCTAACATAGAAATTACATTAGAAAAAACTCCATTTAAGCCCGAATATTCTATTCCTAAAGTATTTATTAAAACATTTTGTGATATAAAACTAATAATTATAGTTATTAAATTACATATTAAAGAAATTATAATATTTTTAATTGAGTTTTCTAGTCTCATAATAGATATTTCATTCTCCCTTGTTTAGTTTTATCTACTATTTCCTAAATCTACTATTTGTAAATATTAGTATTTTTTTTATTATTTTTTTTATATCATACCATATTTTAAATTTTATGACTTTAATTAAATTTAAAATATTATATTTTTGTTTCAAAAACAACATACATTCTATAGTTACATTTTTGCTATTAAATATATTAGGTATGCTTTTTTTCAATTCTTCATGCATACTTTTTAATATTTTTATTCTTTCTTCCTTAGAAATTTTAAAAGTATATAATTCATTAACACATTTATTAGTTTCTTTTAATATTTTTTTATCTACTCTATCTATGTTTTTAGTAGTGCTTATCTCCCACTTTTGCACATATTGATAAAATTCTGAATATACTGATATTATATTAGTAAACTTGTAAAATACTGATTTTGTGTTTTTACTATTAGTTATACTTTCTGAATTAGTTCTATAATGATAATATGCATCAGGAATCAATACAATTTTGTTTATATTTGAGTATAATTTTAAATTAAATAATAAATCTTCTGCTATTTTGATGTTTTTATCTGTATCAAATTCCTTTATAGCATCTTTTTTTATTAATTGCCCCCACACACTATTTAATTGATGTGTATTTAAAAATATAGGGTATAATTTTTCTTTAAATTCTTGTTTCTCAATACATTTTGGCGTATTAAATATTGGTGTATTATATACTTTTCTATTTTCTTCTACATGTTCATCTAAATATGTGCATCTTATTATATCTGCATCATATATTGATTGGATTTTAACCATAGTCTCTATTGTATCATTGTCAATCCAATCATCTGCATCTAAGAAAGTAATATACTCACCACTTGCAGATTTGACTCCATCCATTCTTGCTTTAAATTGTCCTGCATTTTCTTTGCTAATTACTTTAATTTTACTATCTTTGTTTTCATATTCTTTTAAGATACTTAAAGAATTATCTGTTGAACCATCATCTATTAATATTAGTTCTATATTTTTATATGTTTGGTTTAAAACACTCTCTATAGATTTCTCTATATATTTTTCTGAATTATATACTGGTATAATTACAGATACTTTTTTGTCAACTTCTACATCTTTGATTTTTTCGTATAATTTATTTTTTTCATAATTTATATTTTTTATTTCTTTTTCTATTTCATACAAAAGTATATATACTACTACTAGTGGTAATAACCTATAAAATATTTCTCCCTTTATTTCTATAATTATTAGCATTACAAGAAAATCAAAGAATAAAATTCCTAGAGCTTTTTCTTTATTTTTTATGCTTCTAATAATCATATGTATTATAGGTATTAAGATTGATAAATACCCAATAATCATAAAGAATATTCCGTAAAAAAGCATTGGTCTCATAAATCCTGAATCGGTATGCATATAGTAATTATTATAATATCCATCACCTATTAAAACAGTTTTCATCGGTGGCATAAAAATCATGTATTTTAATAAATAATCACTAGAAACTGTATTCAATTTACCATTTTTCACAAAATTCACAAATGGTGCTAATGCCCAATCCATCCAATATCTTATAGCTCCATTAATATTATAAAGAATTACGCAAATTGCAATTATAGATACTACTCCTATTGAGAAATAAAGAATTCTTTTTTTATTTTTTGTAATAGCTACTAACATTAGTATTCCTGTAATTATTAATCCTACTACCATTCCTATTCTGCCATAAAATAGTGATCCTAACAATAAAATCAAATATGTTATATATATACTAATATTTCCGTTTTTTTACACTAAATTTCTCATCCATAATTATATAAGCATTTATAGCTATTGCAAAAGCTACTTTAAAAGCTAATTGAAATCCTGAAAATCCCATTAGTCCATATCTTGTAATATAATTATCATTCTCTAGCACAATATGATAATCTGGATCGTATATTATATTATTCCAAACATCTTTTAAATTTGGAAATACAACAAAAATTATAGTTGAAAAAATATACAAACATGTTGATAAAATAATATATTTTGAAAATAATTTTATGCTAACTTCCTCTTTATGATGTTTTTCAAACAATATTAATAATGTAACTAATTTTAATAATGTCCTAAAAATACTAGTTAACGTTTCTAAATATGCATAATCTTGTGTATGATGAACATTAGGTATTATCAATGATGCAATACAACAAATTGCTAATGCAATAACAGAATATTTTAATTTACCTGAAAAAACAATTGATAAGTATTTTTTTAGATATTTATAATTATATAATATATATAATGTACATACACCATATATAACTAATGTGTGTATAGTTGAAATGCTTTTAAATGTAAATGTAAATAACAAATAAAAAAATACTAATAATAAACTTGGCTTTATTTGTTTCATGTTCATTTTCCTTTCTATATCTTTCTAATTTCTTCATAAATTCTCTTACAATTATTTCTATCATATAATGGAAAAAATTCATCTATTCTTTTTTTATTTTGATCCGTTATTCCAAAATCCTTAGCGTATGATTTTTTTAATAAATTGATTACATCCTTACAATCTGTTGTAAAATCTCCAAATCCACTATTTTTATAATCAAAATACCCTTCAGCATATTGACCTTTTCTAAATTCTTCTACATCAAATTGATAATAAATTATTGGTTTTCTCATATAAGCAAAATCTAAGGCAACACTAGAATAATCAGTTATCATTACTGCTGACTCTTTTAATAATTTTTGAATGTCATATTCTTTCCATGTTGCAATTATTATGTTTTGAGAACTAATTTTAAAATATTCTAAAAAAGGTTGCATATTTCTATGTGGATAGAAAATTATTTTCAAATTGTTTTTTTCTATAAATTCTATTAGTTCTGTATCATTTAATAATTTATTCCAATATTTATAATAATTAGAATGTTCAAAAACTTTATCATAATTAAATTCATAATATGCATCTGTTTTTTTTGTTAACCATTCTCTCCAACTAGGCATAATTAGTATTTGATTTTTATTTATTGTTATATTATGTAGATTATCAAATCTTGGGAATCCTAAATATTTTACATTTTCTTCTGGATAACCAAATTTTTCTTTTACGAATTCATATTCTGGCTTTGCTCCACAAATAAATAATCTCATTTTAGTATTCTTATAGTATAACCACTCTGCATTAGAAAGTGTTATACCATGCTGTAAAAAAATTCTTTTATTTTTTAGTATACCATATACTTCTAAAAAATAACAAACAGCAGCATTTGGCTTTCCGTCCCTTTTGAGAACTTATATTATATTCAGCAGCTAAATAGTATATCCAGTGAATTAAAGTACCAAAGCTAATACACTTTCCTAAATCTTTAACTTTTGCATAATCAGGAGACTGTTTATTTATTGCATATATTGGTATAATATCATCTTTTTTAGTGATTTCACATATATATTTAAAAAATACATATCCATTATCTCTTGCCTCGTTTTTTTCTTCACAAACTAACCAAATTTTCTTTTTTGTAGTGTTCTTTAAAATAATCGCTGGTATAATTGCAATTATAAACAGAAAGCATGCTAATATATCATTAAATTTTATGTATTTGATTTTTCTAAAAAAATTATTCATTTGTTTTTTTCTTTATTACCTTTCCTATCCCTGTTATAGAACCTATTCCATAGCAAATATGAAATAACGGATATATAATTATTGAGATTAAAGAACTTTTTAAACCAATTTTTCTTACATTTTTTAAACTGAATAATAAATCTAATATTAAATATACTGCAAGTTCTCCAATAAACAATGCTGTTAATACCTTAAATTTCATTATGGAAACAAATAATCCAATTATTAGCGATATCACAAATAAAAATGGTATAAAATGTCTTAGTTTCATAGAACCTGGTATAAAATAATTTGTATATATACTCCATTTTCCATTATCGTATGCCATTTTTATTAATTTTTTTATAGTATTCCTTGGATGATATATAATTGATATGTCATTAAACAAATATACTTTTCCACCATTTTTAATTATTCTATAATTTATTTCATTATCTTCACTTCTTATTAGTTCTTCATTAAAATATCCAATTTTATCAAATAAATTTCTTCTAAATGTTCCATATGGTACTGTATCTACATACCCACTTTGTGCATTTGTTCTAAATTTAGAATTTCCAACTCCGAATTTAGATGTTAAAACATTAGCTATTGCATTTCCTACTAGACCTTCTGATGTAGTATCGCATAAACAACCAACATTATCTGCTCCTGTTGTATTTAAATAATATACACATTTAGAAACATAATTTATAGGGTATTCACTATGTGCATCTAAACGAATAATAATATCATTTTTTGCACTCTTTATTCCCATATTAAGAGATTTAGGAGTAATTTTTTCTTTATTAGTTATTATTTTGTAATTTATATTTTTGTCTTTTAGTACATCGTTTATTATGCTAACAGTTTTATCTTTAGAATCTCCATCTACAAATATTACTTCTATTTTTGAAAAGTCGTAATCTTGATTTAATATTGATTCTAAAAGTTTCTTTATATAAAATTCTTCATTTAATACTGGAATAATTATAGAAACTGTTTCTTGCATAATACACTCCTTTGCTTTTTAAATTACTGTCTTAATACATATTTTCATATCTTCTAATATATTGAACTTCTTAATGTAATCCAAATTAAATTTCATTTTTCCTGGCAAAACTCTATTTATATAAATGTCATCTACTTTTTCGCCTTTATTTAAATACTTAGTAATTATTTCATCCTCATTTTTATATTCTAAACTTGCTCTAGAGGTTATTCCTGCTTTCATAAGCAATGTTGCCTTCATTTCATCTGTATATTTATCTACATATTTTTTTACTTCTGGTCTTGTTCCTACAAAGCTCATATCTCCTATAAAAACATTTATTAGTTGTGGAATTTCATCTAATCTACATTTTCTAATTTTTTTTCCTATTTTTGTTATTCTTGGATCTTTTCCTATTGTTACTAAACTTCCTATTTTATCTGCATTTTGAACCATAGTTCTAAACTTGAATATTTTAAATGTTCTTCCATACTGTGTTATTCTTTCTTGTTTATAGAATATTGGCCCTCTAGAGTCTATTTTTATCGCTATTGCTATTATTAAAAAAAATGGAGATAATATTATTAGTAGTATTAAAGAAAATATTATATCAAACAATCTTTTTAATATCAAATTTATTTTTTTTGAACTAAGAATATCATAATATTCTTTAACTTTTTCATTTTTTATATTTTCTGGTATATTATCCCATTTTTTTAAAATCATATTAAATCTCACTTACTATCTTTTTAAAATTTTCAATTATATAATCTACTTCCTCATCTTTAAGTTTACTATACAATGGTAAGGTTATTTCATTTTTATAAAAATCGTATGCATTAGGGTAATTCTTAATATCAAAGCCCAAATTTTTATATGCTGTAAGCATTGGTAATGGTTTATAGTGTACATTACAAGCAATTCCTTGCTCTGCCATTTTTATAATTATTTCATTTCTTTTTTCTTCATCTATTCCATTTACTCTTACTAAATATAAATGTCCTGATGAAGTATGATTGTTGTCTTTGTGATTTAATAATTTTACTGGTAAATCTTTAAAAGCATTATTATATTTTTCTATAATTTGTTGCCTTCTCTCCAATAATTTAGGATATCTTTTCATTTGAGCTAAGCCAATTCCTGCCATTATATCTGTCATATTGCATTTATATAATGGTGCAACAATATCGTACTCCCATGCACCTAGTTTATTTTTGTTTAGTGCATCTTTTGTTTGCCCATGTAAAGATAATAGTTGATATTGCTTGTATATATATTCATTATCTAATCCATTTCTACTTTTCCATACTGCTGCTCCACCCTCTGCAGTTGTTAAATTTTTTACTGCGTGAAATGAAAATGTAGTAAAGTCTGCATATTCGCCAGACATTTTGTTTTCTTTTTTTGCGCCTATTCCATGAGCACTATCAGCAACAACAAGTATTCTTCCATATAATTTTTGTATATCATTATTGGGCTTAAATAAGCTCTTTTTTTCTTCTACTATTTTGTATATTTTATCGTAATCACATATAATTCCAGCTATATCTACTGGTATTATAGCTTTTGTTTTTTCTGTAATAGCATTTGAAAGTTGTTCATAATCCATCTCTAAAGAATCTTTTTTAACATCTACAAGTACAATTTTTGCCCCAATATGTGCTATTGGACTAGCAGAAGCAGTATAAGTATATGCTGATGTAATAACTTCATCTCCTTCTCCTATACCTAATATTCTAAGAGTTAATTCTAATGCTGCTGTTGCAGAATTTAGGCAAACTGCTTTTTCTGTATTACAAAGATTTGCTATTTGCTTTTCAAATTCTTTAGTTTTAGGTCCTGTTGTTATCCATCCAGACTTTAAAGTATCAATTACTTCATCTATTTCATCTTGTCCAACATCTGGTGGTGAAAATGGTATGTTCATTCTGATTGCTCCTCTCTATATGTTGGTATAACACTTTTTACATTCTTCTTTATTTGTTCCATTGTTATGTTTTCATCTTTTATTGTTTCATTCCATACTTTAAGCTTTTCTTCTAGTTCTTCTTCCGTTATATTAGATGGTTTTGCTATATATATTTTATCATGTTCTGTTGTAGTTAATCCCTCTTCTGACATCAATAATTCTTCATATAGTTTTTCTCCTGGTCTAAGTCCTGTAATTTCTATTGGGATATCTACATTAGGCTCTAAGCCAGATAACTTTATTAAACTTACTGCTAAGTCATAAATTTTTACAGGCTCACCCATATCTAATACAAATATTTCTCCACCTTTAGCATAAGTAATTGCTTGTAAAACAAGTTGTACTGCCTCTGGTATTGTCATAAAAAATCTGGTAATTTCTTTATGCGTTACTGTAACTGGTCCACCTTTGGCTATTTGTTTTTTAAATAGAGGAACTACTGATCCATTGCTTCCTAAAACATTTCCAAACCTAACTGCTACAAACTCTGTATTACTTACTTTATTTTTTGCTTGTATTATCATTTCGCACATTCTTTTTGTTGCACCCATTATGTTGGTTGGATTAACTGCTTTATCTGTAGATATTAGTACAAATCTCTTTACATTAAACTTATCGCAACAATTAACAACATTATATGTTCCAAATACATTATTTTTTATTGCTTCTAATGGATTTCCTTCCATTAAAGGAACATGTTTGTGGGCTGCAGCATGGAAGACTATATATGGATGATATTTTCCAAAAATATGCTCCATATTTTTTTGATCTCTAATACTTGCTATTACTGCATCTATTTTTATATCTTTATATTTTGATTTTAATTCCAATTCAATATCATATAAACTGTTTTCATATATGTCTAAAAGAATTATTTCTTTAGGCTTAAATTTTGCTATTTGTCTACATAGTTCTGAACCAATAGAGCCTCCTGCACCAGTTACCATTATAACATTATCTTGAATTAGTTTTGAAATATTATCATTATCTAATTTTATTGGATCTCTTCCTAAAAGATCTTCTATTTCTATATCTCTTAAACTTTGTAAAATATTTTTATCTTCAATTAAGTCTTTAATTCCTGGTAATATTTTTAATTTTAGCCCTGTTTCTTGGCATATAGATAAAACTTCTTTTCTACTTTTTGCTGATATATTTGATATTGCGAAGAAAATAATATCTACATTTTCTTCTTTGCAAACTCTTATAATATCATTTCTGTCACCTATAATTTTTACTCCTCTAATTTTGCAATTTTTTTTCTTCTTATTATCATCAATTATTCCTACAATATGATATTTATTTGTTAATTTTGATTTTATATTTTTTACTACATCTGTTCCAGAATCTCCTGCACCAATTATAAGCAATCTTTGAGGTTTAACCTTTTGATTTCCCTCAACTCTATTTGATAAGGCAATTCTTAATACACCTCTATATAAAATCATTAAAATTCCAATGAAAATTCCAGCTAATAAATTCTCTTTTGTTGGTAAAATTTGTAACTTAAAGACATAATCTAACCCGGATATAACTATACAAGAAAGTATACAAGCAAATGCGTAAGTTAAATATTCCCTTACGCTTTCATACATTGTTATATTTTTATATACTCCAAATAGATTCAAGAATGATTCATACACTAATATTGATACAATAATTGAACTAAGCATTCTTCTATCTATAAAAACATTAAAATTTACATATATATCTTCAATAAATATTCTAGTTAAAAAATATGAAAAAAATATTATGCAAATATCTATAAATAATAAAATTACTTTCGAATATCTTCTAAGCCACCTTAAAAATTTCATTTTTACATCCCCATAATTATAATTTTTGATTTAAAATATGCTCAATATATTATATATAAATAGGTAACATTTTTCAACATTTTTTCATATATTAGCTTAAAAAATTATTTATTTTTCATCATCCATATTTATCTTTTTATCTACTATATATTGTGGCCTATTCTTTGTTTCATCATATATTCTTGCGATATACTCAGACATTACCCATATTGATAATAATTGTACTCCGCTAAATAGTGTTATTGCAACCATTATGGATGTCCAACCAGCTGTTAAATTATTTAATTGAAATATATATGAAATTAAGGAATATATTAGTATTAAAAGTGATAAAATTATTGATATTATTCCAAGTCCTCCAACAAGTTTTAAAGGTTTTGTTGAAAAACTTATTATTCCATCTGCTGCAAGTTTTAACATCTTCTTTAAAGGATATTTCGTTTTCCCTGCAAACCTTTCTTTTCTCTCATACTCATAAGCAGTTTGCTTAAATCCTACCCAACTAAATAATCCTCTTAAAAATTTATTGTGTTCTGGCATTGAATTTACAACATCTATAACTTTTTTATCTACTAATCTAAAATCTCCTGTATCTTTTGGTATTTCTACATCTGATAATGCATTTAGTGTTTTATAAAACATTTTTGCTGTTAGAAGTTTAAATTTAGATTCTCCGGCTCTAGTTTTTCTTTTTCCATATATTACGTCATTCCCTTGCTCCCATAACTTTAACATTTCTGGTATTAACTCTGGTGGATCTTGTAAATCTGCATCTATTATAACTACTGCATCTCCTGTTACATATTTTATACCAGCAGTTACCGCTGCTTGATGTCCAAAATTTCTTGAAAAAGATATTATTTTTACATTTGAATCTTTTTTAGATATGTTTTCTAATATTTCTAATGTTTTATCTTTGCTTCCATCATTTACAAATATAATTTCATATTCATAATTTTCTATATTTTTTAAAACGACTGATATTCTATTATAACATTCTTCCGCAACCGCTTCTTCATAATACATTGGTATTACTACAGATATTTTTTTCATATATTTCTCCTTCAAAGCTCGAAAAATTTTATACTCTTTGCTCTTCACTTTTTATTATTTTTTTAGTGCTTCTACAAACCATTTTCCTGCTGCAGATAATTCATCTAGAGTCCAAGATGTTGTTTTATTGCAACTTGAAAGTATTATTGCTGATGTTTCTTGTTTATTAGATAAATTCCACATTACCCAACTTATATTGTTTTCATTTAAAAATTTTATCCATTCTTCTGATTGATTGTAATCTATTCCGCCATTTCCAGATGCATCACAAATTCCAAATTCTGAAACAAATATTGGCAATTTGCTATCTATTGCTTGTTTTGCTTTATTTCTTAACCAGTCTGTATGTGTTGCTGCATAAAAATGTAATGCATACATTATATTATCGTACCCTTCAATTCTATCTTTGGCTACAACATCTATATCTTGTGACCAAGTTGGTGTTCCACATATGATTATTGAATCTTTATCAATCTTTCTAATTTCTTTTATTACATCCTCTGCATAAGGTTTTATATCTCTAGACCAAGTTACATTTCCATTTGGTTCATTGCATATTTCATATATTATATTTTCATTGTCTTTATATTGGGTTGTAATTTCTTTAAAAAACTCTATTGCCTCATCTTTATATGTGTTAGGATTACCATCTGATAAAATATGCCAATCTACTATAACATATAATCCAAGCTCTGTTGCATAATCTATTCCCATCTTTACTGTATTATGTAATTCTTTTGTGTATCCAACGTTTGGATCTGTATACATTGCGAGTCTTATAACATTTATACCCCATTCATCACGCATAAATTTAAAGGTATCTTTAGTTACATATTGAGGACACCATTGCAATCCATGTGTGCTTATTCCTTTTAATTGCATTATTTCTCCATTTTTATCTACTATGTTTGTTTCTTTTACGCTTAATTTTCCGTGAATATCTACTGGTGTATTAGAGGTTTCTTTATTAGTGTCATCATTTTTTTGATCTGTTTCTTCTTCGTTTGTATCGTTATTTTCTACTACATTATTGTTTTCTTCTTGATGTGGTGCAGTTGATTTTGTTTGATTTATCAGTATTACAAGTCCTGCTAATATTACTATTAGTATTATTGCTGTAATTATCTTCTTCATAAATATCCCTCCTTCAAAATTTAAGAATTTTGTACCATTAACTTTTCACTATTCATTCTTCATTTACAGGTAGCGTGATTTGTCCGCCCCTACACCCTGTATTTTATATCATTACATATGTTTTGTAAATACTTATTTAATGTTTAATTAAAGCAACTAGAAGGTTGCCTTCTAAGCTGTGCTCTTTTGTACTATTTGAACTATGTCAGAAATATAATCTCCAATAATCGGTATATTTAACAATATTATTTTTTGTAATATATATATAAGTATTGCTGTTATTACTGTAACACCTATTCCTATTCCAACTCCTCTCGCAATTCCTGCTATTAGATTTCTTTTCAATATTTCCTTTTTATTACCAAGTATATATGTTATTTCCATAATATTAGATTTTTCTAAACTTTCACTTATTTTATCAATTTTATTTTTCAAATCTTTTAACATAAAAAAATCACCCAATTTTAGTTTGGATGATTTTTCTATTTATATACATTGCTTTTTTATTGTTCTTTCTCCTGTTTTAATGTTTCTTCTTCATTTACTTTTACTTCTAACTGGTTTATTAAACTTTGTAATTTTTCTAAATCTCTTCCTATTAGTTGCCAGTCGTTATTTTTACTAGATTCTTCTAAGTTATTATTTGCTTTTATTATTTCTTTTACTAACCCCTCTACAGTTTCTGTATTTTCTATTTCTATATTTATAGCATATTGAGAGAAAAGATTTGTTAAAGCTTCTTCCAAATTATTTCCTATTGCTAATTTTGTTCCAGAAGCTACTACTACTTTTTTTAGTCTTGGCTCTTGTGTTTCATTAAGCATCACTTGATAAATTGGCTCTACATATAACAAAGTGTTGTCTAGTGGCACGATTATCATATCTCTTGTAATTTTTGTTCCTGTAACATTTATAGATGCAATTTCTTTTGATAGCTTTTCATCTTCCTCTATTTGTGTATCTAATTGATTTGGTCCTATTATATTGCTTCCCTCTTTATATTTATATAAAGATAATTTTGCTTTATTGTCTTTATCATAAGTTCCTACTAAATATGAAACTATACTTTGTTTTCCGCTTTGAGTATATGGAACAACTAATCCTATTTTTGCTTTATCTGAATCTAAAGTCTTTACTACTGTGTAATATGGTTTAATTGTATTAACCGTATTGTTTTGTGAATTAGATAAAGTTTGATTTGCTATTGCCCACACATCATCTGTTCTATACAACACTTCAGTTTGTACATCATGATATAATGATATCATTCTAGCTTGAATGTTGTATAAATATTCTGAATACACTATATGTTCAGAAATATCTTCTGGAATTTCTTCTTCTACAAATAATGTTGGATACATATTGTTATATGCCATTGCAATAGGATCTGTCTTATCTGTCAAATAAAACTTAACTGTTCCATCATAAGCATCAACTAATACTTTTACTGAATTTCTTATATAGTTTATTTTATGCTTAAATCCATCTACCTCTATTATTGTTTCTTGAGAATATGGGTAATTATTTGAAGTTGTATATGCATCAATTACCCATACAAGTTTACCTTCATCTGTAATTACCATGTATGGATTTGTATCATACATTAAATTTGGCATTATTGTTTTTACACGATTTAATATATTTCTATTTATTAAAATTTTACTATCACTTGTTACATTAGTTGAAAAAGATAATTTTAAATTTCCTTCTGCTATTCCTAAAATCAATCTATCCCAAAAATTTAGTTTTAATCCGGGCTTTACCGTCATAAGTATTTTCTGTATTTGTTGTATTTGTTGTAGGGTAATCATACTCTAAAGTATCTTTTGCGTTTGTTACAACCATTTCATCTGTTGACATTCCAAAATATATTCTAGGTTGACTTATTTTTATTTGTTCATCTGATTCGTCAAATTCTTTTTGTATATAACTTATATCTCCTAATTCTCCAGTAGAAACTGCTGATGTAATAACTGCACCGTATCCGTGTGTATATTCATATGTCTTACTATCATATGTTCTACCACTTGCATTGCTAACTATTTCTCTTGGTGTTACATATACTAATGTTGATTTATCATCAATATCATATAACCCTACTTTTGAATTTTTATAATTATAATAACCTAGATTAGTTTGATTCATCTGTAAATTTTCTAATGTTACATCTTTTGTTATTAAATTTATATTATTTAGTACTTTTTTATAATCTTCAATTTCGTTTTTAGTTATTGTGTCGCCACTATCTAGTTCAATCTCTTCTAAATCAATTCCATAAGCCTTTTTTGTGTTTGTTAAATTATAATATATATAATCCTTTTGTTTATCTAGCTTACTTTGATTAACATATAATAAATCGAATGCAATAATTATAACAAACATAATTATTAAATATATTGGTATTACAAACAATGATATTACAAGTTTTTTAGTTTGAGATTTTTTAAAGAATCTAATTGCAAGGAATACACAAATTATTATTAAAATTGCAAGTATTCTATATCCCCATAATTTTATTGTAACCTCTGAGAATCCTGCACCTAAAAGAGTAGTTTTTTCATTATTTGCTAAATTTAATATACTTCCATAAAGTATATCTTGTGTTTTTACAAGTACTAAAGCAGATATTGCAATTGCAGCCATCATTATATTTATCATCAATTGTTTTATAAGTGTGCTTTTCTTTAATGTTTCTGGATTTATGCCTTCTGGAAAATATTTATTAAATGTTACTATATAATATACTACTATGTAAATTGTAATTGCTACAATTAAAACTATTATATAAATTAGTATAAATTCTATAAAAGGTTTCTGGAACATATAGTAACCGATATCTAGATTGAATATTGGGTCTGTTTCTCCAAACCATCCTCTGTTTAATACGAACATTACTTTTTCAGTTAAAATGTTCGAAATAAACATTGTTACAATAATACTAACAATGAATGCTATTGATTTATTTGGTAATTTAGGCAATTTTTTCTTTTCTTCATCGAAAAATTTCTTTAACCCTTTTTTGATTATTTTTGTTGCTATATAGAAACTAAAAAATATAACTGCAAAATTCACTAAACTACAAATTGCTTTATAATATATATTTCTTGCAAATACATCTACATATTGTTCTCCAATTTCAATAACTGCCAAATATTGTCCTCTAAAAGATATATAGCAATATAATATGTATATAATCAAAAATGCTAAAACTAGCAACATTCTCTTTTTGCTTTTCTTTTGTTTTTCTACTTTTTGTGTTTCTTCTTGCATTTTTACCTCCTATATTATTGCATTAACAAATTCTTCTGAATTAAATATTTCCATATCATCAATTTGTTCTCCAACACCTATAAATTTAACAGGTATATTATTTTCTGAAACTATTCCTAAAACAACTCCACCTTTGGCTGTTCCATCCAATTTTGTAAGTACAATCCCAGTTAAATCTACTGTTTCTTTAAAGGCTTTTACTTGAGAAATTGCATTTTGTCCTGTTGTTGCATCTAATACTATTAAAATTTCTTTAGAACAATCTGGTAATTCTCTATCTATTACTTTCTTTATTTTTAATAATTCATCCATTAAATATTTTTTATTGTGTAATCTTCCTGCTGTATCACAAATTAACACATCTACATTAGTTTTCTTTGTTTCTTGTATTGCATCAAAGATTACAGATGCCGGATCTGATCCTTCATCTCTTTTTACAATTGTTGCTCCGTGCTCTTCCAGCCCATATTTCCAGCTGTTCAACTGCTGCCGCTCTAAAAGTATCTGCAGCTGCTATAACTACCTTTTTTCCATCTTTTTTTAGTCTGTTTGCAATTTTTCCTATTGATGTTGTTTTGCCTACTCCATTAACTCCTACAACAAGAATCACAGATGGCTTTGTAGTTAAATGCATTTCTTTGTTTGGCTCTTCTAATATTTTTATCATTTCTTCTTTTAAAGTTTTTTTAACATCTTCTTGATCTGTAATTTTTTCTTTCTTTATTCTTTCTCTTAAATTTGCTATTATTTTAGTTGATGTTTCAACGCCAATGTCTGACATTATCAATATTTCTTCTAATTCTTCTAATAAGTCTTCATCTACTTTTCTAAAATTGCTAAATACATTATTCATTTTTTCACTTAATGAATCTCTAGTTTTTCCTAAACCGTTCTTTAGTTTATCAAAAAATCCCATAAGTCACCTCATATAATTTTTCACAATATAATAAGTATACCATAAAATTACTTAAATGTATATATTTATGATAATTTTTGCTTTTGTAATTCGAACAAATTGTAAATAAATATATAATGGCGCTTCTAAAGCGCCATTATTATTTTTCTATTCATCATCTTTTGTTTCTGTATACTCCATTTTATAATCTGTATCTTCATTATTACTGCTCTTTTCAGTTTTTTTATTTATAAATTTACTTATTCTTTCTATTACATCTGGTACATAATCTAAAAGTTTGTCTAGAGCAGATGAATGTGTTACAGGTATTAATTTCACACCATCTTCGCCGACTATTAAAAATGCTACTGGGCTTATACTAACTCCTGCTACGGTCATTTATGACCACCAATTTCATTTTAAATTGCTTTAAGAATACTTTGAGATAATTCTTCATTC
>CANRNW010000022.1 GCA_947632145.1 uncultured Clostridia bacterium
AATTGTGAAAACAATATTGGTTTTTTAAAAGAAACTGGAATAATAAATGCTGGCAATTGGAGTACACCAGAAATATTTACATATCAAACAACAAATGCAAACTACAATTCTGAACTTACAGGTATATGGTTAGAAAAAACACCTCAAACTTCTAGTTCAAGTACAGATACAAAAGTAAATCAAATGAATATAGAAGAAAATATATATGGAATAATTTCAAATGAAAAGGTATTAAAACTAAATGAAGATGAAAAAAAACAATTAGAGGTTTTTAATCAATGCTTTAATTTAGAAAATTATATAGATGATTATACCAACAATAATAGAACATATATAAATGTAATAAATACAAATAAAAAAACAGAGTTAGTTGCAAGAGCAGATATAGTAGGAAAAAAAGTAAAAATAACAATAGTAAATAATGCTTACGAAATAGATAAAATAATACATGTAACTTCAGGACAAGTTGTAGAAAACAACGAATATGAAACTCAAAAAGCTGGAGGATTTTATCCATTTATAGTAATAGATAAAAAAGGAAATATGGTAACTTGTACAGCTGGGTACGAAGAAAATCCACCAGATTTAACAGGCTTTAGAGTAGATTCTACATACATAGTAACATATAGTGGAGAAATAAATCAAGGCACAGCAACAGAAATATCTAAACAACCTATTTTAGAGGTGTTAGCAGATGGATATGAGTTAAGTGAAAATAACACACTTATTAAAGGAGATATAGATTTTAGCAAGGTAGATGAAAGTAAAGGAAAATGGTATGATTATGCAGAGCAAAAATGGGCAAATATAGTAGTAAGAAACAATGGAAACGAAGCATATTTTGTATGGATACCAAGATATGCATATATAGCAAATAATGAAACCCAAACAACAGATATAGTATTTATAGATACAGATAATATACAACCCAAAACAGGAAAAGAAGTAGACACAAATAGATACACAATACCAGAAGCATTTACATGGCAAGATGATGCAGGAAACACAATACAATTACCAGGTTACTGGATAGGTAAATATCAGTTAAGTTCATTTGAAACCTTTGGCTTAACAGCAGATGTGTATAATGGTGTAAACTTAATACGCTTAACCAATATAAGAAATAATGTAGTAAGTAATAATAATGCAAGATATGAAATAACCTTGAAAAAAGATGGGGAAGTAATAAAAAAAGTAGAAAATGCAAATGCTGATTTATGCGAATTTTCAGAAACAACAGGAACTAAACTTGAAGGTGGAATATATGAAATATTAATAGTATTATATGATGAAAGAGAATATTACAGAGGAGAGATTACATTAACAGCAGATGTATATGAACAAACAAATCAAGAGACACAACCAAATTCACCAGATTTAACAGGCTTTAGAGTAGATACAACTTATATAGTAACATATAGTGGAGAAATAGACAAAGGCACAGCAACAGAAACATCAAACCAACCAATATCAGAAATATTAAAAGAAGGCTATAAAGTAAATGCAGACAATACATTAAAAGAGGGAGAAATAGACTTTAGCAAAATAAAAGGTGAATGGTACAATTATGCAGAACAGAAATGGGCAAATATAGTAGTAAGAAACGAGGGAAATGAAGCATACTTTGTATGGATACCAAGATACGAATATCATGCATATGGAACACAACAAGTAACAGATGTATACTTCATATCAACAAAACAAGATAAGGCAAACTATGGATACACAATACCAGAAGCATTTACATGGCAAGATGATGCAGGAAACACAATACAATTACCAGGTTACTGGATAGGTAAATATCAGTTAAGTTCATTTGAAACCTTTGGCTTAACAGCAGATGTATATAATGGAGTAAACTTAATAAGATTAACTAATATAAAAAATAATATAATAAGTAATTCAAATGCTACATATGATATAACTTTAAGAAAAGATGGGGAAGTAATAAAAAAAGTAGAAAATGCAAATGCTGATTTATGCGAATTTTCAGAAAATACAGGAACAAAACTTGAAGGAGGAGAATACGAAATATTAATAGTGGTATATGACGAAAGAGGATATTATAGAGGAGAAACTACATTAACTGCAGAAGTATATGTACAAAATAATATAGATAGAGAGCCAAATCCGCCAGATTTAACAGGATTTAATAGATCAATTACATACTATGTAACTTATGATGGAGATGGAAATGAAGTTTTAACACCATTAGCACAAGGAGAACCAGATGGATGGTATAACTATGCAGAACAAAAGTGGGCCAATATAGTTGTAAAAAATGAGGATGTAGAAAAAACAGCATACTTCGTATGGATACCAAGATATGAATATCATGCATACGGAACACAAGAAGTAACAGATGTATACTTTATACCAACCACACAAATCGAGCCAACATATGGTTATACAATACCAGAAGCATTCACATGGGAAGATGAGGAAGG
Organism: uncultured Clostridia bacterium; assembly: GCA_947632145.1. GTDB lineage: Bacteria > Bacillota > Clostridia > TANB77 > CAG-508 > CAKPQL01. The sequence continues at coordinate 2,448 of CANRNW010000022.1, forward strand.
AAATATTGTACAGTTATCTGGTTATTGGATAGGTAAATATCAATTAAGCAATTAATTTTTAGGTGTCGCATGAAAACAGTAATGTAACATAAATACATAATTGTAGGGGTCGCATGTTATGCGACCCGTATAGAATTTACAAATTAAACAGTAATGTAACATAAATACATGATTGTAGGGGTCGCATGTTATGCGACCCGTATAAAAATTATCAATTAAACAAGGAGGGTAACAAATGAAAAATAAAAAAACAATTATTATAATATTAGCAGTAATTATAATAATAGCAGTTGTAGTTTTAGCTTTTGTATTAACAAAAAATAAGAATAAAAATAATAACAATGATAATTCAGTAGGTGAGGTAAGTCCTAATAATCCAGTAACAGTAGAGCCACCAGCAAATGAATTGCCAGATGAAACAACAGAAGTTACACTGTATGTAGGAGAAAGTGAAAATTACACACAAGTATCTGCAAAATATAATGCAAATGCAGATAAACAAGAACAAATAAAAAGATTAGTAGAAAAAATAGGAATATCAATAGGTTATAAAATAGAAGTAAACAAAGTAGAAATAGAGAACAATGAAATACATATAGATTTTAAATCAACAGGAGCACCATTTAATGATAGTGCGTATTTTGGAAATGAAACAGAGGGCTTATTTGTAGAAGATTATAAAACACTAGTATATAGAATATTTGATAGTATAAAACAAACATTACAAGCTGTATATGGAGAAAATACACAAACATACTATACAGTAGATGGAAAATCTATTGCCTTTAACAACATAACTCCAAGGCTGGAAATTGGTGCAGATATACCATATGTAGGTTTAAGTTAAAGAATTGCACTTTTAGGGTACATACCTAAAAGTGCAAAATTTTTTTAAAAAACAGAAAAAATGTTTGACATACCTTTGTTTGTATGATATGATGTTGTCAAATAAGTTTTAGGAGTGATGTATAAATGAAAAAGAAATCATCAGATGAGCTAAATAAAAGAGAAAAAGCAATACTTAAATTTATAGAAAAACATGTTATAAATTATGGATATCCACCATCAGTTAGAGAAATAGGAAAGGCTGTTGGATTAAGTTCAACTGCAACAGTACATGGCTACATAGCAAAATTAACAGAAAAAGGTTATATTAAAAAAGAGGATCAAAAGGGAAGAACATTAAAATTATTAAAAGGTGGACTTGCAGATAATGAGCCTAGGGCAGAAAAACCAGTATATAGTGGAAAAGAATTAGTAGAAGTTCCTGTTATAGGAAAAATTACAGCAGGAGAGCCAATATTAGCAGTAGAAAATGTAACAGATACATTTCCTATACCAATAGATTTTGTTGGAAATAGCGAAAGCTTCATGCTTACAGTTAGAGGAGAAAGTATGATAGAAGCTGGAATATTGGATGGAGACTACATACTAGTAAAGAAACAAAATACAGCAAATAATGGAGAAATAGTAGTAGCACTAATAGGTGATGAAGCAACAGTAAAAACATTTTATAAAGAAAAAGACCATATAAGATTACAACCAGAAAATAGCACAATGGATCCAATAATAGTTCCAACATGTGAAATATTAGGAAAAGTAGGCGGAGTATTTAGAAAAATGTAAATGTAATTTTAATTCAATAAGGGGGCAAGATTAAAAAATCTGCCCTCATTTTTTGTCCAATAAATTTATTTTATATAATTTAATTGTAGGGGTCGCATGGCATGCGACCAGTTATCAAAACATATACAATGTAAAATGTATGGCAAACGCCCTTGTCCAACCCAAATATAATAAATATTATAAACAAAGGAGGTATTAATGGAAAATATATTACCGAAAAGAAAGAATATACGAATATCAGGATATAATTATTCACAAAATGGGTATTATTTTATAACAATATGTACAAAACAAAGGGAAAAGATATTAGCGAATATAAAAAATGGTAAAACCATATTATATTCGAATGGAAAAATTGTAGAACAAGAAATTTTAAAAACAAATATTATTAGAAAAAATGTAAAAATAAATGATTACATTATAATGCCAAACCATATTCATTTTATAATTGAGATAACAAACGTAGGGGTCGCATGGCATGCGACCCGAAATGGTAAAGAAGAAAGAAGCAAAATGATTGTACCCAAAATAATACAACAGATAAAAATGATTACCCGAAAAATATCCATTTCAATGTGTAAAGAAAAACGGGTTGCACACCGTGCAACCCCTACAGTGGCAAAGAGGATATTATGAACATGTAATAAGAAATGAAAAAGAATATTTGCGAATATTAGAATATATAGAAAATAATCCATTGAAATGGGAAGAAGATATATATAATACATAAAGATTTATAATAATATGCCAAAATAAATAGAAAATTACATTATAATGCCGAATCATATTCATTTTATAATTGAAATAACAAACGTAGGGGTCGCATGGCATGCGACCCGAAATATATATAATACATAAAAATGGATGCTATTTGCATCCATTATAACCCTAATAATTCTTTTGCTCGTTTCACATCATCTGCGTTTGCTGGTCTTATACCATTTAATTCATATTTGTAGCCTAGTTCTATCCATTTATGTTTTCCTAAATCGTGATAAGGTAAAATTTCTACTTTTTGTACAGTTTTTAAAGATTTTATGAACATTCTTAAATCGATTAAATCTTGTGTATTATCTGTTATTCCAGGTACTAATACTTGCCTAATCCACATTGGAATATTATTATCACTTAAATACTTTGCAAATTCTAATTCTTTTTTGTTAGAATGACCAACTAATTCTTTGCATTTTTCATCATTAATATGTTTTATATCTAATAATACTAAATCTGTATATTTAAGCAATTCTTTTATATCATCTGTAATTTCAACCATACCAGATGTATCAATAGCAGTATGAATATCTTGTTCTTTTAATTTTTTGAAAAAATTAATTAAAAATTTAACTTGTAATAGCGGTTCACCACCAGTTACTGTAACACCACCATTAGAAGGCAAAATGTATGCTTTATAACTTTCTATTCTATTAACTAATTCATCTACACTTCTTAATTCTCCAGCATTTATATCCCAAGTATCACGATTATGACAATATTTGCAACGAAGTGCACACCCTTGCATAAATATTACATATCTAATTCCTGGTCCATCTACAGTACCAAATGATTCTATTGAATGTATTCTTCCATAATTTTCTTTATCAAAATTTTCCATATAATTAATCCTTTCAAAAAAATAATAGTATATAAAAGGGGCGTTAAAAACGCCCCTTATCAAATATAAATATTTAACTAAATTCTATCTTGTATTGTTCTATTAATTACATCTAATTGTTGTTCTCTAGTTAATTTTATAAAGTTAACTGCATATCCAGAAACACGAATTGTAAGTTGTGGATATTTTTCTGGGTGTTCCATAGCATCTTCTAATAATGCTCTATCAAATACATTTACATTTATATGGTGACCTGTTTTTCCAAAGTAACCATCTAACATATTAACTAAGTTTGTTACTCTATCTGATTCATCTTTTCCTAATGCTTTTGGAGTAATAGCAAATGTATAAGATATACCATCTTCAGAATAATCATAAGGAAGTTTTGCTATTGTATTTAATACAGCAAGTGAACCATTTGTATCTCTTCCATGTAATGGGTTTGCACCTGGTCCAAATGGAGCTCCAGCTTTTCTTCCATCAGGAGTATTACCTGTATTCTTTCCATAAACAACGTTAGAAGTAATTGTTAATATAGATAATGTGTGTTTTGAACCTCTATATGTTTGATGTTTTTTCAATTTTCTTAAGAATTTCTTTACTATGTCAACAGCTATTGAGTCAACTCTATCATCATCATTACCATATTTAGGGAAGTCTCCTTCAACTTGGTAGTCAACTGCTAAACCTGTTTCATCTCTGATAACTTTAACTTTAGCATATTTTATTGCTGATAATGAGTCTGCAACAACTGATAAACCAGCGATACCACAAGCCATTGTTCTTAATATATCTTTGTCATGTAAAGCCATTTCTAATGCTTCGTATGAATATTTATCATGCATATAGTGAATAGCATTTAATGCTTTAATATATATTTTTGCAACGTAATCCATCATTACATCATATTTTGCCATAACTTCATCATAGTCTAAATATTCAGAAGTGATAGGCTCAAATCTTGTTGTGATTTGTTTTCCAGAGTTTTCATCTCTACCACCATTGATTGCATATAATAATGCTTTTGCAAGGTTTGCTCTTGCTCCAAAGAATTGCATTTGTTTACCAATTCTCATTGCAGAAACACAACAAGCTATACCATAATCATCACCAAGCATTGGTCTCATTAAATCATCATTTTCATATTGAATAGAAGATGTTTGTATAGACATTTTTGTTGCATATCTTTTAAATCCTTCTGGTAAGTTGTTAGACCATAATACTGTTAAGTTTGGTTCTGGAGCAGGTCCTAATGTTGTTAATGTGTGTAATACTCTGAAAGAGTTCTTTGTAACTAAAGTTCTTCCATCTACACCCATACCACCAATAGATTCTGTTACCCATACAGGGTCTCCACTGAATAGTTCGTTATATTCTGGTGCTCTTAAGAATCTAACTAATCTTAATTTCATAACGAAATGATCCATTAATTCTTGAGCTTGTTCTTCTGTTAAAGTACCATTTGCTAAATCTCTTTCAATATATATATCTATGAAAGTAGATGTTCTACCAATACTCATTGCTGCACCATTTTGATCTTTAACAGCACCTAAATATCCAAAGTATAACCATTGAATAGCTTCTTTTGCATTTGCTGCAGGAACTGATATATCAAATCCATATTTTGCAGCCATTCCTTTTAAATCGTTTAATGCTTTTATTTGATCAGATATTTCTTCTCTTTCTCTAATTACATCTGCTGTAAATTCATCAACATCTAATACTTCTAACTCTAATTTCTTTTCTTCAATTAAAGCATCTACACCGTAAAGTGCAACTCTTCTGTAATCTCCTATAATTCTTCCACGACCATATCCATCTGGAAGACCTGTAATTAAGTGAGAACTTCTAGCTGCTCTAATATCTGGTGTATAAACTTGGAAAACACCATCATTATGTGTTTTTCTTAAATTGTGGTAAATATATTGAGTTTCTTCATCTACTTTAAAGCCATAGCTTTCAGCAGATTTTTCTACTATACGAATACCACCAGCAGGCATTATTGCTCTTTTTAAAGGAGCATCTGTTTGAAGACCTACTATTTGTTCTAATTCCTTTTTTATATATCCGGCATCATAAGCATTAACTGCAGAAGGTGTTTTTGTATCTGCATCTAAAACTCCACCGTTTTCTCTTTCTTTTTTGTATAGGTCTAGAACTTCATTCCATAATTCTTGAGTTCTTGCTGTTGCACCAACTAGAAAGCTATCATCACCAGTATATGGTGTATAGTTGTGTTGGATGAAATCTCTAACATTGATTTCTTCTTGCCATTCTCCACATTTAAAGTTATTCCATTGATCAAATTTCATATAAAAACCTCCTACTTATAGTTTAAACAAAAGTATATTTTAATATACTCATAACTAAATAATAATAACACAAAAAAAAAGCAATATCAATATATAAAATGTAAAAAAATGCAAAAATTGTAGAATTTTTAGTATATATATGATATGATTACAAAAGATTATCTACGAAGAAGTTGCCAAGTGAATAGTGAAGAATGAATAAGTGGAATTATTTGTAAGGGAGGATCAATCATGTCCGACCAAAAGATTTTTAAATAAAGAAGGAGAAAAAAATATGGATGAAATATTACAAAAGATAAAAAAAAATATGTTAGATAAAGAAATCTTACTTTCATCTTATGCTTGTAAATCAGAAAAGGCAATTAAATTATTAGATGAAGAAGATGATATGAGACCAGATTTTTTTAAAGATATAGATAGAATTATACACTCACTTGGATACACAAGATACATAGATAAAACACAAGTGTTTTCATTTATTCAAAATGACCATATAACACATAGAGTTTTGCATGTACAATTAGTTGCAAAAATTGCAAGAACAATAGGAAGAAGCTTAAATTTAAATGAAGATTTAATAGAAGCAATAGCATTAGGTCATGACATAGGTCATACTCCATTTGGACATACTGGAGAAAAATTTTTAAATGATATATGTAAAAGAGAAGGTATAGGGTATTTTTGTCATAATGCGCAAAGTGTAAGGGTATTAAAAGATTTAGAGAATTTAAACATAACAGTACAAACACTAGATGGAATATTAGCTCATAATGGAGAAATATTACAAAATGTTTATAAACCAGATTTTGATAAAACAAAAGAGCAGTTTATTGAAGATTTAGACAATGTATTTAATGTTGAAAATTATAGTAAAAAGGTAAAATCAATGACATTAGAAGGTTGTGTGGTTAGAATATCAGATATAATTGCATACATAGGAAGAGATATAGAAGATGCAATTATAGTAGGTGCAATAAAAAGAAGTGATATACCATATTATATAACAAGAGTACTTGGAAATACTAATTCAAAAATAGTAGATACATTAGTAAAAGATATAATAATAAATAGTCAAGAAAAAAGGCATATAGAATTATCAAAAGAAGTGTTTGAAGCATTGATGGAATTAAAACATTGGAATAGCAAAAATATATATGAATCTGAAAAAACAACTGTAAATAATAATGTATTAGAAAATTTATTTAATAATTTATTTGATGCCTATTTTGAAAAAATAAGTAATATCAATTATTTAACTAAAATAGAAATAGATGAACATACTAATCACTCAGATAAAATTTTTTATGATTTTTTAAATAGTAAAACTAGAAAATATTTAGAAAATACAGATAAAAGAAGAATTATCATAGATTACATTGCAGGTCAAACCGATAAATTCTTTTTGTCTGAATGTGAAAATAATGTATATGGATTTAGAGCAGATATGCTAAATTGACATAAATTTGCCAAAATGATATAATAATTAAAGCTTAATTTTAGAGAGGAGAATGTGTTTATGAAGAAAAACATAATTCTAGGAATTATTATTGTATTATTAGTAGTAGCTGTAGGTGTAGAAGGATTTTTTATATGGAAACTAAATGAAGACCAAAATACTGAGGTAAAGGAACAAACTGATGAAGTGGAAAAGACACAACCAACAGAGCCATCCACAAAACCAAATGAGCTTCCAAAGGATGAAATAATAGATGGGGAGATAAAAATATCAAAAAAATATAGCAATCCAGATGAGGATGAACTTGTATATACATATTTAACTGTAACAGTTGAAGATAAGTTTAATTATAATCCAGAATATGATGAATCTTATTACAAATATATATATAACATTCCTCAAATCAATATAAATTCAGAAGATATAGAAAAAATAAACCAAGAAATATTGAAGGAATATGAAGACATAATAAATGAAATGAATGATGAACAACAAATTAATTTAGGATGTGAAGGCTTAATTTATGAGTATTATGAGAATGATGGAATATTATCATTAGTTATGATAAATAAAACAGAAAGTGGCGGCGTTTTTAATTGCAAAACATATAATATAGAAATTTCAACAGGAAAAGTAATTGATAATATAGAATTATTGAAAAAAATGAATATTGAAGAATCAGATGTAAAAGAGACAATAATTAGAGATATTAGATTCAAGATGTATGATATATATAATGAACCTAGTGTGTATGGTGCGAGTTCTTTTATAGAAGAACAAAAAAATAAAACATTAGATAAATATGAAAATATTTCAATAGATGAAATAGAATTATATTTAAATGATGATGCTAATATATGTGCATATTTAGTTATATATGCAATAGTAGGTGGAGATTATCTAACAGAAATATGGAATTTAGAAACAAGTGAATTTGTAGAATCAATATAATAAATTGTAAAAGAATAAGAAACGGGTCGCATACCATGCGACCCCTACATTTTGCATTGATTTTTTGTCATAGAAAAAGAGCAAAAATTATTGCAAGCATTGTAGAAAACTTAAAAAATGCCATTGTATTCTATTCTTCTGTTGTTTCAGTTTCTGTTTTAATTTCTTCTAATTCAGATGTACAGTGTGGGCATCTTGTTGCTTTATAATTTATTTCACTTAAGCAATAAGGACATATTTTTGTTGTTGGTTCAGGTTTAACTTCTTCTTGTACTTCAGTAGTTTCCACATTTTTTCCTTTTTTCTTAAGCTTTTTCTCAATTTTCTTTAATTCTTGTTCTTTTACTTCGCCAAATTTTTTATTTATTTTATTCATATAACGAATTACCATAAATATTGTAAATGCAATTATTAAGAAATCTAAAATTGCTCCAATAAAATTACCATAATTGATAGAAACTTCTCCTATTCTTACGGCTAAAGAAGAGTAATCCACTTTTCCTGTAATTGCTGAAATGGCTGGCATTATAATATCATTGACAAGAGATGTAACTATTTTTTGAAAAGCACCTCCTATGATGATACCAACAGCTAAATCCATTACATTTCCACGTGCGATAAATTCTTTGAATTCTTTGAACATATATTATTCCTCCTTACTAATTCATTTGCACTGTTCCAACTATACTATTTATATCTTCAATTTTATATTTTTTCATATAATTTTCTATTCCATCTATTGCTTTAATACTAACATCTGGGCTTACAAAATTTCCACAACCGATAGAAACTGCATTTGCACCTGCAAGCATAAATTCTATAGCATCTTCTCCTGTAAGAATACCACCCATACCAAGAACAGGAATATTAACAGCTTTAGCTACTTGATATACCATACGTACTGCAACTGGTTTTACAGCAGGACCAGATAGTCCACCTGTGTTATTTGCAAGATAAGGTTTTCTTGTATCTATGTTAATGCTCATTCCAAGTAAAGTATTGATAAGAGAAACTGCATCTGCTCCAGCATCTTCAACGGCTTTTGCAGTTAAAGTTATATCTGTAACATTTGGTGTAAGTTTAACAATTAAAGGTTTATCTAAAACTTTTCTAACAGCAGATGTTACTTCTTTTACACCTTCATAAGTTGTACCAAAAGCAAGACAACCAGCTTTAACATTAGGACAAGATAAATTAAGTTCAACACCATCTATATCTAATGTGTTTAATATTTTGCAAAGCTCAACATATTCATCAATTGAACTACCACAAGCGTTAACTATAATTGCTGTATCAAATTTCTTAAGCCAAGGTAAATCATTTTCAGCAAAATATTCAACTCCTGGATTTTGTAATCCAATACTATTTAACATACCGCTTGGAGTTTCACAAATTCTTGGTGGTTTATTTCCAGGACGAGGTTTTAAAGAAGTACCTTTAGTAATAATTCCACCTAATTTATTTAAATCTATAAATTGATCAAATTCCCTTCCATAACCAAAAGTTCCGAGAAGCAACAGTTACAGGATTTTTCATTTTAATTCCTGCAAAATCAATATTTGTATTCATAAAAATTCTCCTTACATAAAATAATTCATATCAAATTAAATTCGAAAAAATTTTAAATTTCTACATAACTTGCATCGAACACAGGTCCTGCTTTACACACATGCACATATTGTGGCATATCTTTAGAACTTGCAGCAGTTTTTACAGCACAACCAAGACATGCACCAATTCCACAACCCATTCTTTCTTCTAAAGAAATTTGGCAAGGAATATTCTTTTCAAGTGCTAATTTTTGTACTGCTCTAAGCATAGGTGAAGGTCCACAAGCATAAATGCAATCTGTTTTAAGTTTATTTAAATCTTCTATTAAATAGTTAATTGCAAAACCATTTGCTCCATAACTTCCATCATCTGTTGTAATAACTAATTTTTTAGAAATTTTATTAAACTCATTTTCACAAACTACAAAATCTTTACTTCTAAATCCTAAATAAGTATTTACATTTGCAGTTTTACTAGCTACTTTTGCTAATTCGTGTAATGGAAATACTCCAATTCCACCACCAATAATTGATATGTTTTTGTAATCTTCTACATTAAAAGAACCGAATCCTAAAGGACCTAATACATCTATATCATCTCCAATATTTTTCTTACATAGAATTTCTGTTCCTTTTCCTTTAACTTGAAAAATAAAAGTTACAGTAGAATTTTCTTTGTTTATATCATATATGCTTATAGGTCTTCTTAAAAATGGGTCAATATTATCACTTACTCTAATTTCCAAAAATTGACCAGGTTTTGCAGTATCAGCAATTTCTTTTGCTGATATTGTGAATTTAAATATGTCTGGTTTTAATTGCTCTTTTTCTACCAATTTTGCCTTAATATTTACTGGCATAACAAATCCTCCTTACAATAATTTTGTATGTTCAGAAATTGCAGAATTTAACTCATCTCTCATACGAATTGCTTCTGCACGAGTTGCTTTTGCAAAGTCAACTTCTTCAAAAGTGTCTTTCCAATTATCAGATTTATATGCACACATTAAACTTCTTGATGCATTAACAATTCCGCCTAATCCATTTTTGTCAAAGCCTAGAGCTATATCTTCAGCTTTTCCACCTTGTGCTCCATAACCTGGAATTAAGAAATATGCTTTTGGCATAATTTTTCTTAATATTTCTATTTGAATAGGGTATGTTGCTCCAACTACAGCAGAAGCAGAGCTAAATCCGTGCTCACCAACTAATTCTTCACCCCAAGAATTTACAAGTTCTGCGACTTTTTCATATATAGCTTTTCCATCTTCTGTTTTTAAATCTTGTAATTCTACAGAAGATTTATTAGAAGTTTTGACTAATACGAAGATACCTTTATTATATTTTTTGCAGTCTTCTATAAATGGTTTAACACTATCAATTCCAAGATATGGGTTAAGAGTGACAAAATCAACATCATATATTGAATATGCTTCATCACCTATAGGTGTTTTTCCAATAAATGCATTTGAATATCCGGCTGCAGTTGTACCAATATCTCCTCTTTTAATATCTGCAATAACAAGCATACCTTTAGATTTTGCATAATTACAAGTTTTTTGAAAAACTTCTAAGCCTTTAATACCAAACATTTCATAGAATGCGATTTGAGGCTTTACTGCAGGAACTATGTCACAAACTGCATCAATTAAACTCTTATTAAATTCTAAAATAGCATCACAAGCACCATCTAAATTAGCTGGATATTTTTCTCTTATACAGTTAGGTAACATATCGTACCTTGGATCTAACCCCATAACAGTTGGGTTGTTTGTTTCTTTAATTTTTTCAATCAATAAATCAATAGCATTTTTCATTTTAAAATCATCCTTTCAACTTAAATAATTTATTTTTTTTAAATTTATCTAGCGTAAACTATGTTTCCATTTACTATTGTATAGGCAACTTGTCCTTTTAACTTTTTGCCAATAAATGGTGAGTTTTTAGATTTTGAAACTATACTTGCTTTTTCATAAATGTATTCTATATTAGGGTCAAATATTGTTATATCTGCTATAGCACCTTCTTTTATAACACCTCTATCTATTCCTAAAATTTTTGCAGGAGCATAAGAAGTTAATCTTACCATATCAAAATAATCAATATATCCTGGCTCAATTAAGTTAGTAATTGTAGCAGCAAGAGCTGTTTCAAATCCGATAATTCCATTTGGAGCTTTAGACAATTCTCTTGATTTTTCTTCTTCAGAATGTGGGGCATGGTCTGTAATAATGCAATCAATTGTTCCATCTTTTAAACCTTTAATAATAGATTTTTTATCTTCTTCTGTCCTAAGTGGTGGATTCATTTTTGCATTTGTACCAGATGTTAAAACTTCCTCTTCAGTGAAGCTATAATAATGTGGGCAAGTTTCACAAGTTACATTAACTCCACGGTTCTTTGCGTCTCTAATCATATTAACAGAAGTTTTTGTACTTATATGACATATATGAGAATGAACATGATTTGTTTCAGCAATTACAATTTCACGTGCTGCCATAATTTCTTCTGCTTCTGGAAGCACACCTTGGACACCTAATTTTTCTGCAATAGGTCCAGCATTTATAGCACCTGCTGCAACAGACTTTTCTTCACAGTGAGATGCAACATAAGTTCCAAGTTTACTAGCTTCAATAATAGCTTCTCTCATAAATTTAGAATTAACAACAGGTATTCCATCATCAGAAAATGCAATAGCACCTGCATTTTTTAATTCTTCGAAATTAACTAATTCTTCACCCTTTTCACCTTTAGTAACACTAGCATAAGGAAGTACATTACATTTAGCTACTTGTTTTGCTTTTTCTATAATTTGTTGTAAAACAATAGTGCTATCAGGAGTAGGATTAGTATTTGGCATAGGACAAATAGTAGTAAAACCACCCTTAATAGCACTATTGCTTCCGGTTTCTATAGTTTCTTTGTATTCAAAACCAGGTTCTCTTAAATGACAATGAATATCAATCATACCTGGAATAATTGATAAACCTTCGCAATTAACAACTTTGTCAACAGAATCAGTAATATTTTCTGTAATTTTTGCAATTTTGTCATTTTCTATTAAGATGTCAGTTTTCTTTTGAGTATTTGTTGCATAATCGATTAGCAAACCATTTTTAAGTAATAATTTCACAAAAATTCCCCCCTTAAAATATTTTAAACAATTTTATCATTATTTGTATTAAAAGTAAATAAAATGTTGATATTTTATAATGAATAATTTTAATTATTCATCTATATAAATATCTAAAGTATCAAGGTTTAAAGAAATTGACATCCATATAAAAAAGATGATAAAATATTAACATTACATAATCTACATTTTTTCTTAGAAAATGGAAATATTGCTATGAAATTGAATTATTATAGAACGCAAAATAAATTTGATACACCATCATTAGAAACAATTACTTATGAAGAAAGAAGTGATGTTTAATGAAAAGATATCTTGAAAATTCAGTAGAAAATATGAGAGATATTGGTGGATATACAAGTGGAAAATTAGCTATAAAAAGTGATAGAATAATTAGAAGTAATCTACCAGCAAATTTAAGCATAAAAGATATAGATTATTTGAGTGATTTAGGAATATCAGCAGTTATAGATTTAAGATCTGCAGAAGAAGTGAGAATAAAACCATCTGTATTTGAAAACGATAAAAGATTTAAAATATATCATATTGAAATAAAAGATGGGAGAGACATACCTAAATCATCTGAGGACGTTCCAAAATCATATATGAAAATGCTAGAGGATACAGAGAATATAAAAAATATATTTAAAGTCCTTCAAGAAAATGATAGAGTATTGTATTTTTGCAATGCAGGAAAAGATAGAACTGGAGTTGTTACAGCACTTATTTTAAAAACATTGGGAGTAAAAAACAAAGATATTAGTAATGACTATATTTTAACCAAAAAGTTTATGCACAAAAATTTAGAAATTTATGCTAATTTCAATAAAAATGTATTAAATGTAATAACGCCAAAGAAAAAGTATATGAGTGATTTTTGGAAATCTTTTAGAGAAAAATATGGAACTATTAAAGAATATTTAAATTTAATAGGTATAACCAATAGTGAAATAAAGAAGATGCAGGGAAAATTTTTAGAGTAGGCAATGAAAAAATTTCGTTGTCTATTTTTGCTATAATTTCATTTTTGGTAAAAAATTATATATCAAAAGTAAATAAAATGTTGATATTTTTTTACGGATATGATACATTATGGAAAAGCAAATATTCTAGCTACAAAAAATAATATAACGGCGCAAACATTGTTTGTCCGTAAAATAAGGAGGAAAATATAATGAGTGAAGTAACTTCATATTTATTTGAAACAAAAGCATTAAAAATCTGTCCAGAAAATAAGCCATTTTGGTACACATCTGGAAAAATAGGACCATATTTTATAAACACACATTTTATTTACGGAAGCGAGGAAGAGGCAAACGAATTACTAAAATTTATTGATGAAGAAAAAGAAAACAAAAAAGAAATGCCTAAAAAAGTCTATGAAAAAACGATGGAACAATACAGAACAAACAAAATATATAAAACTGTAATAGATGAAATGGTAGAAAAAATAAAACAAAACATAAATATAGAAGAAATAGATTTTATATCTGGTGGAGAAAGAAGAGATTGGTTTTTCTCTTACGCAATAGCAGATTTGCTAGGAAAACCGCACATAACAATATTTAAAGATTTATCAACTGTTGCAACAGATAGCAAAGGAAATAATATAGAAGCAAGTTTTGAGAATAAAAAAGTATTACATGCAGCAGACCTAATAACAGAAGCATCAAGCTATATAAGAGCTTGGATACCAGCAATAAAAAATTTAGGTGCTGAAATTAAATGGAGTATAGCAGTTGTAGATAGAATGCAAGGTGGAAAAGATAAATTACAAGCTGAAAATATAGAATCTTATGAAATAGTAAGAGTAGATAATGAATTATTCGAAAATGCTTTATCCCTAGGGATAATCAGTAAAGAACAATTCGATATGCTAGTAAAATTTAAAAGTGACCCAGATGGAACAATGAGAGAATTTTTAATTTCTCATCCAGAATTTTTAGAAAATGCATTAAAGGCAGATGAAAAAACAGCAGGAAGAGCAAAATTATGTGTAGATGGAAACTTATATAATTTATAGTAAAACATAAGGAGAGCAAAATGTTTAAATTAAAATTTGCACAAATGTACGATAACAATATATTTCAGAAATATAACTTAAAGCCAGTTGCTGAAGATTATTTCTTAGTAAAAAATGATACTTTTTGTGTAGCTGATGGAGTAACAAGGGATTCAATTTATGGAGAAGCAATACCATATCCTCAAAATAAAGAAGAAGTAGAATTTTGGGTAAAGGTATACCCTAATCCAAGTGGAGCATATGTTGCTGCTAAAATTTGTGCAGATAGTTTTGTGAAATATGTTTCAGAATGTAAAACAGAATTAGATGAAAATACTATTATGGAAATAGTAAAAAAAGTAAATCAAGAAATTTGGAAAATTAACAAAAACAGAAAAATAGATTATATTAAAGATGATTTGTTTTGTTGTGTAGCGGTTGGTGGAAAAATAGTAAATAATACATTGTATTGCTTTTCCATAGGAGATGCACATATTACAATTTTAGATGAAAATTTTGATGTGCAATTTACTACAATTAACAATCATAGAAATTTTGAAGAATATTTAGAAAATGTATACTGCAAGGAAAATGAATTTGATTGGTCTAAACCTAAGTATAGAGCAATGGTAAGAAGAGACTACAGAAACAAGCCAAATGTAAAATATAACGGAAAAGAAGTTTCTTTTGGGGTTTTATCAGGAGAAAAAGAAGCAGAGCATTACATAGATACATATAAAGTTGATTTAACTAGTGCAAAATATATATGTGCATATTCAGATGGATGTGAACCATTTTTTGCAAATAAAGAAAAGTTAAAAGAAATTATACAAAATCCAGAAAAGTTGCAAGATGAAGGAAAAGAAAGAACATTAATTATTTATGAAAGATAATATGTTTTTAGATGTTTTTTTAAAGATGTTTACTTTTAAATTGTAAACATCTTTTTTCTATGCAACAAGGTTAAGTTTCCTTTAGAGGAAAGCTAATGTCAATGAAATTTGAAAATGTCCCAAAATTTTTTAAAACATTAGCCCTAAAAATTTAGTTTTAGGGCTAAATT
>CANRNW010000023.1 GCA_947632145.1 uncultured Clostridia bacterium
TTCATTTAATCCCATTACTTGATTTTCTGCCTCCATTTGTCTTATTCTTATTATCCAAGTTGGGGCATCTGTTGTTGTTCTTGTACCAGTTGGCTTACTTTGGTAATTTGCTTGTACTCCTGTTGCTAGTATTGCTATTACTACCAACATAAGTGTTATTGTTAATACTATTTTTTTCTGCATCTTCATTTTCTCCTTTGTATTTTTATATAGAACTCTCCATCGTGTTAAATATGCCTTCGAAGTGTGGTTCGCATATTATGCACACCTTACATAAATTTTTTACTATTAACTATTTATAATATTTTTTTGATTCGAAATATACTTTAATTATATTTCATCACATTAAAATCCAAGGCCAGACACAGCTACAGTGCGAGCGTAGCAAGTACCACTAACATCGTGGTCGTGGAAATAGAACCCTCCTCCGTAGCCACGGCAAAAGCCGTAAGTTGCAGTGCTCAGCCAGTCGCCAGAACCACTACCGTGCCATCTTCTTGTTTCCATTGTTGCATCTCCTGTTTTTGCTGAAACACTACTTGTTGTATACCTATTTATGTATCTTGGTGCTATACTAGTAGATATAAATGAAGATCCACCTCCCGCTGCCCATTCAGATATATCATTATTTGATATTCTCATATCATAATACCCTATTTCATATACTCCATATACATTTCCTGTTGTTGTTGCTTTTACATCTGTTCCAGATGTTGTTGTGGAACCCTTATCCATTCTTCTTTCTTCTATACTATTTCCTTGTTTTCCATAACCTGATGCTCCAAATAGCAGTGTTGCACCATATTCTGTATTTTTTGCCATATGCACATCAATATTATTTGAATCTGTTGTTGCTAGTCCTGTCGTTGTGTCAATTTTTTCATTTAATCCCATTACTTGATTTTCTGCCTCCATTTGTCTTATTCTTATTATCCAAGTTGGGGCATCTGTTGTTGTTCTTGTACCAGTTGGCTTACTTTGGTAATTTGCTTGTACTCCTGTTGCTAGTATTGCTATTACTACCAACATAAGTGTTATTGTTAATACTATTTTTTTCTGCATCTTCATTTTCTCCTTTGTATTTTTATATAGAACTCTCCATCGTGTTAAATATGCCTTCGAAGTGTGGTTCGCATATTATGCACACCTTACATAAATTTTTTACTATTAACTATTTATAATATTTTTTTGATTCGAAATATACTTTAATTATATTTCACGACATTAAAATCCGAGACCAGACACAACTGCAACACGACCACAGTAGGAATTATTAGAACCACTGTCGCTGAAGCAGTAAAATCCGAAAGCTCCGCTGCCACCACGTCTAAATCCGTAAGTGTAGTAATTAAGCCAAGTGGCGCTTTTACTTTCATGCCAGTGTTTTGTTTCCATTGTTGCATCTCCTGATTTTGGGTCAGCATTACTAGAACCTGCTTTATATCTATTTATGTATCTTGGTGCTATACTAGTAGATATAAATGAAGATCCACCTCCCGCTGCCCATTCAGGTGTACCAATTTTCGATGTATTCATATTATAATACCCTATTTCATATACTCCATATACATTTCCTGTTGTTGTTGCTTTTACATCTGTTCCAGATGTTGTTGTAGAACCTGTATCCATTCTTCTTTCTTCTATACTACTTCCTTGTTTTCCATAATCTGATGCTCCAAATAATACTGATGCACCATATTCTGTATTTTTTTCCATATGCACATCAATATTGTTCGAATCTGTTGTTGCTAGTCCTGTCGTTGTGTCAATTTGTTCATTTAATCCCATTACTTGATTTTCTGCCTCCATTTGTCTTATTCTTATTATCCAAGTTGGGGCATCTGTTGTTGTTCTTGTACCAGTTGGCTTACTCTGGTAATTTGCTTGTACTCCTGTTGCTAGCATTAACATTACTACTAACATAAGTACTGTTGTTAATATTATCTTTTTCTGCATTTTTATTTCCTCCTTTGTTTTTATATATGTAGAACCCTCCGTCGTATTAGGTATTCCTTCGGAGTATGGGTCGCATACCATGCGCCCTCTACAGTTTACATTGTGTGTTTTTGTGGGCATTTTTGTGAATATTTTTAAAAAAAACCACACAAAATTTTACGTGTATTATAAATACACATAGAATTTTGTGTGGTTTCTATGTTTTATATTTGTTTTTATTAAATTTATTGTGTGTGTGTGTGTGTGTGTGTGTGTGTGTACAGTCGCAAGGGTTGTAGCGTTTTGCATTTTACATTTCTCCTTTGTACTATTTGGGCGCAATCATGCGCCCCTACGTTTTTTTTGGTGCAATTATGCGACCTTACGTTTTTCGGTGAGGGTGCAATCATACACCCCCTACATATATAAATATATACCAATATGTTTTATTTGACAAGGTTTTTTAATTATTTTCCCTACATTTTTAACTATTGTTTCTGTTTTGCATTGTTGCATAAAATCATGTAATTATCTGTTAATTAGATATTATTTAATTTTTTTGTTTCTATAACAAGTTCATCAAAGTCGGAAATGTAATTTTTATCTTGTATAATTCTATATTTTTTATATTCATCTAATGCTAATTTATCTGCTATTTCTTTTTTTATTTTTCCATTATCTTTTAGAATATTATATTCATTTATTTTTAAGAATAATTCTAGCTTTTCCTTCCATTCTTGCATTGAAATAATCTTTCCTAATTTCACTTGTCTTTCTGCATAATCTAGATACATTGATACCAAATTGTTTAGTTCGATAATTTCTTCCTTAGAAAGATAATTTTTGGCTGTTATTACATCTGTTTCAAGTATCTTTCCATCTGGTGCATTTTTCCAAGTTGTTAATCCCATATTTTCCTTTTTACTATTAACTCTATTATAAATTATTTCAGGTGCTGTCATTCCAGTAATAGCAAAGTGCAGTTTATTTTGAACATTCTTGTAAAATTCCTGTGTTATTTCACTATTTTTATCATAATCGAAACTGCATTCTTTGTATATATCAGTTATTTTTTGATAAAATCTTCTTTCACTTGCTCTTATTTCTTTTATTTTAACTAATAATTCATCAAAGTAATCTTTTCCAAACTTAGGTCCATTTTTTAACATTTCACTATTAACAACAAATCCTTTTTTTATGTATTCTTTTAAGGTTTTTGTAGCCCAAATCCTAAAATCTGTTGCTTCTTTTGAATTTACTCTATAGCCAACTGCTATAATCGCATCTAAATTATAAAATGTTATTTCTCTTGAAACTTTTCGAGTACCTTCATTTTGAACTACTCTAATTTTTTGAGTAGTTCGATTTTCATTTAATTCAGCTGTTTTAAATATATTTTGTAAATGGTATGTTATATTATTTTCGGCTATATTAAATAATTTTGACATTGATTTTTGAGTTAACCAAAAGTCTTCTTCGTTATACAAAACTTCTACTGATATATTTTCATTATTTTGACTTTGATATATTATTAAATCCTTTAAATTTTCTATATTATTCATTGTTAATCACCTCAATTAGTATTTTTATACCTCTTCCCTCTGCGTTTTTATTATTTTCTTTTCATAAATAATTAAATTTCATTTATATAATTATTTTAGTGTAAAACTTTTGTTTGTATTATACCAAGAACTAATATATAAATCAATACATTTATTTGCACATTTTTTATTTTTTGACACACTACCCTCATTATGGAAGATATCCACATCAAAAAAAGATTTTAGCAATATGAGTCGTCTTGTGTGCCAAGCCGATACCGTTATAACTATAAACATAATAATATAAAATTTAAGTAATTTTATATTATTTGCAGTATGTGATTTACCTTATATTCTGAATTTTTAAAATAAACTTCTATTACATCAAATCTTATATATTCATCTTGCAGATTTCTTGTATATACATAGTATTTAGCAGTTCTATATAAATGTTTTAATTTTTCCTTGGTAACTGCTTCTGATGGCGTTCCATATTGTTTACTACTTCTAGTTTTCACTTCTACAAAAACTAGATATTCATCTTTTAATGCAATTATATCGATTTCTCCTACTTTACTATAAAAGTTCCTTTCTATTATCTTATAGCCTTTTTCTAGTAAATATTCTACGGCTATATCTTCTCCATTTTTTCCTAATATATGAGGTTTGTACATAATTCCTCCCTTTTTTCATATTATGGTAAATGTATTTCCTGGCAATCTATTAACATATCCTTCTAATTCTAATATTGTTAATGTTGAACTTACTTCGTTTATATCTAACTTCGTTTTTTGACATATATTATTTATATGTATTGGTTCACTTCCTAAACATTGATAAACTGTTTTATATTCTTTGGGAATTTCTTCTATATTTAACTTTTTTACATAACTATTATTTTTATTATCTACCTTTAAATCTTTTAAAAATTTGTATTCTTTCAAAATATCTTCTACTGTTATCACACATTTAGCACCGTTTTGTAATAATCTATTTGTTCCAACACCTAATTTAGCACTTATGTCGTGTGGTATACAAAATATAGGTTTTTGCTCTTGCATTGCAAATCTAGCAGTAATGCTTGTTCCGCTTCTGTGTGCCGCTTCTATAACTAGTACCCCTATTGACATTCCACTAACTATTCTGTTTCTCTGCACAAATAATTTTGAAGCTGCTTCTGTATTATCTTCATATTCGCTAATTACAGTGCCACCATTATCTATAATTTGGTAAAATAATTCTTTATTTTGTTTAGGATATATTTTATTTAGTCCACATCCTAAAACTGCCACAGTTTTTCCGGTTTCACCAATTGCCCCTATATGCGCTTCAGTATCTATTCCTAGCGCCATTCCGCTATTTATACATACTCCGCACACTCGAAAGTTTTTGTGCGAAATTTCTTGCAATCTTTCTTCCAACATCTGTGCAATTTCTTGATCCAATTATTGCAATTCCTGGTTTATTTAATAAATCTACATTTCCTAAAACATGCAACTGCTTTGGTGGATTATTTATATTTCTCAAAATTTTAGGATATTCATCATCTTCTAATTTTATTTGTTTTATTTTCATTACTTATTTCCCCAATACTTTCTATCAAGATTTCTATATTGTATTGCTTCTGCAATATGAACTGGTAGTATATTTTCTTCTCCTGCTAAATCTGCAATAGTCCTTGATACTTTCAATATTCTTCCATATGCTCTTGCACTTAACCCTAATTTTTTAAACGCATTTTCTAGTATTCTTTTACCACTTTCATCTAGTTTGCAATATTTATCTATTAACTTTGGTGTTAACTCTGAATTAGAAAAAATTTTATTGTTTTTATATCTCTCTAACTGTATTTTCCTTGCCTTATTTACTCTTTCTTTAATTTGCTCAGATGTTTCTGGCTTAACATCTGATTCTAATTTTTCATATTTAACTGGTGTTACTTCTATATGAATATCAATTCTGTCTAATAATGGTCCACTTATTTTTCCCATATATTTTGCAATTTGTTGTGGAGTACAATTACATTCTTTATCTTTAGAACCGATAATAACCACAAGGGCATGGATTCATACTTGCAATTAAAACAAATTTTGCAGGATATGTTAAACTTGCATTTACTCTGCTTATTGTTACCTCTCCATCTTCTAATGGTACTCTCAAAACCTCTAGCGTGTTTTTTGCGAATTCTGGTAATTCATCTAAAAATAGCACTCCAAAATGAGCCAAACTTATTTCTCCGTGGTTTTGGTATTTTTCCACCTCCAGTTAACGAAACTGCTGAAACTGTGTGATGAGGTGCTCTGAAAGGTCTTGTTGTAATTAAAGGAATATTGCTTGGTAATGTACCGGCTATGCTATGTATTTTTGTTATTTCTAATGCTTCATCAAAACTTAAATCTGGTAATATCGTTGGCAATCTTCTTGCCATCATTGTTTTTCCTGATCCGTGGGCTTCCTATAAGTAGGCAATTATGGCCTCCTGCTGCAGATATTTCTAGAGCTCTTTTTATATTTTCTTGACCTTTTACCTCAGAAAAATCTAATAGAGAATTTTGATTATCTTCAAATAATTTATCTACATTTACAGTTTCAAAATTGATTTCTTCTGTCTTATTTAAAAAATCTATTACTTGCTTTAAATTTTTTGCTGGTATTACATTTATATTTTTTACTATTGCAGCTTCTTTTGCATTTTCTTCTGGTAAAATTACATTTTTTATACCTAATCTTGAAGCTTCTATACACATTGGTAAAACACCTTTTACTTTATTTAATTTACCATTTAAAGATAGTTCTCCGATGAATACATAATCTGAAATATTAACAGTTTCAATCGTTTCAGTAGCCATTAGTATTCCTATTGCAATTGGTAAATCAAATAAAGATCCCTCTTTTTTAGTATTTGCTGGTGCTAAATTAACAAGTATTCTTCTGCTTGGAAATTCAATATCTGAATTTTTTATTGCAGTTTTTACTCTTTCTTTTGCTTCTTTTACACTAACATCTGGAAGACCTACTACTTCCCAAGATGGTAAGCCAGAAGAAACATCGACTTGAACTTCTATTAAATAACCATCAAGCCCATGTAATCCCATACTCTTTACTATGGATAACATATGTTCACTTCCTTATTAAATTGTTTTGTTATTTGGAAATTTTAATTAGAAAAAAATTTTTTGAATTAAATTATTTTAAGTTTACAGTAGTTTTATTAAAATTGCAATAAAAATCGTATTACAAATTTCGACAAATTAAATAAAAGTGGCAAAACCACTTTTATTTAATTTCATTTACTTTTATTACAAATACTGTCATATCATCTTTAGTTACTCCATAGCCATTATCTATTGCTTCAGATATTATCATATCTGCTATTTTTTGAACATTATCTGTTTCCATATTTTCTAGTAAATCTCTTAGCCATACTTCTTTATTGTTGTATTCCGTGTTTGACTCTATTATGCCATCACTGCACATTACAATTATATCTCCATCACTTATGTCTTTATCATATACAACCAAATCTACATTATCTAATATTCCTGCTGGAAGTGATACTGATTTTATTATTTCAACATGTTTTCTATGTTTTATATAACTTGGTGCAGCACCATTTTTTATAAATTCTATGTTTCCCTTTACTAAGTCTATTATTCCTATATCTATTGTAGAAAACATATCTTCCTTACAATTTAAAGATATTGTAGAATTTATTAACCCTAATGAAACATCTCTATCGAATCCTGAAGTTAACAATCTTTCTAACATCTTTATTGCTGTAGAGCTACTCTTTTTTGCATTTTCTCCGTGAGCCCATACCATCACTTATTGCTAACATATATTTTCCATCATGTAAACGCGCTTGGCAACTACTATCTCCAGAAATTTCGCTATCACTTTTGGTTGTTTTTGATGCTCCTACTTGTATCATAAATTTAGGTGCATCTTCATCATTTTCACCTTCTGATATGTTTTCTGCAAGTGAAGATATTGCTTGAGATACTCCATTTAATTGATGAGATAGGCTCTTTTTATTGTCTTTAACCTTTTTATTCCATATTAAATTTAATTTATTTATTTTGTATGTATCATTTATTACTTTTACAACATCTGAAATATCTTTATTTAAATCAGGTGCAACCATCTCATCATCTAATCCTATTATATAGCTATTAGATTCTTCGAAGATTTTTATTAAATCTTCTTTTGTTAATGCTTCTTCTATTTCTAATCTTTCATATATTTTATCTAAAATTCCTTCTTCTAAATCTACTATATCATCATATAATATGTTTTCCGGATAGTTTTCCATATTGTTTAGTAACTCTGCCTTAAACACATTTTTTTGTTTTATATCTTCTAAATCTTCCTCAACACTTGCCGCTGCTTCATCATAACTTCTTGCAATTTCTGATATAGTTTCTGACATAGTATTTAATTTTTCTATCGTTTCAACTTGTCCTTCTAGCCTATTACCAGCTGTAACTGGCAATAATTTATTCTTTCCTAATAATTCTTCTATATCTATACTAACTTTTTTAGGAAGTACTAATAATCCAAGAGATGCAACTAATATTTCTTTTAATAATATTGCTGGAACTACATTTCCATTTAATGCATATGCAATTACTGCATTACCAGCAATAAATCCAATAATTACCCCAATTTTACCAAGTTTGTTTAATATTCCTGCAAGCATTCCGAGATAATGCATATGCTGCTAGTAATATAGGTTCTGTAGAATTTATTATTCCTAAAACTACTCCTATTGTAATACCTGAAGTTGCACCAACTAGCATACCATTTTTCCATCCTAATATTAAAACAAGCATTATGCTAAATATATTTGTTATTGAAAGGTCAAATACCTTTATTCCGCTAAAAGCAGACATAGCAATAGATAAAAGTAAACTTGCTCCAATTACTTCTTCTATAGAAAATACTTTCTTATCTTTTAACCCCACTATTACATTTAAAGAATTAGAAAAGATTTTATAAAATATATATGTAATAATTCCTGTAATTACTCCAACTAGCAAATCATATATTAAAAATACTCCAGAAAACATTTTTCCAATTTGCACTAGTGTTGTTGCAACAAACAAACTAAGCCCTAATTTTTTCTTCTCGTTTCTGTTTTCATCTACTATTTTAGGCTTTATTATTAGAATTTCTGCTATGAATATTAAACTAGTTAAAAAATACGCTAGAAATGAATTTATTCCAAACTTAAATAAAACAGCTCCACCATTGACTAAGAATAAAATTCCTGATGGAATTCCATTACTGCAAGCTGCCGCAAAGATAGCTAGTCCAAAAGGAGCTATTTCTCCCTCAAAACTAACCATAGAAGCAAAAAATGAAACCACATACAATATAATGTTTTGTATGCTTAATAATTTTTTTATTTCTATTCTTTTAGTATTTTTATTTTGTTGTTCAACATCCTGGATTTCGTATTGATCATAATCTTGTGCTATATTTTGAAACATCCCTACCACCTCTTACTTTTTCTTTATAGGTATTTTAATACTATATTTTTAAAATATTTGTCAGTTTTAGTAACCTATTTAGAAAAAGTTTTTTACAACTTGTGATATATTTTTTATATATTTTATCTTATGTTTTATTTATTCTCAATTTCCGTTATTTATTTTATTATATTTTGCCGAAAAAAACAATCTTTTTAGGGAAAAAAGTAAATTGTAAAAATAAAAAGAGCAATGCTCTTTTTATTTTACATATATATAACATTCTAAATTTTTTCTTCCGAATTGTAATGCTTCATTATGGCTACCTACAAATATGTCTAATTTGTTATTTGATATTGCTCCACCTCTATCTTGTACAACAAACCATCCTCCATTTGCTTTTTCACTTAACGCTGGTATATATATTATTGTTCCCATTGGATATTTGCTTCCTGCTGCAACTGTATGCCATGCACTTGCTCTTTCTCCAGAAGCTGTTAGTCCTGTAGAAGATCCACAACATTTACTACAAGCACAATATGCAGATGTATTTAATGTTACTACTGTTGGTGTGATTCCTGCTACTTGGTCTGCCAAGCCACCTGTTAGTGTTACTTGTTGTGTATTGCTTCTTTCTTCACCTCTGGATGTTACACTTGCTTTACCTTGAACTTGAATAATTTTATTTATAGGTTCTTTTATAACTTTAGATGAAAGAACTTCTCTCTCTATTTCAACTTCATTTTGATATTTTACTTTGTAAGTTACTTCTTGTATTCCGTTTTCTCCATCTTGAATAACTTTTGAATTTGCATCTGTTTTTCCATTTGATGAATCTTTTGTTATTGTTTCGTATGGTATTTCAACTTTTTCTACTACAATTTTTTCTGTTATTGGACTGTATTCGTTTAGCAATTCCTCTAATGGTATATTTTCTCCTTTTGCTGCTAGAGTTGCTATTGTATTCATCTCTGATTTTTTTAATATTTTAATTGTAGTATTTTCTTTTAAATTTGTTTCCAAACTAGGAATTACAATTTCATCTTCTAATAATTCGATATGATTTTCTTTTAAAACCTCTCCAACTGTACTTTTTGTTGTTATAACGTTCATTTCATGTTTACTAGAAAATGCTATTTTAATATTATTTATTGTTTTAAAATTTCCTGCAAGTACACCTACTCCAAAGAATAATAAAATTACTGTTGCAATAAAGATTATCCTTCTTACCGAGTGAGATGTATTATTTGTTTTTTTCATAAGAATAAATTCTCCTTTCAGTACATTTGTATTATAGCATTTTTAGAATTATATGTCAAATTTACCATATATAAGCAGTCAATTAAGATTACCCATACACATACTATATATATATGATACTTGTACTAAAAGTATTCCTAATTTGTTTTATTTTTTATTTCTTCTAGTGCTATTGCTAGTTGGTCTGGGCAAGATGTTTGCTTAGTGCCACAAGGGATTCCCTTTAATCTT
Source organism: uncultured Clostridia bacterium (assembly GCA_947632145.1). GTDB lineage: Bacteria > Bacillota > Clostridia > TANB77 > CAG-508 > CAKPQL01. Next base: position 10,439 of record CANRNW010000023.1, read on the forward strand.
TTTATTGCTTCATCAATTTTCATTCCCTCTATAAGTCTTGATACTCCAACAGTGTTTCCTGCACATCCTCCAACTATTTTTACTCTTTTTATTATATCATCTTCTACTTCTATTTCCATTGCTCGTGAACATACTCCTCTAGGAGTAAAATTATATACCATTTTTATTTCCCCTTTCAAAATTTTTGTTATGTTTATTATTGTTTTTTTTGAACAAAGTTATTATAATATATTTATAGAATTTTAGGAAGTGAATTATGAAATCTTTTTTTAAATTTATTAGAAATTTAATTATTCTTTTTATAATTTTGATTATTCTAATTACTGCTGTTTTTATATTTAGAGGGCATAATATGTACTCTTCTGCACTATCTAAACAGGACTTAAATAGCAAGGTAAAAGAAATTGAAGAAACAACTGAGTACTATGTTTATTACAATGATATCCCAAAAGATTATATAAATGCTGTTGTTGCTATAGAAGACCACAGATTTTTTGAACATAATGGTCTTGATTTTATAGCCATTGCAAGAGCAATTTGGACAGATTTTTCTAGTCGTTCTCTTGCGCAAGGTGGTAGTACTATTACTCAACAATTAGCGAAAAACATATATTTTACTCAAGAACGTAATGCTACAAGAAAGATTGCAGAAATATTTATGGCTTCTTATTTAGAAAAAAATTTATCGGAAGATAAGACTTTGGCTAAAGAGAAAATATTGGAATTATACATAAATACTGCTTGTTTTAATAATTGTTATGGATTAGGTCAAGCATCTCGTAAATATTTTAATAAAGAGCCTAAAGATCTTACATTATACGAATGTACACTTCTAGCAGGTATTCCAAATGCCCCTGCAATATATGCTCCTGATGTAAATATGAAAAAATGTATACAAAGACAAACTCAAGTAATAGATGCAATGGTTAAATATAATTATATTGATGAAGATACCGCAAATGAAATTAAAGCAGAACAACCTATAGTTTAGGTTGTTCTTATTTTATTCACTTTGCATATATTTATGTAGGTGATAAAAGTTGTCTAGAATAAAGCGCTTTGTTATAAATGGCATTATGGTATCTACAACTGCTTTAATTGTTAATACCATTTCTATGTCTTTTAATATATATGTGTCAAATAGAGTTGGAACAGAAGCAATCGGTGTTTTCAGCTTAGTTATGTCTGTATATGCACTTGCTATAACTATTTCTAGCTCTGGTGTTAATCTTGCAACTATGAAAATTGTTTCTGAAAAATTAGCAAGAGATGCTAATTGTAACTTAAAACGCATAAGCAAACAATGTTTAAAGTTTTCATTATTTCTTGGAGTTTTAGCCAGTGTTATATTTATACTTATTGCTAAAACTATATCTATTAAATGGTTACACAATAAGGTAAGTCCTGTAACTATATATTTTATTGCCATTGCATTACCTTTTATTTCTATGTCTTCTAGTATGAATGGCTATTTTTGTGCTGTTAGAAAAATGTATAAAAGTGCGTTTTCTCAAGGATTAGAAACAATTATAAAAATAGTTGCAATTTTACTTCTTTTAAACATTTTTATTGATAAAGGTGTAGAATATATTTGCCTTGCACTAATTATTGGTGATTTCATTTCAGAAATTCTTTCTTTTATGTATTTGTATTTTATCTATAATTTAGATTTAAATAAATTACCATTATATCGTAATGCTTCTAGTTGCCGTAATAGATTTATTGGTATATGTGCTCCTGTTGCTATTACATCTTACATAAAATCTGGATTGTCTACATTAAAGCAAATGCTTATTCCCGTAAAGTTAGAGCAATCTGGTGCATCTTGTTCTAATGCTTTATCTCAATATGGGTTAGTTAGTGGTATGGCAATGCCAATATTTATGTTTCCATCTGTTTTCATAAATGCCTTTAGCAATCTATTAGTACCTGAAATAACTAGCTTCTATGAAAGAAAAGAATTTTCTAAAATAAACAGAACTATATCCATTATTTTTACAATCGCATTTACTTTTGCCTTTTGTGTTTTCGGTGTTTTTTGCAATTTTTCCTCTGAAATTGGATTGTTTATATATAATAACAATGATGTAGTTTACTTTCTAAAACTGCTATGTCCTCTTGTCTTGTTTATTTATTTGGATAATATTATAGATTCCATCTTAAAAGGATTAAATAAACAAGTTGGAATTATGCTTTGCAATATTTTAGACTTATTTGTTAGCATTTCTTTTATTTGCATCTTATTGCCTAAAAAGGGGATTTTAGGCTATGTTATAGTTTTATTTATTAGCGAAATATTAAACTTTTCTATTAGTTTATTTCAACTAAAAAAAGCTACAAACTTTAATTTTGACTATGTTAGTTGGATTTTGAAGCCTGCATTTTCTGTAATAATTGCTACATTCATTATAAGAAAACTAGCCCTTGTATGGAATAACACCTTACAAGGACTAGTATTTATTATCTCAACCTTTGTTGCAATATATTGCTTAATATATGGAATAATTTCGATGATTATAAAGAACAAACAGCAATGCATAACAATGAAGTCATCATTATCTACAAATAAAATTATTCATTTTTAGTTGTATTTTAAATATTTTAAATTTTCATTGTTAAACTTACTTTTTGTCTATCTTTATCAATAGATAAAACCTTTACTTTAACTATATCTCCTACAGAAACTATTTCTGATGGATTTTTTACATATTTGTCGCTTAACTGAGATATATGCACTAATCCATCATGCTTTACACCAATATCTACAAAAGCTCCAAAATCTATTACATTTCTAACTGTTCCTGTTAGTAACATACCTTCCCTTAAGTCCTCAAACTTTAAAACATCACTTCTTAATATTGGCTTTGGTAAGTCCTCTCTTGGATCTCTTCCGTGGTTTTGACAACTCTGATACTATGTCTTTTAAGGTTGGCTCACCTACGCCTAATTCTTTTGCAGTTTTTTCTATATTAACTTTTTGTAAATCTTCTTTTATTTTTGAAATTTTTTCTTTATCTAAAATATCATTTTTATTATATCCTAATAATTTCAACAATTCTTCTGCAATTTCATAACTCTCTGGATGAACTGCTGTTGTTTCTAATGGATTTTTTCCTCCAAATATTCTAATAAAACCAGCACATTGCTCATAAGCCACTTTTCCTAGTTTTGGTACTTTTAATAATTGTTTTCTTTCTTTCAATTCTCCGTATTCATCTCTGTATTTTACTATATTTTTTGCAATACTTGAATTTATTCCTGATACATAAGATAAAAGTGATGGCGTTGCTGTATTTACATCTACTCCAACTGAGTTTACGGCATCTTCTACAACTCCTGTTAAACTTTCATCTAATTTTTTTTGGTTTACATCATGCTGATATTGACCTACACCTATGGATTTAGGATCTATTTTTACAAGTTCTGCTAATGGATCTTGTAATCTTCTAGCTATTGATATTGCTCCTCTTATAGAAACATTTATGTCTGGGTACTCTTCTGTTGCAAGTTTTGATGCTGAATACACAGATGCTCCCGCTTCACTAACAATTACATATACAACTTCATGGTCTGCTTCTTTTATAACATCTGAAACAAAGCTTTCTGACTCTCTTGAGGCTGTTCCATTTCCTATTGCTATAATTCCTATGTTATATTTTTTTATTAAATCTAATAAAACTTTTTTTGCACCCTCTATGTCATTTTGTGGTTCTGTTGGGTATATTGTAGTGTAGTCTAAAAACTTACCTGTACTATCTATTACAGCAATTTTACAACCAGTTCTATATGCTGGATCAAATCCTATTACATTCATTCCCTTTATTGGTGGTTGAAGTAATAATTGTTTTGCATTTTGCCCAAAAACTTTAATTGCTTTTTCTTCTGAACGTTCTGTCAACTCTGTTCTTATTTCTCTATCAATTGATGGTTCTATTAGTCTTTTATATGCATCTAATATGGTGTCTTTTAGCATTTGCGTGAATTGTGTAGAGTTATCTTTTATTACATTATTTTCTATTAGCTGTAATATTTTTTCTTCTGGCTTTTCTATTTTTACTTTTAAAAATTCCTCATTTTCTCCTCTGTTTATCGCTAAAATTCTATGGCTAGGTATCCTTAATATTCCTTCATTGAAATCATAATACATTTCATAAGCTGATTTTTCATCTTTAGCCGCTTTTGTTGAAATTATAGCTTCTCTAAAACACATTCTCTTTATTTCTTTTCTGTATTTTGGTTCATCTGATATAATTTCTGCAATTATGTCTAATGCCCCAGCTATTGCTTCTTCTACTGTATTTACTTGCTTTTCTTCGTTTATGTAGTCTTTTGCTATTTCATATATGTCTTTCTTTTCAGTTTGTTCATAGATAATTTCACTTAATGGCTCTAATCCGCGCTCTTTGGCAATTATTGCTCTTGTTCTTTTCTTTTGTTTGAATGGTCTATATAAATCTTCTAATTCAGACAGAGTAACTGCTTCGTTAATTGACTTCGTTAATTCTTCTGTTAGTTTTCCTTGTTCATCTATAATTCTAATAATTTCTTCTCTTCGTGCTTCTAAGTTTCTTAAATATGTAAGTCTTTCTCCAAAATTTCTTAAAATTTCATCACTTAGATTTCCTGTTACTTCTTTTCTATAACGCGCTATAAATGGAATTGTATTGCCATCATCTATTAGCTTTATAGTGTTTTCAACTTGTGTTTGTTTTATATTAAGTTCTTCTGCTAATATTTCGTTTATTGTTTTCATTTGTTCCCCCTCGACCGTAAATATGATTTAAGTCAAATTAAAATATTATTTATCAAAATATGTACTAATTTCTTCTAATCCAGAAAAATCAACTTGTCTTAATATATCGTATACTACAATTGCAACTGAATTAGAAAGATTAAGAGAACGCAAATGTTCTCTCATTGGAATTCTTATTGCATTATCAAAATATTTTTGTAATATATCTTCTGGTAACCCTTTTGTTTCTTTTCCGAAATAAAACAAAAACTTCGTCCATATTAGAATAATCTACATCTGAATATACCTTTTTTCCTTTTGTTGTTACAAAAAACATATTTGTATTTTCCGGTTTATATTTTTCTAAAAATTCTTTAAAACTTTCATGTTTTTCTATTTCTAACTTGTCCCAATAGTCTAGCCCTGCTCGTTTTAAATATTTATCAGATATTTCAAAGCCTAATGGCTTTACTAAGTGTAATTTTGCACCTATTGCAGCACAAGTTCTTGCAATATTTCCTGTATTTTGTGGTATTTCTGGCTCAACTAGCACAACATTTAATTTCAAAATTATCTTTCCCTTCTCTATATCATTATTTCGCAATCTATATCTGGATCTAAATTGCTTGCAAACATTTTTGCATCATCTCTAGAGCCTACCAAACTTCCATAATGTGTTGGAATTGCTATTGCAGGCTTTATTGCATTTGCAAGTTCTGCAGCTTCTTTATAATCCATTGTGTACATCCCACCTACAGGTAAAAATGCAACATCACATTTTACTTTCCTTGCTTCTTTTATATCATCTGTATCTCCTGAAATGTAGTATTTAAATCCACCCTGTTTTATAATATATCCTACCCAGTTATTTTTTCTTGGATGAAAATCTTTATTTATGTTATATGCACTTACTGTTTTGAAAACTACATCATCAACTTTGTATCTTGCATTTGGTTTTACTATAACAATTTCTTCTGGTTTAAATCCAGCATCAAGTAGTTTACTTTTAGTTTCTTCAATTGTTATTATTTTTGTGTTTTCAGTTATAACCTTTTTTATATCTTCTATTGAAAAATGGTCAAAATGTGAATGTGTACAGAAAACTAAATTAGCATCATTATAGTCTTTATCAATTTTATATGGATCTATATATATTATTTTATCTTTTGCTATTCTAATAGAACTATGTATAAGCAGTTGTACATTTTCTAACATAAATAATTCCTCCTTATTTGTTAGATGTTATTATACATTATTTTGAGTAACAAATAAAGTATAAATTAAAAATAAATTATTTATTATTAAATATATCATAAAGTTTTTCATAAGTTAATGACTTAATAAGGTATTTATCTAGACAGTGGTTTATTGTTTATTCTTATCTATTTCTTCTACCATTATCAAATACCTATGTGATTTAATTAGTTTGATTTATTCTTCTTTTCAAGTAGTCTGATAATTGTTTATCTGTACAATAAATATAACAACCTTTTTGCCCTCTGGTCATTAGTGTTCTGTATGTATTTTTTATTATTTCATCTGCTATTTTTTCTGCTTTATCAAAATCTTGTTTAAACATTTTATATATTCCTTTAACGGATTGGTCTGTTTTTGCTCTTTCCGTAACATCTGTCACTATTTTACCATTTTCATATCTTAAATCATTTCCAATAATTACTCCAACATAATCAAATTCAAGTCCTTGTGCTGTATGTATACATCCTATTTCATTTAC
>CANRNW010000024.1 GCA_947632145.1 uncultured Clostridia bacterium
TTTTCTTTATAAACTATTTCAACATTAATATACAATTTCTTTTTTAATGAGTTTATTATCCTAGATGCTTGTACTTTCGAAATATGTAATAGTTCTGCTATATATGAATTTGTTATTATACATTCTCTTTCTTTGCTTAAATATAAAATCATTGAATAAACTAATTTTTCTTTGTCATTTAAAATTTTATTAACTAATACTTCATATGTTATCCATATTCCTTTAAATTTGTTCACTTCCAATTTTTCTTTCTAATCAATCGCTCCACAATCGATTCTGTGCCATTTTTATTTTACTTTTGAATAGTTTATCATCAAAACAAAACAAGGCAATATCAGGCTTTTTTTATATTTCCCCAAATTGTAAGATTAGACGGGGGTAAAATCACCGAGGGTGTGAAAATAACACCAACCATTTTCCCTTATAATCATTTAAAGTTCTCGTTCCCATTGTTGTTGTTGCTTCAAAATCTGGTGCATGTTGACCTATTCTTACTGTTCCATTCATCATTATCTCATAATCCATAAAAAATAAACCTCCATTCTGATTTTTCCTTATCAGTTTTTATATATCATATGAGAAATACATATTTAGTGTGCAAAAAATGATCAAATACATTTTGTATTTGATCATTTTAATTATGATTTATATTGTTATTTATTATATCTTTTATAACTTCTCCAGCTATTATCAGTCCTGCAACAGATGGGACAAAAGATATGCTTCCTGGAGGTTGTTTTTTTGTAGTATTATCTATTTCTAGTAATGTTTCATCTGGTTTTATTGGTTCTTCTTTTGAATAAACCACTTTTAATTTTTCTATATTTCTAGCTCTTAACTCTTTCCTCATAACTTTTGCTAATGGACATATGGTTGTACTATAAATGTCTGTTATTTCAAACTTTGTTGGATCTAATTTATTTCCTGTTCCCATACTAGATATAATAGGTATATTCAACTTGTTTGCTCTAACAACAAGTTCTATTTTTGCTGTTACTGTATCGACACTATCTACTACATAAGTTACAGTATTATCTAAAATTTCTTTACTATCTGGCATAAAAAATTCTTGATAAACTTCTACTTTTGCATTTGGATTTATTTCTAATATTCTTTCTTTTTCAACTTCAACTTTTGGTTTACCTATAGTTTTTTGTGTTGCAATTATCTGTCTATTTAAATTTGTTAAACTAACTTCATCATTATCTACTAAAATAAAGTTTTCAACTCCCGCTCTTACTAATCCTTCGGCAACATAAGATCCAACTCCACCAAGTCCAAATATAGCTACTTTTGAATTTTTAAGTTTTTCTATTTTTTCTTTTCCTATTAAAATTTCTGTTCTTGAAAACTGATTTTGCATTTTATTTTTTCCTCTTTTCTAATGCTTCTTCTATATATATTTTGCTTCGTCCACATCCTGGATCGTGTAAAGGACAACGATTGCCACATCCTCTACAATTAAATTTTTTAAGATATTCTTCTAACTCTTTGTCCATATAAATTTCACTCCTTTACTCGATGCATACAATCTAAGCTTGAAAAAGAATTTGTTTCCATAGCATTTTATTATTTCTAAATTCATATGTAATCTTATTATTGTCATATAAATATGATAAATAAGATTTTATTGTGCTTCCTATAAGTACATACTGATTTGCATTCATTATTAACTCATATTCATCAAAAATGTATTTTAAAATTTCTTCAAATGTAACCTCGTTTTTGCAATAATTTAATATTTTATTCATAATCTCATTTATTTTGTTTCTATTTAAATTTATTAAACTAGATATATCATCTGTTGCCTCACAATGTGATGGTATATATAAATTCCCAGTAAGGCTAGATAATTTATCTAAAGTGTTTAAGTATTCGTTTATATCGTAAATAAAAAACAAATGATATTTACTAATTGTTTCTTCGCTAAATATTGAATCTGCTAGAAAATAAACATTATCAGAAGTTTTTATTCCTATCATATCAAAAAAATGTCCTTTTAAGCTAAAATATTCTAACCCATCAGGTAAATTGTTATCAATATTTTTTACTTTAGATTCTTTTGCTAATAAAAACTTATTTCTTATATCTTTAAATGGATATCCTCCATACAAAAATGATGGTTCTAATATTGGAAACTCTGCAAAACATTTTTCTATATTAAATCCTAATATTTCACAGTTAGTTCTTTCTTGAATAACATTATTCCCACCAATGTGATCTGCATTGGAGTGAGTATTTATTATTCCTTTTACATGCCAATTTTGCTCATCTATTATTTTTAATATCTTTTTACCAGCATCCTTATCGTTTCCTGCATCTATTAAATAAACATTTTCATCATCTATTTTATATATTCCTATATTAGTAGGATTTTTAATATAATAAGTTTTTTCTCCAACTTTAACTAGTTCCATATTCAAATCCTCCTAATTTTCTAATAATTCTTCAAATTTTCTAGAGAATTCCGGATTGTATTTCTTTAAATTGATTGGTTTTAAATTTTTATCTGTAAAGCAATGTTTTGTTTCTGCAATTATTACTGTATTACCAGTTTTTTTGTCTTTTACATCATAGCCCACTGTCATTCTAACACCTGTATATTCCTTCATATATGGTTTTATTAGTATTGTATCTCCAAAAGTCACATGATGCTTATAAGTACAATTTACTCCTAATACCGGTATTGTTATTCCATTTTCTTCAAGTAACTCAAATGGCATATCTATTTGTTCTAGCCAATAACATCTTGTCTCTTCTAAAAATCTTATATAATTAGAATGATGTACAACTCCCATTTTATCTGTTTCATAATAGTTTATCTTTCTTTCAAAAATTATTCCCATAATAACCTCACCTTTATTTTTCGCAATTTTTTATGTATTATTATTCTATTATTCCGTAAGCCAACTTGCAAGCCAAAATTCTCCTTACTGCAGTATTTATAGTTTCTTCCGCAATTTCTCCTCTACTTATTGCATTTAATACTTGTTGTTTTTGATTTTTAAAGTCTGAAGTAATAATCATATCATTCCCACTTTGTACTGCTTTTACTGCTGCTTCACCATTATTTGCATAAGATTTTACAGCATCCATTGCCAAATCATCTGTAATAATAAGTCCAGTAAATCCTAAATTTTTTCTTAATATCTGGTGTACATTTGAAGATAATGATGCTGGTAAATTAGCATCCATACACTTTACAATATTATGACTTACCATAATTGTTGGTGCACCTGCACTTATTCCACTCTTGAATGGTAAAAAATCATTTGTAGTAAAGTTCTCATAGCTTCTATTATCTATTGATATACCTGTATGAGTATCTACATTATTTCCGTATCCTGGGAAATGTTTAAGTGATGAAACCATGTTTTTACTTCTCATAGCTTTTACTACTTCTGAAATATAGTTAGCAGTTTGAGTTGCATCTTGTCCTAAAGTTCTTTCATATATAAAGTCTGAACTAGATGTAGATACATCTGCTACTGGTGCTAAGTTCATATTTAGTCCTATACTTTTTAATAAATCAGATTTCTCGTAAGAATCATCAACTATCGCTTGTATTCCACCTTTGGCAAACAAATCTTGAGGTGATTCAAATTTAGAACTTCTGAAAGCTGTATGGTTACTTACTCTACAAACAATTCCACCTTCCTCATCTACTGCAAAAAACATTTTTATTTTACTGTTTTGTTGGTTACTTGCAATTTCTGCTCTTAAACTATCTTTTGTTTTGTTATCAAAATCTTTGTAAAATAATATATATCCTCCTGGGTTTTCAGATTTTATTTGTGAGGTTGGATATGAGTTTGGATATCTTACTAAAAACATTTGTCCAACTTTTTCTTCTAAAGTCATGTTTGCTACTATTTTTTCAGCTCTAGCATAGTATTTTCCAAACAAATCGCTAGTTGTACTTGTTACATCAAATTTTGGTTTTTCTTCATTTACTTTTTCTTCATTTGGCTTTTCTTCGGGTTGTTGTGTATTCTCCTCTGGTTCATCAACATCTGGTTTCTCGTTTACTTCTTCATTTACTTCCTCATTTGGATTTTGCTCATCAACTTTAGGTTCTTCAACTACGTTTTGCTCTTGATTTGAATTCTGCTCAGTTTCTGTTTTTGTATTCATTTTACTTGTTCCTAACCAAATGCTAACCCCAACTAATATCAACAATATAACAATTGCTATAATTATAATTATTTTCTTTTTCATTTTTCTTCCTTTCCTTTTTTATATATTTGGCAATTAAAATAGCTTTTACATCACATTATTCATTCACATTTATGATTTATTGTAAACTTTCATAATATGAACTATATAATTTAGAATAATATCCTCCACTATTTACTAATTCAATATGTGATCCCTCTTCTACTATTTCTCCTTTATCTAATACTATTATTTTATCTACATTTACAATTGTTGATAATCTGTGTGCTATAAATATTGATGTTTTTTTTGCAGATATTATATCTATTGATTTTTGTATTAGTTGCTCTGTATTTGTATCTATATTAGCAGTAGCTTCATCTAGTATAAATATATCTGGATTATGTGCAAATATTCTTGCAAAAGCAATTAACTGTTTTTGTCCTGATGAATATGAATTTCCTCTTTCTTTAGATATTTCATTTATTCCATTAGGCAATGTATTTACAAATTCATCTGCTGATGCTAAATGCAAAGCTTCTTCTATAATATTATCCTCCAATTTATTATTTAATGCAACATTTTCTTTTAAGGATTTTGCAAATATGAATGGATCTTGTAATATAATTCCAATTTTCTTTCTTAAACTTCTTAAAGATAATTCTTTTATATTTACACCATCTAACAAGATTTCTCCCTTTTGTATTTCATAAAATCTGTTTATTAAATTAGTTATTGTAGTTTTTCCGAGACCCAGTTTTTCCAACAAGTGCTATACTTTCTCCTGGATTTATAGTAAAACTTACATTTTTTAATACCCAATTCTCATTATCGTATGAAAACCAAACATTTCTAAACTCGATTTTTCCTTTTGTTGTATTCATATCAATACCATCATCTAAATTTTCTATACATTCAGTTTGCTCTAGTATATCATAGATTTTATTTATTGAAACAACTGATTCTTGTACTACCTCCATATTCTCTACAATTCTTGTTATTGGGTCAAATAGGCTCTCTAAATATGTTATAAACATATATACTAATCCAATTTGTAATTCTATTCCAAACCAAGCATTTACAGTTGCCCACACAATTATTGATATACCTAAATTTTTAAATATCTCTAAAAGTGCTGGTAATAACCCCTCCAATATGCCTGTTGGCTTTCTAGAATTCAAGAAATCTTTAGTTAGTCTCTCACACTCAAGTTGTTTTTCTTTCTGTCTATTAAATATTTTTATCAGTTTTAAACCATATATTGTTTCTGCTAAAAACGTGTTTACTTGTGTTCTTATATTTTTGGAAAAATCATAAACTTTATTTAATATTTTAGTAATTACATAAGCTGAAAATATTACAAATGGTAAAACTATAAAACTAACAATACTTAATTTTATGCTTAATACACACATAATTATAATAATTGCAACAATCAATACTACATCCTTCATAAATGTTGATACAACATCTTTAAATAGTGTAGCAACATCTTCAACATCATTAGTAATTCTTACAAAAAGTTTCCCTGAAGAAGTCTTATCGTGAAATGTTATATTTGCTTTTTGTGTAAATATAAATAATTTATTTCTTAAAGAATATATAACTTTTTCTCCTAACATATTTGTTGCGGTTGTTGCAATATAGTCAATTATATTTCCAACAATAACAATGCTTATATATATCCAACCAAGAGTTGCAATAGTAATTGCTCCCTTTTCAAATATTCCAAATGATAAGTAATCATCAATTATTATTTTAACTATATACGGTTTTATTATTTCACCAATATTAATTATAATTGCCAATATTGTTATAATTACTATTGACTTAATATGCGGTTTTATCATTTTAATAATTCTTCGCATTGTCTTATTTTTCATTAGTTTTATTCCTTTCGTTAATTTTAGTATGTCTTCGAAATATGAGCAAATAGGAGTGTCTGCCACTATAAATAATTATTCATTCTTCACTATTTACTCGATACTTACATCTTCGAGCAAGCTACCGTTTGCTTGTTCTATATAGAATCTATAATAATCTTGCTTATTTTGTAGTAATTCATTATGAGTTCCTGTTTCAACAATATTTCCATTTTTTAATACAATAATTTTTGTAGCATCTCTTATATCTGAAATTCTATTAGAAACTATAATGCAAGTTTTATCCTCAGTTAACTCTCTTACATTTTCTAAAACACTTTTTTCTGTTTTATTGTCTAGAGCTGAAAAAGTATCATCAAAAATTATGATGTTACTTTTATTTAAGAAAGCCCTTGATATAACGACTCTTTGCTTTTGTCCACCAGATAAATCTATTCCTCTTTCCCCTATAATAGTATTTATTCCATCATTCATATTCATAATTTCATCATATATCATTGACTTCTTAATGCTCTCTTCTATTTCATCTTCTTCATAAATATCTTTAAATAAATTTATATTTTCCTTTAAAGTAGTTGAAAACAAGAAATTATCTTGTGTTATGTACACAATACTGTCTCTTAACTGCTTTAGTGGTATTTGATTTATGTCTTTTCCATCTATAAATATCTTTCCATCATCTACTGTATATAGCCTTAGTAATAAATTCATCAAGGTAGTTTTTCCAGAACCTATTGTTCCTATAATTCCTAATGTCTCACCTTTATTTATAGTTAAATTTATGTTTTTTAATACTGGTGTAATTTTTTTAGGATACTTAAATGATAAATCTCTTATTTCAATATTACCTATCAACTTATCATAATTTTTTTCAATTTCAATATTCTCTTTTTCCGAATTCAATAATTTGTCTAACCTTTTATATGAAACTTGTGCTCTCTTAAATCTAGATACCAAACCAGGTGCCCAGTTAACTGGATTAGTAAAAAGTGTAATATATGTGTTAAATGCAACAAAATCTCCTACACTTATAGTCCCATTTAATATTAAGTTTGAACCATAAAGAATTGCTATTCCATAGCATAAACCAAAGCCTATATTAGTTACAGTTTTTAATAACGTAGAATGCGCATCAACAGAATTATTAGCACCTTTTAATTTTTTATTTATATTTATAAATGTTTTTATTTGCTCATCTTCACCGCAATATGCTTTAGTTGTCCTAATTGCATCTGTACTTTCTTGTATATATTCTGAAAGTTCAGTAAAATATTTCCTTGATTTCTTATAACTTTCTTCTATGTATTTTTTTATATTTATTGTAACTAATACAGTTATCACTAATGGAAGTAATGCTACAATAGTTAACTTAAAATTAACATTTTTCATCATTGCAAATGTTGCAAATATACATATAAATATTGTTCTAGTTAAATGTGAAGATAACCTTAATGCGAATTGTCTTATTTCTCTTATGTCTTGTACAAAATAGGACATCAATTCTCCATTTTTTATTCCTAATATTTCTGTTAAATTTAATCTTATTAAGTTATCAAATAATGCATCTTTAATGTCTTTTTCTATATATCTAGATAAATATGTTTCATAATATTTCCAAACAACTCTTATAACTAATAATAGCAAACAAATACCAAGTAATATATATGTTTGATGCATTATAATTTGTTTATTATTTTGTGCATCATATAATAAATCTACAATTCTTCCTATAATCTCTGCTGGAATTGTTAATAGATATATGTTTACCATCATAAGTATCAGCTGAATTAAATATCGCCATTTATTTTTACGTATTGCATTTAATATTATATTTTTCATATGTATTCTCCTAAAAAAAATCATATACATTGTATATGATTTTTTATTGTTTTTCAATTATTTTTTACATAAATAATAGTTCTTCTTTCCTCTTTTTAAAATTAAATATGTATTTTCTATAAACATACTATCATTTATTTTTCCTTCTACATCTGTATACTTATCTCCGTTTATTGTAACTGCTCCACTTGAGATAAATTCTCTTGCTTCCCTTTTACTTGATGCTGCTTTTACATCTATTAGTAATTGTACTAATTCATCTGTGTTTATTTTATTTACTGGAAATCCTTTAAATCCTTCTTCAATTTCTTGTTTTGAAAGTTTACCTATTTCATTATTAAATAAACATTCACTAATTTTTACTGCTTTGTCGAATTCTTCTTTTCCATGTAAATCTGTTATTATTTCTCTTGCTAATATTTTTTGTGCATTTCTTAATTCTGGATGAGATTCATGTTCTTTTTCTATTTGTTCAATTTCTTCTCTACTTAAGAAGGTTAATTGCTTTAAATAGCTTATTATCATTGAATCTTCTAGGTTTATAAGGTATTGATATAATTCGTAACTTGAAGTTTTTTCTTTACTCAACCATAAAGCATTTCCTTCTGTTTTTCCAAATTTCTTACCAGTAGAATCACATACTAATGGCATTACCATACCATAAGCTGTTTTTCCTAATTTTCTTTTTATTAACTCTATTCCTGATGTAATATTTCCCCATTGATCTGATCCTGCTACTTGCAAAACGCAACCTTTTGTTTCAAATAAATGCATGAAATCTAATGCTTGTAATATCATATATGAAAATTCTGCATAAGTAATTCCAGATTCTAATCTTGTTTTTATTTTATCTTTTGCAAGCATATATGTAACATTAAAATATTTTCCATAATCTCTTAGAAAATCTAACACATTTATATCTTTTATCCAATCATAATTGTTTACAACTTCAAACCCAAATATATCTTCTGCTTGTTTTTTTAAACCTTCAAAGTTTTTTTGTACTTCTTCCTTAGAAATCATTGGTCTTTCAGCAGTTGGTTTTGGATCTCCTATTAAACCTGTTGCTCCACCTACTAGCAAAATTGGATGATGGCCATATTTTGCTAATCTTTTACTTATTAAAAATGATGAATAATGACCAATATGCATACTATCTGCTGTTGGATCTGTTCCTATATAAAATGTAATTTTTTCGTTATTTAATTTATTAATTAGTTCCTCATCGCTTATATCTTGAATTAAGCCTCTCCATTTTAAATCTTCATATAAATTCATACTAATCCTCCCCTTGTTTGAATATAAATATTATCATATCTGATTTTATTTGTCAATTTTAAATAAAAAGGAGCAAAGTTTTACCTTCGCCCCTTTTATTTAAACTTCTAGAACAATATCATTTATGCCGTTTATAAATGATATATAAGTCTTGTCCGTCTTTATCTTTTGTTTTCTTTACTTTTGCAACTGGCTCATACGGAATTAGTCCGTATAAAATTGACAAACCTGCAACGAGGCTTGGCCAGAATGGGTGCACTCCTAAAAACTCAAAGAAATTTCTCAAGCTTTCAAACATAATTAGTACCCCTTTCAAAATAAAGATATATTTATTATACTATTTATTTTACATTATGTCAATTTGTATACAATTATACATTTCCATGATATAATAATTATTATTTGTTTAGGAGTATGTATGGAGTTAAAATATATAAATAATAATGATAATTATAAAAAAATACTTGATGTATTAAAACTAGAATTTAACATGTCTGATAGGTTAATTTTAAAATTAAAAAGAAATAAAAAAATATATTTGAATGAAGACCTTGCCTTTACTTGGACTCCAATTGCTATTGGAGATAAAATTCGTGTATTCATTGATTTTGAAGAAGAAAGTTCTAATATAGTTTCAAAGCCAATTAGTTTAAATATTTTATATGAAGATGATGCTTTACTAATTGTTAATAAACCTCCATTTATGCCTGTTCACCCATCAGCTTTGCATTATACAGATAGTCTTTCTAATGGAGTAAAATACTATTTTAGTTCTATGGGAATTAGTAAAAAGATTCGACCAATAAACAGATTAGATAAAGATACTTCTGGTATTGTTTTATTTGCAAAAAATGAATATATACAGGAGTGTTTAGTGCAACAAATGAAATCTAAATCCTTTGTTAAAGAATATATTGCTATATTAGATGGTATTTTATCTGAAAATAAAGGTAATATTTGTGCCCCAATTGCTAGAAAAGAAAATAGTATAATTGAGAGAGAAGTAAATAAAAATGGAGATACTGCTATAACTCATTTTGAAGTTATAAAAACTTTTAATAATATGTCATTAGTAAAATTTATTTTAGAAACTGGAAGGACTCATCAAATCCGTGTTCATTCTAAATATATTGGTCATCCAATAATTGGAGATACTTTGTATGGAAAAAGTTCTACTCTTATAAATAGACAAGCATTACATGCTTATAAAGTTTCATTTATTCACCCAATAACAAAAAAGCAAATCAGTATTGCTACTGATTTGCCACAAGATATTTTAGATGTTTTATCCATCTAATCCATTTTTTATATGATATACATTTTGATAACCTTTTTTCGATAATATTTGAATTGCACTTTTGCTTCTTATTCCACTTTGACAGTAAATAATTATCAATGCATTTTTATTAGGAACTTCTTTTTCTATTCTATTTTGTATCTCAAAATGAGGTATACATATAGCGCCATCAATGTGGTATTCTTTGTATTCTTGCTGACTTCTTACATCAATTAATATTAAGTTTTTTGTAGTAGACATTATTTGCATTGCTTCTTTTAATGTTATGCTTTTGTTTGTCCTATAATTTCTAAAAATTTTCATTAGTATTCACTTTCTTTCAATGGGTTGGTATTAAAAAAACACCTAATATATTATATTAGATGTTTTTTACTTTCGTGCATATTTATTTTGTGAATACTATTTTTTATCTTCACATTGTTTTGTACTGTAAACTATACTTCCTGCATATACAGTTAATAATATTGGTAATAGCACATTTGTTACAGGTATTCTGCATATTAAATATATTGATAAAACTAATAGTGGTGTAATAATTGCTGGTACTAATAAATTTAATACTACATATAATATTCCTAACTTTTTGTATCTTATAATCATATATACAAGAACTACTAATAAAGTAATTATTACTGGTATAATTGCTTGTCTTATTATGCTAAGAACTTCTACTTTAGGTATTTCTGTTACTTGTATGTCTTCTCTTTTATATTCATATCCATATTTTTCGTTTATTTTTGTTATCAATGTATCTAATTGCTCATCACTTGTATCTTTTACTTTTATTGATACACCTTCTCTAAAAGTAGATATTGTTTCCACTTCAGCATTTCCATATATTTCTTTTGCAATTGTTTTATAATCTTGTAATGAAAAATCATTTTTCATTGGAACTCTTATTCTCTTTACTGCGCCATAAGATAAATCATAATTAAATCCGATGCTTACAAATATTATGGCTCCTATAATTATTAACACTATACTTACTAATAAACCTATTTTTTTAGCTTTTGTCATCTAATTCTCATCCTTTCCGTACAAATATTTATATATTTTTTAGTATTCCTTTTGTAAACACAATATTGTATAAAAGTGATACAACATATCCCCAGAACAATGTCATTCCAAAGCTATTTACTACTGCTAATTTTACAAAGCAGAATATTATAGAAACAATTAAAATTGGTATACTTTTATTTATAAAATCAATTAAATTTTCATTTACTGCTTTTTGTGAATCAGTATTTTTGAATACTTTATATATAAATGCAAAATTTATGATGCTAGCAAGAACTATTGCAAATATTCCTTCCATTGTTACACAAACATTTGTATATTTTAAAATCAATAATAATAATGATACAAAACCAATTTGTAATACTGAAGCCATTATTCCTTTTAATTTAAATATTACAATAAATACGATTGTTTCTATTGCCAATACAGCAATTGCAACTATAGGTATTATATTTTCATTTATATTTGTTAAAATATAATCATTTTGCTCTATTGCATATTCAAATGGAACTGCGCCACTTTGTATTATTGAAGCATATATAGATGCTTGTAATGCATACCTTTGTAATTCTTCATTTGTTGTTGCTTGTTGTCCAACTGATATATATAGGTGTCCATTTTTTAATGGTTCTCCGAAGCTTTGTGAAATTATTGTGTTGTCATCTATTTGAACTGTTACCTTTTTTTCTACAGTTTTATCTTCAGCAACTCCTTCATCATTAACCACTTGTTCAGTAGTTTTTACATATACATTACTTAACTCTTCTAATTTTTTTGTACCATCTTTATTAAATTCTATATCTACATATGCTACTGTTGTACCAGAATCTGTAGTATTGTATACAACTCTTGCACTTTTTACATAAGATGAATCCATCAATGTTTCTTTTGTTTCATCATCTATCATTTTGAACTCACCTTTTTGTAAAATAGCACTGATAACATAATTTGTTAATTCATCATTGTTCATTTCGATTTCTATTGTTCCATTTTCTTCATTAAATCTTAGTTTATATTCTGGTACTTCCAAAAAGCTTAATCTTTCTTCAATTATCTTTTTTGCCTTTTTATAATTTTCTTTGTTTAAACTTTCTGGATTATTAACTGGTTCTTGTGCTGTTGTATATTCTTTACCCTCTTCTTTTTGATCTACTTTATTTCCTTCACTATCGTAAATAACCTCATTAACAGTGTCATCAACTTTTAATCTTACTACTTTCTTACCCTTTAATTCCATACCAACTTGGTAACTCTTAACTAAATTGTCTTTTTTAAATGATGCAATATTATAGACTCCTAAAAATGAAAGTATTGTTATTAGTATTATTACTAATATTAGTGTTGTTACCTTTAATCTTTTGCTTGTTTTCAATTTAATTTCCTCCTTATAAATATTTTATTATAATAATTTTGTGTCATTTATTATTAACTCAAACCATATTCCTAGCCATTTTGCAGCATATTTTGAAAGCATTGTTCTATCCATAAATATTTCGAAGTAATCTAATACTGGGCATATTTTTGTATCTATTGTTAAATCTAATATTATTTTTCTATCTTCTTTGTTTATATTTAATGATGCAGATGTAACTGCATAATTTACTCTATCATGTTTATCGAATGTAGCAGTATTTGTTTTTACTACTCTATCTCTATGAACGTCAGATTTATCGGCAAGTATTAGTGCTGCAGAAATATCTGAGACTGGCATTCCTGTTTGCTCATCGTGATTTCCTATTGCCATCATTATCTCTGTTCTATCTGATACATCCATTCCAATATCTTTTAATATATTGTAAGCTAATATTGCACCACTATGTGCGTGATCTGTTCTGTTTACACAATTTCCTATATCATGTAAATAACCTGCTATTTTCGCAAGTTCAATTCTTTTCTTTGGATATTCCAATGTTTCTAAAATCTTACCAGCTCTATTTGATACTATATTTACATGTCTTGTTGAATGTTCTGTATAACCTATTTCATTTAATTGTTTTTGTGCAGCTTTTATAAGTTCTTGGACTTCCAAATTGTTTTTTACATCTTCTAAAGTAATCATAAGTCCTCCTTTATTTTTACTTTTAAATTTTATATTAAATTACAAAAAATATCAACTGTTTTAGTAATATTTTATAAGAAAAGTTGCTATGCCATATCTACGGCTTGTTTCGTAGCTTCACGAATCAATGTAACTTAACCTTTTTTCTATATAATAAAAAAGGAGCACTTTTTATGTGCCCCTAATATAGTATTGTATACTTTAATATATATCTTCTAAGTCTTCTACTACATCATATAATTCTTTTGCAATATCTTCTAATTCATCTTCTTGCTCATATATTTGATCTTCTATTTCATCTAGTGATTCTGGATCTATACCAACTATATAATTTTTAAATCCTTTTTTCATTGTATATATTTCAATACCTTTTAATTCTATCTTATTATCTTCATACTCTACTTTTATATTACATGTTACTTTTGTTATTTTCTTAGAATCACTTACTTTTTTTGTATTAGTAACATCTATAGAATATTTTCCTCTTTTTATTTCCTTTTTCAAATTCTTTAATGCTTTCTCTATTTTTTCATAATTTTCATCAAAGTCGTCAAAATCTATTTCTCCATTTCTATAATCATAGCAAGAAAAAAATGCAACAATTCCTGCAGGATCTATTAAGTCCATTGCTCCTGCTAAATCAACATTATCAACAACTTTTGCAACATTTTTTACTGTTGATTTTGGGCTTCTTTGAAGGAATATACAAAATATTAATATTACAACAATTAAAGCAACTGCTAAAACAGCAATAATTCCAATCAATCTTGAATTATTAGCTTTATTTTCATTTAATTCTTCTGGTTTTTCTTCCATAAATAAATACCTCCTAAAATTTTATAAATAGATATTATTATATTTGTCTAAATTTGTCAACATATCATACCTAAAAGGAGTTCTCTTTTGAGAACTCCTTTTTTTCATTATTTTCAAATAAAAATTAATTATATTAATCTATTGTTTTTTTGCTTAATATTCCTATTCCTGCTAAAGCCATTACTACTATCATTACTACTATATTAGATAAATCTTCTACACCTGTTTTTGGTGTATCATCTAATTCACCTATTTTATCTTTTAATTCAAGTGAACCAATAGCATCATAAATGGCTTTCTCCATAGCATCTACATCTTCTTGTTCTAAAAAATTTTTTCCTCTAACTACTGCTGCAATAGCTTTTTCGACAGCACTAAAATCTTTATAATCATCTTTATTTAATTTATTTGCTATAGCTATTGCTTCTTCTACCTTACTATAATCTGCATCTACATATACAAGTGTATTGATAGCATCGTAAATAGCTTTTTCCATTTCATCTACTTCACTTTGCTCTAAAATATTTTTATCTCTAATTACTGCATTAATTGCTACCTCTACAGCACTAAAGTCTTTATAATCACTCTTATTTAATTTATTTGCTGTAGCTATTGCTTCTTCTACTTTACTATAATCTGCATCTCCATATAATATTTCATTACCTGGTTGTTCACCAACTTTAAATACTTCATTTACTACATTATTAGTATTTAAACTATCGAAGTGATTTACTTTAATGTCACCTTGTTTCGTATATACATATCCTTCAAAAGTAAGATTTCCTCCATCAATAACTATATTTTTATTTTTAAAAGAACCTGTAGCAATTACTAGTTGATTACTAGCTTGTGTACTAAGTGATATATTTCCACCACTACCACTAATTATTATACCATCTTGTACATTGTCTTCTACTTGTAATCCTGTTACCTGAATTGCAAGATCACTTGATTTAATATCAACATTTCCACCAGTAATTTTTACTTGTATCATAGTATAAATACCGACAACAGCACCACTCATTCCATCAGTCATATCTTCTGTATCAATATTAATATTTCCACCATTTATAGTAACAATTCCATCGCTAAAAATTCCACCTCTACTGTTGATAGTACCAGATTCAAAGTTTAAATTATGTACATCAAAGATAGTATTTCCTAAATTTCCAGTTCCACCTGCACTATTTGATTCTGTTACTGCAAGATTTAGTGTACCACCATTTGAGCCTTTAAATGTAAGAGTTCCAGTTTCAGTTCCATCTATAGCAGTTTTAATTACATCATCTCCACGAAATACAGCATTTTTTTCTGATACTAATGTGTTTTCTCCTTCAAATACAACCGTTATGTTATCTCCTGTTGAAAACTTAATACATGGGTCAGTACCATGTGCTTCAAAGTTTGCATTTTTTAGAGTTAATATTTTTGTATCAGCATCCCATTTCCAGCCCTTAGTACTTAAATTATCTTCTGTTCCTTGAATTGTTAAATCTAATGTTGTAGTTTGTTTTTCTATATCTTCTGCTGAAACAAGTGTTGGCACTAAACAAAATAGAAAAATTAAAAATAAAATAATAAATATTTTTTTATTAAGCATTTTTAACTCCTCCTTATTTATATTATTTTTATATTAACATTTTAGATTTTCTAATTTCTAAAATAATAATATTAACAATGTTTTACAATCAAAGCAAAAAAAGGATAAATTATACATATATATGCATAATTTATCCTTTAAATTTATAATATTTAGGTACAAAAACAAAAGCTTCTTCTATTAGAAGTATTCTCTCTCTCTCTCTCTCTCTCTCTCTCTCTCT
>CANRNW010000025.1 GCA_947632145.1 uncultured Clostridia bacterium
CGGATATAGCTTTAGCTATAGGGAGGTCAACTTTTTTCGCAGTTCAATGGATTTATTGCTTGAGGAATTACAAAAAGCAAACGAAAAAACAGTAATAATATTAGCAGGAAATGAAAACAATGTGCAAACAGTAGTAAATCTATTAAATGAAAATAATATAAAAGCAACAACAAAATTTGAAAATGTTGTTGGAAACGATACAAATGCCGTTTCACCAATAAATCATAATTCAGTACTAGTTATTCCAGGATCAATATCTAATGGATTTGAGTGTTACGATTTTAATTTAATGGTAATAACAGTAGAAGAAGTTTTTGCAAAACAAAAGCCAAAAAAAATAGCAAACAATGCTTTTAAACAAGGAGAAACAGTAGTATTTGCAGACTTGAAAATAGGAGATTATATTGTACACAAAACTAGTGGTATAGGTCAATTTATTGGAGTAAATACAATAAAAGCTGATGGAATAACAAAAGACTATATAAAATTAAAATATAAAGATGATGATATACTTTATGTTCCGACAAATAGCTTAGATAATGTTAGAAAATATATTGGTTCAAATGATGGTGCACCTAAGCTTAATAGACTTGGAAGTAAAGAATGGGAAACAACAAAAGCAAAGGTTAAATCTAATTTAAGAGAAGTTGCAAGAGAATTGATTGAATTATATGCAAAGAGACAAAATTCAACTGGCTTTGCTTTTTCACCTGATACCCCTTGGCAAAAACAGTTCGAAGATAATTTCCCATATACAGAAACTGATGACCAACTAAGGTGTATTGAAGAAGTAAAAAAAGATATGGAGCAGCCTAAAACAATGGATAGACTTTTATGCGGAGATGTTGGTTATGGAAAAACGGAAGTAGCAATAAGAGCAGCATTTAAGGCATGTATGGATCAAAAGCAAGTTGCATATTTAGTTCCAACAACAATACTTGCAAATCAGCAATATGAATCTTTTAGGGACAGAATGAAAGATTTTCCAATTAGAGTTGAGCTATTAAATAGATTTAGAACAAAAAAACAACAAGATGCAATAATTAGAAAACTAAAATTAGGTGAAATTGATGTAATAATAGGAACACATAGGTTATTAAGCAATGACGTGGAGTTTAAAGACTTAGGTTTACTAATTATAGATGAGGAGCATAGATTTGGTGTAAAAGACAAAGAAAAAATAAAACAAATGAAAACTAATGTTGATGTATTAACAATGACAGCAACACCAATTCCTAGAACTTTACATATGTCTATTGTTGGAATAAGAGATATGTCTGTTATATATGAACCTCCGCAAAATAGAATTCCAGTACAAACTTATGTATTAGAGTATGATGCAGAAGTAGTAAAAGAGGCAATAACAAAGGAACTAGAAAGAGATGGGCAAGTTTTTTATTTATATAACAATGTAGAAAACATAGATAAAAAAGCAAATGAAATAGCAGAGCTTGTGCCAGAAGCAAAAGTTGGGTTCGCACATGGTCAAATGACAGGAAAAGAATTAGAAGAAATAATGCTTGATTTTATAGAAAAAAGAATAAATGTAATTGTGTGTACAACAATACTAGAGTCTGGAATAGATATTCCAAATGCAAATACAATAATAGTTGAAAATGCAGATAGACTAGGATTAGCACAGTTATATCAAATAAGAGGAAGAGTTGGAAGAAGCGATAAACAAGCATATGCATATGTAATGTATAAAAGGGATAAGTTATTATCAGAAGTAGCAGATAAAAGACTAAGAGCAATAAAAGAATTTACTGAGTTTGGTTCAGGCTTCAAGATAGCTTTAAGGGATTTAGAGATAAGAGGTGCACGGAAGTTTACTTGGAGAATATCAGCATGGACACATGGAACAAGTAGGCTACGACATGTACTGTAAGCTATTAGATGAAGTTGTAAAAGAAATGCGTGGTGAACAGGTTGAAGTTGAAATAGATGTTCAAATTGATATAAATGTATCAAGTTATATACCAGATGAATTTATAGAAAATAGTGCTCAAAAAATAGAAGTATATCAAAATATAGCATTATGTAAGACAAAAGAGGACATACTAAATGTAACAGATGAAATTATAGATAGATATGGTAAAATGCCAGATGAAGTGGAAAATTTATTAAAAATAAGCGAGATAAAGCAAAAGTGTAAAGAAAAGGGAATCTCGAAATTAGCACAAAAAGGAGAAAGTATAGTTGTAGAATTTGTACCTGAAATGTTTGATTATACAATCGTAGATAAGCTAGTACAAAAATATAAAACAAGAGTGAAATTTTCACCTGCACAGAAGCCTTATGTGACATATAAATTGCAAAATGCAAAGCAGATAATTGAAGAAATTCAAGAATTTTTAGAGGTTTTTTAATTAAATAAAACGCATACAAAACACACAAACAATGCCTGTAGGGGCGCATGATTGCGCCCAATAAATATGGTGGGATTTAAAAAGAAAGGAAAAAAACAAATGCAAGTAATAACCAGTAAAGATAATGAAATAATAAAAAACATAAAAAAATTAAAAGACAAAAAATATAGAGACCAAGAGCACAAATATATAATAGAAGGAATAAAACTAATAGAAGAAGCAGTAAAAGAATCAGCTAAAATCAATACAGTAGTTGTATGTGAAGATTGCGTAAAAAATGAAGAAATAGATTCAAAACTATTATATGAAGTTGCAAAATATAATTGCATATATGTAAGTGAAAAAATATTTTCTTTAATAACAGATGTAAAAAATCCACAGGGAATACTTGCAGTAATTGAAAAAGAAGCAGAAAAAGAACAAATAGACTATAATGAAGATTTAATAGTAGTGCTAGATAAGGTACAAGATCCAGGAAATTTAGGCACAATTTTAAGAACAGTAGATAGTATTGGCTTAAAGCAAATAATAGTAGCAGAAGGGTCAGGAGACATATTTAATCCTAAGGTAGTTCGTTCAACTATGGGAGCGATTTTTAGAGTAAAGGTAAAAATAAGCCAAGACATAGAAAAAACAATTGCAGAAATAAAAAAGCATAAATTTAAAGTAGTATCAACCTCACTTGCAACAGACAAAAGCATATATGATATAAAATACGAAAAATCAGCAATAATAATAGGAAATGAAGCAAACGGAGTATCAAAAGAATTACAAGAAGCATCAGATGAATTAGTAAAAATACCAATGCTTGGCAACACCGAAAGTTTAAATGCATCAGTAGCAACAGGAATAGTACTATATGAATATGTAAGACAAAAATTAGAAAAATAATGGGCGATTTTACATCGCCCATTATTTCTTAAATTAAAATAACACAGCAGTTGGTACATAGTTTTCATCTGGTGGATACACATAATAATCTTCTGGTTTCTCTACTTGTTTTAGTTCACTTATCTCAATTATAGGAATATCGCCATGATAATCTCCTTTTGTAATAGTTCCTGTAATTTCTATCCAAGTTTTATCTGGTAAATTTGCAGCATCTTTGCAGTTACATAAAAAACCAACTACCAAAGTTTGTAAATCCGAGCTAATTACCATATCCCTAGCAATAACAAATTGTGTATTAGTAAAATCTGATACTCTGTAAATATAACCAGTGCACTTAATTTTTTGACCAACATAAGTATCTAAATCATCATGAACAGTTTTTAATATATTTGTGTAATTATTAGTTTCTAAAATACACATATCAGGCTCTGGAATAGTGTCATTTACCTTTACAGTTTGTTTAAATATTTTATAAGCAGAAATACCGAAAAATATAATTACAATAATTGCAATAATAATAAATAAAATCTTTATTAAATTGTGCTTATTCAAATTAACATTACATATAAACATAAACAAAGCCTCCCTAAATAAAATTTCTTTTTAAATTGTATGTATAATTATTGCAATATATGATAGTTAGTGATATAGTATAAAAGTAAAAAACGAAAGAGAGGGTATATGAATGGGATTAGTCAGTAAGATTTTTGGAACATATAGTGAAAAAGAAGTTAAAAGAGTTATGCCATTAGTGGCAAAAATAAACAAATTAGAAGATTCTATATCTAAATTATCAGATGGTGAGTTAAAAAATAAAACAGTAGAATTTAAAGAAAGATTATCTAAAGGAGAAACTTTAGATGATTTATTACCAGAAGCTTTTGCAGTTGTTAGGGAAGCTTCAAAAAGAGTTCTTGGCATGAGACATTTTGATGTTCAATTGATAGGTGGAATTATTTTGCATCAAGGAAGAATTGCAGAAATGAAAACAGGTGAAGGAAAAACTTTAGTTGCAACTTTACCTGTATACTTAAATGCACTATCAGGAAAGGGTGTCCATGTAGTAACAGTTAACGATTATTTAGCAAAAAGAGATAGTGAATGGATGGGAAAAATATATAAATTTTTAGGATTGACTGTAGGACTTGTAATTAGCGGAATGGATGGAAATCAAAAGAGAGAAGCATATAATGCAGATATAACTTACGGAACAAATAACGAATATGGATTTGATTATTTAAGAGATAATATGGTTATATACAAAAATCAAATGGTGCAAAGACCATTAAATTATGCGATAGTTGATGAGATAGATAGTATTTTAATAGATGAGGCTCGTACACCACTTATAATATCTGGTACAGCAAATGAGTCATCTGCTTTATATAAACAAGCAAATGATTTTGTAAAAAGATTAAGTGCTAAAACTTTAGTTGAAGAAGATGTAAAAAATGCAGAACAATCAGAAGATAATGAAAATTATGATTATATTATAGATTTAAAATCAAAATCTGCAACTTTAACAGCAAAAGGTATAAAAAAGGCTGAGGAGCATTTTAGAGTAGATAATTTAAACGATATAGATAATTCAACACTTGTACACCATATAAATCAAGCATTAAGAGCACACGGTATAATGAAAAGAGATATAGACTACATTGTTAAAGATGGAGAAGTTTTAATAGTAGATGAATTTACAGGAAGAATTATGTATGGAAGAAGATACAACAATGGTTTACATCAAGCTATAGAAGCAAAAGAAAATGTTAAAGTAGCAAATGAATCAAAAACACTTGCAACAATAACTTTCCAAAACTACTTTAGAATGTATGGAAAATTAGCTGGTATGACAGGTACAGCTATGACAGAAGAAAGCGAATTTAGAGAAATATATAATTTAGATGTTATAACAATACCAACAAATAAAGAAATGATAAGAGTTGATAACAATGATATTATATATAAAAATGAAAATGCTAAATTTAGAGCGGTAGTAGAAGATATTAAGCAAAGTCATGCAAAAGGACAACCAGTGCTAGTTGGTACTGTTTCAATTGAAAAATCTGAAAAAATTAGTGCAATCTTGAAAAAAGAAGGAATAAAACACGAAGTATTAAATGCTAAATATCATGAAAAAGAAGCAGAAATTATTGCACAAGCTGGTAAATTTGGTGCAGTAACAATTGCAACAAACATGGCAGGTCGTGGTACTGATATTATGCTTGGAGGAAATACAGAATATTTAGCAAAACAAGAAATGAGAAAAAAAGGATATTCAGATGAGATAATAGAACTTGCAACAGCACACAACGAAACAGATGATGAACAAGTAATAAATGCAAGAAAAGTTTTTGAAGAATTAGAAAATAGATATAAAGCCGAAATAAAAGATGAAAAAGAAAAAGTAATAGTTGCAGGTGGTTTAAAAATAATTGGTACAGAAAGACACGAATCAAGAAGAATTGACAATCAGTTAAGAGGACGTAGTGGACGTCAAGGAGACCCAGGAGAATCAAGATTTTACATTGCACTTGATGATGACTTAATGAAAATATTTGGTGGAGATATGGTAACAAGTGTATACAACAAACTAGGAGCAGATGAAAACTTACCATTACAATTAGGTATTCTATCAAAAGCAGTAGAATCAGCACAAAAAAGAGTTGAAGGAAAGAACTTTAGCATAAGAAAGCATGTATTACAATATGATGATGTTATGAATACGCAAAGAGAAATTATATACAAACAAAGAAGAGAAGTTCTAGATGGAGAAAACTTAAAAGATAATATTTTAAAAATGATTTCTACAACAGCAGAAACTATTGTATCAAATTATGTTTCAGGATTAGAAAAAAAAGAAGACCTAAACAAAGAAGGATTGCTTTCTGAAATAAAAATGGTATTCGGAATAGAAAATTTAGAAACACTTGAAAGCCAAAAATTAGATGAAGAAAAAATAATAGAAGAATTAAAAACAAAAGCAGAAGAAAAATATGCACAAAAAGAAGCAGAAATTGGAGAAGAAGAATTAAGAGAATTAGAAAGAGTTGTAATGCTAAAAGTTGTTGACCA
Source organism: uncultured Clostridia bacterium (assembly GCA_947632145.1). Lineage (GTDB taxonomy): Bacteria > Bacillota > Clostridia > TANB77 > CAG-508 > CAKPQL01. The sequence goes on from CANRNW010000025.1 coordinate 6,333, forward strand.
AAAGTGGATGGATCATATAGATGCAATGGATGAGCTAAAAGATGGAATAGGACTTCGTGCATATGGTCAAAAAGACCCAGTAGTACAATATAGAATAGAAGGTTTTGATATGTTTGATGCAATGGTATCAGACATAAGAACAGATGTGGTAAAAATATTATTAAACGTTCATAAAAAAGACCAAATACAAAGAACAGAAGCTGCAAAAATAACAAATCAAAGGGTGGAAGACACAGCAGAAATGAATATAGGAAATGGAAGCGGGGAAAAGGTAAAGAAAGCACCTGTAATATTAGATGGACCAAAGGTAGGTAGAAATGATCCTTGCCCTTGCGGAAGTGGAAAGAAATACAAGAACTGCTGTGGTAAATAAATGCAGACAAGGGCAGACAGAGGGACGGAGCTTTTGTCTTAACAAATTACAATTCAAATAAGCAAGTGGTTATTTACAATCACTTGCTTATTTGTCATACTTTAATCAGAAAAATAGTAAGTTGTTGATATGAAAGAAAAATATAAAATGAAATGTAATAAATTTGATGTAGTAATTAAACTAAAAGATTTTTAGATAAAATGTAGAAAAAAGTTCATTTTTTTGATATAATATCGAATATAAAAAAGTGAAAAAATATGTTTGAGGGAGAATTTGGTATGAAAAGTAATTTTTATAAGTATTTAGTTATTCTATTTTTAATGGTATTTTTATTGCCTACCACTGTTTTTGCACAAGAAAATTTTGAACTAAAAGTAGATAAAACAGACTTGAAAATTGGTGATGAAATAACTGTAAGTGCTAATGCACCAAGTAATCTAGATGCTTATGCATTAATGGCAACTTTGAAATACGACAAAAATGTTTTTCAAACAATAGATGATTCTAACTTTGATAAGAAAGATGTTTCAAGTATTTTATATAGTAAAGAAACTAACAAATTTGGTATAATCAATAAAACAGGTAAGATATCTACAGGAGATACACTTTTTACTGTAAAATTAAAAGTTAAAGATGATGCAAATGTTGGAAATACTAATATAGCCTTGACTAATATTTCATATTCAGATGGTAATGGTAAAAAGACACTAGATATGGTATCTACTAAAGTATTTGTATCAAGTGATGCAAAAGAAGGAGAAATGATACCAAGTAATACAGAAAATGATATAATAGAAGATATAGAAAAGGATATTACAGTACAAACAAATACACCAATTATCATTATTTTTGGTGTAATAATATTTTTTTTATTATTTGCTATTCTATATATTATCTTTAAAAAGAAAAATACAAAGATAGTTTACATTCTAATTGGTTTGGAAGTATTAGCAATTATAACTACTTCAATTTTAATTAGTAAAAATATTAATAAGAAAGATGTTAACAAAGATGGAGTTATAGATTATTCAGATGCTGAGGAAATTATTAAATATTTAATTAGCATTGAAGGAACTAAAGAAAATACGGATATACCTAGTAGTAATAGTAATTCTAACACAAATAATACAACTAATGATAATACTGTTAACGATAATCAAAATCCTAAACCAAATCCACCAAGTGAGGACAAAAAACCAGATTATGATACTAATAATGATGGAAATGTAGATATAGATGATGTAGGACAAACAACAGAAGAAGCAAATAAAAACAGTAGTGCCAAATTAGACCATATAAAATCAGAAATTCAATATGTAACAAAAGGTGAAGATATAATTCTTGCTTTTAAAGCTGAAATCACTCCAAAAGGTACATATATTAAAAAAGTTAAAATTGGAGATAAATATTATGAAGTTACCCAAGAGGGTGATACATACTATGTTAATATTGGAGCAGAAGAAAACGCAGGATTGCATAATTATGAAGTTACAAAAGTAATTTTAAGTAATAAAAAAGAAATAAAAGCTAATTTAAAGTTTGATGTAGAAATATTAAAATCTAAACCAACTATTGAAAATTTATACATAGCTAATAATTCAAAACTACATTTTACTTTAATAGATAAAGATAAAACTATTATTAGTGGAAAAATAATTATTAAAGATGAATCTGATAAAGTAATAAAAACAATAGATATGTCTTCAGATAAAACTGAAATGGAATATGAATTAGGTGAACTAGAAAAAAATAAAAAATATACAGTATCTATTGAAGTTACATATGATTTAGATGAAGATAGAGATAACAATAAAAATGAAACAACAGAAGTTATTAAAACTCATGATTTTCAAGAAGAAACTGAATACGCTTTTAATATAAGTGATTTTAAATTAGTAAAAATAGAAGATGGAAAAGTCACATTAGAGTTTACAAGTAATACTGATAAAAATCATAAAATCGATAAAGCCGAAATTTATTTAAATGGAGTAAGACATGAATATCAAGTCACTGAAGCTGGTAACAAACACACTATAGAAATTCCAGCATCTGATACAAATGGAAGAACAGAAATAAATATAAAAGGTGTAATCTTAAACAATTTAAATGGATATAATATTGATACAAATAAAGACCAATTTGAATCACTAGAAAATATAGTTGTGTTTAAAAATACACCTACTGCAAAAGTAGGAAAAGTTGATGTAAAAGATGAAGATCTTGCAACTACGATAACTGTAAATGATATTAATATCACTGATTCTGATAAAACAATTACTAGTAAATATGCTATATTAAAGCTAAATAACAAAGAAATAAAAAGAATACCATTAACAACTGATAATGTAACATTTGGTCATGATTTAGATGAAATACTTAAAGCTGGAGCATATACGATTGATATTGTTGCAACATACGATTTAGTAGATGGAAATGGTATAACAGAAAAAACATTAAAAACTGATATTGCTACGGTAAAAGCTAAAACTAAAATAACTAAGACATCTATACCTGAAAAATTTGTAGAAAAAGGTTCAGAGGTTGCTATAGAATATACAATTACATCTAATACAGGAGCCAATGTTAGTCAACTTACAATTAATGGTGATCCATATAATGTGGCTAATTTAAAAAATAATGTCTATAAAGCTACTTACATAGCAAAAGATGATGATGGAATTGAAACAATAAGTTTAACTGATATTAAATTTGAAAATGATATGGTAGTTAATTTAACAGAAGCAAATGAAAATGAGATAGATGTATTAAAATCTAAACCACAAATAGATGATGTAACTATAACAAACGATGATAATAAAGCTATTATCCGATTTAATGTAATTGATGAAGATGATGCTTTAAATGAGAGTTACATGAAAATAACTAATAAAGCAACAAATCAAGAAAAACATAAAGCAAAAATAAACAAAGGTCTTAATAAATTTGAAGTAGAATTAGAAACAGAAACTTTATATGAACTTACTATCGAGAATAATGCTACTTTAAGCCATAATGAAGATGGTGAAAAGCGTACATATAATGCAATTTATCGTCACGATGATGGCATCCAAATTTTCGATGAGAAACACTTAGATTTTAGTATTAAAAACCTTAGCGTTCCATATAGAGTTGCTAATAATGCTAAAGAAGTAACAGTTACTTTTGAAAATGAATTATTAACGACTGAAACGGTATCAAGTATAAAAATAGATAAAACAAATTATAATGTTACTAAATCTGATGATGGCATTTATAGTGTAAGATTAGATGTAGGGGAAAAGGGCTTGAATACTTTATATGTTGAATCAGTAACTTTAGGTGATAAAGAATTTGATGTGGATAGAGTTCTTCCTTATGTCCATGAAAATGAGGAACCAACAGCTAGTGATGTAAACATTACCGAAGATAAATCTAGTGGTGATGCTACAGTTACATACAAACTTACTGATAAAGATAATGCTATTAAAAGTTTAAAAGCAAATTTACGAAATAGTTCAGGAATGATTGTTGAAACAAAAGAAATTGATAACCCTACAGATGAAAAATTTACAATGTCACTTACAAAATCATATATTTATTCAATTGAATTAGTGGCGACTTATGATATTGGTGATTATAAAACATTCGTAGAAAAGTCATTATTTAGAAAACAACAAAATGGTGACCCTTTTGTAATTATTGCAGAAAAATCAATTATTGGTAAAAAATTAGTGGACAAAGGTGAAAACGTTACTATAAGATATAAACTTAAAACAAACATTGATAAGGAAGTAAACAAATTATTTATAGGTGATATCAGCTATCCTGTTACAAAGGCATTAGATGCAAAAAAACAAGTAATAGAAGATACTTATGATGTTACTGTTCCTGCACCTAAATCAAGTGGAATATTTGAACAAAAAGTAACAATAGCAGTAATCGGTAATAAACCTTATGATGTTACACATGAAGAAGATCCAATTGCTATAAATGTAGCTAAAGATAAACCTACTGTAACTCAGTTCACAATAGATCCAAAAGAAGAAAAAATATCATTTAAATTAAATGACAAAGATGGTGCTTTAAATGGTGGTAGTGCTAAATTAATAATCATTAATAATGACACTTCTACAGAAATAGAAAAGAATTTAAAAGTAAATAATAACGAATTTTCTTTTTCGGAATTAAAGCTTGAAAAAGGATTAGATTATATAGCTAAAGTTGAAGCAAAATATAATTTAAGTCCAACTGAAGAAACAAATAAAGTTTTAAAATTAATGAGCTTATATAATGCTGAAGACGAATATACATTAGAAGAAATATTTAATAGAGATATAGAAGTTCCAGAAGAAACAGAGTATACTTTTGAATTTGAAAGTGAAATATCCTTTTTTGGAGGTTCAATAGAACCATATATACCTGGACCTAATTTAGTGTTTAAAGTTACAACAAATGTGGGAAGTTCTGTTTCTAAAGTTGTAATAGATGGAGAAGAATTTTCTGTTAAGAGTACTGGCACTGAAGATGAATATGAATTAGAGCATTATATTCCAGTTGATTTTAGAGAAAATACTGCTCATTATGAAAAAGTAATTTTTGAAAATGGTTTATCATTTGATATAGATAACGAAGATAACGAAATTTATCAATTTGTAACAATACCACCTGCTAAATTAGAAATTGTTGATTTTCAAGAAGATTTTGAAAATAATACAGTAACATTTTATTTTAATATAATTGATCCAGATGATGTTGTAGTTTCTGATTTAACATTGTATTTAAAAAATTCGAAGGGACAACTAATTGCTTCCAAAAATGATGTAAAAAATCAGAAAAGTGGTTCGGTTGAGTTCGATGTCACAGGTAATGAATCTTCAGAATATAGAATAGGAGGATATGCAACTCAATTTTATGCTACAGGTGCAACATATGATGAGGTATATTTAGTTGATCAAGTTGAAAGAATACCTATAGATATTGTAGTTCATTCAAGCAGGACAACAACAATTCAAAATAGTGATATTGGTGAAATAAAAATTGGTAATGAAACTGTAAATACTAAATATCCTGAACAGGGAACTACTATTCCGATTACTTATTCTATTAGTAGTACAAAAGTTACTCCAAACTTAGATAAGCTTAATAAAGAAGAATTAGAACAAGCTACACTAATAAAATCATTAATAATAAATGGTAAAGATTATCCTGTAGAAACTGTTTCAAGTACAAAAGGTGAATACAAAATTTATTATCCAGTACCAAATAATCCTGGAGTTCATGATATCAATCTTACAGATATTGTATTTAAAAATGGTGATGAAGAAGAAACTTTAGAAATAAAAAGAACTGATCAAATTGATATATTAAAGAAAGTTCCAACTATTGAAAACTTTAAAACAACAAATAATGTTGAGGATGGTACAGTAACCTTTAATTTTGACTTTGTAGATAACGATGGTGTATTAAACAACTCAAAAGCAACAGCTATAGTTGATGGTGTAACAAAAGAAGTCGAAGTTGGAAAGAATATCTCACTTACATTTAATGCCAAAAAAGAACAATTATCAACATTTGAAATTAAAGCAAGCTATGATTTAGATAGTAATACTTTAGAACAAAATAAAAATAGTTATACAGATCAAGCTATAGTTAAAAAACAATTTGTTTTAACAGATGATTATAATGCTGATGTAACTGATATAAAAATAGCTAATAGTAAAGGTAAAGAAACACCATATTTTGAAAAAAATGAGAAAATAAAATTATCATTTAACTTTAGTTCAAAATATAAAAATCTATATCCAGAGAAAGTTGAAATAAATGAAAAAGAGTATAAACTTACTAAAGATATCAATGATGAAACTAGATTTATAACTACTATAGATGGATATGAAGATGAAGGAAAAAAATATGTAAAAATAAATTCAGTAACCTTAAATAGTGGAAACGAAGTAGAATTAGAAAATAAAGAAACTCCATTAGAAGTCTTAAAAGATGCTCCAAAATTAGATGACTTTGCTTATTCGTTAGAGGGTGACAATATTAAATTAGATCTTCAGATTGAAGACGAAGATAATTCAATTATAGATAGCAAAATTTATATATCAGCCGAAGATGAGTTTGGAAGATCTATACCACTAAGTAGTAATACATTAAAACTTGGAGATAATACAATTACATTTGCTAAAAATGATAGCATAAAATACATAATAACAATTTCAGCTGATTATAGTAGAGATAATGATGGAAAAACTAATCATTCACATTACTATGAAAAGGGCGAAATAGCTAATAAAGTTGTTACAGTTGCAGAATCTAATCATATTGAACTTAAGGATATAACAGATATTAAGATATATAAATTTAATGAAGTTGGTGAAGTTGGAGAGCATAATATCCTAACTAAAGCAGAACTTGATAAATTTGTTAACAAAAATTATTTAGTTAAAATATCAATGAAAGATTTACCAGAAGTTTATGTAGAAATTAAAAAGGTTAAGGAAACAGATGGTAAATATGAACTAGAATTAGATTGTAAAGATACTAAGGTTTATGTTAATACTGCTTTAACATCATTAACTCTTAAGCTTACAGAATCTGATGGTAAATACACTTATAGTGGTAACCTTAACACAAGCTCTACGACTAAAGTAGATAGTAATTATTTACCAGATGAAGAATTAGCAAAAAAATTAAGTATCTATAATTCTTCAAATAAATTAGTCTACCAAAATATGTATAAATTAATGCCATTTACTGATATAAAAGAAATTATCAAAAATGGTAATAAAGTTGTAGAAGATGATCCTAATTCAGAGCTAACTAAAAAAACAATAAAATATGTTTTGGCTTATGATAAAGAAGGAAAACTTGTTAATTACTTAACAACTAAAAATTATGATTGCCTTTCAAGAATAAGAGTAGTATTTACTGATAATACTGGTAAAGATTATAATTTAAACTTTGATAGTTATTTAGGTAA
>CANRNW010000026.1 GCA_947632145.1 uncultured Clostridia bacterium
GGCCCGTTGGTCAAGCGGTTAAGACATCGCCCTTTCACGGCGGAGACATGGGTTCGATTCCCGTACGGGTCACCAAACAGAAATGCCGCTGTAGCTCAGTTGGTAGAGCAACTGACTTGTAATCAGTAGGTCGTCAGTTCAAGTCTGACTAGCGGCTCCAAACTTAACCCTGGACTTTCTAAGGATTGCCTAGGGTTTTGTTTTATTATATGTGGAGGGAATATGAAAACAGTATTGATAACAGGGGCATCAAGGGGAATTGGAAGAAGCATAGCAATAGGTTTAAAAAACAAAGGTTATACTATAATTGCAAATTATAACAAATCAGAAGAACAAGCATTAGAATTAAAAGAACAATATAATATAGACATTTATAAGGCTGATGTAACTAATAGAGATGAAGTAAAAGCTATGATTCAATATATCTTAGATAAATATGGAAAAATAGATATATTAGTAAATAATGCGGGTATATCTCAAATAAAATTATTTACAGAAATAACAGATGAAGATTGGAACAATATGATAAATACAAACTTAACATCGGCTTTTTTGGTATCTCAAGAAGTAATAAAGAATATGATACATAATAAAAATGGTTGTATAATAAATATATCTTCTATGTGGGGAGAAGTTGGAGCATCTTGTGAAACGCATTATTCTGCTGCAAAATCCGGTTTAAATGGGTTAACAAAAGCAATGGCAAAGGAACTTGGCCTATCCAATATAAGAGTAAATGCTATTGCACCTGGAGTAATTGATACAGATATGAATAAAGATTTAAGTGAACAAACTTTAAATGAATTAAAACAAGAAATACCATTAAATAAAATAGGAAAACCAGAAGATATATGCAAATGTGTGGAATGGCTAATTGAAGATAATTATACAACAGGTCAAATTATTTCTATAAATGGTGGAATGATAATAAAGTAAAAAGCAACTGATTATTCAGCTGCTTTTAATTTTCTTTTATAATTTCCAGATATAATTTTTGGTAAATATGTAATGATTTTATAAACTGCAATTCTAATTTTTTTGCTCCATATATATGTTTTTCTTAATCTTCTGCTAGTTGATAAAGAAGTATTTGCATTAGGAACAACAACTAAATCTGTTTCTATTTTTTCTAATGGAAAGATATAATTTGCACAATTGTTGTTATCCCATTCATTATTTCCATTTCTAAAACAGAAGTTAAATGTATCAGCATTTATTAAATTTATTTCAGCTTGAAAACCAATTTCTGTTTTTTCCATCTTTACTTCAGTTAAATTTTCCCATAATAATCCAAATCCATAGTGAATATAAACTTCTTCAGATTGATCTTGAAAAAATTTACCAGTATAAGATATTTTTACAGTTGAATTTTGAGTTAATTTATCTGTATTAAAAAAGATATTTTTTAATAATTCCATTTTAATTTCTCCTTGTTTATCTTTAGTTAGATGTATTATATTATTAAATTTTATAATATTCAATAGATTTTGTAAAAAAATATATTATTTTGTTAAAATTTTTCCTATTATGAAGAATGAATCTTCTGAAGATAGAGTGATATCTTCTATTCCCTTATTATCAGCTTTTAAAGTTATTTTGCCTTTTTTATTATAGAATCTTCTTATTAGGATTTTCTTATTTACATTAAATAAACCAATATCTTTATTATTTAAAAGAGAATTGAATTCTAAAAATGCATAACTATTTTTCTCTAAAGTTGGTTCCATATCTGTATCTGTAATTTTTATTGCTACACAAGAACTTGGAACACTTGCAGGGCAATCAATAAAACCACTAATCTTATCAATTGCAATAACTTTATTATATGCAATATGATCAATTAAGTTATATTGCTCTTGTTCTTCACTAATAGTTTTATCATAAGTGTACATTAATTGTTGATAAGGTATATCTAGTGCTTTACAAATATTTTTTAATGCCTTATGGCTAGGATTTCTTTCTCCTTTTTCTATATGTGTTAAGTGACCAATATTTATATCTGTTAATTTGGCAAGTTCTGTTTTTGTCATACCTTTTTCTTTTCTTACTTTTGCAATCATATCACCAATCATAACTCATACCCCTTTTCTCATATTTTCAGTAACATTATATATAAAAAATTAAAATTTGTCTACCAGTAAAGACAAAAAAATATAAAATTTTTCAAAAAAGCAAATTTTAGTATAAAATAGCATAAAAAACTTGACTTGTCAAATTGGTATATGATATATTATTGTTATTAAGACAATAGGAGGCGATAACATGTATCAAAACCGAATGAGAGCAATAAGAAAGGAAAAAGGAATAACGTTGACTGAAATAGCGAATAAAACAGGGATATCAATAGGTTATTTAAGTCATTTAGAAAAGGGAACAAGGAAAAATCCATCAATAGAAATAATGGACAAAATATCAAAATATTTAGATAAATCTGTATCTGATGTATTTTTTACAGAGATGTAAGAAAAATAGTTCTAAAAAAACTTGTCTTTAATATTATTAAATGAGAAAGGGTGATAATATTGAAGAATAACAAGAAAACTATAATTTTAATAGTAGTTTTACTAATTTTTATTGGATTTATTATATTTTGGATTATGAGCCATAAAGAGCCGGAGGTAAATAATAATGAAATCGATTTTACGGAATATACTCCACAAGAAGAAATATCAAACACGCAATTAAGGCAAACTCTAATAACGTTATATTTTAAAAATAAAGAAACAGGAGAGATAACACCAGAAGCGAGAATGATAGACTCAAAAATGTTATTAAATAATCCATATAATGAATTGGTAATTTTACTAATAGAGGGGCCAAAAAATGAAAGTTTAGAAAAACTAATACCACAAGAAACTAAATTAAATAGTGTTAATATACAAAAGGGAATTGTATATATTGATTTTTCTGAAGAATTTACTAATGTAGGAAATATGGGGGCTGAAGAGGAAAACAAGATTATTTATTCAATAGTAAATACTTTAACAGAACTAACAGAAGTTAGTGGAATAAAAATATTGATAAATGGAGAAGAAAATAAAGGATTTTCAGATGAGGGGTTAAATTTTAATGAAATATTTGTAAGGCAAGTACCAAGTGCTACTTAAGTTTTTTAACAATGCTTACACATTTTAAACTTTTACTTAAATTATTTAAAAATTTTTCTATATCATAAAGAGAACAACAAAGGTTCTCTTTTCTTTTTTTTAAAGATATTTCTTTATGCTTATCTTTTCCCACGTTATCACCTCAATTATTTTTTTGTTGACCAAATTCTATGTTCTAATATATAATATGTAGTAATATTAAGAAGGGTTATAAAATGATTATGGAAGTTGAATTAAAACCAGATGAAAGAATTGATGATCTAGAATATAAAGGGTTAAAAATTATTCAAAACAAAAATGGATTTTGTTTTGGAATAGATGCAGTTTGTTTATCAGACTTTGCAAAGGAAATTCCAAAAGGAAGTAAAGTTATAGATTTGGGTACTGGAACAGGAATTTTAGGAATTTTACTTTGTAAAAAGACAGAACTAAAAAGTATTATAGGTGTAGAAATACAAGAAGAAGTATATGATATGGCAAAAAGAAGTGTGAAATTAAATAATTTAGAAGATAAATTTTCTTTATTAAATGAAGATATAAAGAACCTTGACAAAAAATTAGAATTACAAAGTTTTGATGCAATAGTTACAAATCCGCCATATAAAAAGAATGATACAGGATTAAAAAACAGTAATGAATATAAAATAATTTCTAGACATGAAGTAATGTGTAATATAGAAGATATAATAAAGATATCAAGTAAACTATTAAAAAACAATGGAAAACTTTATATGGTGCACAGACCAGAGAGAATAAAAGATATAATAGTTAATTTAGATAAGTATAAAATGCAAATAAAAGAAATGAGATTTATTCATCCAAATATAAATAAAAAACCAAACATGGTTTTAATAAAAGCCGTAAAAAATGGAGGAGATTTTTTAAATATTCAGGCTCCATTATTTGTATATAATTTGGATGGTAGCTACACAAATGAGATATTAAAAATATATAATAAAGAATAAAAAGGGGTAAAAAAATGAGTGGAATTTTATATATTGTTGCAACACCAATAGGAAATTTAGATGATATAACATTAAGAGCAATAAAAATATTAAAGTCTGTAGACATTATTGCAGCAGAAGATACTAGACATACATTAAAATTATTGAATCATCTAGAAATCTCAAAACCATTGATAAGTTATTATAAGCAAACAGAAAAATTAAAAACAGAAATTCTAATAGACAGATTAAAAAAAGGAGAAAATATAGCTCTTGTATCTGATGCAGGAACACCTGTAATTTCAGACCCTGGAGAAGAGGTTGTAAAAGTTGCCATAAAAAATAGCATAAAAGTAGTACCAATTCCAGGACCTTGTGCATTGATAACTGCCCTAATTTCATCTGGAATGGAAGCAAGAGAATTTAGCTTTTTAGGTTTTTTACCAGTAAACAAAAAGGAAAAAAAAGAAAAGTTAAAAGAAGTATCAGAAGATACAAAAACTCTTATATTTTATGAAGCACCGCATAAACTTATTGATACATTAAAGGAAATGAAAGATATCTTTGGAGATAGAAAAATATGCTTAGCAAGAGAATTAACAAAAATTCATGAAGAATTTTTAATAGATACAATATCAAATTTATTAGAGAAAACACAAGTTCCAAAAGGAGAATATGTAATAATCGTAGAGGGAAATAATTTAAGCAAAAAAGAAATAGAAACAAATAAATTGAATGACATGTCAATAGAAGAGCATTATAAATATTATGAAAATTTAGGATATGAGAAAAAAGAAATAATAAAGCAAATAGCAAAAGACAGAAATGTAAATAAAAACGAAATATATAAATTATTTATATAAATAAAAGAACCATCAGTCGTTGAAAAAGACTGATGGTTTCAATATATCCTATTTTGCTAGTCTTCTGAAGAAGATAATGAAGAAAGTTTTTTTAAACATTTATTACAAATTAATTTTCCTTGATATTCTGATAATTTTTTTGCATTACCGCAAAAAATACAACTAGTTTCAAATTTTTTTAAAACGATATTAGAATCCTCAACATATATTTCTAGAGGATCTTTTTCTGCAATTCCTAATTTATTTCTTAGTTCGATAGGTATTACGATTCTTCCTAACTCATCAACTCTTCTAATTACACCTGTTGATTTCATAAAGATTACCTCCCTAAAAATTACAAAATTCGACAAAATTATGATATCATAAATATGTTTAAAAGGCAATAAAAATTAAAAATAATTTATGGAAATATAGTATCACTAAAAGCGTTTTTAAGCAATACAATTTGTAAATAAATTTATAAACAAATCGACATAATATTGAAAAATATGTAAATAATTGATATAATAGAGAAGCAAAAAAATTAGGAGGTGGTATTCAATGATTATTGATTTACCAAAAACCTTTCGGTTTTATTTTTCTAAAAAGGGGAATAAAAAACTAAAAGGGAAAGCTGAGGTAAAGAACGGGGTTTTGTGTATTTATGGAGATGTTCCGTTTAGGCGATTGATGTATAATGTAACATATTGCCTTAAGGGAAAAAACAAATGTGCTTACTGCGGAAAAGAATTGGGACGGAAAGATGTAACACTGGATCACGCGTATGTTCAAGATATGGGAGGGCCAACAATTCCAAACAACTTAGAACCTTGTTGTTCACAGTGTAACAGTCAAAAGTCAAATTTTTCGAAAGAGCAATATGCAAGATTTTTGCTTCTGAACAAGGCAGATAGGAAAATTTACCGGAAAACCGTAGAGAAAGAGCAAAAGCTTATGCGGAGAAACGGTATGTATAGTTTTCCTACAGAATGGCTTACCCAAATGGATATTAAAAAATTCATTGTTAGGGTAGACTTAAACAAAGAATTTAAGGGCAGAGAGTATAACAGAATTAAATCAATTTATCAAGAATATGTAATCCTGCAAAGACCGATAATTACGGATAAAGATGGATTCGTATTGGATGGCTTTCCTTCGTTAATGCTTGCAAAAGAAGAAGAAATTAAGGTCGTCCCGGTAATTGTGCTAGAAAATGTAAAGGTTAAATTCTGAGCTCTTGATTCAAAGGAAAGCTAGGCTCACAGCCTAGCTTTTCACTTTATGTAATAAAAAATAATAAAATATTTACGAATTTTGAAAAATTTCTTTACATTTTATAACATTATCGTGTATTATATATATAAATAATATAAAAGGAGATGTATGTATGCCAGAAATAAAATATGAAATCGTAGAACATTTAGGAGTTTTATCTGAAACAGATAAAGGATGGAAAAAAGAATTAAACTTAGTTAGTTGGAATGATAGAGAGCCTAAATATGATTTAAGAGACTGGTCTGAAAATCACGATAGAATGAACAAAGGTGTTACATTAACAAAAGATGAAGTACAAGAATTAAAAGACATTTTAAATAAAAATGTATAATATTTTGTAAAACTATATACAATTATAAGTTAATTTGATATAATGTATATTGAATTTTTGAGAAAATCTAGATTAAAAAAAAACTTTAAAAAGTATTTTTTAATCTTTTTTTTGTTTAAATTAGGAGGAGAATAAAACATGAACACAAAGTATATTTTTGTTACAGGAGGAGTTGTATCAGGACTAGGAAAAGGAATAACAGCTGCGTCACTTCGGAAGATTACTTAAAAATAGAGGGTATAAGGTTACAATACAAAAATTTGATCCATATATAAATATAGATCCTGGAACAATGAGTCCATATGAACACGGAGAAGTTTTTGTTACAGATGATGGAGCTGAAACAGACTTAGATTTAGGTCATTATGAAAGATTTGTTGACGAAAATTTAACAAAAAATTCTAGTGTAACTTCTGGAAAAATATACTGGAATGTATTAAATAAAGAAAGAAGAGGAGATTACTTAGGAAAAACAGTACAAGTAATACCTCATATTACAAATGAAATCAAAGAAAATATATATAGTTTCGAAAATGATGATATAGATATAGTAATAACTGAAATTGGAGGAACAGTAGGAGATATAGAAAGTTTACCTTTTCTAGAAGCTATAAGGCAAGTTGGAATTGAAAAGGAATCACAAGACGTTTTATATGTTCATGTTACATTATTACCACACATATCTGGATCAAATGAATTAAAATCAAAACCAACACAACATTCAGTAAAAGAATTACAATCATTAGGAATAAAACCAGATATATTAGTATGTAGAACAGAATTTCCAATAGAAGAAACAATGAAACAAAAAATAGCACTATTTTGTAATGTAAAAACAAAAGATGTTATAGAAAATTCAACAGCAGATAATTTATATGCTGTGCCTTTGAATTTAGAAAAAGAAGGTTTAGCTAACTCTGTATGTGAGCATTTAGGATTAGAAAAATCAGAAGCAAAAAATGAAGATTGGCAAAAGATGATAGATAATATAAGAAACATTAAAGAAGAAGTAAATATCGCAATAGTTGGAAAATATGTACAATTACAAGATTCTTATCTTTCTGTTGCAGAAAGTTTAAGACATGGTGGTTTTGTAAACAATGTAAAAGTAAATGTAGGATTTATAGATTCAGAAACAATTACTCCAAATAATGTTAAAGAAATTTTAAAAGACTACAAAGGAATTGTAGTTCCTGGAGGATTTGGAAATAGAGGAATAGAGGGAAAAATTGAAACAATAAAATATGCAAGAGAAAATAATATTCCGTTCTTAGGAATCTGCTTAGGAATGCAAATGGCAGTAGTAGAGTTTGCAAAGAATGTATTAAAATTAGAAGATGTAAATTCAGCAGAATTTGAGGAGAATGCTAAAAACCCAGTAATACACATTATGGATGACCAAAAAGATATACATGATAAAGGTGGAACTATGAGACTTGGTGCATATCCTTGTATATTAAAAGAAGGAACTATGGCTAGAAAAATTTATGGAAAAGAAGAAATATCAGAAAGACATAGACATAGATTTGAATTTAATAATAAATATAAAGAACAAATTGAAAAAGCAGGGATGATATGTTCTGGAACTTCACCAGACGGAAGATTAGTAGAAATTGTTGAAATACCAACAAATAGGTTCTTTGTTGCAGGACAATTTCACCCAGAATTTAAATCAAGACCAAATAAGCCACAGCCTTTATTTGCAGAATTAGTAAAAGCAGCAAAAGAGATGTAGCATAAATATAAATTAATGTGAATATAATATTATAAATAAAATACGATTTATTATGTAGGGGTCGCATGGTATGCGACCCGCATATTTTTAATTACATGTATAAAACAAAAAAACAAAAAATTCACACAAACATATTGACTTTTTATAAAAAGTGGTATAAATTATTAGCAGTCGAAACAAACGACTGCTAATTTTTTATTCAAGGGAGGTAATATTTATGATAAAACCATTAGCAGACAGAGTTTTAATTAAAATGATTGAGGCAGAGGAAACAACAAAAAGCGGAATTATTTTAGCTAGCAATGCAAAAGAAAAACCACAAATAGCAGAGGTATTAGCAGTAGGACCGGGTGGAAATGTAGAAGGAAAACAAATAGAGATGAATATAAAGGTAGGACAAAAGGTAATAGTTAGCAAATACTCAGGAACAGAAATAAAATATGAAGGAACAGACTACATAATAGTAAAACAATCTGATGTACTTGCAATAGTAGAGTAATAATGCAGAAACGGCATTTTCGACGATTTGTATACAAATGAATAAAGAATATTGAATGTAGGGGCACATTATTGTGCACTAGCGAAGAGTACAAATCTTTTGGAAATTTTAAGGAGGTAATTTATATGTCAAAAGATATTAGAAGCGGAGAAGAAGCTAGAAAAAGTTTATTAGAAGGTGTTAATAAATTAGCAGATACTGTTAAAGTTACATTAGGACCAAAAGGAAGAAATGTAGTTTTAGATAAATCTTTTGGTGCACCACTTATAACAAATGATGGTGTTACAATTGCAAAAGAAATAGAACTAGAAGATCCATATGAAAATATTGGTGCAAGACTTGTAAAAGAAGTATCTACAAAAACAAATGATATAGCAGGAGATGGAACTACAACAGCAACAGTCTTAGCTCAATCTATGATAAAAGAAGGAGTAAGAAATGTTGCAGCAGGTGGAGATCCAATGGCAATTAAAAGAGGAATAGATAAAGCTGTAAAAGTTGCAGTAGATGGTTTAAAAGAAATAAGCTCACCAATAAATGGTAGAGAAGATATTGCAAGAGTTGCAAGTATATCTGCAAACAACACAGAAATTGGAGAACTAATTGCAGATGCAATGGAAAAAGTTTCAAAAGATGGAGTAATAACAATAGAAGAATCAAAAACTGCTCTAACAGGATTAGATGTTGTTGAAGGAATGCAATTTGATAAAGGATATTTATCTCCATATATGGTAACAGATACAGAAAAAATGGAAACAATAATGGATAATCCATACATTTTAATAACAGACAAAAAAATAAGCAATATACAAGAAATATTACCAATATTAGAGAATTTAATGCAACAATCTGGAAAACTTGTTATAATAGCAGATGATATTGAAGGAGAAGCCTTATCAACGTTAATATTAAATAAATTAAGAGGAGTACTAAATGTTGTTGCTGTAAAAGCTCCAGGTTTTGGAGATAGAAGAAAAGAAATGCTTGAAGATATTGCAGTATTAACAGGTGGAGAAGTAATAACATCAGATTTAGGATTAGATTTGAAAGAAACAACAATAGAACAACTTGGTAGAGCAAGACAAGTAAAAATAGGAAAAGAAAATACGATAATTGTAGATGGTGCAGGAGATAAAGAAAAAATATCAGAAAGAGTAAATCAAATAAGAATACAATTAGAAGATACAAAAAGTGAATATGATAAAGAAAAATTGCAAGAAAGACTTGCAAAAATAGCAGGTGGAGTTGCAGTAATAGGAGTTGGAGCAGCAACAGAAGTTGAAATGAAAGAGAAAAAATTAAGAATTGAAGATGCATTATCTGCAACAAAAGCTGCTGTTGAAGAAGGAATCGTTGCTGGAGGTGGAACAGCACTAGTTAATATAATGCCTAAAGTACAAAATTTATTAAATCAATTAGATGGAGACGAAAAATTAGGAGCAAAAATAGTATTAAGAGCATTAGAAGAACCAGTAAAACAAATTGCTATAAATGCAGGATTAGAAGGTGCTGTAATATTAGAGAAAGTGAAATCAAATGCAGAAGGATTTGGATTTGATGCAGCAACAGAACAATATGTTGATATGAAAAAAGCAGGAATAGTTGATCCTACAAAAGTAACTCGTTCAGCATTACAAAATGCTGCAAGTATTGCTTCAATGATACTTACAACAGAGAGCGTAGTAACAGAAAAGAAAGAGAAAAATTGCAACTGTGGAGGACATGATGCAATGCCAGGAGCTGGAATGGAAGGAATGTATTAATACCCCCCAAAAGTCTACATAAATTTAGATTTATGTAGACTTTTTGATAATTATATGATAAAATAGATGTGTAAAAAATTTTTTGGAGGTGTTACCTTATGAAACGGTCA
The DNA here is from genome assembly GCA_947632145.1 of uncultured Clostridia bacterium. Classification (GTDB taxonomy): domain Bacteria; phylum Bacillota; class Clostridia; order TANB77; family CAG-508; genus CAKPQL01. The sequence continues at coordinate 10,607 of CANRNW010000026.1, forward strand.
TATGTAATTGACAATTTGAGTTATAAAGCTCAAGAGGATAGCAAAAGCAAAAAATGGAGAATTGATGACTTGTATGTAGGGAGTTTTTTAATTGCTGATGTATCAGCTATAGGTGAGATATCCCTTAACACATATAATCTTAATTTTCCTTATGCTAAGGCTTTAATGGGGCTTGTACAACTCGAGAACAGAAGGCTGAGCATTTGCGTTCCTAACAAGATGCGTAGATGTCAAAAGGAGATAGAGAGCATAGAAAATTGTGAAAAGGTACCCTGCAGTGGAGTAAGTTTTCGGATTTATTATCTGAATCCATAATCCACAAAAACACTAAAAGCGGAACCAAACTTGAAAAAGTTTGGTTCTTTGCTTTTTTTGCTTTATTACATACACTTTTCTCATTAGCAGCATCCTCTGTCACCACAACAGCAGCATATTAATATTAATAATATTATAATCCAACAGCAGTTATCACCAAAACCAAAACCGCATCCACCTCTTGATTCTTGCATAACCTCACCTCCTTTAAATAAGTAACAATGAAGGTTTAATCACAATTAAGCGTTACAAGTATTGCCACATCCACAGAAAAGTAGTAAGAACAAGATGATAAACCACAATATTTCGCAATCACAACAGTTTCTCATGTAAATGTACCTCCTAAAAATTAAGTTTTGTAAAATCATTAGTATGCTATATATTATTCAGATACAAAAAAAGTGTTACAAGGTACAAAAGAATCATATTTGTGGTATGTGCAATATTGAAATTTATATAAAGCCATGATATAATTCATATTTAAATGAGCTGGGCTAGCAGTTCGTGCTATTTGCAACTTTACTATAGGAGGCATAATTATGCTGAAAGCAAAATCTAGAGATGGTGTGTATATCATTTCTGCACCCGATAATGCAAAGACTATACCTGCTGAAAACTGTAACAACACAGAGGCAGAGTATGACAATGTTCAGGATGTATATCTTGAAGTTGTTGAAGGAAGAAAGGGAAATCTTTTGAACCTAGCAAGAGCAATTGCATATGATTGCTTTAGTACCGATTCGCTGGGATTACATCTATTGGCAGAGAAATTAAGATGTCATGTTACAGCGGGAGATAACAAGTATGAATTTGAAATACTGAAAAGCAATCGTATGGAACTCTACATGAAATACATTGCAGAACAAACTGAATTATAAAATGAGAAACCAGGCTAGCCACTGGTTTCTTGATTTATTTGTTATATAAAAAATTTAAAAATATATTACAAACGCAAAAATAATGATGTCAATGAAATTTGAAAATGTCCCAAAATTTTTAAAACATTAGCCCTAAAAATTTAGTTTTAGGGCTAAATTTTA
>CANRNW010000027.1 GCA_947632145.1 uncultured Clostridia bacterium
ACCCTTGATATTATAACTGTTTTAATGAAGAACGACAGGGTACGCGAATTTGAATGGTTAGATACGAGGAGTTGAGAAGAAGATAGATATGGCAAGCAAATAAAGAATTTACTATGCAAATAGATCACTTAAAGAATATAAATAATACAGCAGACACATTTGACCGATCATATTGTTCAAAAACTTTATTCATTATATAATGTATCTATAAATTAAAGGTAAAGGAGAAATGATATATGAATAAGGTTGAATTAAGTAGTTATCTAGAATTAGAGAAGTTAAAGGATGCTTTGCAACAAAATACAATTGTAGTTGATGTGAGCAATTGTAATGTTAAAGAAAGAGTAAGAGTTATAGACTTCCTTAATGGATTAACTTTTCTAAATGGTTCCATCAAAAAAATTAAGTGCAATGAGTTCCAAATAACTTTAGAAAAATGATGGATGCAATAATTAAGTTGAATATAGATGATTAGAACAGTATAAGGAGGAATATAAGAAATATGTCTGGAGATAAAAGCAAAAAGAAAGATGAATATTTATATTTAAAAAACATTGAAAATATAAATAAATTTATATGGAAAGATAAAGAAAAAAAAGAGTATACTGCAGAATTTAAAGCTTTAAAAGAAAACAACAAAACAGATTGGATTAAACTTATAATAAATAAAGGATATATAGATGGACATAAAATATATATGGATCCTGATGAGTTTGATGAAAAATTATATAAAACTATAAATATAAAAAGAAAAGAAAAAGGTTTAAATGAATATGAAGTACATAATGGCAAATTTAGAGATACTAATGGAATTATATTATCTTTAGACTGTGTTAGTGGCTGGAAGGCAATTATTGATGTTTATGCTGCAAATGGAAAACCAATAGAAAATTTTGTAAATGATTACAAAATTATTAGAAATCCTCAATATGCAGGACATTTAATCTGGCCAGGTCACAAAAATTCTATAAATCAACAAAGGTTTCGTATTTTTAATGATAGAGTTGATTATGTCTTATTTGATATAAAAAATTATTTTGAAAATAAAGAAATCAAGATAGATTATAATAATGGTAATACAAAAAAATGGTTAGATTCGTTCGAAAATTTTGACAACTTTATAGAAAAAATGGATTTAAAACGTTGGTGTATTGAAGAAAAAGGAAAATATAAAGTTATAAATATAGAAAATAATGAAGAAATAACAGATTATATTCCTTACAACAAGGGAAGAGAAGATTATCCAATTACAAAGACATATTTAGAAAATTTAATAAAAAAAATACAAAGATAGAGTAGCCTTGTGCCACATGTTTGATGTGAAATCAATTATTGTATCAATAAATAAGTATAGCAGCAAAGATGGTCATATATGACCATCTTTGCTGCTATACTTATTTGAAAATTTTATAATATAAATATATTAATTAAAGGAAGAGAGGAATGTTAAATGAATATTTTAAGAGAAAAACAATTACAAGAGGTAGAGCTTAGAAAAAAAGAAATAATGGAGAAATATAATGTGAATGAGAAAATCTTTAATGTAGAAAAATGGAAAAAAGATGATTTCTACAAAAAAATAATAGAAGATTTTGAGAAAAAATACAATGCTATTGTATATCTTGTAGTACCAGATATGTTTATAAAAAGGATCGCTTTTTTATATGTGGGATCAGCAGAAGAAGAATGGAAAAATAGTAGACCAAGTTCTTATGATGATGATATGGCATACGTTTACAGTTCGATATATGAAGATGAATCAGAATTTGGGTATATATTTATTAAGAATATAGAAGGAAAATTAAGAATAGTAGGGTAAAATATAGAAAGAGAGTGCTATAGAGGCACTCTCTTATAGATTAAGTGAATGTAGTTAAAAAGAATAAAATATTTTTTGTTCTTTTTTTATACTTATTGCATAGATATTATGTGTAGGAGAGTGGTAACATATGAAAAAGAGAAAAATAGGTACCAATGCCAAAAATATAATATTTAAGCATATATCAGATAATATAAAGGAATATACAATTGTTGTGTTATTGTTTATAATAGGAATTGTAATAGGAGTCATATTTGTTAACAATTCAACAAACCAGCAAAAAGAAGAAATAAACTCATATATAACAAATTTTATAAATGCTTTAAAGAATACAGAAAATACAGTAGATAAATCAGCACTATTAAAAGATACAATAAAATCAAATGTGTTGCTTGCTGTTCTTCTATGGTTTATGGGATGTACAGTAGTTGGCGTTCCGATTGTATATGCAATAATAGCATATAGGGGATTTGCATTGAGTTATACAATATCATCACTAATGGCAAGTTTGGGTGGCAAGGGAATAATAGTTTCAATAGTAACATTACTTTTACATAATATAATATTTATACCTGCAATATTTGCAATAGCAGTAAGTGGTGTAAGATTATATAAATCCATTATGAAAGATAGAAGAAAGGAAAATATTAAACTAGAAATTTGTAGACACAGTATCTTTTCAGGGCTGTTTTGCATCATTTTAATAGGTGTAGCATTTATAGAAGTATATATTTCTACACCAACTCTTCAAAGTTATGTAAAATATATTTAAGAAAAAAATAATTTTTTTTTCTTAAAAACTATTTACAATTATGTCGGATTTTGATATAACATTAACATAATAATTTATGTTAATATATTACATAAATTATTTAAAAATTTATATACTTAGAGGTGCTAAAATGGAAAAACAAATTAACAACTTTTTAGAATTTTTAAAGAATGATAAGAAATTATCAGAAAACACATTGCAATCATACAAAAGAGATATAGTTCAATATGAGGAGTATGTTTCAACAAAAGACATAAATTATTTAAAAACTAAAACAGAAGATATACATGGGTATTTAAAATTTCTACAAAAGAATAATAAAAAATCATCAACAGTATCAAGAAGTTTAGCATCAATAAGATCATTTTATCAATATTTAATGAGAGTAAAATTAATTTCAGCTGATCCAACAGATGGAATTCAATCACCTAAAATAGAAAAGAAAGCTCCAAGCGTATTATCTTCTCAAGAAGTTGAATTATTATTAGAGCAACCAAGTTCAGAGGATTTAAAAGGAATGAGAGATAAAGCTATGTTAGAGTTTGCGTATGCTACTGGAATGAGAGTTACAGAAATAATCTCATTAAACATAGAAGATGTCGATTTAGAGCAAGGTTTTGCAGTATGTAAAAACGGTTCAAAACAAAGAAATATTCCTTTAGGAACAATGTCTTTAAAAGCATTAAAAGAATATGTAGAAAAGGCAAGACCGATAATTATAAAAGATGATTCTGTAAAAGCATTATTTGTAAACACAAATGGTAGAAGATTAACAAGACAAGGATTTTGGAAAATAGTTAAATACTATAAAGAACAAGCACATATTTCAAAAGATATTACACCACATGTATTAAGACATTCATTTGCAACACATCTTTTACAAAATGGTGCAGATTTAAAAGCAATACAAACAATGCTAGGACATTCAGATATATCTTCAACACAAGTATATATGCAATTTCAAGATGAAAGTATAAAAAATATATATAAGAAAGCTCATCCAAGAGCATAGAAGTGAATATTGAATAGTTGAAGGAATGTATGATTGCATTCCTTCAATTTTTATTCTTAAATTTATTATATATTTATTATTGACAAAAATAATCTATAATATATAATAATATTGGTTAAAATATCTAAAAGGTTAAAGGAGGAATTTTAATGGCACAAGAAGTAAGTCAAGAAGAACAAGAAAAAGTTAAAAATATGATTGATAAGCTTGTTGAAAGAGCAAAAGTTGCATCTCAAAAATATCTTGAATTAAATCAAGAACAAGTAAACAATATAGTTAAAGCTATGGCAATGGCAGGATTAGATAATCATATGAAACTTGCAAAAATGGCAGTTGAAGAAACGAAAAGAGGAATTTACGAAGATAAAATTATAAAGAATATGTTTGCAACAGAGTATGTATATCATAATATTAAATATGATAAAACAGTTGGAGTAATTGCTGAAAGTGATTCTGAAGGATATGAACAAGTTGCAGAACCAGTTGGAGTAATTGCTGGTGTTACACCTGTTACAAACCCAACATCTACAACAATGTTCAAATCAATAATATCAGCTAAAACAAGAAATGTAATAATATTTGGATTCCATCCATCAGCTCAAAAATGTAGTGTTGCTGCAGCAACAGTGGTTAGAGATGCTGCAATAAAGGCAGGAGCTCCAAAGGATTGTATATTATGGATTGAAGAACCTTCAGTTCTTGCAACACAAATGCTTATGAATCATCCAGGAGTTAACTTAATACTTGCAACTGGAGGACCTGGAATGGTAAAAGCTGCATATTCTTGTGGAAAGCCAGCATTAGGTGTTGGAGCGGGAAATGTTCCTTGTTATATAGATAAAACAGCAAAATTAAAAACATCTGTAAATGATTTGGTATTATCAAAATCATTTGATAATGGAATGATATGTGCTTCTGAACAAGCAGTTATAGTAGATAAATCAATTAGTAAAGAATTTGAAAAACTAATGAAAGAAGCAGGATGCGTTTTCTTAGATAAAGAAGAAACAATAAAACTAGAAAAGAGCATGTTTATAAAAGAAAAGGGAAATGCTTTAAATTCAGATATAGTTGGTCAAAAACCAGTTGATATAGCTGCTAAAGCTGGAATAACAATTCCAGAAGATACCAAAATAATTGTTGTAAAACAAACTGGAGTTGGAGCTGATTTTCCATTCTCTAAAGAAAAATTAAGTCCAGTTCTAGCATACTATATTTCAAACAATGATGATGAAGGTATTGCATTAGCAGAAAAGTTAATTGAATTCGGAGGACTTGGACATTCAGCAGTAATTCATTCAGAAAATAAAGAAACAATAGATAAGTTCGCAGAAGTAGTAAAAGCAGGAAGATTGATTGTAAATTCTCCATCAACTCATGGAGCAATTGGTGACATTTATAATACAAATATGCCATCATTAACATTAGGATGTGGTACTTTTGGTGGAAATTCTACAACAGCAAATGTATCATCAGTAAATTTAATAAATGTAAAAAGAGTTGCTAAGAGGAGGGTTAATATGCAATGGTTTAAAGTTCCAAAGAAAATATATTTTGAAGCAGGTTCTATAGAATATTTACAAAAAATGCCTAACATCACAAAAGCATTTATAGTAACAGATGAATCTATGGTAAAATTTGGTTATGTAGATAAAATATTAGAGCAATTAAGAAAAAGACAAGATTATGTTCATTCAGAAATATTTTCTGCAGTTGAACCAGATCCATCTTTTGATACAATAAATAATGGTGTTGTAGCAATGAAAGCATTTGAACCAGATGTAATTATAGCATTAGGTGGAGGTAGTGCAATAGATGCTGCAAAGGGAATGTGGTTATTCTATGAGCATCCTGAAGCTGACCCTGAAGGATTAAAACTTAAATTTATGGATATTAGAAAAAGAACATATAAGTTCCCTAAATTAGGCGAAAAAGCTCAAATGGTAGCAATTCCAACGACATCAGGAACAGGATCAGAAGTAACTTCTTTTGCAGTTATTACAGATAAAAAGAAAAATATAAAATATCCATTAGCTGATTACGAATTAACACCAGATGTTGCAATAATAGATCCTAACTTAGTAATGACATTACCTAAGAGATTAACAGCAGATACAGGAATGGATGTATTAACACATGCGATAGAAGCTTATGTTTCTGTTATGGCATCAGATTACACAGATGGATTATCTGAAAAAGCAGTTCAATTAGTATTTGAAAATTTACCAAAAGCATACGAACATGGAGATGACAGATTAGCAAGAGAAAAAATGCATAATGCAAGTTGTATTGCTGGTATGGCATTCACAAATGCATTTTTAGGATTAAATCACTCTATAGCACATAAGCTTGGAGGAGAATTCCACATACCACATGGTAGAGCAAATGCAGTAATTCTTCCATACGTTATAGCATACAATGCACAAAAGCCAACAAAATTTGTATCTTTCCCAAAATATGAATATTTTATAGCAGATGAGAAATATGCAAAATTGGCTAAAATGCTAGGATTAAAAGCAAAAGATAACGCAGAAGGAGTAAATTCACTAATAGATGCTATAAAAGACTTAATGGTAAAATTAGAAATGCCAAAATCTATAAAAGAATGTGGAATAGATGAAAAAGAATTTCTAGCTAAGGTAGATGAATTAGCAGATAGAGCATTTGAAGACCAATGTACAACAGTAAACCCAAGATTACCATTAGTTAGCGAAATAAAACAAATATTATTAGATGCATACTATGGAAAAGAAATAAATTATTTAAAATAATTAAAAATTTTATTATAGGGGCGTGTAAAAAACGCCCCTATAATTTTTGACCCAAATAGTGAATTATGCTTGTAGAAAATGTATTGCATTAGACTGATATATTCAAAATTATGTAAATAATAATTGACTATTTTGCAAAAAAAAGATATAATTACATAATGTTATTTAGTGAATAATACAAAATTTGTAAGCAAATTTTTGTGGAGGTAAGTATGAGTGTATTAGAGGTTAAAAATTTACAAACATCATATAATGGGCATATTGCACTAGAAAATATAAATTTTTCAATAGAAGATGGGGAGTATGTGTGTTTGGTTGGAGAAAATGGTTCTGGAAAAAGCACACTTATTAAAACTATTGTTGGATTACACAAAAAAGACAGTGGAGAAATTATATTAAATGAAAAATTAGAAAATGTATCATATTTAGCTCAAAATAATTTAACAGATTTAGATTTTCCAGCAACTGCAAAAGAGATTATAATGACTGGCGTACAAAGACACAGAGTATTACCTTTTTATACAAAAAATAATTATAAAGATTTTGAATATATTTGTAATTTATTAAAAATAAAAGATTTTGTAAACAAAAGAATAGGAGATTTATCTGGTGGACAAAGGCAAAGAATTATGCTTGGTCGAGCTTTAATTAGAAAACCTAAAATGCTAATATTAGATGAACCTTTTAGTGGGTTAGATGTAAATATAACAACAGAATTATATGAATTACTTGCGAAATTAAACAAAGAAAATAAAATGACAATAATTATGGCAACACATGATTTAGATGAAATTAAAGACAATAATGTAAGAGTAATAGAATTATTAAAAACAGTTAAATTTGATGGCAATATAACTGATTGGAAAGGAATGAATTAGAATGGAGATATTAACTTTATTAAACTATCCATTTGTACAAAGAGCTTTAATTTGTGGAATAGCAATATCTTTTTGTGCTGCAATTATTGGTGTAATATTAGTATTAAAAAATTATTCAATGATTGGACATGGGTTAGGTGAAGTTGGATTTGCTTCATTAACACTAGCTATGGCATTAAACTTGCCACCATTATCTGTATCTATACCATTAGTTATTATTGCTGCATTTTTAATAATGTTAATCAGTCAAAAAAAGGGAGAAAGTGGAGATATAACAATTGCTCTAGTTTCAAGTGGAGCATTAGCTACAGGTGTTGTAATTACAGCTTTAACTAAGGGATTTAGTGTAGATGTTTATAATTATATGTTTGGTAGCATATTAGCAATGAACTGGTCAGATGTAATTTTAAGTGTAGTATTATCTTTGATACTAATTGTAGTATATATGGTGTTTTATAATAGATTATTTTCAATAACATATGATGAGAAATATGCTAAAACTTGCGGAATCAATGTAACTTTTTATCAATTTTTAATTTCACTTGCAACTGCGCTAGTTGTAGTTTTAGGTATGAGATTGATGGGAACATTGTTAATTTCTAGTCTTATTGTTTTCCCTGCAATTATTGCAAGAAAGTTAACAAACAGTTTTAAAGGCATGGTAATTTTGTCAGCGGTATTATCTGTAATATGCTTTATTGTTGGAGTTATGCTATCATTTATGCTAAATTTCCCAACAGGCGCTTGCATTGTTGCAGTTTATATACTACTATTAGTTATAACTATAAATTTTGGCGGATTGAAGGTTTAAAAATAATCAGCATATTGTAGGACGTGCAATACACGACCTACAATTTATAATATATCATGCGAAATAAATGTAGGGGCGACCATTGGTCGTCCCTACGTTTATAGTATCAAATTTTTTCGCTATATTGACATAAATTTTATAAAAATGTATACTAAATATTGAATTTTTAAATTTTGGAGGATTTATAATGATAATTGAAGTTAAAAATCTTGTTAAAAAGTACTCTGAAAAAACTGCTGTTAATCATTTAGATTTACAAATTGAAGAGGGAGTTATATATGGCTTATTGGGACCTAATGGTGCAGGAAAGAGTACTACTATCAACTGTATGCTTGGGTTACTAAAAAATGATGAAGGTAGTATAAAAATTTTAGGTGAAGAAATGAATAGTAATAACATAAATTTAAAAGCACAAATTGGTGTTATTCCACAAAATGTTTCTGTTTTTGAAGAATTAACTGTATATGAAAATATAGACTTTTTCTGTGGATTATACATAAAAGATAAAGGAGAAAGAAAGAAATTAGTTGAAGAAGCAATTAAATTTGTTGGTTTAGAAGAATATAAAAAGTACATACCTAAGAAATTATCTGGTGGGTTACTTAGAAGATTAAATATTGCGTGTGGTATAGCTCATAAACCTAAAATAGTATTTATGGATGAACCAACAGTTGCCGTTGACCCACAATCTAGAAATAGTATATTAGAAGGAGTATTAAAATTAAAGGAGCAAGGTTCTACAATAATTTATACTTCTCACTATATGGAAGAAGTTGAACAAATATGTGATCAAATTGCTATTATAGATGCTGGAAAAGTAATTGCAAAAGGTACAACAGAAGAACTAAAAAATATGATAACAGATACAGAAAAGTTAGTTATAAATACTTTTGGAATAAAAGATGATATTATAGAAAAAATTAAAGCCATAGAAGATATAAAAACTGTTGAAAGAGAAAATAATTGCATTAAAATTTCATATCAGAAAAATCAAAATAGTACTCTTTTAAAAATACTTCAAGTAATTGAAGATAATGGCGTAAACATAGATAAAATATATAATGAAGTTCCTACTTTAAATACTGTTTTCTTAGAATTAACAGGGAAGCAATTACGTGATAATTAGAAGGTAGGAGGTTTTTGATATGCTTAAAACATATAAAGATTGGCTAAGGATTGTTTCTAGAAAGCCAATGAATATTTTCTGGGTATTATTTTTTCCAATAATATTAGTTACTCTTTTTAAAATGACAATGGGAAGTGTAGATTTAGTAAGTGGCTTTTCAGATAAAATAAAAATTGAATTTATAAAAACAAATAACACAATTATAGATTCACAAATCTTAAGTGCTTTTAATTCAGAAGAATTGAAAAATTACTGTGAATTTAATGTATCTAATACAAAAGAATCATCTCAAGAAAAAGTAGAAAAAGAAGAAATAGATGGATATTTTTACATAGAACAAAATGAAGATGGAACATATACTTTGTATGCAAAAACAGGTTATAGTAGTTTTGCAAATTCAATGATTGAAAGCTTCTCAGAAGAATTTGTAAACACAGCTAACAAAGTATATGATACGGTAATGAAACCAATATCAGAAAAAACAGAAGAGATACGAGAGGCTAAATTTACAAAGTCTGGTGAACCCACATATAAACAAGAAAATGTACCAAGTATGGCTTCTATTTATACATACCCTGCAATTATATATTCTATATTATTTACAGGCCTAATAGCACAATATTCTATACGCTCAATGAGTTCTAATATGTCTTATACAGGAATGAGAGTAGAGCTATCAACTGAAAAAAAGTCTAAAACCTTTATAGGCGCAATTCTTGCAACCTTTACAGTAGGGTTAATTGCAATTATGTTATTAACAATATATATACAATTTATATTAAAAATAAATATCGGTTTAACTTCACATTTCGGTTACCTAATTCTTATTTATATCGTAGGTTTAATAGTATCTATATTGTTAGCTTCTATGATAGTAATGTTAGTTCCTAGCAAAAGGGAAGAAACACAATCAGGTATACTAACCTCAATATTGATGCTTATGTATTTCTTATCTGGTGGAATGGTTGGTAACTTATCATTAATGATAAAAAAATTTGTACCATTTTTATACTACATAAACCCAGCAGCATTATTATCAGATAGTATCAACTATTTATCATATAAAGATGATTTAAGTATAATATGGTTTAATTTAGGAATAGTTGCACTATCTGGAATATTATATTTAATAGTTTCAATATTAGCATTAAGGAGGAAGAAAAATGAGTTATATTAAATTATTTTTTAGTGTTCTAAAAGCGCATAAAATAAATCTAATACTTCCTCTTGCAATAGTTATAATTTTTTCTGCAATCAATACGAGCACTATAAATAATAATGTATCTGATTATAATCCAGAAGTATATATTGTAGATAAGGATAACACTGAATTTAGCAAAGAATTAGTAGCAGAATTAGATAAGCATGCTAATATAAAAGAATACATTGGAAATGAAGACATAGAAGAGGAATTGATGAAGTCTTGGGTTTCTTTGTATATTGAAATTCCAGAAGGATTTTCAGATAATTTTAACGAGTTTAAAAATACAAATGAAGATAAGTTTAAATCGAAAAACAGAATAATAATAAAATCAATCGAAGGTTCAAAATCTAGAATTTTTATAGATGAAAAACTAAATAACTTTTTAAACTCAAAATTAAATGATACAGAAGTTAAAGATGATGACTTTATAAAATTAAATGTAAGTAGTGCAATAAATACATATGATACAACTGCTAAAATTAGTGCCATAAGTTTCGCAGCTTATGGGGTTTTATATGGTATACCAAGTATAATTGGAACTTTCTTTATGATAATAAGAAAAAAGAACATTAGAGATAGATATTCTTGTGCACCAGTTTCTAGTAAGAAATATTTAACACAAGTTATACTTGCAAGTATTTGCGTAACTATAGTATTTTGCTTGATACTTGCTGTATTTATAATGAATATTCTATTTAAGATGCCAATTGATAATATATGGCTACTAAACTTCGTAAATATTCTTGTTTTAGCAATATTGGGAATAGCCTTAGGGTTATTGTTTGGAATGGTTGTAAAAAATCTAGAAGCACTAAATGGTATAGGAGTAGGAGTTTCTCTTGCACTTGCATTTTTAGGTGGACTATTTGTCCCATTAGAAATATTTAGTGATACAATGAGAAAAATTGCGACCTTTACTCCAACATACTGGTATGAACAGGTAAACAATATGCTAAACTCAGGCGCAAACAATATAAATACAGTAGAAATGCTTACTTCATTCGGAATACAATTTATATTCATTGTAGCAGTTTTTGCAGTAGTAGCAATAATAAATAAAAAGAAACAAACAGAATAAATAATGTACATATCGTAAACACTTGAATAGTGAACAATAAGAGACAACCATTGGTTGTCTCTTATTGTTCACATAAAACATATATATTTCATATTATATATTGTATATACTATATAAGGAGGAATATAAATGTATAGAAATTACAGATGTCAAAGATGTAATCATTGTAGTGAACATCATGAAGATACTTTAGAAGATATGTGCGATAATGTAAACTACAGTGATTGCAACTGCAATATGAATGAATGCGAATGTGGATTTGATGATGAATGTGGAGTTTTCCCAGCTAATTATATGTTTGGTCAATCTTATGTTCCTATTCAAACTATGAATAAAACTTTTACACCAGAAGTTGGCTTAAGAATGGGAACAATTTTCCCTGAATTAGTTAGCCCATATACTCCTGGTCAATCTA
>CANRNW010000028.1 GCA_947632145.1 uncultured Clostridia bacterium
TTTAAGAGAACAAATATTTTTTTATTGGGACATTTTCTCATTTCTTTACTTAAGACATTATCACATTTCTTTTATAACAACAAATATTTTGTCAAAAAAATAATTGACAGGTAAAACCTATTAGTATATAATAACTGCATAAATAAAAAACAAAAGGAGAACACAAAATGCAAATCGCTAAAACCCTTGGCACTGTACACACACACACACACACACATTATGTAGCCTAGCAACTAAAAAATTTAATAAAAACATAGATAAAACACAAAATTCTATGTGTATTTTTTGTACACGTAAAATTTTGTGTTTTTTGTATGAAAAAAAGTTGTTACTGAGAAGGTAAATGAGGGTTTTAAAACAAATAAAAGGAGGAACAAAACAAATGAAAAACAAAAAAATACTAATTTTTATGTTAATAGTATTTTGCATGATAGTACTATTAACATCTACTGTACATGCAAGTTTTCAAAGTATTGGAGTGAATAAACCATTTGAGGCTAGTTACGATGACTATAATGAAGAAACTTTAGATACTCTAGAAAAATTTATGTTAGAAATAAGAAGAATGGAAACAAGTGGAGCAGGATTAGGGTTAAATGAAACAATAGATTCTAATACATTACTTTCAGAAACTTCCAATAAAATAGATGTACATATGCAAAAAAATACAGAATATGGAGCTGTTGTATTATTAGGGGCATCAAATTTTGGAAAACAAGGACAAACGATTGAAGACAGAAAAATGCAAAAAGGATCAATTACAGGTGCAACTAAACAAGCTAGTTCAACTGGTAATAAATATGGAGTATATGAATTATCATATTATATTGATCCAAATGCCAAGAATCAAATGTCTAGTGCTAGTGGGTATTATTATGATTCAACAGTATCAGTAATTGAAAATTTTCTTAACAGTAATAGGATAGCAAATAGATATGTAGATATATATAAAAACGGTACACCTAAAATAGGAGATGCTACAATTGAAACATTAAATTGGCATGGTGATGCTGACTCTGAGAAATTTAGTACAAAGAAGGGGCGTATTATAAGTAGAGGAACAATTAGTCCATTTTCTTTTTTGGAGGATGAAGGTTCTTTTTTAGAGTCTAGTAGAGCTGTCATTGTGGTAGGAGAAGGAGTGTAGTACATACTAATTCTAATATGAGGAGGCCATAATGATAATGAAAAATAATAAACAAAAAATAAGTAAAAAGAAAAATATAAAAATAATATCTATAATAGTATTGTTAATAATTATATTTTTGATTCTAATAATAAACAATACAAAATTGAATGTTAATAAAATAGCAAATGAAGTAAATCATTTAACAATTGGTAACCAAGAAATAATATTAGACAATATAACAAGTTCAACAGAAATAAATCCACCAACAGTTGGAGCCCGGAATGATACCAATAAAATGGAACGAAGAAGAACAAGTATGGGTAATAACCACAAAAGAAGATAAAGAGTGGTATGATTATGAAAATGGTCTATGGGCAAATGTAATGTTAAGTGATGGATACTATAAATCTGAATTAGAAGTAGGAACAACAAAAGAGCAATTGGCTAAAAACAATGTAGGAGAAAAAATAGAAGATAATCAGTTAGGCTCAATATTTACATGGATACCACGATTTGCTTATTTAGATAATCAAATACTTTATTTAAAAGGATCTAGTATATTAGAATATAAATGGACAACAGAAAGCTGCTTTAATTTACCTAAATACGGAATAAAAAGTTTAGACTTAGCTTTTGATGGAATATGGATAGGGAAAAAAGAGTTTACTAAAGGAGAGTTAACAAGGGATTTAACGGAAGATTTAAAAAAAGAGATAACAGAAGAACAATTAAGTGAAAAATTTGCAGATATAAATAACAAAATAATGCTTAATGAAGATAATGTACAAGGTTTAATAGCAAATGAACAAGTAATGTCAATAGGAAATAGTGAAATAAAAGCAGTAAAGAAACTATTGCAAAAATATTCTGAAATAAATAATACAATGGTGCAAAATGCAGAAACAATGAAATATAGGCAGGTAATAAAAATAATAAACACAGATAAAAAAGTTCCTATATCTGCAAAACATGTTGTAACAGGAGATGAAATAGTATTAAAAGATATATATGCAGAAAATGGAATAAAATACATTATAGATGAAAATGGAAATATATTAGAAAAAAATACAATACAAACGAATGATGAAGATACAATATATGTAGCATATATTGTAGATACTATTGGAAACATAAAAAAATACAAAGCAAATTATGGTACAGGCAGACCAGATATATCTAAATTTAATAAAAGTATAACCTACTATGTAACTTATGATGAATTTGGCAACGAAGATAGCAGTATACCAATAGGGGAAAAGGCACCAGAAAATTGGTATAATTATGAAGAACAAAAATGGGCAAATATAGTTATAAGAGATAGTGGAAATGAAAACTACTATGTATGGATACCAAGATATATGTATAAAATTAATGATGATGACAGCCAAACAGTAGATGCAAAGATTGTAAATTTGGATAATATTTGGCAAAAATCAGAGACAGAAGAAATAGATTTAAACAATACAGAATACCAACTACCAGAAGCTTTTACATGGCAAATAATTAATGAAGATGGTGAAGAAGAAACAATACAATTAAAAGGTTTTTGGTATAGTAAATATAAATTAAGAATTGATGCAGGATATAATCCAGAAATAACACCTGGTGGACAAAAAATAACTATAAAAAATATAGTAACTCATTATGGAACAAGTTATAATTACGAAATGTATTTAGTAAAAGATGGTAAAAGAATTGTTTTCGATGAAGCAACATCAAGTTATAAAGAAGGAACAGAGCCAATAAAATTAACACAAGCAGATTATACTTTTGAAAATTTAGAACCAGGAAATTATGGAATAAATATAATAGTAAAAGATAAATCTGGAAAATTTGTAAAAGGAGTAGGAAAGTCAATAACAATATTAGAACCACAAATGGAAGAACCAGATTTAACAGGATTTAATAAAAACTTAACATTCTATGTAACTTATGATGAATTAGGTAATGAAGATAGTAGTATACCAATAGGGCAAGATCCTCCAGAAAATTGGTATAATTATGAAGATCAAAAATGGGCCAATATTGTTGTAAGAGAAAATGGAAATGAGAATTATTTTGTATGGATACCAAGATATGAATATTCACTAGAACCTACTACTCAACAATCCATTGCTCAGTTTATACCAGTAAGCCAAGAAAAAGCAACAAGTGGATATGAAATACCAGAAGCATTTACGTGGGAAGTAACAAACGAAGATGGAACTACAAAAACAATACCACTACCAGGATTTTGGTATAGTAAATATAAATTAAGATATGATTCAAGTCCTAGATTAAGTGCAACAGTATCAGGTGCTGGAACGAAAATTAATGTTAGCAATGTTGTATCTGTAAATAACACAGTAAACTATCCAGTATATTTAATAAAAGATGGAAAAGTAGTAGCAAATGATGTGATAGTAACTAAGAGTGGAAGTGTTGAATTTGATATACAAGAACTTGGAACAGGCTATGGTACATATTCTGTTTTGGTAATAGATAAAACTGTTACTAGTGGTACATTAGGTGGATATGCAAAAGAAATTGTATTATCGGAGCCAAAGACCCCAGATATAACAGGATTTAATGCAAATGTAACATATATTGTAACTTATAATGATTCTGGTACAGAAAGTACACAATTATTGAAAAATGTATTAACACAAGATTCTGTGCTAAATGAAGATGGAACAATAGTATCTGGAAAAGTAGATGAAAGTAAAATAAGTGGAGTTTGGTATGATTATGGTACTCAAAAATGGGCTAATATAGTAATAAAAGATGCTGGAAATACAAGCTATTTTGTATGGATACCAAGGTATGAATATGCACTAAATGAAACATTACAAGAAGTAGATGCAATCTTAATACCAACAACACAAACAGTTCCAGATGCAGGATACCAAATACCAGAAGCATTTACATGGGAAATAACAAATGCAGATGGAAGTACAAAAACAATACCATTACCAGGATTTTGGTTTAGTAAATACAAATTAAGACAAGGAAATTAAATTTATTATTTGTATCAAATAGCATTTAAGGGCAGATTTAAAAAGTCTGCCCTTTTTTTATTGCTTTTTCATTTTAGGTTTTGCAATTAGAGAGGCGATATAACCAAAGAATACTGCTGCGGCAATTCCACCGGCTGCTGCTTTAATTCCTCCAGTAAATGCACCTACTAAACCGGTTTTCCCAACTTCTTCTATAGCACCTTTTGCAAGAGTATTTCCAAATCCAGTTAGAGGTACAGTTGCTCCAGCTCCTGCAAATTCAACTAATTTTTCATACCAACCAAGTCCACCGTAATATTGCTCCAGCTGTTACAAAAGTAACTAAAATTCTTGCAGGAGTTAGTTTAGTTTTATCTATCAATATTTGCCCAACAACACAGATTAGCCCACCAACTATGAAACATTTTAATAACATCATCCAATTCAAATTTTGAAAAAATTCCAAAAACACTCACCTCAATTCGAATAATAAATTAAATTTCTATAGAAACCGCATGAGCAATGCCGTGGTATAGATTCTCCCTGCTGAGCAGTAGTTGCATTAGTTAGTGCACCAGTTGCAACTAACAATATCTTTTTTAATTTCTTTTGTTTTAATTGATTAAACAGAAATCCTGAAAAAACAGAAGCACAACAACCGCATCCACTGCCACCAGCATGTACATCTTGTTTTTCTTTATCAAAAATTAAAACTCCACAATCATTATAATTTGCTTTCATATTATAGCCTTTACTTAAAGCAAGTTCATTTAAAATTTCTTTTCCAACAGCTCCTAAATCTCCTGTAATTATTGCATCATAGTAACTTGGATTCCTTCCAGTATCTTTAAAATGAGTAATTATAGTGTCTAGAGCAGCAGGTGCCATTGCAGCACCCATATTGTTTGAATCCTTTATTCCCATATCTACAATTTTTCCAGGAGTAATATGAGTTATATATGGTCCCATACCATTTTTAGTAAGGAATGCACATCCGAGAGCCTGTAACTGTCCATTGAGCAGTAGGTGGTCTTTGATTTCCAAGTTCTAGAGGAAACCTAAATTGCTTTTCTGCACTACAAAAATGACTAGAAGCTGCACAAATAACATTATTCGCACCATTTCCATCAATGAATACAGAACCTAAGCAAAGACCTTCAACAAAAGTTGAACAAGCTCCAAAAATTCCAAAAAACGGAATATTTAATTCTCTTAAACCAAAACTAGAAGAAATACATTGATTTAATAAATCTCCTGCAAAACAAAAATCTATATCTTGTGCTGGAATTTTAGATTTTGTTATAGCCATATTAACAGTTTCTTTTATAATTTTACTTTCTGCTTTTTCCCAAGTTTTTTCACCCCAAAATTCATCATCTAAACATTGGTCAAAATATTTGGCTATAGGACCATCAGCTTCTTTAGGACCAACAATAGATGCTGTTTCTAATATTGTAACTGGATTACTAAATTTAATAGTTTGTAAACCTATTTTTTCCAAAAAAATCATCTCCTAAACTAAAGTTATAGATTGTGTATTAAAAATTAAATATACTATTCCAACAAGAATAGATGCAGATATTCCAAAAACTAATACAGGACCTGCAACAGTGAACATTTTTGCTCCAACACCCATTACATAGCCTTCAGATTTATATTCCATTGCTGGAGATACAATTGAATTTGCAAAACCAGTAATTGGAACAAGAGAACCTGCACCAGCAAATTTACCAATTTTATTAAATAAATTAAGACCAGTTAAAAATGCACTTATAAAAATAAGAATTATTGAAACAATTGTAGAACTTAAAGTTTTATCAAGTCCTCTGAATTTACAAAAATCCATTATAATTTGACCAATAGAGCAAATTAAACCACCAACCCAAAAAGCATTAAAGCAATTTTTAAAAATTGGTGAATTAGGTGACTTTTTATCAACATAGTTTTGATAATCTTTTTTTGTATCTAGTGGCTTCATAAACAATCTCCTTTCTAATTACTCCTCACGTTCTTTATCAATAGTAAATGCTAAATCGATAGTGGCTCTATATTCAACAATTTTTTTTCCATTTATTACAGCTGTTTGTTCTAAAATAGTAAGAGAAGTTAAATAATCTATACTTTTAGATGCTTCAACAATAGTTTTTGCAATAGCATCTTTCCATGATACATCAGATATTCCTGTTAATCTTAAATGTTTTTCAGTAGCCATAAGCAACCTCCATTCAAAAAAATATTTTAGTAATATATTTTACAAAAAAGCGAAAAATATACATAAACATTTCAAAATTATTACATTTGAATGACATTTAGGTTAAAGATATTGACTAAAAAACTGTTAGAATTATACTAATAATGAATAATAGTATTAAAGGAGAGAAATTTATGTTAAAACAACAAAAAGGAATAACCTTATTAGCATTAGTTTTTACAATAATAGCAATGTTAGCACTAGCTGCAATTGCAGTAGCTATGGTTCTAGATGAATTAAGTTATGATCCAGATCCAAAGCAAGTAGAATCTAAGAAAAGTGTTGTAAGTACATATAGTCCAGAATCTGCAATAGAAACACCTGAAATAGAAACACCTATAACAGATAATCCAAATAATAATTAAGTTTAAGTAGGAGAAGTAGTATATGAAAATAGGTTTGGATATTGGAGGAAGTCACATTGCAATAGGAGTTGTAAATGATAACTATGAACTCATACTAAAAAAAGAAAATGAAATAAAAATAAGCGAAACCCAAAATCCCAATGAAGTTTTACTTAATAATATAATTCAAATGATAGAAAATATTATTAAAAAAATTGGAAAAGAAAATGTAGAGTTAATAGGAATATCAGCTCCACGGTAAAATAGAAAATGGCAAAATTGTTGGTGCAGAAAATTTAAATATAAAAAATATAGAGATAGTAAATCCATTAAAGGCAAAATTTAATACAAACATAATATTAAGAAATGATGCTAAATGTGCTGCAATGGCAGAAAAGAAAATAGGAAGTATTAAAGATTTCGATAATGCAGTTTTTTTAACATTGGGAACAGGAATTGGAGGAGCCATATATCTAGATGGAAAAATGATATTACCGAAAATGGAAATAGGACATATGGTAATAGATTTAAATGCAGAAAAATGCGCTTGTGGAAGAGTTGGATGTTTTGAAACATTATGTTCAATGAGAAAATTAAAAAATGATATAAAAGAAAAATTAGAATTAGATTCAGAAACTACTGGAAAAGAAATAAGAAAAATTTTAAAAGATTTAAATATGTATAATAAAGTTAAAGATATAGTTGAAAAATATATTCACAATTTATGTGAAGGATTAGAAAATATAATTAGCATTTTTCATCCAGAAATAATATCAATTGGGGGAAGTTTTACATATTATAAAGATATTTTATTAGACAAATTGATAAATGAATTAAATAAAGAAAGTAGTTTTATGATTAAAGGAAATATACCAAAGATAACTGTTGCAGAATTAAAAAATGAAGCAGGAATTATTGGAGCAATAATATAAAGTTATAGGAATGCATTAAAAGCATTCCTATAATATTGACAAAAATAGGTAATTATTATATAATATCTTACAGTTGTTATCCTATAAAGGATAAAGAAGAGATTTATGTATAAAAATTAAGTGATTCGGAAAAATTATTTTATATACTAAAAGCATTTGGGTGTGTTGTTTTTAGTAAAAAGCAGATTTTACATATTAAAATTGTAAATGTATTATTTTTAAATGTTCGGAAAATATATTAAAATACGTAGTGATACCCAATACTACTGGGTTCTTTTATTATTGGATATAATCTGCAAAAATTATAAATTAATCAAGAATCATTAGTTTAATGAAAAGTTAAACTAATTTTTTTAGTGTAACATAAATGAGAAAAATAGAAAGGGTTTGATAAACAATGGAAGAAAAAGTAGATACAAAAGAGAAATTAAAAAAGCCATATAGAAATAACTATAGGAAAACGCAAAATAGGACAAATATTAAAGAAGAGAAAAAGCAACAAGATAAAGAACAGGTTAAATTTAAAACAAGTAATTTGAAAATTATACCTTTAGGTGGTTTACTAGAAATAGGAAAGAATATGACTGTATTTGAGTATGAAAATGACATAATCATAGTTGATTGTGGTTTAGCTTTCCCAGAAGATGATATGTTAGGAATTGACTTGGTAATACCAGATATAACATATTTAGAGAAAAATAAAGATAAAATAAGAGGATTATTTATTACACATGGACACGAAGACCATATAGGTGCTATACCATATTTTTTAAAACAAATAGATGTACCAATATATGCAACACCACTTACAGTAGGACTAATTGAAAACAAATTGGAAGAACATAAGTTGCTTAGAAAAACAAGACTAAAAACAGTAAAACAAGGACAAACAATAAATGCAGGTTCAATGAAAGTCGAATTTATAAAAAGTTGTCATAGTATACCAGATTCAGTTATGTTTGCAATACACACACCTGTTGGAACAATTATTCATTCAGGAGATTTTAAAATAGATTATACACCTATAGATGATGAAAGAATGGATTTAGGAAGACTTGCAGAATTAGGAAACAAAGGAGTTTTGGCATTACTTGCAGATAGTACAAATGCAGAAAGAAAAGGATATACAATGTCTGAGAGATCAGTTGGGCAAGTATTTGATAAACTTTTTGTGAATTGTACAAAAAGAATAGTTGTGGCAACTTTTGCTTCAAATGTTCATAGAGTGCAACAAATAGTAAATTCAGCAATAGAAAATAATAGAAAAATTGCTATTTGTGGTAGAAGTATGATTAATATGATTGAAACTGCAAAAAAATTAGGCTATATGCAAGCTCCTGATGAATTATTTATAGATATAGATATGATAAAATCATATCCAGATGAGAGATTAGTTATTATAACAACAGGTAGCCAAGGAGAGCCAATGTCTGCATTAACTAGAATGGCAACAGGAGATCATAAAAAAGTTGAAATAACTCCTAATGATTTAGTTATAATTTCTGCTACACCAATTCCAGGAAACGAAAAATTTGTTTCAAAAGTAATAGATGATTTAATGCAAATAGGAGCAGAGGTTGTATATAGTTCTTTAGCAGATGTACACGTTTCAGGACACGCTTGTCAAGAAGAGCAAAAATTATTGTTATCAATAGTTAAACCAAAATACTTCATACCAGTTCACGGAGAATATAGGCAGTTAGTGGCACACGCAGAAACTGCAAAATTAGTCGGAGTAGAACCACAAAATATATTTATGCTTACAAATGGTAGGATATTAGAATTAGGAAAAACATCAGCAAAACTTACAGGAACAGTTCCATTTGGAAAAATAATGGTAGATGGTTTAGGCGTTGGAGATGTTGGAAATATTGTATTAAGAGATAGACAACATTTATCTCAAGATGGACTTATAATAATAGTTTTAACAATGGATTCAACAGGAGAGGTTATTGCAGGACCAGATGTTATTTCAAGAGGATTTGTATATGTTAGAGAATCTGAGAACCTAATGGATGATGTAAAAAAAGTTGTTAGAGATGAAATAAGAAAATGTGGCGAAAAACACATAAAAGATTGGGCAACAATAAAATCTGCCCTAAAAGATACTTTAAGAGACTATGTATTTCAAAAAACAAAAAGGAACCCGATGATTTTACCTATTATTATGGAAATTTAATAAAAAGGTGGTTTATTATGGATAAGTTAGATGAAATAGTAGATACATTAACAAGAATGAAACATGATTTAGACAATGGGGAACAACAAAAAGATCTTGCTAAAAAATATAAAGTTAGAGCAACGATGCTTTCAGACATTCAAGATACAGTAGATATAGATAAATTAAGAGAAGATGTTGAATTTATAGAAAAAAGTTTAAATAGTGGAGAAGTATTAAAAAAAATTGCAATACAATTGCCTTATAGTGTGGAACTATTTAATTACATTGTAAGAAAAATAAAAAATCAAGATATAAAAGAAATAACTATAGATAATAAAAAAGAATATGCAATGAAAGTTGAAAGTATGTGGAGACTTTATAAAGCGGGAGAGACAATTAATGTAATAGCTTGCAAATATAATTTCTCAATAGAAGAAACACAATATATTGTTAAAAACTTTGACGATATAGTAAAGATGGCAAGGAGAAGTTATGAAAACAAAAAAGATTTTAATGAAGAAATAGAAAAAAGAAAAACACAAAAACAAATAGGCAAATATTTAAGTGAAGATATAATGAATTATATTTTACATGGAAAGCCAATAGATTTTTCAAATAAAGGTAATGTAAGAGAGGAAGAAAGAGATGAATTATAAAGAATTAGCAGATTTAATATTTCCAAATGCAAAGGAAGTATCTTATTATGAAGAAAAGTATCCAGAAAGGAATTTAAAAGAAGGAGCAAAAGTTACAAGATTTGCTCCAAGTCCAACAGGTTTTGTACATATTGGTGGATTATATGGTAGCTCAATAGATAAGAAAATTGCAAAACAAACAGATGGTGTATTTATATTGAGAATAGAAGATACAGACCAAAAAAGAGAAATAGAAAATGGTGTAGAGCAAATTGTAAATAGTTTAAAAGATTTTGGAATAATACCTGATGAAGGAATGACTGGTGAAAATACTGAAATTGGGAACTATGGTCCATATAAGCAAAGTGAAAGAAAAGAGATTTATGAAGCTTATGCTAAATCTTTAATAGAAAAGGGGCTTGCATACCCATGTTTTTGCACACCTGAAGAATTAGAAGAAATAAGAAAAAAACAAGAGGCTGCAAAAATTAGACCAGGTTATTATGGAGTATGGGCAAAATATAGAGATCTTCCAGTTGGTGAAGCAATAGAAAAAATAAAAAATGGAGAAAAATATATTATAAGATTTAAGTCACAGGGTAGAGAAGATAGAAGAATTAAACATCATGATGCAATAAAAGGGAATATAGATTTTCCAGAAAATGACCAAGACATAGTTATAATAAAGGCAGATGGACTTCCTACATATCATTTTGCACATGCAATAGATGATCATTTAATGAGGGTAAATCTAGTAATAAGAGGAGATGAATGGGTTTCATCATTACCATTACACTTAGAATTATTTAAAACATTAGGATTTAAGCCTCCAAAGTATGCACACACTGCAACAATTATGAAAGATGATAATGGATCAAAAAGAAAAATTAGTAAAAGAAAAGATCCAGAAGCAGCAGTTAGTTTCTATCATGAACAAGGAATTCCAGCAGATGCTGTTATTGAATATTTATTAAATATAGCAAACTCAAACTTTGAAGAATGGAGAAGACAAAACCCAGATAAATCAATAGATGAATTTGAACTTAGCTTAAATAAAATGGGAGTAAGTGGAGCTGTTTTTGATATGGTAAAATTATTAGATATATCAAAAACAATAATATGCAAAATGTCTGCAGAAGAAATATACAATAAATCACTTGAATGGGCTAAAAGATA
>CANRNW010000029.1 GCA_947632145.1 uncultured Clostridia bacterium
TAAGAGAACAAATATTTTTTTATTGGGACATTTTCTCATTTCTTTACTTAAGACATTATCACATTTCTTTTATAAAATATATTACAAACGCAAAAATAATGATTGACAAATATGGTATTTTATGTTAAAATAAATGCCTGTAAGCCGCTTGACCAAGGTACAAAAAAACTACATTTAAGTAGTTACCTAAGGTTAAAGGTTAGCGAGTATACGAATAAGGGAGGTGCTTTCATAATGTACGCAATCATTGAAAGCTGTGGAAAACAATACAAAGTAGCAGAAGGTGATGTTGTATTTTTCGAAAAATTAGATGCAGAAGAAGGAAAAAAAGTAACATTTGATAATGTTGTTTTAGTATCAAACGAAGATAAAATACAAGTAGGAAATCCTTATGTAAAAGGTATTAAAGTTGAAGGAAAAGTAGTTTCTCATGGTAAGGCAAAGAAAATAATAGTTTACAAAATGAAACCAAAAAAGAACTATAGAAGAAAACAAGGACACAGACAACCATATACAAAAGTTGAAATAACAGCAATAAAATCAACAGCAAGAAAAACAGCAACAAAAGAAGCTGAAAAAGAAACTGTAGAAGCTTAAATTTAAAGAGATATATAAAACTTTCATGATCACGAAAGGAGTGAATTTAAAATGGCACATAAAAAGGGTCAAGGTAGTGTTAAGAACGGTAGAGACAGTGAGTCTAAACGTTTAGGTGTAAAAAGATCTGATGGTCAATTTGTTCTTGCAGGAAATATATTAGTAAGACAAAGAGGAACAAAAATACATCCAGGAACAAATGTAAATATAGGTAGCGATGATACTTTATATGCATTAGTTGATGGAAATGTTAAGTTCGAAAGAAAAGGTAAGGACAAAAAGAAAGTTAGTATTTACCCAGTAGAACAATAATAAATGAATTTTTTTCGAAGAGCAGAATTTAATTCTGCTCTTTTTTTGTTGCATATAAAAAAATCAGTTTTTTGAATTAAATATAAAAAAATACACATAATATTTTGTAGTATGGAGGTGCAGTTATGGAAGAAAAACCAAAAAAAGAATATGGAGAAGATACTACAAAATATGGTGAATTTGTGTGTTCAAATTATCATTGGTTACCAATAGATAAACAAAAAGAACAAGCAAAAAGATTAGAAAATATAACAAAAAATAAATAAAAATATAAAAAAACTATTGACATAATCTGAAAAAGTATTATAATAATTACATAGGTCAAAGAAAGTCAAAATCAAAAAAGAAAAGAGATGAAATATGATGAGAATATCAGATATGATAGAAGACTTTATTAA
This sequence comes from uncultured Clostridia bacterium, assembly GCA_947632145.1. GTDB lineage: Bacteria > Bacillota > Clostridia > TANB77 > CAG-508 > CAKPQL01. The sequence goes on from CANRNW010000029.1 coordinate 1,308, forward strand.
AGATTTATTTGAAGAAGGAGATGATTATATTGAAATTCAAAGAAATGAATTAGCAGAGCATTTTAATTGTGTTCCATCACAAATAAATTATGTTATATCAACAAGATTTAATCCTAATCAAGGCTACTATGTAGAAAGCAAGAGAGGTGGTCGGAGGACACATTAAAATAAAAAAAGTAAATATAACAAAAAGTAGCTATTTAATGCATATAATACAAAACATAGGAGATAGAATAACTGCAAATGAAGTAGATATTTTCATTAGCAATTTTATGTCTTATGGAATAACAAATGAAAAAGAAGCAAAACTTCTTAAAGTAGCAACAAGCGATAATGTACTTACAATAGAACCTAGTATAAGAGATGAATTAAGAGCAAAAATATTCAAAAATATGTTATTAAACTTAATTGAGGACGAAGCTGAAGATTAGCTACGAAGCGATTTACCAAGTAAATGGTACAAAAATCTTCAATTTTTAAAGGAGGTAATTTTATGAAATGTCAAAATTGTGGAGAGAATGAAGCAAATTTTAGATATACAGAAATAATAAATGGTGTAAAAAAAGAAATTGCATTATGTGAAGAATGTAAACAAAAACTAGGACTACAAGGATTAGACTTTAATATACCAATAAATTTTTCTAGTTTCTTCGGAGATTTTTTGAATGAATATGATGATTCTTCTTTATTTCCAATGTTAACCAAACCAAAACAATTGAAATGTGATAATTGTGGTATGACTTATGATGAATTTATGAAGGATGGAAAATTTGGTTGTAGCAATTGTTATAATATATTTGATTCAAAGATAGAACCAATTTTAAAAAGAATACATGGAGAAAGCAAATATTTAGGAAGAAAAGGTAAACTACCTAAAATGTCAGAAAACATCACAGAGGAAGATGAACCACACTATTCAACTTCAAAGGCTGAACCAAATAATGAATCAGACATAACAGAATTAAAAAAAGAATTAAAAAAATTGATAAAAGAAGAAAGGTATGAGGAAGCAGCAGTATTAAGAGATAAAATAAAAGAGCTTGAAAAATAATTGCAAATGCGTATACAAAATGAATAGTGAATAGTACAAAACTTGTAGAATTTTGAAGGAGGAATAGATATGGTAAACTGGTATTTACAAAGTGGAAAGGAATCAGACATAGTAGTAAGTAGTAGAATTAGATTAGCAAGAAATATAAATGATATCCCGTTTACAAAGAAATATAAAAATAAAGATGCTTTAAAAGTAATAAACAAATTAGAAGAAATATTACCTAGTGTTGGTTATGGATTGAAATTACTAAAGATGAAAGATATAGATGACATTACAATTATGAGTCTTATAGAAAAACACATAATAAGCCCAGACTTTGCAATGAATAAGAATGAAGTAAAAGCAATAGCAATAAATGAAGATGAAAATATATGTATAATGATAAATGAAGAAGACCACTTAAGAATACAAGTATTTTCAGCAGGACTAGAGTTAGAAACATTACTTAATTTAATAACAGAAATAGATAAAAAATTAGAAAATGAATTAAATTATGCATATAGTGAAAAATATGGATTTTTAACTAGTTGCCCAACTAATGTAGGAACAGGATTAAGAGCTTCTGTTATGGTTCATTTACCAGCTTTAACTTTAACAGGAAATATAAACAAAGTGCTAGAAGTTGTAAGCGATTTTGGTATGAACATAAGAGGTATATATGGAGAAGGAACAAAGACAAAAGGAAATATGTATCAAGTTTCCAACAAACAAACTTTAGGAATATCTGAAGCTGAAATTATAAAAAATTTAAAACTAATTACTGAGAAAATAATAGAACAAGAAAGACTTGCAAGAAACTACTTAACTAAAAATAGCATAGATTTAGAAGATAAAGTTTATAGGTCTTTTGGAATATTATCAAATGCTAAAAAAATATCTTCAGATGAATGTAATAAATTATTATCAGATATAAAATTGGGAACAGATTTAGGAATAATTAAAGAATTAACAGATTTAAAAGTAAATGAGTTAGAAATATATACAAGACCTGCAAATCTTCAAAAGTATATAGGTGAAGTATGTAATGAGTATACACGAGATATAAAACGTGCAGAAGTAATTAAGAAAATAATAAATGAATAGGAGGGAGATTTTTTATGTCATATAAATTTACAAGTAGTGCTGAAAGAGTGCTAGAAATTGCAAATGATATTGCATTGGAATTGGGACATAACTATGTTGGAACAGAGCATATTCTATATGGACTTGCAAAGGAAGAACGTGGTGTTGCAAGTAAGGTTTTGGAAAAACAAAATGTAACACCAGATACAGTTGTAGAAAAAATAGAAGAACTTGTAGGGCGTGAAGATACAATTGCAGAAAGTACAGTTGGTTTTACTCCTAGAACAAAAAGAGTAATGGAAAATGCATTTAGAGAAAGCAAAAAAATGGGATCAGACTATATTGGAACAGAGCATTTACTAATAGGAATTATGAGAGAAGGAGATAGCATAGCAGTTAGAATAATGCTAGAGTTAAATGTAAATCCACAAAAATTATATAATGAAATTGTAAAAGTAGTAAATGAGTATGATAATAATACAACAGAAGAACCTGAAAGCAATACAAGAACAAGCACAAGTTACAATTCTACGCAAACATTAAATCAATTTGGAAGTGATTTAACTAAACTTGCAGAAAGTGGTAAATTAGATCCTGTAATAGGTAGAAAAGATGAAATTGAAAGAGTAATACAAATATTATCAAGAAGAACAAAAAATAATCCTTGTTTAATAGGTGAACCAGGAGTTGGAAAAACAGCTGTTGTAGAAGGTTTGGCACAAAAAATAGTTTCACAAGATGTACCAGAAATATTAAAAAATAAAAGAGTTGTAAGTATGGATATATCATCAATGGTAGCCGGAGCTAAATACAGAGGAGATTTTGAGGAAAGAATAAAGAAATCTTTAAATGAAGTAAAAAAGGCCGGAGATGTAATTTTATTTATTGATGAAATTCATACAATAGTTGGTGCAGGAGCAGCAGAAGGTGCAATTGATGCAGCAAATATTATGAAACCATTACTTGCAAGAGGAGAAATTCAAGTAGTAGGTGCTACAACTTTAAATGAATATAGAAAATATATAGAAAAAGATGCTGCATTGGAAAGAAGATTTCAACCTATTACAGTAAATGAACCTAATTTAGAGGATAGTATACAAATATTAAAAGGAATAAGAGATAAATATGAAGCACATCATAATGTAAAAATTTCAGATGAAGCAATAGAATCTGCTGTAAATCTTTCAAGTAGATATATAAATGATAGATTTTTACCAGATAAGGCAATAGATTTAATAGATGAAGCATCTTCTAAAGCAAGATTAAGAGCATATACGGAACCAGAAAATATAAAGAAAATAGAAGAAAACTTAAGCAACACTAAAAAAGAAAAAGAAGAAGCAATAACAATTCAAGACTTTGAAAAGGCAGCTAGTTTAAGAGATAAAGAACATAGCTTAAAAGATGAATTAGAAAAACAAAAAGCAAAATGGAGAGATAAAAACACAAAAAATATTATAAATATAACTGCCGAAGATATTGCAAATGTTATTTCTGTATGGACAGGAATTCCAGCACAAAAGATAACTCAAACAGAAAATGAAAAATTAAGAAAATTAGAAGATACATTACACCAAAGAGTTGTTGGACAAACAGAAGCGGTAACAGCAGTTGCAAAAGCAATACGAAGAGGAAGAGTTGGATTAAAAGATCCAAAAAGACCAACAGGTTCATTCCTTTTCTTAGGTCCTACAGGTGTAGGTAAAACAGAGTTATCTAAAGCACTAGCAGAAAGTCTATTTGGGGATGAAAATGCAATAATCAGAGTAGATATGTCTGAATATATGGAATCTCATTCTACTTCTAAAATGATAGGTTCACCTCCAGGATATGTTGGATTTGATGAAGGTGGAGGCTTAACAGAAAAAGTTAGAAGAAAACCATATTCAGTAATATTATTCGATGAAATAGAAAAAGCACATCCAGATGTAATGAACATGTTACTACAAATATTAGAAGATGGTAGACTTACAGACTCACATGGAAGAACAGTTGATTTTAAAAACACAATAATTATAATGACATCAAATGTTGGTGCAAGACTAATTACAGATAAAAAATCTCTAGGATTTTCAAGCGTAGGAAATGAAGAAAATTCTAAAGAAAAAGAATATGAATCAATAAAAAAAGAAGTACTAGCAGAATTAAAGAAACAATTTAGACCAGAATTTATAAACCGTGTTGATGAAATAATTGTATTCCATAAATTAACTAAAGAGGATTTAGAAGAAATTGTTAATATAATGCTAAAACAAGTAAAAGAAAGATTGTTAGATCAAGGAATGGAAATAGAAGTAGATAAATCTGCAAAAGATTTAATAATAAAAAAGGGTACAGATGAAAATTTTGGCGCAAGACCTTTAAGAAGAGCAATACAGAGTATATTAGAAGATAAATTAGCAGAAGAAATATTAGATGGAAATATAAAACCTGGAGATAAAGCAAAGGTAACAGCAAAAGATGACGAGATTATAGTAAAAATTAAAGCAAAAAAACAATAAAAAAGTAAAAACGGCGTAGCTATTGAATTCACAATAGTTACGTCGTTTTGTTGGTTTTATGCTTTGTTAAACTCGCTATAAAAATAACCAGAAAAGATATTAAAGTATACCCAAATTAAAAGAGCACAGTTCACAAATTTTTCTTCACAAAAGACTATAATACTTCCAATGGCAATAGCAATGCCAAACATAATAATTGCCACTTTGTTAAGAGAAATTTGAAAATATGGTTCTGCTTCATCTTCTGGAAATTTATAAGGAATGCGGTTTATAGAATATCCCGTTGAAAAAGAAACAATATAGATGAAAAGTAACAATAGAATATTCATATTTAGTTGCACCCACATAACCAAGAGACATGCGATACAAAGCCATTTAGGAATTAGCCGTATAAAACTCATATTCCCTCCTTGCCCTATAGGGCGGTCAAAAAATTATAAAAGCTACTGTTTAATTGTATCACATACTTTACATAAAATCAACAACTTACACAGGATTTACATGTATAATTGCATTAGATACTTTGTCTATTTTTAAAATATCTTTTTCTAAATTATCTGCTAATGTATGGCTTTCGAATGTAGATAAATTTCCATCTACAGAGATTGTTAAAATAATAATATATTTATAACCAGATGGGGTAGAGTATAAATCAGAAATAGACTTTATTTCTTTATATTTTTTAGATAATTCTAATATTGCGTTTTTTGTGTTTTCATCAATAGAAATATCCATTAAAACATTATAGCTTTCTACAAATATAGTAAGACCAGTATAAAAAATCCATATAGAGATTCCAATTCCAACAATTCCATCAAACCAAAAAACATTTATGAGTGTAAGTAAAACAGAAATTAGAGTAAATGATGTAACGATACAATCGTTTCTATGATCTTTATAATTTGCTCTAAGTAATATATTGTTATATTTTTTATATAGTATTTTTGTATAGATATATAAGAAAAGTTTAGTAATAATTGTAATGATACAAACGATTATTAACCAAATGGAAAATTCTAATTTGTTTTTATTAACAATTGAGGTTATGGAATCTATAAATAGTTTTATTGATATTATAATCATAGATAAACTAATTAAAAATGAAAAAATATATTCTGCCTTTCCGGTGTCCAAAGTTATGTGTATTATCATTAGGTTCACTTGCAATTTTGTTCCCAATAAAAGTCATAATAGATGCAAAAATATCAGATGCACTGTTTAGAGCATCTGCAATCATTGCTTGACTACCAGATATAAAACCAACTATTCCTTTAATAATAAGTAAAAATAAATTGCCAAAAATTCCAAGAATTCCAGCAATTTTGGTACTTTTAAATCTATCCATAAATGTCCTCCAAAATTAATATAATTTTAGCATATAATAAAATATATGACAAATAATTAAAAATAATATATATAAATAAAATATAATAAAAAATAAAATTGTTCCATTTACATTCGTAATTCTATTTTTTATTATATTTTTATCTTTATACAAGTATTTTTTTTTGCATATTAAAATACAAATTATTTTCACATCTTGCAAAGCAACTTTTTATTCATCTACAATAACTTTAGCTATATTATAAATAAGTTTATATTTATCTTGTGGACAATTAGATAAAAGGTCTGAAAATTCTTTATTTAAATAAGTTTTTGAATTAGTAGATACTCCTTCTAAAATATAACCTTTGCTTATATCTAAAAGTTCACACATTTGGTCTAATCTTTTTAAACTAAGTTTAGAAGAACCACATTCAATTCTACTTAAATATGCAACAGATAAATCTAACTTTTCTGCTAGTGTTTCTTGTGTCATATTTTTATTTTGTCTTGCTTTCTTTAATCTTTCTCCAATAATATTATAATCTAGTGCCATTTTTACATCACCTATCCTTACTATGCCCATAAATATAGCATTTATAGGTATAGTTTTACAGAAACATATATGTTAATTTTTACTATTAGTATAAATTAAAAAAAGTACTTGAAAAAAAATATATTTATGATAAAATAATTAAAAAAGAAAATTTGTTTGTTTATGGAGGACGATATGTACGCATATATTAAAGGAATTTTAGATACAAAAACGAATAGTTATGTAATAGTTGAAGCAGGAGGAATAGGTTATAAAATATTTATGTCTTTAAAATCTATTGAAAGTCTTGGAGAGGTTGGAAATACTGTAAAAGTATATACACATTACTATGTAAGAGAAGATAACATCAGTTTATATGGATTTACTAGTAATGAAGAATTAAGAATGTTTGAATTATTGCTATCTGTTAGTGGAATAGGTGCTAAATCTGCAATAGCAATGTTATCTGAAATAAGTCCATCAAGCTTTGCATTAGCAATAATTTCAAATGATGTAAGTAAATTAGTAAAAATACCAGGAATAGGAAATAAAACAGCAGCAAGAATTATATTAGAATTAAAAGATAAACTAAAAACAGAGGAGGCAATATCAGCTTCAGAGGAAATAGAAGTTGCAATAAAAGAAGATAGTAAAAACGGTGAAGTGGTTGCTGCACTACAAGTTTTAGGCTATACTAGAAAAGAAATAGATAAAGTATTAGAAAATGTTGATATGGATTCAATTGGAATAGAAGATGCAATAAAACAAGCATTAAAATTACTACAAACGTTGTAAAAAATTAAAAAGGTAAGGAGAAAATATATGGATTTATCACAGCCATTAGCATATAGAGTAAGACCTAAAACATTAGATGAATTTATAGGACAAGAAGAAGTTGTAGGGAAAGATAAAATATTATACAAAACTATCAAAGCAGATAGGTTATCTAGTATAATCTTATTTGGACCTCCTGGATGTGGAAAAACATCACTTGCAAAAGTAATAAGTCAAACTACTAAATGTAAATTTGTAAAATTAAATGCTGTAACAGCAGGAATAGCAGATATAAAAAATGCGATAGCAGATGCCCAAAATTTATTATTAAATCCAACAGGAAAATGTATTTTATTTATAGATGAAATTCATAGGTTTAATAAATTACAACAAGATGTATTACTTCCATATGTTGAAGATGGAACAGTTATTTTAATAGGTGCAACAACTGAAAATCCATATTTTGAAGTAAACAAGGCTTTAATATCAAGGTCTATGGTTATAAAATTAAATCCACTACAAAAGCAAGATATTTTTAAAATATTAAAAAATGCATTGATAAGCGAAGAGGGATTAGGCACATATAATGTAAATATATCAGATGAAACATTAGAAAAGATTGCAGATGTTGCGGGTGGAGATGTAAGAACAGCTTTAAATGGATTGGAAATTGCAGTTCTTACTACTCCAGTTGATGAAAAAGGAATAATAAATATAACAGATGAAATTGCCAAAAACTGTGTAACTCAGAGAAAAGCTATTTTTGATAAAAATGGAGATAGCCATTATGATAATATAAGTGCATTTATAAAATCTATGAGAGGTAGTGATCCAGATGCTACAATATTTTATTTAGCACGTGCAATAAATGGTGGAGAAGATCCTGTTTTCCTTGCAAGAAGAATAGTAATTGCAGCATCAGAAGATGTTGGACTTGCAAATCCGAATGCACTAGTTGTTGCAACATCAGCAATGCAAGCTGTAGCAATGATTGGAATGCCCGAAGCAAAAATAATATTATCTGAGGCTGCAACTTATGTGGCTTTATCTAAAAAATCTAATGCAACATATTTAGGAATAAATAGAGCAATAGAAGATGTACAAACAAAAGATACAGGAGAAATTCCAATGCATATAAGAAATGCACCGATAGAAGGAATGAGTACGCTTGGTTATGGTGAAGGTTATAAATACCCACACGATTACCCAATGCATCAAGTAGAACAACAATACTTGCCAGACAAAATGTTGGGAACTAAGTATTATATAAAAGATGAAACAATAGGTGATATATAGTAAATATAATAATAAAAAAAATAAAAAGTGATAAAAATTTATATTTTTATCACTTTTTGTATTTTAGATGGTCGGGGTGACACGGATCGAACGTGCGACCTCATGGTCCCAAACCACGCGCTCTACCAACTGAG
>CANRNW010000030.1 GCA_947632145.1 uncultured Clostridia bacterium
AGTGCTTTCTTAATACAAAATATGTTTCCTGTAACGGAACAATATGTAGAAAGCCAATATATAAAGAATAAAGTACCAATAAGATTATCAAATAAATTGCAAATAGAAATTGTAGATAAGGCGACAAAAGTTTTAAATTTATATAATCACGGAATGAAAAATATTATTTTTCCTAATATTGATAAAATATTAGGAAAATTATTATAAAATTGAAAGGTATATTAAAATGAAAAAAAAGAATATAAAAAAATATTGATTATAATTTCTCTTATTATAATTTGCCTTGGGATAGTATTGGGGTTAAGTCTTTCTAGCGAATTAGAACAATCAATTCCTAATGAAAAATTATATACTGATAGTACAGGTTTTTCAACTTTAGTACAAATAGTTGGAATATCAGTCTCAAAAGTATTGGGAATATTAATAATAATTTATAGCATATTAATTGATGCACTAATTTGGATTATATATGGAATCGTTTTAATTGTAATAAAGATAATAAAAAAATTAAGTAATAAAAAAGATGCTTAATAATAAATTACAATTCATTAAGCTAATATAGAATTTTAAAATACAAAAAAATTGTTAGAGTAGGAGAGAGGGGCAGTTTTGAAAAAATGGATATCTTAAATTAAATAAAAATTAATGAAATTTTAAAATTAAATCCTAATCTCTTACAAAATATTTCTAAAAATTTTTTAAAATAAAATCATAAAAATAAAATTTATAATTCAAAATTAAGATTTTGCAAATAAAAAATTTTATATTAGTATAAACATTAAATTTAAAAAACGAACATTTGTTATAATCAAAATTTTTATAATTTAAAATGTAATTTTTTTAAATATTTTATGAAATTTTAGAATAAATTTCTATTTATAATATTATAAAATAATTACATTTTATAAAGCTTCAAAATCGATTTTAAGACATTTTTATATTTAACTAATAAAAGTTTGTTGTCTAAAAAATGAGCAAAATGTTGAAAATAAAGGATTTTAGAATTTTTGATAAAAATAATATAAAGATAATAAAAATTTATATAAGTAATGAATAAATTTATAAGATAATAATAATTAATCAGAAAATTAAAAAATAATGACGCACGAAAATCGTTTTTAAGACATTTTTATAAAAAAGTAATATAGTTTGTTGTTGATAAAAATACTCAATAATAGATATAATACTACAGCAGTAATATATAGCGGGTCGTCGAGGACGCCGACCCCTACAATATTATTCCTACCTCTATTTGCACAAAACTTTTATTTTGTGCAATGTTGTATGCAGAAAAATATACTTCAAATTTTCTAATATTGTACCTCCTCTATACTTTTATATAGCATGTAAATAATAAAAAACTTGAAATACATTTTTATATAATATTGTAATTTGTATGATAATGTTAATCTTACACCATATAATGTTTTTTACAATATATTTCTATTTTGAATTTTTAAACAAATAATCTAATTTTGTTAAGAATTCATCATTTGCTTTTGTTTTTATTATTTGGCTAATCAATTGTTCGGTCATTTCTGCAGAATTCATATTTGACATTGAACGTCTTAATTGATACACAACATTTTGCTCTTTTTCTGTAAGTAGTAGCTCTTCCCTTCTTGTTCCAGATTTATTTATATCTATTGCTGGGAATATTCGTTTTTCAGATAGTTTTCTATCTAAATGAACTTCCATATTACCTGTTCCCTTAAATTCTTCAAATATAACATCATCCATTTTACTTCCAGTTTCTACCAATGCTGTTGCAAGTATTGTAAGACTTCCAGCATCTTCTGTATTTCTTGCAGCACCAAAGAAACGTTTTGGCTTATGTAATGCGCTTGGATCTAATCCACCTGATAGAGTTCTTCCAGATGTTGGTATTACTAAATTGTAAGCTCTAGCAAGTCTTGTAATGCTATCTAATAATATTACAACATCTTTCTTTTGTTCTGTAAGCCTTTTTGCTCTTTCTAATACCATTTCAGCAACTTTAACATGATGTTCTGGCTGTTCATCAAATGTTGAATATATAACATCTCCTGTAATAGAACGTTTCATGTCTGTTACTTCTTCTGGTCTTTCATCTATAAGAAGAACAATAAGTTCTACTTCTGGATTATTTCTTGTAATGCTGTTCGCTATTTGTTTTAATATTGTTGTTTTACCAGCTTTTGGTGGAGCAACAATCATTCCCCTCTGCCCTTTCCCTATTGGTGATAAAAGATCCATTAGTCGCATAGTATATTCTGTTGGTATTGTTTCTAATTTTAATCTTTCTGTTGGGTAAATAGGTGTCAAATCATCAAAAGGAGTTCTTTTCATTGCATTTTCTGGATGCTGACCATTTACTTCTCCAACATAAATCAAAGCTGGAAACTTTTCTCCTTCTTTTGGAGTTCTTTTGATACCTTTTAATTTATCGCCTGTATCTAATCTAAATCTTCTAATTTGAACTGGAGAAACATATACATCTTTAGGTGTTGGTAAGTAATTATCTCCTCTTAAAAAGCCGTAACCATCAGGCAAAACTTCAAGGATACCTTCTACCACTTCATCTCCCTCACTTAATGTATATCCCCCATCTTTAGACCTTTTTTCTATTGAAATGTCTTTTTCATTATCATCTACTTGTCCATCAATTGAATTAGATGATAATAAATCAATCAATTCACTCTTTTTAAGCCCAGAAATATTTTTTAAATTTTTTTCTTTGCATAATTCTTTTAATTCTGCAATAGTCATTTCTTCATAATTCATTATATTAGCCCCCTATAATATAATTATATATATTTATTTAATTTAATAACTTTTTGGGAAATTTTTTTAGATAAAAATATAATTTAGAAAAAATCTATATAAATCCTTAAAACATTTTAATGTTCTAAGGATTTATTGTCCAATATCAATATATACCCTTTCATTTGGTAAATACATATCTAACTTTTCTCTCGCAATTTTCTCTATATATTCTGGTGAATTTATATTATTTTTTAATGTTGTTAATTGCTCTCTATATTGTTCTTGTTCACTTAGTTGTTGTGCATAATAGTCTTTTGTTTTCTTATATGAATTCAATGTTTTTTGCTGATCTATAAATATATATAAGAGATATATACCTACAATGATTAAAAATATTATTTTAATAAATTTCTTAAAATTCATTTTATTTTTCATTTGTATTAAAACTCCAATAATCTATTTAATTCTTACGGAAACCTATAATTTAATTATTCAACAAAATTATACAAAATCCTTCTTAGAATTGAATTTATTTTATATTTTCTTTGTTTTTATCAATTTTTTTGCTTTAGATATTAAATTTTTTTGTAAAATTTTGATAGGTTTAGTCAAAACTTTAAATATTTTCTTAATTAAATTTATTGGAATCAAAAATATTTTTATTATTTTTGATATTATTTTCTTTATGAAAGTAATTATTTTTACTAAAGTATTTATAATAAGTTTGCTAAATACTAAAATATATATAGATATTCCAGCAATTAGACCAACAATAATATATGCTCGTATATCTCCATTATTGAATTTAAATAGTGAAAAAATAATCAATAATCCACTTAATAACCAAAACAATATATCTTCTATACTAGTTACTATGTCTGATGTTTTAAATGTTCTCCTAGATATTCTAAACATATCAAATAATAATCCAATTAGGAAGCCAACAAGAATAAATACAAAAAAAGAGTATAACTGCCCTAAAAGTTGAGATTGCATATAGATTCTCCTATTCTACTTAAATATTTTTCCGAAAAGAGATGTACTTTTTTTATCGTAATCTTTTTCAGAATAAGCAAGACTAGAAATATCTCCTTCTACGATTACTTCAGATGTATCAATACTTAATTTATTTATTCTTAAATTTTCCCCTTTCACATTTAACAAGCCTAACTCTGTTTCAACAATAACTATTTGATCATCAAAACTTAGAACATCTAAAACTCCAGATATGTTTAGTTTACTTCTATTTTCAAGTATAAGATTTTGAACGGTTGTATTTGTAAATTGTCTTTTTTCATCTATATTCATAAAAGGTTCCTCCCCTACTAAAGTATATAAATATATATATTCAGATCTTGTCTATTTTAGAACAAAAAATAAAGCACATTTTAATGTGCTTTATCTAAATACATTATATCTATATCTACATCTCCTCTTATTCCATCAACTTTTCCATTGTTACATAATTGCCAATAAGTATAATCTCCCTTGTAACTAGTTTTTTTAGCATAATGTGCTAACCAAGTATCATAATTTATAGGTAACATCCAGAAGTTTTCTAAGAAATTCATACTGCTATAAAGTAAGCCATCATAACCTGCTTCTTTAACTGTATCTAGGAAAGTTCTTGCCATTTCTGTCAATTCAAAGAAACTTATATTATAATTATTAAATGTATCCCAATTTTCCCAATCGAATGCAATAGGCAAAGTTACTTTATAATCTTTTATATGATCTATTACCCACAATGCTTCTTCTTTAGCTTTTTCTATTGAATTTGCATAAGAGTAAAAATATATTCCAACATCAATATCATATTTATTTGCCTCTTCTATATTTCTTACAAATTTAGAATCTAGCATATATTCTCCATCTGGTCCTTTAGTCGTTCCAACTCTAATTATAATAAATTCTACACCTGCATTTTTAATAGCTTCAAAATCAATATCTTCTTGCCAAACTGAAACATCTAATCCTATTTTTGTATTTTCGTTTTTATGTTCGCTTACTATATCAGAAAAATAGGTATAAGTTTTAGGAGTGTTTTGTGATGTAGAAGCCTTTTTTTCATTAACATATAAAGTAAATTCTTTTTCTGATTCGTTGCCACTTCTGTCAATAGCTTTATAAACAAGTGGATATGCTCCTACAGTATTATAATCATATTCTCCTTCAATATATCTTTTCAAATTACCATCTTCATTGTCACCGCATAAAATTTTAGATGTAAGATCAACATTGCTACCAACAGTTATTGAATAGCTACTGTTTAACCAAATGATAGGAGCTACTTTATCTACAATTGTAATTTTATATTCATAAGGTAACTTTATACCATCATCATTTACAAACTCAAAATGTACTGATTTTTCTCCTATTTTTGTAGAATCTATAATATAATCATCAACTATTTTTCCATTTATGCTCTCAATGAAATCTGAAACATGCTTTTTTTCAGTAAAGTTTAAAGTTAAATCTTCTTTTAACGTTATTTCTATTTTTGCATATTTAACTTGCAAATGATTTATTAAAGGTTTTAATCCGAAAATAAAAAAGGCTAAAATACATAATAGTATTATAAAAATAATTATTTTTATTTTAATTTTCATTCTTCTTCTCCATTTTTATTTCTTTAACTAATTTTTTATATTCTTTATTATTCTCTCCAGTAAATCCAATTAGTATTTCATGATTTTTTTCTTTTATTTTTGTCATTATTTCTATTAGTATATCTTCTTTCATATCGCTTGCTATTAGTATTTTCTTATTGTCTTTAGTGCGAGCCATTATCCAAACTCCAACAACTATTCCGTTTTGTCTTCTTTTTTCGTTATACATCCAAAGAATATCTGAATATTCTAATACGCTTAATCCATTTATTGTAGATATAATATATTTATTAGTTAAATATATAGATTGTCTTTTATATTCTTCTATATTTATATTGTTTAATTCTTCTTTTAATTCTTCTGCATCATATTTTTTTAATGTTGATTTTAATTTTTTTATATTTGAAATCGAAATTATTAAGAATATTGATGAAAGTATAGCTAACCCAATTCCAATTCCAATTAAAGCTGTAACAGTACTATCATTAGGAGTTTTTGTTTCATCTAAATATGTACTTCCCAAATAGTCTTTAAAATTTGAATTTGTTAACTTTTCTGCATCTGCAGATAAACTTTGATTATATGCAGACATAGCTAGTTTTTTTAATTCTGCTGGATCATTATAAATATATCCTTTTAAAACATATTTAAAGTTTTCACCTTCTGAATCTATTTTACTTTTAAGTTCTTTATAAGTAGAATCTGTAAGTCTTACAATATACCAATAATTATTTTTATCTACTGCAAAATAATAGTTTTGTTTAACATTTTTTATCTCTTTAACTGCAAATGCCGGAGATATATTTGTTATTTCCAATTTAACAAGCATGTTTTCTTTATCGGCATCTTTGCTAATTAAATCGTTATAAATATGCATTTGAACGCCTTCATATTTGTTTTGATTTTTTAGAGTTCCTGTAACAATTAGTACTACTGCAATTACTAGTATTATTAAGCCTATAATTAAAAGTCTTTTTTTGGGTTTTAACATTTTTTCAACTTCCATACTATTTTCCATAATAAATTTCTCCTTTAATATTAGTGCCTAAAGTGTCTCATTTTTGTAAATATCATAGCTATTCCATATTCATTACATTTATCTATTGATTCTTGGTCTCTTACAGAACCACCAGGTTGAATTATGGCTGTAATTCCAGCACTGTGTGCTGCTTCTACACAATCAGCAAATGGGAAGAATGCATCAGAAGCTAAAACAGAGCCTTTAACTATTGTATCATTTATCAATTCTTTTGAATGTTCAATAGATTGCTTTGCTGCCCAAATTCTATTTACTTGGCCAGGACCAATTCCTATTGATTGTTTATCTTTTCCTAATGCAATTCCATTAGATTTAACATATTTAACTATTTTCCAAGTAAATAACATGTCTTCTAATTCTTTATCTGTTGGTTTTCTATTTGTTACAACTTCATATTCATCTAATAATTTTGAATCTATCGTTTGAATAATCATTCCACCATTTATCTTTTTTATGTCATATGCGTTTTCAGGCTGTTTTATTGTTATATCTGGTAATTCTAATACTCTTAAATTTTTCTTTGTTAAAAGCAATTCTAATGCTTCTGGAGCAAATGAAGGAGCAACAATGACTTCTAAAAAGATTTCCTTCATTTCTTCTGCCATTTCTTTTGTTATTTCTCTATTTGAAACAACAATTCCACCGAAAATAGAAACTTTGTCTGCTTCGTAGGCTTTTTTCCATGCAGTATAAATATTATCGCTACTACCTACTCCACAAGGATTTCCGTGTTTGCAAGCTACTACTGTTGGTTCATCAAATTCTTTTAATAATTCTAATGCTCCATTTGTGTCATTTATATTGTTAAAAGATAATTCTTTACCATTTAATTGTTTAGCTGTTGTTAAACTTCCTATACATTTTCCTATTTCTTTATACAAAGCTCCTTTTTGATGAGGATTTTCACCATATCTCATATCTTGTACCTTTTCATAAGTTAGAGTAAGTTCATTTGGGAAACTCTCATCATTTCTTTGGTCTTTTATGTATTTGCAAATCATTGCATCATAATTTGCTGTATGTTCAAATACCTTTTGCATTAAATAAAATTTTGTATCTAATGATACTTTTCCATCTTTATTTAATTCATCTAATACTTTACTATAATCGCTTGGATCTGTAATAACTGTAACATCTTGATAATTTTTTGCTGCACTTCTTAACATTGTTGGCCCACCTATATCAATATTTTCAACACACTCTTCTCTAGTTACATTGTCTTTTAATATAGTTTGTTTAAAAGGATATAAGTTTACAACAACAAAATCTATTGTATCTATACCCAATTCATGTAATTGTTTCATATGATTTTCATTGCTTCTCATAGCTAATATTCCTGCATGGACTTTTGGATGAAGAGTTTTTACTCTTCCATCTAAGCATTCAGGAAAGCCTGTAAGTTCTGATATTTCGATGGCATTAACTCCTTCTTCTTTTAATTTTTTGTATGTACCACCAGTTGAAATAATTTCAATATTCTTTTTTGCAAGTTCCCTTGCAAACTCTACAATTCCAGTTTTGTCTGATACGCTAATTAGTGCTTTCACCTTCATATCATCCTTTCACTATAAAATTTGTAGGGTTGCTTTGGTCAAACAACCCATATAAACATTAACATTATATTATAAGATGCTTTACTTTTCAACAATAAAATTTAGACATCTTATTTTTTCATTATAGTTATTCTCCTAAATAAATTCCTATATTTTTAGCAGTTTTTACTAAATCGTGATCCATTGTTACTTTCCTTATATTGCTTTCTTCTGTATCTCCTGAAACTGCTCCAATTTCTTTGTTATTTCCAACAACATCTTCTAATGGAACATATCCTAATCTTCCATTTTGAATTACAGTTAATACACCAAATTTTCCATCTAGTGCCAATTCCATTGCTTTTGCACCATATTTCGTAGATAAAACTCTGTCAAATGCTGTTGGTGTACCTCCCCTTTGCATATATCCTAAAGTAGTATTTCTTGCAGTTAATCCAGTAATTTCTTCTAAATCTCTTGCAACTTTATCTCCTATTCCACCAAGCTGTGTATTTATTACTCCTGCTCCCCCATCTCTTGTATTCTTAACCGTTAAAGTTCCACCTTTTGGGAAAGCTCCTTCTGCAACAACTACTATACTAAAGTTCTTACCAATAGCTTGTCTTTCTTTTATAACTTTTGCTGCACCTTCTATGTCGTAAGGAATTTCTGGTATAAGGGCAATATCTGCTCCACCAGCTATTGCAGATTCTAAGGCAATCCATCCTGCATATCTTCCCATAACCTCTAGAACCATAATTCTATGGTGAGTTTCAGCTGTTGAATGAAGTCTATCTATTGCTTCCATTGCAACAGATACAGCAGTATTATAACCAAATGTTATTTCAGTACATGCAACATCATTATCTATTGTTTTTGGAACTCCTATAACATTTAATCCTCTTACAAAAAAGTCTCTAGCAGATTTTTGTGTACTGTCTCCTCCTAAAGTAAATATACAATCAAATCCAGCTTTTTTAGCATTTTCTATACATATATTTGATAAGTCTTTATATTCTACTTTGCCATTTTCTTCAACTTTATAATTAAAAACGTTTGCATTTAATGATGAACCAATTATAGAACCACCTTTATGAAGAATACCAGATGCATTTTCTGCAGATGATAATTCTACATATTCATTGTTTAACAAACCTCTGTAACCATCGATAATTCCATAACACTCAATATTATTCTTTTCAGCGGTTTTTACAATTCCTCTAATAACCGCATTAAATCCTGAAACATCGCCACCATTGGCTAAGATTGCTACTTTTTTTAACATAATAAAAAAACCTCCATTTAATTTAGTTATTCATATATTTAGTATTATATCAATAAATAAATTAAATACAAGTTTTTTGTAAAATAATTTTATAGCAAAGCAGGAATATACAATATTTATTTGCAACTAATGTGTATATTCTCTACTAATGCTTGCATTTCTCTTGAAATAATATTTTGAATTTGTGCAATTTGTTCTGTTACTAGTTCTTCAGCATCAACAACTACACTTATTTGTGTATCATTAACAAAAATAACCAAATCTTTTATTCCCTTTGTTTTAATTAAATTTTCACATATCATTATAGCATTTCTTGTTGAGTTAATTTTTGCAATTTCGTTTACAGCCATTGTTTTTTGCTCCATAGGAGTAGATTCTCCCTCATACATTTTTTGATAAACTTCTAACATTTGAGAATACATTTTATCTCTATCTAATCTTGAATTTTCAAAATAGTAATCAACCTCTTTATTTGAAACTAATTTCGCATCAGTATCATTTGAATTAGTCTCAGGACTTGGTTCTACATCTACATTATTGTTATTTACAAGAG
>CANRNW010000031.1 GCA_947632145.1 uncultured Clostridia bacterium
TTTAAGAGAACAAATATTTTTTTATTGGGACATTTTCTCATTTCTTTACTTAAGACATTATCACATTTCTTTTATAATGCTTCTTTTCAAGAAAGAATTCCTTTTGCAATAAATTGAAAAATATAGTATAATAAAATATGACAACCCAAACGGGGGTCTACATGTATAACTTGATGAGTCAGGCATCAGGTATTTTAAGTAAATAATTTTACAGGAGGTAATCTTATGGCAAAATCTGTATTAATGAGTGTGTGCAATCGGGGTAAACACAAAGGACAGGTAATGATTGCTGCATATGGATATGGTTCTATTGAAGATTCACATGTATATGTAGTAATCAATAATGATGTAATTGTTAAGGCAATGTCTTTCAACATAATGAATATCAGATCTGAACATCCTATAATGAGGTTTATTTACCATTCGGCGGAGAATCCTAACTGGAAAGCAGTAGCTACTGCACTCCTTATATTTTACGAGGAGGAGGATCCGGGATTTTATGAAATCCTTAAGCGCTTGAATAAAACATCTGAGGAATATACATGTTTGGTAAATGCCATAAAAGATATTCTTCAAGATAAAAGCAATGAATATAATACAGACAAAAATCAATCAATATTGATGGAGTTATAATCCGTTAAAAACCTGACAATGATATCCCCTAGTTTATAGACTAGAGGATATTATTTTTTAACCAAAATTTACAAAAAAATTGCGTAGATTTTAATGTATAAATCTACGCAATTTTTAACATTTTTATTCAACTGTTACAGATTTTGCAAGGTTTCTAGGCTTATCTACGTCTAACCCTTTTTCTTTTGCAATGTAGTAAGAAAATAATTGTAATGGTACAACAGAAAGGGCAGGGGAGATCAATCTATTTACAGGTGGTATTTCTACTACATAATCAAACCTAGATTTATCTATATTTTGATTTGTAACTATAAAAGTTTTTGCTCCTCTTGTTGCAACTTCTTGGACGTTACTTATACTTTTTTCCATTAAATCTTCATTTGTAATAACAGAAACAACAGTTGTGTTGTCTTCTATTAGAGCGATTGGTCCATGCTTTAATTCACCAGAAGCATACCCTTCAGAGTGAATATATGAAATTTCTTTTAATTTTAATGATCCTTCTAAAGATACTGCATAATCTGTACCACGACCGATAAAGAACATATCTTTTTCTTCGTGTACCAATTTCGCAAAATCTTTAATTCCAGAAACATCATTTAATACAGTTTGTATTTTGTTTGGTAATTCAAAAATTTCCTTTTTTAAATCTTCTAAAACAGAAGGTTTTGTGGTTTCTAATATTTCAGCCATATATATTCCTAAAATAGAAAGTAATACAACTTGTGATGTATATGCTTTTGTTGAAGCAACTGCAATTTCTGGACCTGCATGTGTATATATTGTATAATCTGCTTCACGAGTAATTGAGCTTCCTATAACATTAGAAATAGCTAAAGTTTTGCATCCCTTAGATTTTGCAAGTTTTAAAGCTGCAATAGTATCAGCAGTTTCACCAGATTGGCTTATATATATTGCAAGTGTTTTTTCATTTATTATGGGATCTCTGTATCTAAATTCTGATGCAATTTCAACTTCAACAGGAATATTGCATAAATGTTCAATTAAAGTTTTTGCAGCAATTCCTGCATGCATTGCTGTACCACAAGCAACAATACATATTTTATTTAAACTAGACAAATATTCTTTAGTAAAGTTTAAATCATCAAAACAGCTTGGTGCACCTAATTTTATTCTTGAGCCTATTGTTTCTCTAATTGATTTTGGTTGTTCATAAATTTCTTTTAGCATATAATCATCATAGCCATCTTTTTCGGCTGCTGTTGCATCCCATTCAATATTTTTAATATCTTTTTGTATTTTTTCTAAATTTTTGTTATAGAAATTTACATGATCTGTATAAATTTCTACATAATCATTGTCATCTAACAAATAGAAATCTTTAGTATATGAAAGTATTGCAGGTATATCAGAACTAATATGATTTTCATTTTCACCAATTCCTATTACTAAAGGACTATCTTTTCTTGTAACAATAATTCTGTCTGGATAAAGTGATGAAATAACTTCGATTGCATAACTTCCTTTAAAGTCATTGCAAGCAGATTTGACTGCTCTTAAAAATTTCTTATCATCATTATTAGTATCTTTTGAGAAATAATAATGTATTAAATTTGGAATAACTTCAGTATCTGTTTGAGATAAAAAGTTATAACCATTATCTTTTAAGAATGTTTTTAAATCATTGTAATTTTCAATAATTCCGTTATGAACAACACTAAAAGTTTTAGAGTTATCCATATGAGGGTGAGAGTTAACTATTGATGGTTTCCCATGAGTTGCCCATCTTGTATGAGCTATACCAATAGTTCCTTCTAAGGTACTAAGTTCAGGTATATCGTTTAAAGAGTTAACCCTTCCTTTATTTTTTATATTAGATATTGAGTTAGTCTCTATTGTAGAAAGTCCAGCTGAATCGTATCCTCTGTATTCTAATTTTAAAAGACCATTAATAAGTATAGGACTTGCCTTTTTTTGTCCTACGTATCCTACTATTCCGCACATAAAGTAATTCCTCCAATTTAATTTTTGTAAGGAATTTAAAAGTAGCTTAAGTTGTATTAGTTCTGTTATAATATTGCTATTATTTTTTAATAATACATTTTGGGACTTAAGCTATCCCATAGAGCATCCGCCGAATATTTCGATAACTCTATCCTCGTCAACAATTCTTTTAAAATTGTCCAGGCGCTTAAAATAAACAAATAACTCCTTTCCTAAAAATTTTTTTTGATACTTTTAAATTCTATTCTATTATATTACACTATTTACGAAAAAGTAGCAAGTACAAAATAAAAAAAATAATAAATTTTATTAAAAAATATACATAAATATAAGTATAAAACTAAAAAAAGCTATTCTTTTTTTTAGTTTTATGATATACTAAGAAACAATGTATAAGCGAGGAGAATTTATTTATGATAGAGTCAATATTATTGATTATAGTGGGATTTTTTCTATTGATAAAGGGAGCAGACTTTTTAGTTGATGGATCAAGCAAAATTGCTAAAAAGTTTCACATACCAGAAATTATTATAGGTTTAACAATTGTATCTATTGGTACATCAATGCCAGAATTATTTGTAAGTATAACTTCTGCATTGGATGGATATTCAGATATGGCTGTTGGAAATGTTATTGGGAGCAATATTGCAAATTTGCTACTAATTTTAGGTTTATCAACAGTAATTAGTTCAGTAAAGTTTAAAAGAGAAACAAGACTTATAGAAATTCCACTTTGTTTAATTTTTACAGTAATTTTTTTAGTACTTTGCAACATAGGACAAGACATATCAATGCTTGATGCACTAATTTTAATAGCACTATTTATAGCATTTATTTTATATACAATAGTTATGGCATTTAAAGGAGAAAAATTTGATAGTAAAGATAATGATGAAGAAATAGAAGAAACAGATGAAAAATCAGATTCAACTTTGAAAAATATAATATATGTTATTGTAGGAATTATTGCTTTAAAATTTGGGGGAGATTTAACGGTAAATAATGCAGTAAATGTTGCCCAAATTATAGGATTAAGTGAAAAAATAATAAGTTTAACAATACTTGCTATTGGTACAAGTTTGCCTGAGTTAGTTACAAGTGTATCTGCTGCAATAAAAGGGAAAAGCGATATTGCAATAGGAAACATTTTGGGCTCTAATATATTTAATATGCTACTTATAATTGGAGTGTCTGGTTTAATAAAACCAATAATATATA
Organism: uncultured Clostridia bacterium; assembly: GCA_947632145.1. Lineage (GTDB taxonomy): Bacteria > Bacillota > Clostridia > TANB77 > CAG-508 > CAKPQL01. The sequence continues at coordinate 3,817 of CANRNW010000031.1, forward strand.
ATGTAAGCTATAATATGGATATGACAATTCTAATAATTGCAACAATAGTATTATCACTATTTCCGGTAATTCCACCAAAAAATAAAATGTCAAGAGATAATGGAATTGTATATTTAATAATATATATTGGGTATATGGTAATGTTGTTTGCTAAATAAAATTATGATATAATAAATTTTATAAAAAATAATAAGGAGTAATAAATATGGAAAATGTCCCAATAATTATTGGAATTGCAGGAGGAACAGCATCTGGAAAAAGTACTTTTGCAAGGAATATTGATTTGAAATACAAAGATAAACTAACTATTTTATCACATGACTATTATTATAAAAACAGACCGGATTTAACTTTTGAAGAAAGAACAAAAATAAACTATGATCATCCAAATGCTTTTGATACAGACCTACTAATTGAGCATTTAAAACAATTAAAACAAGGTAAGTCTATTGAACACCCGGTTTATTCATATACAACGCATTTACGTGAAAACTATACAGAAATTTCAAATCCATCTAGAGTTATAATTGTGGAAGGAATACTAATTTTCGAAAATAAAGAACTAAGAGATTTAATGGATATAAAAATATTTATAGACGCAGATTCAGATACTAGATTAAGTAGAAGAATTGTAAGAGATGTTGAAGAAAGAGGAAGATCTTTATCTAATATCTTAGAGCAATATTTTACTACTGTAAAACCAATGCATGAACAATTTGTTGAACCTAGCAAAAAGTTTGCAGATATAATTGTTCCACAAGGTGGAGAAAATACGGTAGCATTAAACATGGTTTTTGAGCAAATAAATAGTTTCTTGGGATTAAAATAAGCATAATAGTAGGACAAAACCTATTTGGAGGTACTTATGATAAAAAATAAAGAATTAAGTGAATTGATAAATAAAGAATGGATAATAACAAATGGTATAGGAGGCTATGCATCATCAACAATAAGTGGAACTAATACTAGAAAATATCATGGTTTATTGGTTGCACCACTTACACCACCTGCAAGAAGACATTTAATATTATCAAAAGTGGATGAGAGCATAACAATAAATGATAAAACCTATAATCTATATACTAATATGTGTGAAAACTATATATCTGATGGGTATAAATATTTAGTAGATTTTGAAAAACAATATGTACCTTCATTTAAATTTAATGTAAATGGAATAAAAATAGAAAAAACAATTTGTATGAAATATAGAGAAAACACAGTATGTATTCTTTATAAAATAAAAAATTCTAAGGATGAGGCAACTTTGAATTTAGCACCAATAGTAAATTTTAGGGATTTCCATACAGTTAATACAAATCATAATTTTAATATCAAGCAAAATATAAATAATACAAAAGTTAAAGTAGTGGTAGATCAAATTTCAGAACATCCTATTTATATGAAGTGCTCTGAAGGAGAATATGTAGAGCACTTTAATGATAATTTTAACAATATGTACTATATAGAAGAAGAAAAGAGAGGATTTGAACCAAGGGAAAATCATGCAGTTACAGGAGTATATAGCATAAAAGTTAATCCAAATGAAGAAAAAAATATAACTTTTGTATGTTCACTAGAAGAAAATATAGATGAAATAGATGCAAAAAAAGTAATAGATGCAGAAATAGAAAGATTAGACAAAATAATTGCAAACACAGGCTTAATTAACAATCAAAAATCAACTAAAACTGGAACTATCGATGACAAACAAAAAAACAAACTAATAAAAGATTTAATAATAGCAACAGATAATTTTGTTGTGTTTAGACCAACATTTGTGCTACATACTATAATTGCTGGATATCATTGGTTCTTAGATTGGGGAAGAGATGCTTTAATTTCGTTTGAAGGAATATTACTAAAAACCAAAAGATTTGATATTGCAAAAGAAGTTTTAATGACTTTCGTAAAAAACATAAAATACGGATTAGTGCCAAATGGTTATTCTGGATTTGACAACAGACCATTATATAATAGTGTAGATAGTTCTTTATTACTATTTGAACAAGTAAAAAAATATATAAATTACACAGGAGATTATGAGTATATAAAGGAAAATTTATATGATATACTTGTTCAAATCATAGAATGTTATCAATCAGGAATTGATGTAGACAATAATAACATATATATTGACAAAGATTATCTATTGGTATCAGGAACTGAAAAAACTCAAAATACTTGGATGGATGCAAAATATGGAGAATTTGCTGTAACCCCAAGAAATGGCAAAGCAGTAGAAATTAACGCTATGTGGTATAATGCATTGAAAATATTAGAAGAGTTAAGCAAACAATTCGGAGAATTAGACAATGCAAAAAAATATGCAAAAATAGCAAAATTAACAAAGTCCGCATTCAATGAAAAATTTTATAATAAAAAGAAAAAATGTTTATATGATGTTTTAGGAGATAGTAAAATAAGACCAAATCAATTATTTGCTTTAAGCCTAACATATCCTGTAATAGATGCAAATTCTGAAATAGCAAAAGAAATAATGAATACAGTTAGTAAAAAGTTACTTAATAAATATGGATTAAAAACTCTAGCAAAGGGAGAGGACGGTTATGTTGAAGTATACGAAGGAGATTCATATAAAAGAGATACAAGCTATCATCAAGGAATAACTTGGGTATGGTTATTAGGGGTATATTATGATGCATATAAAAATATGATAAAATCTACAAAGCAAAAAGCAGAAAAAGAAAAATTACAAAATGAATTAAATAAATTTATAGAAACAACATATAAAACATTTAAATATGATTTATATAATCAAGGAATGATAGGAAGTATATCAGAGTTATTTGATTCAAAGACACCTCAATTACCTAAAGGAACAATGGCACAGGCTTGGAGTGTTGCAGAGGTATTGAGAATAATATTGGAGGAATAAATGAGAATACTAGGAATAGATCCAGGTTTTGCAATAACGGGATATTGTATAATAGATTATCAAGGAAATAAGTTTAAACTAATAGATAGTGGAGCAATAACAACCAAAGCAGGAGAAGCATTTCCATATAGGTTAGCAAAGATTTATGATGATTTATCAATAATTATAGATCAGTACAAGCCAGATGCAATGTCTGTTGAAGAATTGTTTTTTAATCAAAACATAAAAACAGGAATAAATGTTGCTCAAGCTAGAGGAATAGTTTTAGTTGTAGGTTATAAAAAAGGCATACCAACATACGAATACACACCTTTACAAGTAAAACAAGCAGTAGTTGGTTATGGTAGAGCAGACAAAATGCAAGTACAAAGAATGGTAAAAGCAATATTAAAAGTAGATACATTACCAAAATTAGATGATATAACAGATAGTATGGCAATAGCAATTTGCCATGCTCATTCAGCAAAATACAGCGAAAAATTATAATAATGTTATTTAATAAAATTTGTATGGGGTCTGACATGTGTTCGACCTGCAGGAGAAAATCAATGAAAATAGAAGAATTAGAAGCGGAATTAAAAAACAAAGAATTACATAGTTTATATTTATTATATGGAGAAGAAACATTCCTTTTAGAAACTTCATTAAAGAAAATTAAAAGTAACTTTGGCGAGTTGGTAAAAGGAATAAATTATATTTTATTAGATGAAACGAACATTCAAAATATAATATCAGACATAGAAATTCCAGCATTTGGATATGATAAAAAACTAATAATAGCTAAAAATACTGGTTTATTTAAAAAATCAAAAAAAAGTAATTCAAAAGATGATTCATTTGAAACAAAACTTGCAGATTATATAAACGAAAATATTAAAATTATAAATAATTCTATTGTTTTAATATTTGTAGAAGAAGCGGTTGAAAAAAATAAATTGTTAGAGGCCATAGAAAAAAACGGCGTGATTTGTAATTTTGAAGAATTAAAACCACCTCAAATAATAAAAAGATTAAAAGCAATATGTAATGCATATAAAGTAAATGTAACAGAGCAAAATTTACAATTACTAGTGGAATATTGTGGAACTAATATGCAAGATTTAATAAATGAAATTAGAAAATTGATAGAATATGCTGGAAGCGGTGGAGAAATACAAAAAGAAGTTATAGAAATTTTAACAATAAAGCAAATAGATGCAATAGTATTTGATTTAACAGATAACTTAGGAAAAAAGGATATACAAAAAGCAATGGAAGTGTTAGATGGATTGGTATATAACAAAGAACCAATACAAAAAATCCTTATAACACTATACAATCATTTTAGAAAACTATACATAGCAAAATTATCAGAAAAATATAATAGAAATTTAGCCGAAAGCATGAATTTAAAACCAAATCAAATGTTTCTAACTACAAAATATAAAAAACAATCAGAATATTTTGAAGAAACAGAGTTGCGAAAAATCATTGATGAACTAATAAACTTAGATAAAAATTATAAAATAGGTAAAATTGATTTAAGTATAGGTTTAAAAGCAATTTTATGTAATTATTGTAGTAAATAATAAAGAAACATATTGCAAAACAAAATATATTGATATATATTTATATTATATATATTATAAAAAATGTATATGGTGTATGATTACACCCAAATAAAAACATATGGCATATGATTACACCCAAATAAAAAACGTATGGCGCACGATTACGCCAAATAAAACTGTAGGGGCGCATGATTGCGCCCAGAAAAAATCAAAGGAGAATACAATTATGCAAAACCCTGAAACCCTTGGCACTGTACACACACACACACACACATTATGTAGATTAGAAACTGAAAACACAAATAAAAACATAGATAAAACACGTAAATTCT
>CANRNW010000032.1 GCA_947632145.1 uncultured Clostridia bacterium
AAAGATACAGTTAGAGGAGCCGCAAAGAAGTTCCGGAATTAGTAAAAGTACAGTACATAAAGATGTTTCAGAAAGATTACTAACGATTAATAAAGCACTAGCGATAGAAGTAAGAAGAATTCTAGATGAAAATAAAGCAGAAAGACATATAAGAGGAGGGATGGCAACAAAATTAAAATACAGTAAAGGTGCATAGAAAAAATCGATTGCTTTAAAATTTAAAGCAATCGATTTTTTTTCATATTATTGATTATTTCTTTGTTGTTTTCTAGCTTTTCTGCAAGCTGGACATCTTTGTGGTTCATTATCGAAACCTTTTTCAGCGTAAAATGCTTGTTCACCTTCTGTGAAAACAAATTCAGCACCACAATCTTTGCATACTAATGTTTTGTCTGCCATTTATAGGATCCTCCTTCTTAGAATATTAATTTAATTTTTACGACTTAAATGACACTTTCTAAAAAGAAGGCAATAGTCTAAAGATTAAATTTAGTTATTAAAATAACTATTTAAAATATAGCATAATAATTTGAAAGATACAAGTGTTTTTTTCAATTTACTTGAAAAATATTAAAATTTATTATAGAATATATTAAAATGAATGTATTGCAATACTATAGGTGCAAAAGCTTCTGTCTGTACACAATATAAGCAATACACTTAAAAGGAGAGAAAACATATGAAGGTTATATTATTATCAGATATAAAAAATGTTGGGAAAAAAGATGATATACTTAATGCGAATGATGGATATGCAAGAAACTTTTTATTCCCAAAAAAACTAGCAGTTGAAGCAACTCCAGATAATTTAAAAAAGCTAAACGAGAAAAAAGCCTCAGAGGCACATAAAAAAGAATTAGATAAACAAAAAGCAAAAGAAATAGCTGAAGTTATAAATAAATTAGAATTAAAATTAAAGGTTAAAGCGGGAGAAAATGGTAAAATATTTGGAGGAATAACAGCAAAAGAAATCTCAGAGGAATTAAAAAAACAAAACAACATAGATGTAGATAAGAAAAAAGTTATATTAGCAGAAACAATAAAAACATTAGGAAGATTTTCAGTAGATATAAAATTATATGAAGGAATCACAGCAAAACTAACTATAGATATAAAAGGAGAGTAAAATGGAAATAGGAAAAATCCCACCACATGATATAGAAGCAGAACAAGCAGTTTTAGGCGCTATGCTTACAGATAAAGATGCTGTAATAGAAAGCTTAGAAGTATTAAATAAAGATGACTTTTATAGGGAAGATAATAAAATAATTTTTGAAGCAATATTTAATTTATATAATAAGGCAGAACCAATTGATATTATCACAGTAAAAGATGAATTAGTATCAATGAACAAATTTGATGCAGTTGGTGGGTTAGAATATCTTGCAGTACTTCCAGACAAGGTTCCTCTTGTATCAAATGTAGATAGATACATAAAAATAGTAGAAGAAAAAGCTATTTTAAGGAATTTGATAAAAGCTTCTAATGATATTATTTCACTTGGATATGCGGAAACTGAAGAAGTAGATAATATAATAGACAGTGCAGAGAAAAAAATATTTGAAATAACACAAAAAAAGAATGCAAAAGGCTATACACCAATAAAGGATATATTAGTAGAATCATTTGCAGAATTAGAAAGATTGTATAATCAAAAAAAGCCAATAACTGGTGTTCCTACAGGATTTGCAGATTTAGATTATAAAACAGCGGGATTACACAATTCAGACTTAATTTTAGTTGCTGCACGTCCAGCAATGGGTAAATCTGCATTTGTATTAAATATTGCTGCCAATGCAGCAGTAAAAGAAAATATACCTGTAGCAATATTTAATTTAGAAATGTCTAAAGAACAATTGGTAAATAGAATGCTTTGTAGTGAGGCAATGGTTGACAGTAACAAAGTTAGAACAGGAAAGATTGAAGAAGAAGATTGGGTAAAACTTGCAACAGCTTTAGGTCCATTATCTGAGGCTCCAATATACATAGATGATACACCAGGAATTTCTATTATGGAAATAAGAGCAAAATGCAGAAAACTTAAAATGGAAAAAAATATAGGAATGGTTATAATAGATTACTTGCAATTAGTACAGGGAAGTGGAAAAAGATATGCTAGCCGTGAGCAAGAAATTTCTGAAATAAGTAGGTCTTTGAAAATACTTGCTAAAGAATTAGATGTTCCAGTTATAGCATTATCACAATTATCAAGAGCTGCAGAACAAAGACAAGACCATAGACCAATGTTATCAGATTTACGTGAATCTGGTGCAATAGAGCAAGATGCTGATATAGTAATGTTTATATACAGAGATGATTATTATAATGAAAATAGTGAAAAGAAAAATATTGCAGAGATTACACTTGCAAAACATAGAAGTGGTTCAACAGGAACAATTGAATTATTATGGCTAGGAAATTACACTAAATTTGTAAACATAGAAAAGAATAGATAAAGGAGCAAATATTGGACAAGGTAATAAAAACAATTGAAAAATATAATCTAATACAAAATGGAGACAAAATTGTAATAGGTGTATCTGGTGGTCCAGATTCAATATGCTTATTATATATATTAAATACTTTAAAAGAAAAATATAATCTACAATTATTTGTTGCTCATATTAACCACATGATAAGAGAAAATGCAAAAATAGATGAGCAATATGTTGTAGATTTTTGCAAAAAAATAGATGTACCAGTGTTTGTGTTGCACTCAGATGTATTAAATTTATCCAAACAACAAAAAATAAGTGTAGAAGAAGCTGGAAGAAATGTTAGATATGAATTCTTTAATGAAGTATTAGAAAAAACAAAGTCAAATAAAATTGCAATTGCGCATAATTGCAATGATAAAGCAGAAACAGTTATAATGAATGTATTAAGAGGGAGCGGAATATCAGGACTTAAAGGAATAGAAGCAAAAAGAGATAACAAATATATTAGACCTTTAATTGAATGTACACGAGAAGAGATAGAAGCTTATTGCAAAGACCATAATTTGGAAACTAGACATGATGAATCAAATGATGAAAATATATATAAGAGAAATAAAATAAGAAATATCGTAATACCATTTATAAAAAAAGAGTTTAATAGCAATATAATAGCTACAATAAATAGGTTATCAGTTGTTGCGACACAAGAAGATGAATATATAAATAAAATAGTTGAAAAAGAATATAATAATATTTGTATAAGTAAAAAAGAAAATGAAATAGAATTAGATTTAAAAAAATTTAATGATCTAGATATAGTTATAAAAAATAGAATGATTTTATATGTTGTAAATATTTTGCAACAGCACACAAAGGGAATAGAGAAAGTAAATATAGAAGATATAATAAAACTTTGTAGCAATAATATAGGAAATAAATTTTTGGTTCCAACAAAGGGATTAAAAGTACTTGTAAAGAATAAAAAGATTTTATTTGCAAAGTATTGAAAATGAAAATTTATTATGATATTATTTAAAATGCTATAATGCAAAAAACAGTTGTGAGGGTCGATATTTTTGGCTCGAATTATAATACAAGATAATAACGCTAAACATAGGAGGAAATTATGAAGAACAGTTTAAAAACATTAGCAATGTGGTTAATAATTGGGGTAATATTTATAGTTTTGATAACATCAATATTAGAAAATTCAGATAGAAAAATGACATATTCAGAATTGATGACAAAAATAGAAAATGCAGAAGTAAATAATATAGAACTTTCATCAAATGGAAGTGAAGCATATGTAACATTAAAAGGATCTACAACAGAAAAGAAGGTTGTAATTCCAAGTATAGATAGTTTTATGGATAATATAAATAAACATTTAGTGTCTGGAAATATAAAACTAGAAGAAAAATCAGAATCAATGATAATGACTGTAATTAGTCTTCTTTCACCATTTGGAATACTTATAGTGTTCTTACTATTCTTAATGTTATTTATGAATGGAAATTCTCAAGGTGGAAGTAAAACAATGGCTTTTGGGAAAAGCAAAGCCAGAATGATGGGCGTTGGAGAAAAAAATAGAATTACATTTGATGATGTAGCAGGTGTAGATGAAGAAAAAGAAGAATTACAAGAAATAGTAGAATTTTTAAAATCACCAAAAAAATTCACAGATATGGGAGCTAGAATACCAAAAGGAGTGCTACTTGTAGGACCTCCAGGAACAGGTAAAACACTTTTAGCAAGAGCAGTAGCAGGAGAAGCAGGAGTACCTTTCTTTATTATAAGTGGTTCAGATTTTGTTGAAATGTTTGTTGGCGTTGGTGCTTCAAGAGTTAGAGATTTATTTGAACAAGCAAAGAAAAATGCACCTTGTATAATATTTATAGATGAAATAGATGCAGTTGGTCGTCAAAGAGGAGCAGGACTTGGAGGAGGACATGATGAAAGAGAGCAAACATTAAACCAATTATTGGTTGAAATGGATGGATTTGGAGCAAATGAAGGAGTAATAGTTTTAGCTGCAACAAACAGACCAGATGTATTAGATAAAGCATTATTAAGACCAGGAAGATTTGATAGACAAATTTTAGTATCTGCACCAGATGTAAGGGAAAGAGAACAAATATTAGAAGTTCATGCAAGAAAGAAAAAGCTAGGAGAAGATGTAGATTTAAAAACAATTGCAAGAAACACATCAGGGTTTGCAGGTGCAGACTTAGAAAATGTATTAAATGAAGCAGCATTACTTGCAGCAAGAAGAAATAAAGAAGTTATAAATATGGCAGAAATTGAAGATGCAATGATAAAAGTTACAATGGGACCAGAAAAGAAGAAGAGAGTAAGAAGCGAAAAAGAAAACAAATTAGTTGCATACCACGAAGCAGGTCATGCGGTTGTTAGTAGATTTTTACCTTCACAAGATACAGTTCATCAAATATCAATAGTTCCAAGAGGTATGGCTGGTGGTTATACAATGTATAGACCAACAGAAGATAAATCATTTATGTCAAAAACAGAAATGGAAGAAAGCATAGTATCACTATTAGGTGGTAGAGTAGCAGAACAATTGATATTAAACGATATTTCTACAGGAGCAAGTAATGATATAGAAAGAGCATCAAAAATTGCAAGAGAAATGGTTACTAAATACGGAATGAGCCCAAAAATTGGTGCAATAATGTATGGCTCTAGTCAAGAAGAAGTATTTTTAGGTAGAGATTTTGCTCAAACTAAAGATTATAGCGAAGAGACAGCATCAATAATAGATGAAGAAGTTAAGAGCATAATAGATAAAGCATATAAAACAGCAGAGGTAATTTTAAGTGGAAACATAGATAAATTACACGCTGTTGCTACAAGGCTTTTAGAAAAAGAAAAAATTGATGGAGAAGAATTTGATGAAATCTTTAAAGATTAAAATTTAAAAGAGCACTTTAAGTGCTCTTTTTTACGCTTAGAAATTTACTTTTAAAACAAAATAAAGGTATCTATAATTAAATTTTTTTATTATACTTTATAATTTATAAAAAATTTAAAAATAATGTCAAAAAATTTATTTTTTGGGTTGTATTTAAAAATATAATCATATATAATGAAACCGTTAAAATTTATCTTTTTAGGGGGAGTTATGGAAAATATTAAAATTTTTGCTTGCAAATCTGCAGAGAATTTTACAAAAGAAGTATGTGATTACTTAGGATTACCAATGGGTAAAATCGATTCATTTAAATTTAAAAATGATAATAATTTTATTCAAATTAAAGAAACAGTGAGGGAACAAGATGTATATATAATTCAAACAGTAGAACCTCCTGTTAATGAAAGAATAATGGAGTTGTTAATAACAATAGATGCAGCAAAAAGAGCTTCTGCAAGAAGAGTAAATGTTGTGTTACCATATTTTCCATATTCGAGATCAGACAAAAAAGATCAACCAAGAATACCAGTAACAGCAAAGCTAATGGCATCACTAATAGAAGCTGCAGGAGCAAACAGAGTTATAACTTGCGACTTACATAATCCTGCTATACAAGCCTATTTTAATATAAACTGTGATAGATTAACAGCACAAAATTTATTAGAGGCATATTTTAAAAATAAAAATATGGAAGATATGGTTATTGTTGCAACAGATGCAGGAAGTTCAAAAAAAGCATACAAATATGCCGAATACTTTAATTGCCCAATAGCAATGATAGATAAAAGAAGAGAAGGAAATGATGATAGAGCTATTGCTTCAACAATAATTGGAGATGTTAAAGGAAAAACAGCTGTTGTATTTGATGATGAAGTTGATACAGCTGGATCAATTACAGAAACAGCTAATCTTTTAGAGAAATTTGGCGCAAAAAAAATATATGCAGGATGTACACATGGAGTTCTATCTGGACCTGCAATAGAAAGAATACAAAAATCTGCTATATCTGAATTAGTTATAACAAATACAATACCATTATCAGATGCAAAGAAAATAGATAAAATAACAGTGTTATCTATAGCTGGACTATTTGCAGAGGCTATAAAAAGAATAAATGAAGCTAAACCATTAGGAGATATGTACAAATAGGTCTTGACATTTAATATATATTTAATGTATAATAACAAGGTCATAAAGATTGGACAATATATAAAAACTAAATCCCACAGTATGATGTTGGTACTTTGGAAGGAGGGGAATTAAATGTCAGAAGTAAAAGTTAATAATGGAAATATAGAAGATGCTTTAAAAAGATTTAAGAGACAATGCGCTAGAAATGGTGTAATACAAGAGGTTCGTAAAAGAGAACACTATGAAAAACCAAGCGTTAGAAGAAAGAAAAAATCAGAGGCAGCAAGAAAAAGAAAATTCTAAAATAAATAAAAAGGAACGAAATAAAAGTCGTTCCTTATTTTTTTAAATATCTACTAAAATAATATCTTCACCAATACATTTTATATTTTCCCAAGGAATAACAATATCATTATTTCCAGATAACATTCCAAAAAATCTGGTATTACCAGGAACAATTATAGAAGTAATCATTCCATCTTCTAAATTTGCAGTAACATCTTGAACAAATCCAAGGCGTTTACCATCATTTATATTTACTACTTCTTTATGCTTAAAGTCTAAACCTTTAGATTTCATAAAAATTCCCCCAAACAATAAATGTAATAATACATATATATTCAAAATATTGCCATAAATTACCACATAAAAACACTTGATTTTAGTGATATATTATGTTAAGATAATAAATGTAGGGTGATTAAAAAATCATCTATCACATTAACCATTACAAATGTAAAAATATTTTTAAAAAAGTATTGACTTACATAACAAATGGTGCTAAAATAAATATTACTTGTTACACAGAAGAAAATATATTTTATAATTTCTAAATTAGTAATATATTAAAGGTAAAACTCAACAAAAAAACATCTATAAAGTTACTAATTTTTCTTTTGCTCAAAAAAAGAAAAAATATTTGAAAAATATGTTGACAAATGTTTTAACAAGTAGTATAATGAAAAACGTTCCGTTTATAAAGGATGGAACATAAAAAGTACATTGAAAAGTAAACAATAAATATCCTTTAAGAGACCAAGCGGTAATACAAAAGTATTGCCAAATAAATTAAGAAATAAAAAATGAGTCAAAAACTCAAAGTTATAAGTAAAACAATTAGATGTTTTACAAGAAGAAACGAGTTATGCAAGGCAAACGAATGATTTTCGACGAAATAGTACGTGTGTACATTGAGGAGAAAATCAAGAAGTTTAACGAAGCAGAACGAAGTTTATTCGCAGTAAAAAACAAGAGAGTTTGATCCTGGCTCAGGATAAACGCTGGCGGCGCACATAAGACATGC
>CANRNW010000033.1 GCA_947632145.1 uncultured Clostridia bacterium
AATTATAAAAGTACCAACGAAATCTTAAGTGAAATATGTGCATAATAAACCGGAAATTTATTATTGCCATTTATATACAACAAAAATATATAAATTTTTATTGACAGTTAAATTCGAATCAATTATAATGAATACAATGTTAAAATTATTTTTTAGGAGATGAACTAATGATAAAATCAATAAAGAAGATTGTAAAAATATTATCAATAATGTTAATAAGTATAATTTTGTTAAATACAATTGAAGTATATGCTATAGGTGTAACAAATGAAATGTTAGATAATGCAATAGAAAAAGCAGAAAAACAAGAAATAGAAATGTTTAATACTCAATTTACACTATTTGTAGGAGATAATGTATCAGTAAATAATATTAAAAGTTTAATAAGTACAATAACAAAGTCAAATTCACAAGGAGAACATAAAGTTTGGATTAATAGTGAAGGAAATTTACCAAAAGTGAGCGAATATGAAAATTCAAAAACGTATAAAGTTAGTGTAAAATCTTATGATGATGATGGATATATAAGTATTATGTCAGTAGAATTGAATCCTAATGCAAGTACTCCTGCAACATCTAATTCAACTACAACTATAGCGCCTAATACAGGTACAACTCAAGCAGCAACATCAACTCCTACAATTGCACAATCAACAATCCCACAAACAGGTATAAGTGATAACACATGGATAATTATAATGGTAATAATATTAGTAGGCTTTTCAATATTTGCATACAAGAAAGTTAGAGATTATAAAGATATAAAATAGTATAAAAATAGCAGATAATATAAATTATCTGCTATTTTATATTTGCTTTGCTGGTATATGTGAAATCCAAGATAAAACTGTATCAATAAAATATATAAAGAAAATAAATTTTATAATAAGAGATTGGATGACAATTGGAATGTTTTTAATTATTTTTTTATTTAAATTTCTTTTAATAAAAGGATGTAAATGATTTATAAATAAAATTGCTGCAATTCCCCAAATAAAAGAATAGGCAATAGATATTCTACCATTCAAGTTGAAAAAACTATTGGTATAATCCCACCATTTAGCCATAAATGCACCTTCCATGGCGAAACTAACGAAGTATTCTAATGCAGAAAATATAATAGATGAAACAAAAAATAGTTTTATAGAACTTTTTTGATATTTTCTAAGGAATATCAATAAAATAAGAGCGCCATATCCATAAATAGGGCAAATCGGTCCAAAGAGAAAACCTCTTTTTACAAAATGACCATGTGTATAAATACCATATAGGGTTTCAAAAAACCAACCTAAAAAGGCGTATATAAAAAAATACAATAAATAATTTTCTAATTTAGATAATCTAACTTTTTTATGAATTTCTTTCATTAAAATTCCCCCATAAAATTTATATCATATAAACGCCATTTACCCAAATAAATATAAAATATAATATCAAAAAACAAAACAAAAGTAAATAACTTATATTGATTATTTAATGCATATATTATATAATATTTGTATTATATTTGGGGAGGAAAATTATGAAAGAAAATAATCTTATAACCAAAACTTTTTTTTGGATGTTCCTTGGATTATTAGGTACAGCAATAGTTGCTTGGTACACATATTCAACAGGTTTATTAGGAAATATAATAACTAGCGAAGGTTGGCCTATAATCTTAATTGCAGAGATAGTTGTAGTTTTATTATTTTCATTTTTATTTAGAAAATTACCACCATTAATAGTTCGGAATACTGTACTTTGTATATTCAATGATTAACGGATTATCTTTATCTACAATATTTGCAGTATTTGAAATTTCATCAATAGCATATGCTTTTCTTGCAACAGCAGGACTATTTGGAGTATTAGCTTTATATGGTTATAAAACTAATAAAGACATTAGTAATTGGAAAACAGTGTTATATGCGACATTAATAATAGGTTTAATTGTAAGTTTAATAAATCTATTTTTAGGAAATGAAATGATCGACATAATACTAGATTGGGTAATTTTATTTGTATTCTTCGGATTAACAGTATATGATATGAATAAAATAAAACAATTACAAGATGAACCAGATTTAGATCAAAACAAACTTCACATATATGGTGCAATGGAACTATATCTAGACTTCATAAATATATTTATAAGAATACTATCAATATTTGGAAAATCTAGAGACTAATAATAATACATTAAGTTGTAGGGCGCATGAAAAGCGCCCTAAATAATTGAAGGAGATAAAAATGTACGAAAAATTTAAAATAAGTGAAAGTATAGAAAAATTATCATTAGAGGTAGAAGAGGAATTAACTGATATATTTAAAAATATAAACAAACAGTGTGAAATAAATAGTATGAACGTATTAAATGCATTTCAAGAATATAATGTTTCAGAAATGCATTTTGGAAGCACTACAGGATATGGTTATGGAGATATAGGAAGAGACACAATAGAAAATATATTTGCAAGGGTATTAAAAGCAGAGGATGCATTAGTTAGAAACCAATTTATATCTGGAACACATGCTTTAACAGTTACTCTATTTGCAATGCTAAGACCAGGAGATACACTTTTAAGTATATCTGGAAAACCATATGATACATTAGATGAGGTAATAGGATTAGTAGAAAATAAAAGCTCATTAAAGGCACATAATGTAAATTATGAGCAAATAGATTTAATAGATAGTAATTTTAATATTGATGCAATTAAACAAAGAGTTTCAAAAAATGATATTAAGTTAATAACGATACAACGTTCTCGTGGCTATGCTTTAAGAAAAAGTTTACAAGTAGAAGATATAGGAAAAGCAATAGAAACAATAAGAGAAGTAAACAATACTGCAATAATAATGGTAGATAATTGCTATGGAGAATTCGTTCAAGATAAAGAACCTTTAGAAGTTGGAGCAGATTTAATAGTGGGTTCACTAATTAAAAATTTAGGTGGAGGAATTGCTCCAAATGGTGCTTATGTCGCAGGTAAGAAAGATTTAATAGAACTAGTGGCTGAAAGATTAACTGCACCAGGGCTAGGAAAAGAAGTTGGACCAACATTAGGAATAAATAAAAATATTTTACAAGGTCTTTTTATGGCACCAAGTGTTGTTGCAAGTAGTTTAAAAACAGCTATATTTGCTAGTAGAATGCTAGAAAAATTAGGCTATAAACCAGAACCACTATATAATGAAAAAAGAGCAGATATAGTTCAAACTATAGAATTTGGAGATAAAGAAAAACTAATAAAATTCTGTCAAGGAATACAAATGGGATCTCCTGTAGATTCTAATTCGATTCCGGAACCTTGGGATATGCCGGGTTATACTGATCAAGTTATAATGGCAGCAGGTGCATTTACTGCAGGTTCATCAATAGAACTTAGCTGTGATGCACCAATAAGACCACCATATGTTGCTTTCTTACAAGGAGGGTTAACATATGAGTATGGAAAGTTGGGGGTTCTAAGAGCAATACAGAACATTTTATAATTTGTTTCGATATAATTAAAATTGTAGGGGATATGAAAAGCACCCTAATATAGGAGAAGAGTAATGAATGTAATCGTAATAGGTGGAGGACCTGCTCGGAATGTTGTCAGCAATAAGTGCTGCAAAACAAGGAGATAATGTTACTATATTAGAAAAAATGAATAGCTGTGGTAGAAAATTACTGATAACAGGTAAAGGAAGATGCAACATAACAAGTAGTTTAAATATAGAAGAATTCATAAAAAATATACCTGGAAATGGTAGATTTCTATATAGTGCATTTGGAAATTTTACAAATATAGATATAATACAAATGTTAGAACAAGAGGGAGTAAAAACAAAAAATGAAAGAGGAAACAGAGTATTTCCAGTATCAGATAAATCACAAGATGTATTAAATGCATTATTAAAAATATTAAATAAACTAAAAGTAACCATAAAGACAAATGCAAAAGTAAATAAAATTATTGCACAAGACAATATTGCAATTGGAGTAGAAACTGATAGTGAAAAAATATATGCTGATAAAATAATACTTGCAACAGGAGGAAAAAGCTATCAATCAACAGGTTCTACTGGTGATGGATTTGAATTTGCAAAAAAACTTGGACATACTGTTACAGATTTAAAAGCATCATTAGTACCATTAGAAGTTTATGAAATAGATTTATGTAGAAATCTTCAAGGTTTAAGTTTAAAAAATGTAGGAATAAAAGTAAAAGACATTGAAAAAAACAAGGTAATATATGAAGATTTTGGAGAAATGATATTCACACACTTTGGAGTATCTGGACCAACGATATTAAGTGCATCAGCAATTATTTTAAGATATAAAAATATAAATGAGATATTAAAAAACGAAAAAATAAAGTTGTATATAGACTTAAAACCTGCACTTACAGAAGAACAACTAGATTTAAGAATAAGAAGAGATTTTGAAGAGGTTAAAAATAAACAATTTAAAAACAGTTTAGATAAATTATTACCTCAAAAAATGATTGAAGAGGTTATAACTTTAAGTAAAATAAATGAAAACAAAAAAGTTAATGAAATTACAAAGGAAGAGAGAACAAAACTCGTAAAGATACTAAAAAATTTCGAAATAACTATAAAAGATTTTAGACCAATAGAGGATGCAATAATAACAGCAGGAGGAATTGATATAAAACAAATAAATCCTAAAACAATGGAATCAAAGCTAATTAAAAATTTATATTTTGCAGGAGAAATAATAGATGTGGATGCGTATACTGGTGGATTTAATTTGCAGATAGCATATTCAACAGGTTTTACTGCAGGAATGCATATACGGAATTTAGATACTTAAAGGATACATAAGTGAATAATGAAGAGACAAATGACAACAATTTTGTTCTATGTTAGAGAGGAATGGTAAGTATTTATGGAGTTTAAATTTAAAACAATAAAAGAAAACGTAACAGCACAAATTGTTGAAAAGAAATCTAAATTTATTGCAAATATATTTTATATAGAAACTGTAGAAGAAGCGGATAGAATAATAAAAGAGACTAAAAAGAAATATTATGATGCAAGACATAATTGTTTTGCATACATATTAGAAACTGGAGTCGCAGAGGGACTACTTGTAAAATATAATGATGACCGGAGAACCAAGTGGAACAGCAGGAGCACCTATGTTGAATATAATAGCAAATGAAGGATTATCTAATGTGTTAGTTATAGTTACAAGATATTTTGGTGGAGTTTTGCTAGGAACTGGTGGTCTAGTTAGAGCGTATTCAGAGGCAACGAAAGAAGCATTGAAATTAGCAAACTATGTACAAAAAGTAAAAGGATGTGTTACAGAAGTAGAAATAGAATATAATGATTTAGAGAAAATTAAATATTATTTCAAACAGAAAAATATAAGAATAGTAGAAAGCAAATATGATAAAAATGTTGTATTAACAATAGAAACAACTCGACAAAATTTAGAGGATTTTACAAACAATAGTAAAAATATGAATTTTAGAATAATAAAACATAATATTTTAGAAGAAAAAAACATTGAAATATAAAGCAAAAAAGAAAAAAATAGAAAAAATTTCCAAAAAGGTATTGCATTACTGTAGAAAGTGTACTATAATTGCAAATGTAAATTTTTTACAATAATTATACTTTAGAGGAGGAATTGTTTTGAAAGAGAAAATAACAGTTTTAATTGCGGATGATAACAGGGAGTTTTCTAATACTCTTGTAGATCATTTAGAACAAGAAGAAAATATGGAGGTAATAGGAGTAGCTAAAGATGGTGAAGAAGCCTATGAAATGATTAAGAATACACAGCCAGACATAGTATTGTTAGATGTAATAATGCCACATTTAGATGGATTAGGTGTATTAGAGAAAATAGGTAAATCTAACATAGCTAAGAAGCCAACAGTTATAATGATATCAGCAGTTGGACAAGATAAAATAACACAAAAAGCTATAAACTTAGGTGCAGAATATTATGTTGTAAAACCATTTGATATTGAAGTTTTAATTCAAAGAATGAATGAAATAAAATACTATCAACCAGGACAAGCAAAAACTACATTTATAAATAAAGAGATAAGAGCACCATACATAGAAATAAATAATGCAGATAAAAATAAAGATGGAGCACTAGAAGCATTAGTTACAAACGTAATTCACGAAGTAGGTGTTCCAGCACACATAAAAGGTTACCAATATTTAAGAGAAGCAATAATGATGGTAATTGGAGATATAGAAATGATAAACCAAATAACAAAATTACTTTATCCAGAAATTGCTGGTAAATATCACACAACACCAAGTAGAGTAGAAAGAGCAATCAGACATGCAATAGAAGTTGCTTGGTCAAGAGGACAAAACGAAACAGTAGAAAGTATATTTGGATATACAATTTCTGCAAGCAAAGGCAAACCAACAAATTCAGAATTTATCGCAATGATAGCTGATAAATTAAGACTAGAATTAAAGAGTGCATAAATATATATTATACGGGCGGACGTCTTGTCTGCCCGTAAATATTATTGAAAATTTTGACATATGACTAATTTATAAAAAATATTAAATAAAAATAAAAAAAGTATGTCAATGAAATTTGAAAATGTCCCAAAATTTTTAAAACATTAGCCCTAAAAATTTAGTTTTAGGGCTAAATTTTAG
>CANRNW010000034.1 GCA_947632145.1 uncultured Clostridia bacterium
ACTATGAAAACTTTATCTTTTCCATTATAGTATTGATTTAGTGTAGTTACTAAATTTTTTATTGCATTTTCATTATGACCACCGTCAAATATTACTAATGGATTTTTATGTATTGTTTCAAATCTTGCTTTATGTACAACTGTTTTTAGTCCATCTCTTATATCTTCTTCTTTTATGCTATAACCTTTTTGATTTAAAATTTTAGCACATTTTATACATATTGCTGCATTGTATATTTGCACTTTTCCTTTTAAATTTATTTCTATCCCTTTATATTCTTCATAATCGAACTTTTGATAATCTTCATCAAAGCTATAGTTAGTTACATCTTTTTCATTTATAAGATGTAATTTAGCATTTTTGTTTTTACATTCTTTTTCTATTATATACGTAGAATTATCTTGGTTTACCATAATTGTATCTGAATTTTGCTTTATTATTCCTGCTTTGTGAGTTGCAATTTCTTCTATTGTATTTCCTAATATATCCATATGGTCATAACCAATATTTCCAATTATTGAAATAATAGAATCAACAATATTTGTGCAATCTGTTGTTCCACCTAGCCCAGTTTCAAACACTACTATATCACAATGCTTTCTTTCAAAATATATTATTGCAAGAGATGTTATTACTTCAAACCATTTAACAGGTATTTTATGTGTGCTATTATATATATCTACTTTTGGTGATATTTCTTCTAAAATAGTTTCTATTTCTTTATCTTCTATTTCTTTCCCATTTATTACTATTCTTTCATTTAATTTTATTAAATGTGGAGATATATATTTTCCCACCTTATATCCCGAATGCTCCAAGATATTTGACATCATTTCACAAATGCTACCCTTTCCATTCGTGCCTTCAATGTGTATGAATTTTAGCTTTTTATGTGGATTTCCAAATTCGTTCATTATCCATTCCATTGCTTCTAATGTAGGATCCTCTGTTACTTGCATAAATTGTGATAAATATTTTTCTATATCCATTGTTATCTCCTTATTTTAAATTTCTGAATATCCTTTTACTCTTAAGGTATATTCTAATTCATTTGTTCTTCTTAATATGCCATATATCAAAGGCTTCATCATATATTTTATAGATTTTACTTTATTTATTCCTGACATTGCTATACCTTTTGATTTTAGTGCATACTTAATTTGTATAAACTCATTTGATAGTATTGGTATAAATGTTAATGCTATATTTATTATTAAGCTTATATCTTTTGGATTTACACCAAAAATTTTGAATGGAAAGCATAACGTTTCTATTGCCTTTGCCAATTCCATTGGAGAAAAGATAGTTTTAAATGTATATGTAAAATTACATACTAATATAAGTCTTACAGATATTAGTAAAGCGGAATTTATGTTTTCAACAAGGAAATTTATTACCGCTGTAAATATTATAAAAAAGCTTAAATAATATATATTCTTTAATGCTTTTAATTTAGGAACTCTAAATAGTATCATTAAAATTATATTTAATATTGCAATTATTAACAATGTTAAATAATTTTTTATAAAAAATACGGCAATTGTGTAGGTTAATAGTATTAGTAATTTTATTGTTGATTTCATTTTAAATCACCTATTTTCTCAACTAATTCATCTACTGTAAATTCATTTAAATTTAAATTTATTCCCTTTTGTTTTAATTTTTCTGATATTTGTAATATTACTGGCAATCCAATATCTAATTCCTTTAATGTCTCAATATTGTTTAATATTTCTTTTTTGCAAAAATCTTTTTGTATTTGCTTGTTTTTTATTACAATAACTCTATCAGCTAAGAGTATCTCATCAATTACATTTGTAATATATATAATTGTATACCCAAGTTGCTTTAAATTTTTTAAAATCTCATATATTGACTTTTTTCCCTCTGGATCTAACATTGTTGTAGGTTCATCCAAAACTATTATTTTTGTATTTAACGCAAGTACAGAAGCTATTGTAATTCTTTGTTTTTGTCCTAAAGATAATTCAAATGTTCCCTTTTTTATATAGTCTTGCATACCTACTTTTTCTAAAGCTTCTTGGATTGTATTTTCAGTGTCACTTGAGTTTACAGATAAATTCCTCATTCCAAATTCGATGTCATCATATACTTTATTAAATAAAATCTGATTTTCAGGATTTTGAAAAACTACTCCAACATTTTTTCTAAGTTCTATTGTTTCTTTCTTAGATTTTGTGTTAATTTTATTTACAATAACATCACCTTTTGTTGGCTTTTCTAATCCCGAAATTAACTTTACAAGTGTGGATTTTCCAGAACCATTTTTTCCTATTATAGCAACGAATTCTCCATCATTTATTGTAATATTTATATCTTTTAAAACTTCATTTCCACTTTTATATTTATAACTAACATTATTTATTTCTACCATTTATATATACCTTCTCTAATACAAATATTTTTCAAATGCTGGCTTTAATAATTTTCTTAATGTAAACATTACAACCACTTGTATTGGTATCATTATTATTTGTGCAATAACTCTAGCTGAAAGTACGGCTATATATGCTTTTCCAGCTGTTATATGTACCCATAAACCTGTTAAAAATACGCCTACCCCAACTAATGCTAGTATATTGCTTAATATCAATCTTATTAAAAATTTACCATCACTCATTTTTTTATTTTCATTTTCATATAAAAACAATCCATATATTAGTCCAACAAGTGCTTGGCTTAAAGTATATCCTGGGAAATAGGCTCCAAACGGAAACAATAAAGCACCTATTAAATCTCCAAGTAATGCAATTATTGTGCTATATTTAGGTCCGTAAAATATTAGCAGAAATAATAATAGGTATAAAACTAAAGCTAATAACCAATAAAGGTGTTTTTACAGATAAAAATCTTGAAAGAACAATTAACATAGCAAGTAGCATAGCAGACATAATAATTTTTTTTAATTTTGACATAATAAAAAACCTCCTTCTTTAAATAGATTTCCACTTTTAAAGAAAGAAGTTTATTAAATTTTTATTATCTTTCTTGTTAATAATAGCGGAATGCGAAAACAATTAGCAAAATATATCTTATATTTTTTCTCCTACTAACAACTTCCCGTTTAGTAGTTCTTAACTATTGTTTCCTACTCTATTTTTCTACATAATACGACTTTTCTTATAATTTGTCAATACTATCTTTCTAGTCCACCAAAAGTTTCTTTATTTTTGTTATATGTATAGAAATTCGAACAATCTTCTTCAAACAATCCTGTCAATCTTAACAAAGCATTTTTTTGCTGTTCCTGTGGTTCATATTTGTATTTTCCATTTTCGTCTTTTAATCCATTTAACTTGTTATAAAAATATCTATATAGAGATTCTCCTGTTGAAAACCAATATACCATAACCTCTTCATTAGGTTGTAAGTTTGCTCTAAAAAACATTGGAACAGCAGCTTTTGCATATTCTGTAACTTCTTTTTCCTTAGCATAATATACTACTCTCTTACGTGCAATATGTTCTCTATCTTTTTTATCTATTTTATCTGTTTGGTTTTTATTAGCTACTTTTAATCTCTCCAATTCTTGCTCATATATTTTAGTTAACTCTTCACTATTTTTTATTTTATTTTTTACGAAGTCACTATCTGAGAATATATCTATTTCATGATTTATTCTATCTTCTGTTTTTCTTTGTATTAAATTTTCCTTTAATGAATCAAATTCACTTTTTATTTTTTCTTTCACTTTTCCCTTGGTTAATAGGTTATCTCCAAATTTTGATTGTAGTTCTTCGTTTAATTGATCTTCATACATTTTAAATTTATCATATTCTTCTGGTTCTTTTTCCTTTAAATCTTCTAATGAATTTATATCTTGATATTCTAATCTAACTTCTCTTTCTATTCTCTTTGTATGTTCTGCCCCTATTATTGTAAAATCTGGCATATCTGTTTTTTTAGAAATTAAACCATCTTTGGTTTTTTGCTCTTCATGATAACTAGCACCAACGTATGAAAATTCTGCATCTTGATAATCTAGTCCACCTTTTCCTTGAGCCTCAAATTTAATTTCATAAGAACTTTTCTCATTAGAAAACTTTACTTTATATCCTGTATTTGTAGCTTTAAATCCTGGCTTTTCTATTGTTTTTGGTTTAGTTACTTCTTGTGTTCCCCAAAATTTAAAACTTGAAAATTTTGATAAGTTTGATACAAAATATGCACTCATTTTATATTGTAATTCTCTTAAACTTTTCATATATGTGTCATTAGTTCTTGATAAAGTTTTTATACCATATTCTACATCTTCTTTTGTTGAACTTAATGTAGTTTCCATAAATGCTTTAAATTCTTCTAATAATTCATTATTTGCATTACTTTCATGTTCATCCTCCGTTTTAGCTTTCAAAGCATTAATTCTATTAGTTAAATCTAATATTGTTCGTTCTTTTCTTTCTATATATTCTTTATGCTCACTTAATCTATTTGATGTTATTTCAAGCTCTTCTGCTAATCCATTTAATTTTTCATTTAATTCATCACTGCCTGTTCTAAATTTTTTTGGTGGAGTTGTTGTTATTACACTAAATGCAACTATATCTTTAAAACTTATCTTAGATATTTCATCTAAAATACTTTTTTGATCTATATTAGGATTTTCTTCTATTTTATTTAATATTTCTGTAAATTCATTTTTAGTTTTTGTTGTAACACTATCTATACTTTTTATTCTTCCTTCAATGAAACCACTAGCTCCAGGAAATACTGTTTGATATGTTGTTCCTGCAGCATAAATTAAAGCTTGTATTACTCTTTTTAATGAGGTTACATACTCTCTTTGATTTAATAATTCTTGCATTTTATCATTTTGTGCTTTTGTTAAATTAAATAATTGCCTTTCTGCTGATTGAGCTACTTCCGTTGGCTTCATTAGTTCTTTTTCCATATATTACAACTCCCTTTTTTAAATTATAAAACATTACACTATTATATTTTACCACTTTCTCCAGATTATGTAAATATGGCGTTGTTCAAATTTACTAATAATTTTTTTTATTTTGTACATACTAAGACCATATTTTAATTATTGGAGGTAAGTTATGGAAAATGAAAATTTGAATATCTTAGATGAGGTTAATAAAGGTGCTACAATGGGTATGGATGCAATTTCATATGTTTCTGAAAAAGTAAAAGATGAAACATTTAAGAAGGTTCTTGATACTGAATATAATAAATATAGGGATATTTCTGCAAGAGTAAATAATCTATATTCTAATTATAGCTCTAAAGAACCTCATGAAACAAATGCTATGAATAAAATGATGACTTGGTATGGAATACAAATGAAGACAATTACAGATAGTACTACATCTAAATTATCAGAATTACTAATGCAAGGAACAAATATGGGAATTATTGAAGGAAGACGTTTGCTTAACCAAAATAATAATATTGAAACAGATGTAAAAAATATTTTAAATGATTTTGTTGTTATGCAAGAAGATAGTGTAGAAACGTTAAAGAAATATTTATAAAATATATTACAGAATTAAAAAAGGCGTAGGAATTACTCCTACGCCCCAAATTGCATTTTCACGCTGTCAATCATTATATGTGCTGGATTTCTACACCATTTAATTATGTCTACTTTATATTTAAGCAATCATTTCTCTTGTTTTTTCCTTTACTTCTTTATCAAATGCTAATATATCTTCTACTGAATTTAATTCTCTTTTTTCATACATATTCATTACCTTTTCTATTCCATTTGGAATGTCTGTATATTTTATTTTTCTATTTAAAAATGCATCAACTAAAACTTCATTTGCAGCATTTAAAATTACTTGGAAACTATGTCCTTTTTCTATAGCCTCATACGCTAGTCTTAAACATTTGAATTTATTTAGATCTGGCTTTTCGAATGTTAAGTCACGTATATCAAATAAATTTAATTTATTTATTTGGTTTTCTAACCTTGTAGGGTAATTTAAAGCGTATGCTATTGGTATTTGCATAGCTGTTGGTCCTAAACTCGCCATTATTGTTCCATCTTTATATTGAACCATTGAATGTACTATACTTTTTCTATGCACTACAACCTCTATTTGACTTGGATCTACATTAAATAACCATTTTGCTTCTATTATCTCAAATCCCTTATTCATCATTGTTGAAGAATCTATTGTAACTTTTGCTCCCATATTCCAAGTTGGATGGTTTAGTGCATCTTCTACTGTTATTTTATCTGTTATTTCTTTATCAAAAAAAGGTCCTCCTGATGCTGTTAATAATATTTTATCTATCGGATTTGTCTCTTCTCCTCTTAAGCATTGCATAATAGCAC
>CANRNW010000035.1 GCA_947632145.1 uncultured Clostridia bacterium
GGCGGAGACCAGGCTGTTGTGAGAAAAGATGGAAAATACATTTTCTATGGAGGTAGAACACAAGAAGTAGAAAAGAGAACAAAGGTAAAAGCTAGAACAATAGCAAATGCATTAGAAAAATTAATGCAGGACTCAAAAAATGTTATGGTAATGGGACATGTAAATCCCGATATGGATTGTGTAGGTGCAAGTTTAGGTATATATAGATTAGCAAAATCTTTAGGGAAAGAAGTATATATTATAAACAATTCAGTAAGTGCAAATTTAGAAAATTTCGCAGAAGCAATAGAAAAAGAAGAAGAATACAAAGATGTAATAATAGATAAAAATCAAGCATTAGCAAAAATATCTCCAGAAACATTGCTAGTTGTAGTAGATACACATAAATATTCTTATGTAGAGATACCAGAGTTATTGGAAGAAACAGAAAAAATAGTTGTAATAGACCACCACAGAAGATCAACTGACTTCATAGAAAGTTCAATATTAACCTTCCATGAGGTATATGCTTCATCTGCATCAGAGTTAGTAACGGAAATATTACAATATACAGAAAATCCAATAACATTAGAGAAAATAGAAACAGAAAGTTTATATGCAGGAATAATGATGGATACTAAAAACTTTACTTTTAAAACTGGTGTTAGAACTTTCGAAGCAGCAGCATATTTAAGAAAATGTGGAGTAGATATAATAAAAGTAAAAAAATGGTTCCAAAGTAGTTTAGAAAACTACAAGGTAATAGCAGAAATAGTAAAAAATGCAGAAATAATTAATGAGAGCATTGGAATATCAGAATATGAAGTAGAAGATGAAAATACAGGATTAATTTGTGCAAAAGCAGCAGATGAATTATTAACAATAAGTGATATAACAGCATCATTTGTAATGGGAAATACAGGAGATAGAATATGCATAAGTGGACGTTCAATAGGAGATATAAATGTACAAGTTATATTAGAGAAGCTTCGGAGGCGGAGGACATATAACACTAGCGGGAGCACAATTAGAAGGAATGACAATGGAACAAGCAAAAGAGGAACTAATAACAAGAATAAATGAATATTTTTCAGAGATTGCAGGATAAAATAATATAAAAGGAGCACTTCAATGTGCTCCTTTTAATATAACATCAAAAAATTACATACAACATTGTTGTAGGGAACGACGCCTTCGTCGTTCCTGCTTCGAAGGCATACCCAATATGCCGAATGAAATTGCATACATAACCCTTGCCTCCCTTATGTAAGGGAGGTGGCGCGAAGCGCCGGAGGGTTCTATACATGTCTTCAAGCAAAAACCAATCCCCTGTCACTACGTGACATCCCCTTTATTTAAAGGGGACAAGGATTTTGTGGAATACATTTGTTTATCCACTGTGTGGAACGACGGGGGCGTCGTTCCCTACACAAATAGGACAAGGATTTTGCAAAAGGCACTTTTTTTCATCACTGGGACATACCAAAAATAATTGTACAGCAGGTAATCAAATGCCTTCTGTAAAACCTATTCACCTTTTCTGTAAATTAAACATAATATATAGCATAAATAAATTATGAAAGGGTGAAAATACAAATGTCTAGTTACATAATAGAAGGTGGAAATAGATTAGAAGGTGAAGTAAATATATCTGGATCAAAAAATGCATCACTACCAATAATTGCTGCAAGTATACTAAATAGTAATATTACAAGGCTATATAATGTGCCTAATATACATGATACACAAATAACACTTGAAATATTGAAGATTTTGGGTTGCAAAGTTACTAAGAAAAGTGATAAAATAATTATTGACTCAAGAAAAATGAATAAAACAGAAATACCAGAAGAACTAATGAGACAGATGAGATCTTCTGTAGTACTTGCAGGGGCAATAGTAGGAAGATTTAAAAATACAAAAATATCATATCCAGGAGGGTGTGATATTGGATCTAGACCAATAGATTTACATTTATTAGGATTTAAAAGATTAGGTATAGAAGTAGAAGAAGAATCAGGATATATTAAATGCAAATGTGAAAAAATTGTAGGAAATACCATACAATTAGATTTCCCAAGTGTAGGAGCAACAGAAAATATAATGCTTACAGCAGTTTTAGCAGATGGAGAAACGATAATCGCAAATGCAGCTATGGAGCCTGAAATTGTTGATTTACAAAATATGTTAAACAAAATGGGAGCAAAGATAGAAGGTTCAGGTACAAATATAATAAAAATAACCGGAGTGAAAACCTTAAAAGAAGTTAGTTACACTATAATGCCAGATAGGATAGAAGCAGGAACATTTTTATGTGCGGGTGCTATAACTGCCGGAAAGATAAAACTAAACAATGTAAATCCAAGTCATTTAGCACCAATTTTGCATAAACTAGAAGAATGTGGTTGCAAAATAGAAACACAAAAAAATTCTATAAAATTAGAAGCTCCTAAAAAGCTAAAAGCGGTAGATATAAAAACAATGCCTTATCCGGGTTTTCCAACAGATATGCAATCAATATTTGCTACTATGTTGGCAGTAAGCAAGGGTACTTCAATTATAGTAGAAAACATATTTGAAAATAGATATAAGTATGCAAATGAATTAAAAAGAATGGGGGCCAAAATTACAGTAGAGGGAAAAACAGCAGTTATAAAAGGAATAAGAAGATTCTCTGGAGCAAATGTAAATTCAACAGATTTAAGAGGAGGAGCAGCATTAGTAATTGCTGGTCTTGCAGCAAAAGGAAAAACAACTGTAAATAATATAGAATATATATTAAGAGGATACGAAAAATTAGATAAAAAACTATCTTTATTAGGTGCAAAAATTGCTCTATCATAAAAGTATAAACTAAAGCATTGCACAAATGTTGTAGAGGGGGAAAAAAGTACCCCCACAGATACTATATTAAGTTATACTGTAAAATAGGACGTGCATAAAAAATCATAATATTTTTTAAATTAACGAGGTTAGTTTACTTTGATAAATGGAGGTTTAAAATATGTCCAAAAAAACTAATGAAAAAATAGTAGATTTTCTATATGT
>CANRNW010000036.1 GCA_947632145.1 uncultured Clostridia bacterium
GAAAATCTATGCTTATATACAGTATATTAAAGAAGCAAAAGAATAATTTAAAATTTTTAGGTAATACAGATGAAAACGTTGACGTAGTTTCAAGAACTTTTAAAGATTTAAAAAAGCATAATGTTTCTTTACAAGTATTACAAGAAACAATAAATAAAATAGAGGATAAATATTTATTATCAAAATTAAATGATATAAATTTAATTTATAATTTATATGAAGAGAATTTAAAAAATAATTATATAGATGAAGATGATGTACT
This sequence comes from uncultured Clostridia bacterium, assembly GCA_947632145.1. Classification (GTDB taxonomy): domain Bacteria; phylum Bacillota; class Clostridia; order TANB77; family CAG-508; genus CAKPQL01. The sequence goes on from CANRNW010000036.1 coordinate 263, forward strand.
AACTATATTAGCAACAAAAATAGAACAAAGTGAAATGTTTAAAAACTCAATAATATATATTGATGAATTTGCTGGATTTACAAAGCAAGAATATAATTTAATAGAAAGTTTATTAAAAATTGCAAATGAGGTAAATGTTACGATTTGTGCAGATAATATTCAAAAGGCTCAAAACATGGATACTGATATATTTTATTCAAATAAAGTAACAGCAGAAAAATTAATTCAATGCGCTACAAATGTAGGAGCAGAAATTTTAGAGCCAGTAGAATTAACTAATACTAATAGATTTAAAAATGAAGAATTGAAACATTTAGAAAAAAATATATACAATATAAAATATGATAAATACAAAAATAATAATGAAAATATAAAATTATTTTTAGCAACAAATCCATATTCAGAAATTGACTATGTTGCGAAAAAGATAATTAAATTAGTAAGAGACGAAAATATGAGATACAAAGATATTGCTATTATAACTAAAAATATAGATACATATTCTTCTTTAATAAAAGCAATATTTGAAAAATATAAAATACCTGTATTTATGGATGAGGAAAAAGACCTAAGCCAAAATGTATTAATAAAATATATTTTGGCAGTAATAGATATTTTTACAAATAATTGGTCTTATGAAAGTATGTTTAATTATATAAAAACAGGATTTTTGAATTTAGAAAAGGATGACATTTTTGAATTAGAGAATTACTGTATTAAGTATGGTATTAAAGGTAAAAAGTGGTATGAAGATGATTGGAAATATGATTTAGATGAAGTTCAAGAAAAATTAAACAAATTAAGAATACAAATAGTAGAACCATTAATGAAATTTAAAAATAATATAAGTAGAAATAAAACAGTAAAACAAATAAGCGAGGAACTTTACAAATTTTTAATAGAAAATAAAATTTTTGAAATGGTAGATAAAAAAATAGAATTTTTACAACAAATAAATGAAGTAGATATAGCAAACGAATATAGCTCAAGTAAAAATTTAATTATAAATTTATTAGATGAAATAGTTTTAATATTTGGAGACGAAAATATAACTTTTGACAATTATAAAGAACTATTAAAAATAGGATTTTTGAATAGTAGTTTAAAAAATATACCCGCAACATTAGATCAAGTTATTGTTGGAGATGTGGATAGGTCAAGAAGCCATACAGTAAAAGCTATATTTATAATAGGGTTAAATGATGGAGTTTTCCCAAGTGTAAACAGCGATGAAGGATTTTTAGATGATGAAGATAGAAAAATTTTAAAACAAAATGATGTAGAAATAGCTAAAGGAACGGAAGAACAATTATATGAAGACCAGTTTAATATATATAAAGCATTTACAACGGCAGAAGAAAAACTATTTTTATCTTATCCTTCAACAGATAGAGAATCTAAAGCATTAAGAGCATCAATTATTATTTCAAAAATAAGAAGAATAAATCCAAATTTAATAGAAACTAGTGATTTAATTAATAAGGATAATGAAATAATTACAAAGGAAAATACTTTCGAAAATTTATTAACTAATATTAGATTATATAATGATGGAGAAAAAATAGATGATATATGGTTTAATGTATATAATTTATATAAACAGAATGATGAATGGAAAGAAAAATTAAGTAGTGCAATAGAGGGACTTAAATATACTAATAAAACTGAACCTATAAAAGACAAATATTTAGAGAAAATGTATGGAAATATTTTAAAAACTAGTGTGTCAAGATTAGAACAGTACAGAAAGTGTCCATTTTCTTTCTTTTTAAAGTATGGATTAAATGTTAGTGAAAAAGAAACTCAAAAAATTCAAGCAATAGATACAGGCTCATTTATGCATGAAGTTATTGATGAATTTTTTGATACTGTAAAACAAAAAGAAATAGAACTAAAAAGTTTAGAAAAAGATGATATAAGGCAAATAGTAAATTCAATAATAGAGGAAAAATTAAATTTAAAAAAGAATTATATCTTTTCTAGTACACCTAAATTTATAGTTTTAACAAACAAATTAAAAAAAGTAATATTGCAATCTATAGAATATATTGTATATCAGTTATCTGTAAGTAATTTTGATATACTAGGAAATGAGATGTCTTTTTCAAATGGAGGCGAATATCCACCAATAACATTGGATTTAGAAGATGGCAAAAAAATTGAAGTAACTGGAAAAATAGATAGAGTTGATATTGCCAAAACAAGTGATGGAAAATATATAAGAATAATAGATTATAAATCTTCTGCAAAAAATATAGAGTTAAACCAAGTAGTGGCAGGATTGCAAATTCAATTACTTACTTATATGGATGCAATAACAAAAATAGAGGATGTTCTTCCAGCAGGTGTTTTGTATTTTAACTTAATAGAGCCTGTTATAAAAAATGATAAAAATTTGACGGATTATGAAATAGAAGAAGAAATAAAGAAGCAATTTAAAATGAAGGGATTAATTTTAGCAGACATAAATATAATCAAAATGATGGATAATAAATTAGAAAAAGGCTATTCAAATATTTTACCAGTATATATAGATAAAGATGGATTAATAAGCCAAAGTAGATCTAGTATAGCAACAAAAGAAGAGTTTGAAAAAATGCAAAAATATATAAATAAATTAATAAAACAAATATCAAAAGAAATACTTTCAGGAAAAATTGATATAAAACCATGTTATGATGCTAAAACAAAAAATACACCTTGTGAATATTGTGCTTATAAGTCTATTTGCAAATTTAATACAAATCAAAACGAATATGAATATATAAGTAATTTATCTAAAGAAGAATGTATGGATAAAATAAGCCAAATAAAATAAGGAGGAAAATAAATGCGTGCAACAAAATTATATATTGATTTATCTGCAATAGATTTTAATATAAAAAGTATAAAAGCCAAATTAAAAACTGGAACAGAAATAATGCCAGTTATAAAGGCAACTG
>CANRNW010000037.1 GCA_947632145.1 uncultured Clostridia bacterium
TTAATTATAAAAGTACCAACGAAATCTTAAGTGAAATATGTGCATAATAAACCGGAAATTTATTATTGCCATTTATACAAACGTGGAATTTACATAAAAACATTTACAAATATGTGAAAATATGTTAAAATATATACAATAGTGTAATTTTAATGGGAGGTTACAAATGAGCGGAAACGATATAAAAGTAGATAGAAAAAGCAAAAAAATAAAGGGATATGTAAAAGATATAGAATCTTTAATAGAAAAAATTGATGCAAAGCATGCTGACATCGACAAGGCTGAAATAGAATTTGAAGAAAAGTTAAAAGACACAAAAAATGTATTATCACCTTTTTTAAATAGTAGGATTGTAGAAGCAGAATTAGATAAAATGAGAAAAGAACACAACAATAAACAGGAAAAAGCTAAAAAAAGTATTGAGAAAATGGAAAAAACAGGAGGGAAAAAGCTAAAGAAAGTATTTAAACCAGTAAACAGGTTAGAAAATATTATAAAAATATTAAATAAAATAAAAAGCAATACAGAAAAGGAAATAAAAAAAGTAGAAGAAGAAATAAAAAAACTAGAAAGTGAAATTGCAAAGGCTGAAGGCAAAGAAAAAGATAAGTTAGAAAAACAATTATCAGGGTTAAATAAAAAATTATTAGGTTTAATAAAAAAACTTAAGGGAATAATAAAACAATTAGAAAAATATGAAAAACAAAAAACAAAAGAAGTTAAGAATTTGAAAAAAGTAATGGCGTCTGCAACAGATCCATATAAATATATAGGTGAAGATAATCAAAAAGGGAAAGAACCAAAAACTGAGACAAAATCAAATCCTGTGGTAAAACAAACACCTGTAACAGAGCCAAAGACTGTAGTAAATCAAAGGACTGTAGTAGAGCCACAACCTGTAGAAGAGCCAAGGACTGTAGTAAATCAAGTGCTTGTATCAGAGCCACAACCTGTAGTAGAACTAGAGCCTATAGTAGAACAAACACCTGTAACAGAACAAACGGCTGTAGTAGAACCAAATCCTGTGGAAGAATCAAATATTGATGAAAATTATGAACCACCGGTAATTCCAGAAGTGAACGAAGATGAATTACTTTTAAATAATCAACGCAAAAAAGAAATGGCAGATGAAATAAGTAAAAATGTAGGAGAACAACTTTCACAAGAACAACTCCAAAGAGCAGAGGAAGCTAGAAAAAGGGAAGAAGAAAATAAAATATTAGATGAAATAGAAAAAAACCAACCAACTAAAGAAGAAATAGAAAAAAGAATGGCAGATGAATTAAAAAAACAGCAAGAAGAACATACGGCAACAGTTAATTTAAGTGATTTTGATATGCCTAAAGAATTAGTTATAAATCCTGATGATATTGAAAAAGAGGACAAAAAGGAAACAGAAGAAGTTTCAAATTTACCAGCTACTAAAAAGAACAAATTTAGAATTGCAGTAGAAAATGTGGGAAATAATATAAAAAAATTCTTTAATAACATAAGAGCTGGAGCAAAGAAAATGAAAGAATCAATGAAACAAGCAATGATAGAAATTTTGCAAGAGGCACAAGATAAATTAGAAAATGGAAAAAAAGAAAACAATGAAAAATCAGATAATAGCGAAATTGAAATGTCAGATAGCGTAGGATTAAATAGTAAAGAAGAAACGTATAGAGAAAGTATGAGGGCAACTAAAGAAGTACAAAAAGCCGTTGAAGAAATATCAAATAATTTGAAAAATCAATCTAGCGTAGCAAAAGATGAGAAAAGTGTTCAAGAAGATAAAGATCAATATGAAGATGAAGTAGATGATGCTGGTCAAATTATATAAAATAAGATATTTCCTTACGGAAATACTTGACATACAAAGAAATAAATGGTAAAATAATAAGCACTGTTGTTGAAAATACAGCAGTGCTTTTAATTACGTACAACCGTAGTAGAAAAGCAAATTATTATATATTTTTTAGGAGGTGAAAAAATTGCCAACAATTAACCAATTAGTAAGAAAAGGTAGAAAAACTGCTACAACTAAATCTACTGCACCAGCTCTACAAAAAGGATATAACTCAAAATTAAAAAGACAAACAGATAATAGAGCACCACAAAAAAGAGGTGTATGTACAGTTGTAAAAACAGTAACACCTAAAAAGCCAAACTCAGCTTTAAGAAAAGTTGCTAGGGTTAGACTTTCAAATGGCTATGAAGTAACATCTTATATTCCAGGAATAGGACACAACTTACAAGAGCATAGCGTTGTTTTAATAAGAGGTGGAAGGGTAAAAGATTTACCAGGTGTTAGATACCACATCATCAGAGGTACTTTAGATACAGCAGGTGTTAAAGATAGAATGCAAGCTAGATCTAAGTACGGAGCTAAAAAACCAAAGGCTTAAAATTTAAAAAATTAGTGCTAAAAAATATATAATAATTTGTTTAAACTACAAACTATAAATATACATTTAATAGCACTATACGGGAAAGTTAAACTTTCCAGAGTAACTTTAGATATTTTTTAATATCTATATATATAAAATAAAAAGGAGTGAAGAATAGTGCCTAGAAGAGGATATATTGCAAAAAGAGATGTTTTACCAGATCCAATATATAATAGCAAAGTTGTTACAAAATTGATAAACAATGTAATGCTTGATGGTAAAAAAACAGTTGCTCAAAAAATAGTATATGGTGCATTTGATATAGTAAAAGAAAAAGAACAAAAAGATCCACTAGAAGTTTTTGAAGCAGCTTTAAATAATGTAATGCCAGTTCTTGAAGTTAAAGCAAGAAGAGTTGGTGGAGCAACATACCAAGTTCCAATGGAAATTAGACCAGAAAGAAGACAAACTTTAGGTTTAAGATGGTTAGTTGTTTATGCTAGAAATAGACATGAAAAAACAATGTCAGAAAAACTAGCTGGAGAAATAACAGATGCAATAGCTGGTAACGGTGGAGCATTCAAGAGAAAAGAAGAAATGCATAGAATGGCAGAAGCTAATAAGGCTTTTGCACACTACAAATGGTAAAATTTAAAGGAGGAAAAATAAATGGCAGGTAGAGCGTACCCATTAGAGAGAACAAGAAACATAGGAATAATGGCGCATATAGATGCTGGTAAAACTACTACAACAGAAAGAATTTTGTTCTATACAGGTATAAATCATAAAATAGGTGAAGTTCATGAAGGAGCTGCAACTATGGACTGGATGGAACAAGAGCAAGAAAGAGGTATAACAATTACATCAGCTGCAACAACATGTTTCTGGATGAATAACAGAATAAATATAATCGATACTCCAGGTCACG
>CANRNW010000038.1 GCA_947632145.1 uncultured Clostridia bacterium
CTAAAATTTAGCCCTAAAACTAAATTTTTAGGGCTAATGTTTTAAAAATTTTGGGACATTTTCAAATTTCATTGACAAAGGAATTCTTTCTTGAAAAGAAGCATAACAGATTTCAAATTTTATCATTTAAAAAATCCTTCAATACATTTTAAGAAAATTTTTTATTATACTAAAATAACACTTTTAATAAACTCAATAACACCGCTCCTGGAATGCCTAATATTCCTACAAAAATAGCAGTAAATATATTTAATCCTATGTGGAAATTATAACCGTGCACCGATCAAGTTAATTACATAAATTAGAACTCCTCCAAGTATCGAGTTAAATATGATTTTTAAAATGGTTTTTATGGGAACTACTAATAATCTCCCAAATAGAAATAATGCTAATATACAAGCAAGAAAAGTAATTATTACATTCGTATCCATATTTGTCCTCCCATTCATTTCTATGCGAAAAGTTGGACAAATATTCATTTATTTTAAACAACATCTTCTAAAGAAATGGCATTTATCATATCTAAAACTATTCCTTTTTGTTTTACTTTTTTTATTAAGTAATCTAACTTCGCTTGTAATGACTTAATTTGATATGAATAGCAATCTATCAATTCTCCCTCAGCATATTCAAAGTTTTTATTAGCATTTACAAGTTCTATTTTAGTTTTTATAATGCTCTTTATTAAATCCTTGTCCGTCTCTTCCTTAGTTTTTTCTATGATTTTTGTTTCTTTAATATATTTTTCTATATATTTATCACTCATAGCTATTTCTCCTTTTTTTAATTATTAGTATTATATTCGCTAATGTTTCAATTTATGCAAGTTTCCCTTGCAAAATGTTGATTTTTATAGTAAACTATTTCTATATATTTTAAGGAGGCATATTATGGAAAAAGTACTTATTGGAAAAGTTTATAGACATTTTAAAGGTAATTACTATTTTGTAAAAGATGTTGCACTAGATAGTGAAACTAAGGAGAGAATGGTAGTATACTCGCCTTTGTATGATAGAGAAGATTCTATGCTTTGGGTACGCCCTGAAAAAATGTTTTTAGAAGAGATTCCAAATAGACCAGATAATATGACTGGTCAAACACATAGGTTTGAATTGTGTAAAGATATATGCACATATATACACAAATAAACTTGAAAGGAAAGATTTAAAATGATAGATATAAAATTAGTTAGAGAAAATCCAGAAATGGTAAAGGAAAACATGAGAAAGAAATTTCAAGACCATAAGATTTGCCTAGTTGATGAAGTTTTAGAGTTAGATAAATTAAATAGAGCTACTAAATTAAAAGGTGATGAATTAAGAATGAGCAGAAATAATTTAAGTAGCCAAATTGGTATGCTTATGAAAAATGGTAAAAAAGATGAAGCAGAAAGTATAAAAAAACAAGTTAATGAAATAAATGATGAGCTTACTAAGAACGAACAATTAGAAGAAAAATATGCAAGTGATATAAAAAATATTATGATGAAAATTCCAAACATTATAGATGACTCTGTTCCTATTGGTAAAGATGATTCTTGTAATGTTGAAGTACAAAAATATGGTGAACCCGTTGTTCCTCCATATGAAATACCATATCATACAGATATTATGGAAAAATTAAGTGGGCTAGATTTAGATTCTGCACGTAGAGTTGCAGGACAAGGATTTTATTATTTAGTAGGTGACATTGCAAGACTTCACTCAGCTGTAATTAGTTATGCTAGAGATTTTATGATTAACAAAGGATTTACTTATTGTGTTCCTCCTTTTATGATTAGAAGTGATGTTGTTACTGGTGTAATGAGTTTTGAAGAAATGGATGCTATGATGTACAAAATTGAAGGTGAAGATTTATATTTAATTGGTACAAGTGAGCACTCTATGATAGGTAAATTTAAAGACCAAATTCTTCAAAAATCAGATCTCCCATATACTATGACTTCTTATTCTCCTTGCTTTAGAAAAGAAAAAGGTGCTCACGGACTAGAAGAACGTGGTGTTTACCGTATACATCAATTTGAAAAGCAAGAGATGATAGTTGTTTGTGAACCAGAAGACAGTTATGACTGGTATAACAAAATGTGGTCTTACACTGTTGAATTATTTAGAAGTTTAGATATACCTGTTCGTACTTTAGAGTGTTGCTCTGGAGATTTAGCAGATTTAAAAGCAAAAAGTGTAGATGTTGAAGCTTGGAGTCCAAGACAAAAGAAATATTTTGAAGTTGGTAGCTGTTCTAATTTAACAGATGCACAAAGCAGACGTTTAGGTATTCGTGTAAAAGGAGAAAAAGGAAATTATTATCCACATACATTAAACAATACTGTAATTGCTCCACCAAGAATGTTAATAGCATTCTTAGAAAATAATTATAACGAAGATGGAAGTATAACTATACCAGAAGTTTTAAGACCTTATATGGGTGGAATGGATAAAATAATTAAAAAATAAATAATATAATGTTGGATTGCATGATTGCACTCAATTGAAATATTTACAGTGTAGGGGCGCATGATTGCGCCCAAAGGAGAATCAATATGCAAATTAAAAATCCTAAATTTGAAATATCTGCTGTTAGTCCTAATCAATATCCAAAATCTAATTTGCCTGAAATTGTTTTAGTTGGAAAATCTAATGTTGGAAAATCTTCTTTTATAAATACCATGATTAACAGAAAAGCTTTGGCTAGAACGAGTAGTGAGCCTCGGTAAAACTAGACAAATAAATTTTTATAATATAGACAGTTTATTTTATTTTGTAGACTTACCTCGGATATGGATTCAGTAAAATGTCTAAAATAGAACAAGAAAAAGTTGGTAACTTTATAGAAGAATACTTATCTACTAGAGATAACATCTCTCTTATTGTATTTTTAATAGATATTAGGCATACTCCTACTGATAACGATTTACTAATGTATGATTATATTTTAAAAACTAATTTACCTTTTGTTGTTTTATGTAATAAAGCAGATAAACTTGCCTCTACTAAAGTTCAAACTTATGTAGATAATATTAAACAACAATTGGGTATATCTTATAGCCCAATTTATCCTTTTTCTTCTGAAAAGAAAATTTATTGTGATAATGTGTGGCAAAAAATAGAAGAGCATATTAAATAATAAAACATTCAACTTTTAAGGAATGAATTCTGCATTAAACAGAAAACATTCCTTTTAGTTTACTTTTTTAAATTGATTTTTATCTAACTTTAATTATCTTTCATCTTCTGACTTATCTTCTACTTTCCTAAATAGTCTTTCATCTTTTTTCTTTTTCAATTTTTCTTGCGCTCTTTTTAATTCTTCTTGCATTTTTTCTTTATTTACTGTAATTATCATATCATGCATTTTTATTCCTTCGTCTTCTTTACTTCCCCATGTTCTTGTATTATCGTTTTGTACATTTACTAATCCTTTTTTTGCCATTTTCATTATGTTTATGTACGATGTATTTTCTGTTGCTTCGAATCTTACTTGTTTTTGTTCTTCTGCTGCATCTAGCATTAATTTGCATATTGATTCTTCTATCTCTAATGTTTGTTGTACTACCTCCGTTTTTTCTTTGCCCCTTCCTTGTGCATTTATTCCATTTACCATGCCTAAATCTGCTATGTATAATTCTTTATTATCTTCTTTAAATATTATATACCAATCATTTTCTCTGCTTATTTGTACTTGTATTTCGTTTCTATCTATATTATATACATTTGCTAAATCTTTGTAGTCTTTACAATAAGTTAATAATTTTTGTTGATTTCTAAATACTTTTTCTTCTATTTCTTTTAATTTTTCAACTACTCCATTATCTATTGTTCTTGCTTTTAAATGTCTTACTTCTCTTTCGTTATAGTACATTGGTTTTACTGGTAAATCCTCTAAATCATATTGTTTTTCTGGTTTATTATCTCTTCTTTTTTCTCCTTTTGCTAGATATAATTGTGCTCCTTCTCCAGTTACCGAATCTCTTCCCGAATCTATCCAAGGTCTTTTGCTATTATATCTTTTATCTTTTTCTTTTGGTAAAATCATTTCTTCTGTTGGCACTACCTCTAATCCTGAACTTGCTAAATTACCTAAATCATTATATCCTGTTCCTACTGTTACATCTTTTATCACTATCTGCTCATACATTTCTTGCGTTATTTTTTTTGCTTTTACAAGTTCACCTAACATTCTTTCATCTTGTTTTATCATGTTTTCTGCACATTTTCTATATATTTCTAAAATTTCTTGTTGTGCTTCTTTATCTCCACCTTTTTGTTCATTGTTATTTAATCTTTTCTGTTCTGTTTCTGGAATTTCTATATTATCAAAGCATACTCTATCTTTATTTCTCCACACCCAGCTTTGTGCTACTGGTTTTATTACATTACCTTTTTCATCTATTTCTTCTACTATAAATATTCTTCCATTATTTTCTGTTGCTGCATGCATCATTGACCCTTCCCCTGCGCCTCCAACTTTTTGACAACAATTTGTTGCATTTCCTACTAGTATATTCATTGGGTCATCTGCTCTTAATATTCTTCCTCTATATCTAGTTGTTGTATTATTTACTGTAGGAATGTAACTTCTTTCTCTTTTTTTAGTTATTTCAAATATATCTTCTGCAGTTTTAAGTTCATCTCTACTAATATCTACACTACTTGCTATTTTTGCTAATTCTTCATTTCCCGATTTGACATCCATTTTTCGTGAATCTAAAATATCAAAAGCAAGTTTGGGGCTTAATCCTTTATTTTCAAATATAGCATTTGTAATTGGATCTTGTAATAAATATTCAAATTCATTATGTAAAGTTGCTAATTTTATTGGATATTCTGCATCTCTCATTATTTCTTGCTTATGTTCTACAAACCATTCTCCAAATTTTTTTGATACTGGTTCTTTCATACTTGAAAACATCATTTCTGCTTTTTCATAAGTTAATAATTCTGGATATTTATCTTTATTTAATGTTTCTAATGCTTGTTCTAAAGATATATTGGATCTTAATTCATATTTCTTTGAAAATTTTAAATCTATGCTTATTTGATTTTTTTCCATATTTAATAATAATTGTTGTTGTTCTTCTTCTGTCATATTTTGTAAATCTATTATATTATTTTTACTATTTTTTAATTTCAATATCCATCTATTTCCTATTGCTTGTTTTGTATTTCTTAATATATCTACCATATTATTATTTAATAATTCATCATTTTCTGCATATAATTCTTTTATAACTTTTTTTAATTTATCTTGTTGTCTTAATATACTTGCTCCATAATAATTTGTTCCATCTGCATTTGTTTTATTTATTTCATTATTAAAAATTTCTTCTATATCTTGCTTTTTTCCTCCATTTAATATATTTTGTTTTATTACATTATATATTAAAGTAGATGAAACTCCTATTTGCATTATAGCTTGTTGTTCATTATTCATTTTTTCTTCTATTTTCGTTCTTATTTCGCCTGATTTTTTCGTTAATTGCATTGTTTGTATTCTTTGTTGTATTTTTTCAATTTGTGAAATATTTAAATTTAATCCTATTTCTTCTGCACAAGTTTCTAATAATTCTTTTATATCTAAATCTTTATTTTCTTTTTCTAACAATTCATTAAATTTAGTATAAAACTTGTTTCTATCATTCCTTACATCTTTACTTTCATTACCAATAACTGTATCTATATTTTCAAGCATTGTTATTACTAGTGGAATATTTCCATCTAACTTATATTTAGGTTCATATACTTTTAATAAGTTTTCCCCGTATTGTTGTATATCACTTTGACTAATAATATTTGGTATTTTTAACAAATTTTCTGCTTCATTTATTCCTACTAAATCTATAATCTTATTTAAATATTTTATTGCATGTTCTTGATTAAAGTTGTTACTTAATATAAAACTTTTGTTATTATATATTGCTTCTAGTTTTCCTCTTAATCTTTTTTCTTGTTCATCTATTTGTTTTTGTGATAAATTTTCATCTATATATCCCTCTTTTATTAAATCTTTTTGATTTTTTAATAGTATACTTATTCCATTTTGTGTACATATCATTAGTCCATATTTATTTAGGTTTAATATTTCAATATTATTGGATAATTCTAAAGTATGATTTCCATATTTTATTTTTCTTAAACTACTACAATCACGAAATGCACCACCATGTATGCTTGTTACTCCTTCTGGAATTTCTATTTCTGTTAAACGACTACAACTACTAAATGCATAATCATCTATGCTTGTTACTCCCTCTGGTAGTTTTATTACTTTTAAACTCCTACAACTATTAAATGCATAAGCACCTATACTT
>CANRNW010000039.1 GCA_947632145.1 uncultured Clostridia bacterium
GACCAATAGCTTTATATTCTGCTATCTCTCCTTTTTCAAATTCTACGGCAGATGCTGTAAATGTCATAATTCCAGCATCGTTATTTGCTGTTAAATATACTCTATATACATTTTTAGCATAAGGTGTTACTTCGTATCTTTCACCATCAATTATTATCGCTTTAATAATATCTGTTTTTGAAGTTAAAATAGTATAATCCACACCAAAGATTGCTCCCTTTTCTGGATAATAAGTTTCCGGCTTAACATTCGTAATTAAGGTATCTTGTTTAGCTTTAATTTCACGAGTAATAAGTGGAGCATTTTCATCAGGTTCCATAAATAATTCTGATAACACAACAGTTGCAGTTATTTGTACCTTGTATGTTGAACTCAATGGTAAATCAAATTCTACATATGTATCATCCTTTTTGATGGATTTTCTTTCTATTGGTTGTTTTGATGTTTCTCCATATAATGAAATAGCTAGGGTATCCTCTTTAATTGCATTAGATAAATCTATTATTTGAAAAGAAACTTTTAACTTTCCACTTTCATTATCTTCTAAAATTTCAAATATAGAAGCTTTAGGTAAATCTCCCATTACTTCATAAAATGCAGTTTGGTTTTTATCTTTTATGTCAAATGCCATTCCATTACTCAAAATAACCTTTTCTGCCGTTACTGTATGTACTCCACCCTTCTTATTTACTACATAATTTGTAATTGTATATTCATTTTTTTCTTCCTTTGTAAGTTCTGCTTTATAACCTACTCCGTCTATAACTACGGTATCTACTTTATATTCAGAATCATTTGTGCTAGTAAATGTAAAATCTAATGGGTAACCATATAAAGCCATTGGAGAAGATACAGCAAAATTTCCAAAATTAAAATTATAATTAAAACTATTATCAACTTGTATTTCTTTTTCTAATAAGATTTCATTGTGATGTACATTATTGTTTCCTTCAACTGTTCCATCTAAGTCATAATCTGCAGATATAATTAATATATATTCTGTATTGAAGTTTAACCTATCTATATTTATATTATATTGTTTGTCTTCGTCTAATTGAATGTTTTCTTCTTTGATTATTTCGCTATCACCATTTAATATTTTTAAATTAATATTTCCTGTTATAGCATTATCATCATCTTTTACTTTTACAGATAAATCAAATTTTCCATTTTTATTAGATGCTACTACTTCAGATATCTCTGGTTTTGTTCTTAAAACCTCAATTGTTGAAGTATAATCTGTATTCTGCCTTTCATTTTCAAATTTTAATTGTTCAACTTTTAATGTTAATGTTCCACCTTGACTACCAGTACCATCAAATTCAGTTCTATATGTATTATCGTCTATCAATTCACTAAAATATGACACTCCATTTATTCTTATATATTCTACTTGTTCATCAATATTAGTATCTACTTTATATTCTATATATACTGTTCCGTTTTTTTCTACGGATTTAGAATCTGGTTTAAATTCAGCAATATTAGCTATTTTTCCAACTTCTTTAACTTCTGAACCTATTAAAACTTTCTCATAATCTGTTCCATTACCTTTATCATAATCCGCTAAAATATCAACACTGTATTTATAAGCCATAGGTAAAGAAAATTTAACTTCTCGCACTGTTGTATCTGTTAATTCTATTTCTTGTATTTGCACACCACTGCTATTTTTTAATCTTGCATATAATTTTTTGATTGCTGAATCTTTATCTGTTATGTCGAATGATACTTTTACTTGCTTTTCATTACGCTCTTCGTCTATAGTTAATTTTGCTTCTGGTTTTTCACTTTCATATAAATATGTTAAATTTCTATTAACTTCAAACTCTGATTCATTTTCTAGCTTTACAGAAGTAAATTCTATTGTATTGTCTCCTTTTTTACCCTTATCTAGTGCTACACTATATATATTTTTGTCTTTTTTTACATCATATATGTCTCCATTAATTGTTGCCTTTTTAACATCATAAATTGATTGATATCCATTTTCAAATGTTAAAACAACATTTTCATCATTATCCTTTACAACCTTTGGTATTGTTACATGAAGTGCCGCAAACTTAGCCTCATCTTCAATTTTAATTTCTCTTTCTGTATATACTTCTTCATACTCATTTAATCTTTCTCCTTCAGTATTTAATATATCTGAGTCTAAATCGTATGAATTTATAACTTTTATAATATATGCTTTATTTAATTCAGCTGCAAATTCAAAATTATTAGGTCCTTCTACAAGTTGCCCATTGAATTTTTCTTCATCACTTGCTACATCTGTAATTATAACTTTAGCGTCTTCCTTTAATGCTTTATCTGTGTCTGTAACATTTATAGCTATTGTTACTTTTGTTCCTTCGTTATTAACATTAAATGATTGAATAATCGGCTTATCTTTTAAAACTTCATATTTTAATGTTTTATTTTCAAGCTTTATTTCTTCTCCATCTGATAATGTAATTGAATTTATAGTTATATCTTTTGCACCTATTTCGTTAGATGCATTAAGTGTAACATAATATCCATCAATTTGTTCTATGTTAGCTTCATCATGTATTTGCTTTACTTCATACTTAATATTATCAATAGTTGCATGTGTTACTGTAAAATTTGAATTTGTAGTTGTTGTAAATGCTAACCTCAATTCTTCATCTTTATTAAAATATTGAGTTCTAGTTTCCTTATACGTTTGTGTATCAATTCTACTTGTGTACATTTCATTAATATCATAATGCATATTTTCCATTAATGAAAATTGCTTTTTAACTGTAATTTCACCTGTATTTTTGTCTTCTTTTTCATCTATTGTATCTGTATCTCTATCATATTTAATTGTAATTACTAATTCTAGGTCTTTATTTTTCACTACATTAAATCCTAAAATATTATGTGTGCTTGAAAAAGATTGTGAATTTTCTCCTACTGTTGCAGTACCATTTATTTCAGCATTATCAGGATTTAATATATCAAATGTGAATACAACCGTTGAATTTTCTAGTTCACTTGTTGAACTAAATGTACTATCATCAAAAGTAGGTATATCTTTAAGTACATCTATCTTATCGCCATTATGTGATACTTCTATTATTTTTTCTCCATAATGTATTTTAGTAACTTTTAGATTTTTTATGCCTGCTGTTGCTGTTATGTCTTGTTTTAAAATAGCTTTATAATTTCCATCTATTACTTCAATTCTCTCTGAATTGTGTGTTCCGTCATATTCTATTGCTGTTATAGGTTCGTCTGTATTATCTTCTATATTATATGTTATTTCAACTATTTCATTTTTTGCAGGATATATATTAGTTATATTAGTTGTTGTAATTGATGTAACAACTATTTCAACTTCTACTGTATTTGTTGAAATTATTTCTTTATTATGTTCTTTTCCATCTTTAGTGTCATAATCTGCCAATATTTCTACTGTATATGTTCCTGCTTTAGTTACATTACTAAAGTTTATATTTCCATTTTTATCAGTTAATGTAACCTCTTTTTCTGTTTCTTCTTCGCTTGGGCTAATTAATTTTGCATAAACTTTAGAAATTGTTTGATCATCATCTTTTATGTTAAATGATGCATTTACTGTTTTTTCTTCCTTATTGTATATTACACTTAAGTTTTCTACTGTTGGTTTGTTTTTAAATATATCTACACTTAATGTTCCATCAGGTTTTACTTCAGTTTCATTATCTAAAATAGCATTAGTTATTGTTAATGTTTGTTTATTTGTACTATTAAAGTTTAATATTGCAGTATATGTTTCATTTTCTTCATTGTAATTTACTGGTATTGCATTTTCTATTCCATCTATTCTAATTTTTGATATTTTATGTTTTGATGCATTTGTACTTGTAAATTCTAATGTTACAGTTGCTTGTTCTACATTTACTTCTACTACTTTTAAGTCCGCTATTTTTAGGTCATATGGTTTAATTATTTCAACATTTTCTGAAAGTTCTACTGTTCCAGTATTATCTTTTCCATGTTCACTATCTAAGTCATAGTTTACTTGTAACTTTACTTCATATTGCTCGAATACTTCTAACTCTAAATTATATTCTGTTACATTTTTTGTAAGAGTAATTTCTTCTGTTGTGTTATCTGATTTTTTCGTAATTATTATCTTTCCATCTACAAAAGAATTATCGTTATCTGTTATATTAAAGGTTGCTTTAGGTGTTTCTCCCTCTGTATTAACTTTGAAATCTGAAACTGTTAATTTATCTCTTAATACATCTATTTCTAGCTTTTTATCTGTCATTTTAATTACTTCGCCATTATTTAGTATAATGCTTTCTATTTCAACTGTTTTAGCTCCTACTTCTTTATAACCATCAAAGTAATTCTTTGTTGTATATGTATTTTCATTTCTTTCTAATTCAAAAGTTCTTTCTTCTATATTAGTTTCTCCACTTAAGCGAACATATTGTGGATAGTAATTTTTATTGTCTCCGTTAATCATATCTGCTGTAAAAGATAATTTATATTGTTCATTTTTATCTAAGTATTTTGTACTTTCTTTTGTTTCTGTTACAG
>CANRNW010000040.1 GCA_947632145.1 uncultured Clostridia bacterium
GGCGCCCTCGCCGTTCCTCATTTGAAGTCATACCAAAAAAAGGAGCGAATCAATGAATAAAATATTATTGGTAGAAGATAACGAAACAATCGTACTAGGCTTATCGTATTTGTTACAAGAAGAAAATTTTGAATATGTTATTGCAAAAACCAAGACAGAAACCTTACGATTATTAGATAAAAATACATTTGATTTAATATTATTAGACATTGCTTTGCCAGACGGAAGCGGTTTTGAATTATGCAAATATATAAAAGAGCATACAAATACACCTATAATTTTCTTGACTGCAAAAGATGAAGAAAAAGATGTAGTGCAAGGGTTTGATATGGGAGCAGATGATTACATTATAAAACCATTTAGAAATAGAGAATTAATTTCAAGAATAAATAATGTATTAAGACGAAACAACAAAGAAAATACTTCTATAATATGTGGGAATATTAAAATAGATTTAGATAGTGGAAAAGTATTAAAAAATGACGAAGAAATAGAATTAACTAAGTTAGAATATAAAATATTAGTAAATTTGTTTACTAATGTAGGAAAATTAGTAACAAGAGAACAAATATTAAATGATATATGGGATATAGCAGGGAATTTTGTTGAAGACAATACTTTAACAGTCTATATAAAAAGAATAAGAGAAAAAATTGGTGATAAGGACGGAGAAGTTATAAAAACTGTTCGTGGATTAGGATATAGGGTAGAAATGTTAAAATAAATGATTGTTCTTGAAGGGTTATTATAAACAAAAAGGAGAAAATAGATGAGCCTATTAAAAAATAAGCAAATAAAGAAATTGTTTGTAATATGTTTAATTATAATAATATTATTTACTATATTTATGGCGATATTAATAAAAAAGCAAACTGAAGAATATAGAAACGATGTAAATATAGCTATATCCAATATTATAGGCTTAATAAAAAAAGAATACCCTAATGTAAATGATGAAGAAATTATATCAATTTTAAATAATACAGAAAATTCAACTGTAGGAAATAAAACATTAGCACAATATGGAATAGATGAGCAAGATTACAGTGTAATTAGAATGAAAAATCAAGAAAAATCAATAATAATTACAAATTGTACTATATTAGTAATAACAGATTTATTATTAATTTTAATATTTATTATTTACTTAAAATACAGACAGAATAAGCTTGAAAAATTAACACAGTATATTCAAAAAATAGCTAATAAAGAATACTCATTGGATATAGATGAAAATTCAGAAGATGAACTAAACAGCTTAAAAAATGAATTATACAAAATAACAGTAATGCTAAAAGAAACTGCAGATAATTCAATTTCTGCAAAAGAAGCATTATCTGCATCTGTATCAGACATATCACATCAGTTAAAAACACCATTAACATCAATACAAATTTTGTTAGATAATTTAAGCGAAAGTGAAAATATGGATAATGTTACAAGATTAAAGTTCTTATCAGAAATTTCAAAACAAATAAAGGGTATGAATTTTCTAGTAATTTCACTTTTACAATTATCTAGATTAGATGCAGGTGTTGTAGAGTTTTCAAAGGAAAAAATTGATATAGTTAATTTAGTAAATGAAATAAAAACAAATTTAGAAATAATGACAGAAATTAAAAATGTTCATATACATATAAAAGGAATAGAACATGCTTACATAAATGCAGATTATGAATGGAATAAAGAGGCAATACAAAACATTATAAAAAATGCAATAGAGCATACAAATACAGAGGTTATAATAAATATAGATGAGAATGATGTTTATACTAAGTTAGAAATAATAGATAATGGAAACGGTATAGATGAAAAAGATTTAAAACATATATTTGAAAGGTTTTATAAGGCAAAAAATTCTGCTAAAGATAGTATAGGAATAGGTTTGTCACTTGCAAAGAATATTATTGAGAAGCAAAATGGATATATAACTGTAGAAAGTAAATTGGGACAAGGTACTATTTTTACAATAAAATATATGAAACTAATTGACAATTAGTGAAAGATTAATTATAATAATTATAGGAAATGACAATCGCATGAAATGCGGTTACCACCATAGTTTGGTTGATAAACGACACATCGCTCTGCAGAAGCAAATGTGTCGTTTTATTATTTGCTCAAAAATATAACTAAAATTATAATTAAGGCAATATTTATGATAGTTATACCTATTAATCCATAGAATAATAGATATATTATTGGTAAAAATACTTTATCTATCATAGACACCACCTCCATTCTTACAGTTAGACTGTATATGTAGGTGGCAACACGAACACATCTGCTTTGTACATTTCCTATGAGTAATAATATACAATACTTTTTGACAAAATGCAATATAAAAAAGTAAAAATTTGTAAATTTTTTAAAATGTCACGGAATTGTCACTTTTGTAATTTATAATGTTCGTATAAAGGAGGATATTTATATGGAAGAAATATTGAGAGTAGAAAATCTAACTAAAAAATATGGAAAAGGAGAAAACGAAGTTGTTGCAGTAAATAATATGTCTTTTTCAGTTAATAAAGGAGAATTTGTGAGTATAGTTGGAAGTTCAGGAAGTGGAAAGTCAACTTTATTGCACTTATTAGGTGGAGTAGATCGACCAACCTCTGGAAAAGTATTTATAGAAGGGAAAGATATATATTCATTAAGTAATGATAAACTTGCTATATTTAGAAGAAGACAAATAGGGTTAATATATCAATTTTATAACTTAATACCAATATTAAATGTTGAAGAAAATATAACTTTA
>CANRNW010000041.1 GCA_947632145.1 uncultured Clostridia bacterium
ATTGTATCATAAGTTTTAATTATGTGTCTTTTATTTTTTTAAAACGGTAATTTAATTTTACCATTTATACGGAAATTTGCGTTTTTTGAAAATATTTTTTATACGTATGCATATAAAAAACGGGTCGCATATCATGCGACCCGTACAATATTATTCTCCTACTTGCCATGCAAGTAATGGATATCCGTTATTTATTCCTTCTGTATCTTCTACGAAGGCACCATCTC
The DNA here is from genome assembly GCA_947632145.1 of uncultured Clostridia bacterium. GTDB lineage: Bacteria > Bacillota > Clostridia > TANB77 > CAG-508 > CAKPQL01. Next base: position 228 of record CANRNW010000041.1, read on the forward strand.
CGTTAATTAGATCTAATTTGTCATTATCTGTTTGCCAAGATAGAATTGGTAATCCGTTATTTATACCATAAGAGTCTTCTTTGTATTCATCTAAACTAGTTATTTGCGATATTATATCCTCCCTTGTTGTAGGTGTACAACCTGTATCATTCCCTCCATTTCCGATACGTTCCAACTCCATAATCTGCTGTGCCCGTTTCATAATAATTTCTACTTATACTACCAGAACCTTGTCTTGATGCAATTGCTCCTACATAACTTGAACCAATTATTTGTCCTAAGTTATAAGAATATCTTACACTTGGATTTAAGTTAACCCCTCCAGAAGTTTCTAAATGTGTTGCAATTCCTCCTACATCACTACTCCCTGATATAATGCCAGCATTATATGAATATTGTATACTTGCTCTTGATAACATTCCCGCAATTCCACTTGTACCATTATATTTACCTATTACATTTCCATAATTATATAGATATGCGCAAGTAGCCCTATTTCCGATAAGTTCTCCAACAATTCCTCCTGCATAATTGTTTTCACTTATTATTGTTCCGTAATTATATAAATTACTAGTTTTATTTCCTTCTATCCATAAATATCCACTAATTCCTCCTACGCAATCACCTTTACCCGTGATATTTCCTATATTATAGCAATATTCAATATTATCTCCGTATTCCAACAATTCCTCCTGTATACTTCTGTCCTATAATATTTCCTGTATTATAGCAGTTTTTTATTGTAATATCTGAGTTTCCAACAATTCCTCCTATTTTTTCACCATTTACACTAATGTTTCCAATATTATATGCATTTTGTATAGAGCCATATGCTATATATCCAGCTATTCCTCCAATATTAGTACCACCAGATTTGTCATACACAATTTCTCCTACATTATAGCAATTTTTTATATTTGCACTATATGCAAATCCTATGATTCCTCCAATACCAGATCTACCACTTTTTAATATAATTTTTCCTTTATTATAACAATTATTTATGGTTAATTGTACACTACTGCTACTATTATATGTTTCTCCTACTAATCCTCCAACTCTATCTCCTGCCACCTCAATTGTAGCTAAACTATAACAATTTTCTAATATAGTATTTCCTTGAGCATATCGCATTATAGTACCACTGCCTGATAATTTCATGTAACTATTAATTATTCCTAAATCTCGTATTTCTGCACCATTACATATATTAAATAGTCCATTACTTCCATATATTCCACTTATTGTATGTTGTCCACCATAGTATTTTCCTTTATATGTTCCACTTATTGATGCTAATTGTTCTGCATCTTCTGCAAATGTTATTTCTCCTGTTTCTTCATTTATTGTATATTTTCCTTCATTCATCTGTATATCTGCTACTTGATATGCTTTTGTTTTTTCTGTTGTTTTTCCTGCATTTACTGCATTTCTAAATAGTTTTAAATCATCTAGATTTTCTATTATGTATATATCTAAGCCTGATACTTCAAGTATTATTTCTTTTTGATTTCCTTTATTATCTATTATTATGTATTTATATACTTTATTTCCTATTACTTCATCTCCTGTATCTGCTGTTGTTGAATTTTGAGATAATATTTTTCCTTTTACATCTATTATTTTTTCTATTGCATTTGTTTTATACATTACTTCTATTTTATTTTTTTCTTCATTTTCATCGTAATATGCCTTTGCTTTTATTGGCTCTGGTTTGTTTGTATCTACTACGTTTAATATTGTACGATATGTGTTTTCTATATCAATTATAGGTGGAACAATGAGAGCATCGTTTCCTATAACATTAATATATTGTTCTATTGTGGTTTGAGTTAAGGGGTCATCGGTGGCACCAACACCTACAGTATTTGCTATAAACCCATATTTGTTTTCTTCTCCTTTCATATTATTTACTTTTGTTGTTACTGCACTTTTGCTTGTTAATGGTTTGTATTCTACCCATATTCCACTCAAGCTAAAATCTATTTTGTCTGTTTTGTGTATAAATGTTTCTGGTATTGTCCATGTTCCTGCTACACTATGTCCTTGTTTTATATATATTATTTCTCCTGTTTCATTATATGCATATCTAGGAATCCACATATATATTGTTCCTAATTCTGTTTCTTGTATTTGTATTCCTATATTTTCTTTCGCTAGTTTTTTTCCTGTCATATATTGTAGCAATTCACTTTGGTATACTCCATCATTTAGCATTATATATGCTGTTTTTCCTTGCTCGTAGTTATACCATTCTTCATCTTCTTTTGTTGTTATTACCCAATTTGCTCCATCCCATTTTACTGGGATCATTCCTGCTGATATTGTTGGTATTATTTCATTTGCCTCTAATACAGCATTTGTTATATCAAAAGTTTGGCTTCCTATTGTGGTTGTATACTGTGCCTGCGCTAATTGATTTATTGGCTTTTGAATAGATTTTGTTTTGTTTAATGCCAATATTGAAATTGATATTAGGATTAGTAATAATATTCCTATCATAATTATTGTTTTGGTTTTCTTTTGCATTATGGATTCCTCCTTTAAAATTGGGTAAGGCGTTGTAGTGTTGGGCGCAATCATGCGCCCCTACGGTTATTTTATGTGCATTTATATTTACAATGCATTTTATTTTGGGCGCAATCATGCGCCCCTACAGTTTGCCATTGGTTTTATTACAACAAAAAAAACACAATTATTTATGCGTATTAAAAATACACATAAATAATTGTGTTCCTATTTATGTTTTTATTTGATTTTTCAGTTTCTAATCTACATAATGTGTGTGTGTGTGTGTGTGTACAGTTGCAAGGGTTGTAGCGTTTTGCATAATTGGTTCTCCTTTGTGCTATTTGGGCGCAATCATGCGCTCCTACAAATATAAATATATACTAACGTGTTTTACATTTCAATAGTTTTTGTAAATTTTTTATTTCTTCTTTTCTACTGAATAACCAAACTTTCCTATTTTTTTACCAAGTTCATAGTATCCACCATTTGCATAAGCAATTAAATTGCACTTGCTTATATCAAAAGCTCCTTTTTCATCTATATATTTTTCATCTGCATCTATTGATAATACTTCTGCAACAAACATATGATGACTTCCTAATTCTTTTATTTCTATAACCTTACATTCGACAGATACAGGGCTTTCTTCTATTAGTGGGCATTTAACAAAATTTCCTCTTTGTTTAGTTAAATTCATTTCTTTAAATTTATCTACTTTAGCTCCACTTTTTACTCCACACCAATCTGTGGCATACGCTAATTCTTTTGTTGTAAGATTTATTGCAAACTCTCCTGTTTCTTTTATTAAATTATATGAATATCTTTCTGGTCTTACTGATATGTAAACTATTGCTGGATTTGTGTTTTGTATTCCTGTCCACGCAACTGTCATTATATTAGATTTTTCCATTGTTCCTGATGTTACCATTACAGCAGGTATTGGATATATAAAAGTTCCTGGTTTCCACATTGTTTTTCCCATGAAAAATCACTCCTTTTAATTCTAAAATTATATCATATATTATATGAGTAAGCCAGTTTTTTTATGTCTTTTGGGCATAAAAAAACTGGCGACAACCTATTTTCCCAGCAAGGTAACTCGCAAGTATCTTCGGCATATATAGGCTTAACTTCTGTGTTCGGCATGGGTACAGGTGTTTCCCTATATATCATAATCACCAGAAAAGTTTAGTATGTATCAACACACTGAAAAATATATAGATAAAAAGTAAACAATAATTGTGGTTAAGCCCTCGATATATTAGTATTGGTCAGC
>CANRNW010000042.1 GCA_947632145.1 uncultured Clostridia bacterium
TACAAACCATTAACAAGCAAAAGTGCAGTAACAACAAAAGTAAATAATATGAAAGGAGAAGAAAACAAATATGGGTTCATAGCAAATATTGTTGGAGTCAGCGCCACCGATGATTCATTAACTCAAACAACAATAGAACAATATATTAATGTTATAGGAAACAATGCCATTGTCGCTTCACCAATAATTGATATAGAAAACACATATCGTACAATATTAAACGTAGTAGATACAAACAAACAAGAACCAATAAAAGGAATAGCAACACTAAACGAAGATGACTTACAAATAGAAATAGAAGTAACATATAGAAAAAATGAAATAAGTAAAATATTAGATGAAAACGGAACTATGTTAAGCGAAAATTTAACAACAGCGATAGACACAAATTTATTAGGAAATGGAAACTATAAATACATAGTAATAGATAATGTAGGAAATATAAAAGAAATATCAATAAAAGTAGAGGGATTAAAAATATACATAATACCAAACTTGAAAAGGCTAAAAGAATTTAGAGATGAAGTAAATGCAGGAAATGACTTTAGTGGAATAACGGTAATACAAACAGCAGATATACAAATGAATGAAGGGAAATATACAATAAATGAAGAAACAGAAGAAATAACATTTACAGAAGATGCAGAACAATGGGAACCAATAGGAAATTATATAAGTAATAGACATACTTTTAATGGAACATATGATGGAAAAGGATATACAATAAGCGGAATTTATATAGATAATGATTTAGAGTATCAAGGTCTATTTGGCATGATTTCCTCTAATTCAATTATAAAAAACTTAGGCATAAAGGAATCAAAAATAACTGGTAAAAATTATGTAGGAGGATTTGTAGGAGATTCTAGAGGAACAATTGAAAATTGCTTAAACAGTGGAATTATTAATGGAAAAGGATATACTATTGGAGGAATTGTAGGAATTTCTATAGGAACAATGGGAAATTGCTATAATACTGGTAAAGTTACGGGTGAAATGTATCATATAGGAGGAATTGCAGGAGAATTTTATAACGGTACATCTGTAACAAATTGCTATAATATGGGAAATATTGTAGGATTGGATATAAATGGGCGCGGAGATTATGTAGGAGGTATTTGCGGAAATTTTAGTCGGTATATCTATAACAAATTGCTATAATATTGGAGATGTACAAGGAGGAGAATATCTTGGAGGAATTTGTGGAGATAGCAATGGTGGGAAAATAGATAATTGCTATAATCTAGGAGATATTACATCGGATGTTTATGGTTACGCTGGTGGAATATTAGGGTATTCTAACGATGCAGTAAAAATAAGTAATTGTTGTAATTATGGAAATATAAATATAATAAGAAGCAATGGAGGAGGAATAATAGGAAGTGGAGGCAATACAACAATTATGTCATGCTACAATATAGGTGATATATCTGGAAATGAAAATGTAGGTGGAATAGCAGGCATTGCCGATGATATAACTAAATGTTATAATTTAGGAAACATTACAGGAAGTAGCAACGTAGGAGGATGTATAGGATATACTGCGTATAATTCAATAATTTCATCAAATTATAATATGGGAGCAATATCAGGAACAAGCTATGTAGGAGGAATTATTGGATATAAGTACGGTGCTAGTATAAATAATTGCTATTATGAAACAGGCACAGCAAACTATGGAGTGGGAAGTGGAAGAAGTGGCAACGATACAGGTTGCACACCTACAACTAGAGAAGAAATATTATCGCAAATAGGTGCTTTTGAAGAATATAAAGATGATATATATGAAATAAACCAAGGCTTACCAATTTTATCTTGGCAAACAGATAATGACAAATTAGATCTAATTAATGGAGATGGCGCTTTTGTAGAAGATACAGAAGGTATAAACAATGGATATCCAATCCTTGCATGGCAAGTAGAAAGTGCAGAATAGTGTAATTTTGGGATGCGTAAAAAAACAATGATTAAAAATTACAAAATCTATTGCAAAATAAAACACGTTAGTATATATTTATATTTGTAGGAGCGCACGAAAAAACGTATGCACATGGAAAAAACGTAGGGGCGCATGATTGCGCCCAAATAGCACAAAGGAGAACCAAACTATGCAAAACGCTAAAACCCTTGACACTGTACACACACACACACACACACATTATGTAGCCTAGAAACTGAAAAAACAAATAAAAACATAAATAGGAACACAATTATTTATGTGTATTTTTAATACGCATAAACGATTGTGTTTTTTTGTTGCAATAAAACCAATGGCAAACCGTAGGGGCGCATGATTGCGCCCAAAATAAAATGCATTGTAAATATAAATGCACATGAAATAACCGTAGGGGTCGCATGGCATGCGACCCGCCATACAATGCCTTACCCAATTTTAAAGGAGGAATCCATAATGCAAAAGAAAACCAAAACAATAATTATGATAGCAATATTATTACTAATTCTAATATCAATTTCAATATTGGTATTAAACAAAACAAAATCTATTCAAAAGCCAATAAATCAATTAGCACAAGCACAGTACACAACCACAATAGGAAGCCAAACTTTTGATATAACAAATGCTGTATTAGAGCCAAATGAAATAATACCAACAATATCAGCAGGAATGATACCAGTAAAATGGGATGGAGAAAATTGGGTAATAACAACAAAAGAAGATGAAGAATGGTATAACTACGAGCAAGGAAACCCAGCCTATATAATGTTAAATGATGGCGTATACCAAAGTGAATTGCTACAAGATATGACAGGAAAAAAACTAGCCAAAGAAAATATAGGAATACAAATACAAGAAACAGAATTAGGAACAATATATATGTGGATTCCTAGATATGCATATAATGAAACAGGAGAAATAATATATATAAAACAAGGACATAGTGTAGCAGGAACATGGACAATACCAGAAACATTTATACACAAAACAGACAAAATAGATTTTAGCTTGAGTGGAATATGGGTAGAATACAAACCATTAACAAGCAAAAGTGCAGTAACAACAAAAGTAAATAATATGAAAGGAGAAGAAAACAAATATGGGTTTATAGCAAATACTGTAGGTGTTGGTGCCACCGATGACCCCTTAACTCAAACCACAATAGAAAAATATATTAATGTTATAGGAAACGATGCTATTGTCGCTTCACCAATAAATGACACAGAAAACACATATCGTACGATATTGAATGTCGTAGATACAAACAAACTAGAACCAATAAAAGGAATGGCAACATTAAATGAAGATGATTTGCAAATAGAAATAGAAGTAACATATAGAACAAATGAAATAAGTAAAATATTAGATGAAAACGGAACTATATTAAGCGAAAATTTAACAACAGCGATAGACACAAATTTATTAGGAAATGGAAACTATAAATACATAGTAATAGATAA
>CANRNW010000043.1 GCA_947632145.1 uncultured Clostridia bacterium
TAATGGTAAAAATTGGACACCAAGCACTCAATTAAGATACTGGGAATACAAGAAAAAAACTGCATTAGCAAATGAAAAAATAAAAGATTTATTAACAGAAGTATATACACAAGTAAGTAAATATGGCATAAATAAAACCATAAATTCAAAAAATCTAAAAAAATTGTATAATCAATATTGTATAGAAGATAATGAAAATAAGGAGAGTTAAAATTGTATAACAAAGAAAATATTAGAAATTTTAGCATTATAGCACATATTGATCATGGAAAATCAACTCTTGCAGATAGATTAATTGAAATGACAGGAGTATTATCTAAAAGGGAAATGGAAAGTCAAGTCTTAGATAATATGGAATTAGAAAAGGAAAGAGGAATAACAATCAAAGCACAAGCGGTGCGTATGGAGTATAAGGCTAAAGATGGACAAACATATATATTTAATTTAATAGATACTCCAGGACATGTTGATTTTAATTATGAAGTTTCAAGAAGTTTAGCAGCATGTGAGGGAGCAATTTTAGTAGTTGATGCGAGTCAAGGCATAGAGGCACAAACACTTGCTAATGTTTATTTGGCATTAGATAATAACTTAGATATATTACCTGTAATAAATAAAGTAGATTTACCAAATGCAAGACCAGATGAAATAAAAAAAGAAATAGAAGATATAATTGGAATACCAGCAATGGATGCACCTTGTATATCTGCAAAATCTGGACTAAATGTAGATGAAGTCTTAGAAAGAATTGTAACTGACTTTAAGGCACCAAATGGAGATGTAAACAGTCCTTTACAATGTTTAATATTTGATTCATTTTATGATAACTACAAAGGAGCAGTAAGTTATGTTAGAGTAAGAAATGGTTATGTAAAAGCTGGAGATGAAATTCTATTTATGGCGACAGGTAAAAAATTTGTTGTAACAGAGGTAGGATTTTTAGAACCACGGAACTTATGTACCATCAGAAAAGTTATCTGCAGGAGAAGTAGGATACATTGCTGCTAGTATAAAAAATGTTTCAGATTTACATGTTGGAGATACAATTACACTTGCTAATAACCCTGCACCAGAACCATTGCCTGGATATAAAAAAGCAAATTCAATGGTGTATTGTGGATTATATCCATTAGATGGTAGTGAATATGAAAATTTAAAAACTGCATTAGAAAAATTAAAGCTAAATGATGCTGCTTTAAATTATGAGCCAGAAACTTCTATTGCATTAGGTTTTGGCTTTAGATGTGGATTTTTAGGATTACTTCATTTAGAGATAATTCAGGAAAGACTAGAAAGAGAATTTGATTTAGGACTTATAACAACAGCACCATCTGTTATATATAATGTTCATAAAACAAACGGAGAAGTAATAGAATTATATAATCCAGTAGACTTACCTCCAACAACAGAAATAAGTTATATTGAAGAACCAATTGTAAAAGCTGAAATTATGCTTCCTAAAGAATTCGTTGGAAATGTTATGGAGATATGTCAAAATAGAAGAGGAACATATATAGATATGAAATATTTAGATGCAACAAGAGTAATACTAGAATATGAATTGCCTTTAAATGAAATTATATATGATTTCTTTGATACATTAAAATCTAAAACAAAAGGGTATGCATCGTTTGATTATGAATTTAAAGAATATAGAAGATCAGATCTTGTAAAATTAGATATTCATATAAATAATGAACCAGTAGATGCTTTATCATTTATTGTTCATAAAGACTCAGCATATAATAGAGGCAGAAAAATGGTTGAAAAACTAAAAACAGTTATTCCAAGGCAATTATTTGAAATTCCATTGCAAGCGGTTGTAGGAGGCAAAATAATAGCAAGGGAAACCATATCTGCAATGAGAAAAGATGTGCTTGCAAAATGTTATGGTGGAGATATAACAAGAAAGAAAAAATTGTTAGAGAAGCAGAAAAAAGGTAAAAAGAAAATGCGACAAATTGGAAATGTAGAGATCCCACAAGAAGCATTTTTAAGCGTACTTAAATTAGATGATGAAGAGTAACTGCAAAAAATACTAAAATTTTAAAAAAACTATTGTAAAATGAAACATATTAGTATATATTTATAATAATGTAGGGGCGTATGATTACGCCCAAATAAACCTGTAGGGGCGCATGATTGCGCCCAGAAAAAACAAAGGAGAAATGTAAAATGCAAAACGCTAAAACCCTTGCGACTGTACACACACACACACACACACACATTATGTAGATTAACTAACCAAAACCAAATAAAACATAGAAACCACACAAAATTCTATGTGTATTTTTTGTACACGTAAAATTTTGTGTGGTTTTTTAATACATTGTTAGTTCTAGTAATTATAATAATATTTTTTATTCCGTTCTCCAAGGCGTTTAAGATACAAATTAATTCATATTGTAGATACACACTCTGCCATAGTTGCAGACAGAACTTGACCGGTCGAACTCTTAAAAAATATTATTATAATTACTTACACAGAAAATGTATGCAACCCGCTACTTCAACAAAATTACTTAAAATTCAAAGGAGGAAAAATTTATGAACAAAATTCAAACAAAACTAGCATTAATGGTGGTAATAATATTTACAATATTAACACTACTATCAACAACAACACATGCAGTGCTTCAAACAACTCGGAAAAAATAATTCTAAATATGATTATTCGTATAATTGGATAAAAGCAATAAGGCAAATGGAAGCAAAAGATGGAGGAATGGCACTAAACGAAACAATAAATGAAGAAACTCTATTTTCAGATACACCTAATAATATAGATGTACATATGCTAAAAAACACAGAATATGGTGCAGCAGCTTTACTTGGGGCGTCAGAATATGGAAAACAAGGAAACCCTAAAACAACTGATATATATACAACAAGAAGAATGGATAAAGGAAATACAACAGGAAAAGATTACCAAGCTTCTACAACCGGAAATGTATCTGGTGTATATGAAATGGGATATATGAATATGTATACAAGTAGTACTAGTTATGAATTGGTAGCAGGAACGTTAGATGTAACAAGCTTTTTTGGGTCTTCTACCATAGACCCAAGATATTATGATTTATATGATGATAGTAAAAATTCAGCAAAACTAGGAGATGCAACAGCAAAAACAGATGTTTGGCACGGTGGTATGTCTGGTCTTTGGGTGTCTTCGAGGTATCCTGGATTTGGACGTGGCGGCAATGGAACTTTCTCCTTCTACGCCAGCTATGCTGGGTATAGTCTACGGCTACGTTAGCCGTGCAGGTGTGGTTGTCGGTGAAGGATTTTAATTTAACTCTGACCTTTTACATTAAAATTAACTAAAATACTAAACTTAGGAGAAACCTATGAATAATAATAAAGCGAAACAGAAACTGAATATATACAAAAGAATTGCAGTAATAACAATAATTGCAATAATTTTGCTATGCCTAGCAATAACAACAACTAAAAAAAGCAACTTACAAAAAACTGCTCAAGATGAAAATGCACTACTAATTGGTGGAAAAACTAATATAGATATAAGTAAAATTGCAAGTAATACAGAAGTAAACCCACCAGCAGTTGGAGCAGGAATGATACCAATAAAATGGAATGAAGCTACAGAAATGTGGGAAATAACAACAGTAGATGATCTAACTTGGTATGACTATTCTAAGGGCACTTTCGCAAATGTAATGCTAAGTGATGGATATTATCAGTCTGAATTAAGATATGATATGACAAATAAAGAATTAGCAAAGGCTGGTACGCAAATACAGGCAGATAAATTAGGAACAATATTTACTTGGATACCAAGGTTTGCATATTCAAATGATGGAGATATATTATTCTTAAAAAATAATAGTGTACTAGAATATAATTATACAGTTGAAAATTGTTTTGATTTATTAGGCTATGGCACAAAGCAATTAGATTTAGCATGTACAGGAATTTGGATAGGACAAAAAGAATTTGATTCTGCAACAGAATTAGAAGAAAAAAATACAGAAATGAATGATGAAGATAATATACAAGGGTTAATCTATAACGAAAAAGTTTTATCGATAGGAGATAGTGAAAAAATAGCAGTACAAAAACTAATTGCAAAATATAAAAATAACACAATGGTGCAAAATGCAGATACAATGCAATTTAGACAAACAATAAAAATAATAAATACCAATATGAAAGTGCCAATAATACCAAACCATATTATGGTAAAAGATGGAATAAAAGCAGACACAAAATATAGTGAAAACGAAATAGTATATGTATTAGATGAAAATGGTAACACACTCGAAGGAAATACTATACCAATAGATGATGAAGAAACACAATATATATTTTATTTTGTAGATAGTGTAGGTAATATAAAAAAATATAAAGTAAACTATGGAATAGGTAGACCAAATATAAATAGTTTTAACATAAATAATACATTTTATGTTGTTTATGATGAAAATGGAAATGAAGACAGTAGTATACCAATAGGAGAATCAGAGCCAACAGATTGGTATAATTATGAAGAACAATGGTGGGCAAATATAGTAGTAAGAGATAATGGACAAGAAAATTATTATGTTTGGATACCAAGATACGAATATAAGTTAGATCAAGAAAATGAATGCTCATCAGTACAATTTATATCAAAAAAACAAACAAAAGCAGATAGTGGTTATGAAATACCAGAAGCATTTAGTTGGAACGAAACACCAATAAGTGGTTACTGGATAGGAAAATATAAGTTAAGAGATGGTGAAAGCAAGAGCCCAAATATATCTGGATTAGGTGGAACAATAGAAGTAAATGGAATATCAAGTAAAACAGATAGTTATACTTATGAAATGTATTTAATACGTAACGGAAAAAGAATAATAAAAGACGAAAATAATAATTATATTGATGGAAGTATACCAATAGATTTAAAAGAAGAATCAGATGAAAATAATAATTATAAATTTACAGATTTAGAGGCTGGTAAATATACAGTAAACATAATAGTAAAAGATGCTGATGGAAAACATATAAAAGGAATAACAAAAGAAGTAGAAGTATTAAATAAAGTAAAAGAAAATGCACCAGACTTAACGAAAATAAAATACTATAACGATATAACTTACTATGTAACTTATGATGAATTTGGCAAAGAAACAAGTAATATACCATTAGGAGAAAAATTACCAAATGAAATAGAAGGTTGGTATGATTACGATAATAATAAAAAAGCAACAATAGTTATAAGGGATAGTTCAAACGAAACATATTATGAATGGATACCAAGATATCAATATAAAACAGATGATTCTAGCCATATAATATATATTAGTACAGAGCAACTTGAAGCAAATGAAGGATATACAATACCTGAAGAATTTTCAATAGAAGGACAAGAAGCAGGATATTGGAAAGAAAAATATAAATATTCAAATAGATTACTTGCAACTATTAAAATTATTGATAATAAAATAGTTGTAAATAATATAGTAACTAGTGTGCAAAATGCAACTTACGAAATTAGCTTAATACAAGCAGGAAAGAGAATAGAACCACAAGTACAAGCAGTAGTAGATGGAACACATACTTTCGATAATTTAGAAAAAGAAAAACTTTATACAATACATTTAGTAGCAAAAGATGAAAAGGAAAATGTAATAGGTGGATATACAAGACAAATGAAGTTAGTAGACATAGTAGTTGATACAAATAATTTCCATTCAAATAATACATTTTATGTAGTTTACGATGAAGATGGAAATGAAGACAGCAGTATACCAATAAATGAAAGCGATAATTATCCAGATAATTGGTATAATTATACAGAGCAATTATGGGCAAATATAGTAGTAAGAGACGAAGGACAAGAAAATTATTTTGTATGGATACCAAGATATGAATATAAATTAAACAGTACAAATGAAGAAGCAAATGTAGTATTTATATCAACATCACAAACAGAGCCAGATGAAGGTTATGAAATACCAGAAGCATTTAAGTGGAATGAAACATCAATACCTGGCTACTGGATAGGAAAGTATAAATTAAGAGATGCAGATGAAGCTGTTTCAACAAAAATATTCGGATTAGGTGGAAAAATAGAAATAGAAGGAATAGCTAGCCAATCAGATAATTATACGTATGAAGTATATTTAATAAAAGATGGACACAGAATTGTATGGAATGAAGGAAATAATCAATATGAATATGGAACAACACCAGTAAATTTAAAAGATGAAATGGACGAAAATGGAAAATACAAGTTTATAAATTTAGAGCCAGGAATATATACAGTAAATATAATTGTGAAAGATGAAAATGGAAAACATGTAAAAGGAATAGCAAATGAAGTAGAAGTACTAGATAAAGTAAAAGAGAATGCACCAGATTTGAGTAAACTTGATTATATAAATAACTTAGCATATTATGTAGTATATAGTATTGTAAGCGAAGAAAGTAATATTCCGATAGAAGAAAAAAAGCAAGAAGATATAGAAAACTGGTATGATTATGATAAAAACCAAAAAGCAACAGTAGTTATAAGAGAGTTAGGAAGAGAAACATATTACGAATGGATACCAAGGTACCAATGTAAAATAGATGATCCAAATCATATAATGTATATAAGCACAGACCAAACAGAAGCAGATAAAGGATATACAATACCAGAAGAATTTTCGGTAGAAGGACAAGAGGATGGATATTGGAAAGAAAAGCAAAAATTTACAAATAGATTAGTAGTAGATATAAAAACAATTAACAAAGAAATACATGTAAGTAATGCAGTTTTAAATGGAGAAACAGGAATAATATATAATATGTATTTAATAAAAAATGGAAAAATACAAGAATCTCTAGTAAAAGTAATGGATATTTCACATACATTTAGCATAACTGATGAAGGAAAATATGCAGTACATGTAGAGGCAATAAATACACTAACTGGAACAATAGCAGGATATGCAAAAGAAGTTTATATAGCAAACCAAGAAGCACCAGAT
>CANRNW010000044.1 GCA_947632145.1 uncultured Clostridia bacterium
ACAGCTGATTTATTACTTAATATATTAGATACTTATTTTACTTCTTTTGATACTTTAGATTTAAACACAAAAAGAAATATGATTAAGCTATTAGTAAGTTCTATAACAACAGATGGAAAAGATATAACTATTAATTTTTTAGGCGCTAGAAATATGAAAGATGAGGCATTTCCAACAGGTGCTAACTGCAAATGAAATTTTAATGTATTTAAGAAATATAAAGAAAATAGGAGCAGAAGTACCATTAAATGAACCAATAGGAAAAGATAAAGATGACAACGAAATTTCTTTAATCGATATATTAGAAAATGATGAAAGAAGTATTGAAGATGAAATAGATATAAAAATGAAAATAAAGGAAATGTATGGAAAAATTAGAGAAATATTAAAAGGAAGAGAACGAACTATAATAGAGCTAAGATTTGGATTAGATGGAAATAAACCCAAAACACAAAACCAAATTGCTGAAATGCTAGGAATAAGTCGTTCATATGTGTCTCGAATTGAAACAAAAGCTATTGGAAAACTAGCAAAGGAAATAAAAGAGTAAACAGAGAGAAATATTGACAAAAAAGAATCCCCTTGGCGTAATACTGAGGGGATTCATTCTATTTATTACCAATGATATGTTTCACCTTTAGAAATTTTAAATGCTCTAAATAATTGCTCTAATAAAAATACACGAATTAGTTGATGAGGAAAGGTCATTTTTGAAAAACAAATTTTTTCATTTGCAATTGATAGTAAATCGTCGGTTAATCCAAGAGTTCCACCAATTATAAAATTTACTGTACTATTAAAGTTTAATGCAATATTATCTATTTGTTTAGAAAATTCTTCTGAGGTATATTGCTTACCTTTTAAATCCAAACATATTGTATATGAATCTTTTTTTATGTGTTCTTCAATTCTTTTACATTCTTTATTTTTTATTTCAGATATTATCGTATCATTTATTTTTTCGGGCAATTTTTCATCAGGTAATTCAATTAAGCATAAATTACAATACTTTGACAATCTTTTAGAATATTCATTTATTGCAGACTTTAGATAATCTTCTTTTATTTTTCCAACACAAATTATATTTACTGATAACATAAATTCCTCCTTAAATTTACATAATTATATAATAAACATAAAAATATGTAAAGAGCATAAAACAATGTAGGTTTGAACAAAATATATATGATTGTTTGGAAGTATTTCAGGTTTGTAAAATTAGTTAAATTAGGAGGATTGCAAATGTTTAAACCTAAAGCTATATATTATGAAGAAAACATAAAAGATTACTATTTAGGTCAAAAATTGTTAGATATGTACAAAGATGTGCCAATGTATATAATAGAAAATCATAATAATATTGAAGAAATGAGAAAAAAACAAAATAGTGAATTCGCAAATATGAAGCAGAATTTAATTATAGGAGTTAGAAAAACACATAAATTTGTTACAAATCATAAAACTTCAGATTATTTAGTTCCATATACTTCATCACGGATGTATTGCAATGTGTATGTATTGCTATTTAGTATGTAATTACAACAAATGTGCATATTTAAGATTATTTGTAAATAGAGAGCAAATGTTAGATAAAATAATAAAAACTTCTATAAATAGTGATAAAGAATTAACCTTTGAAATAGGAAGTAACAGTGATTTAGTATTAGAGAATACAATAACAGGTAATTTAGAGTGGACAATAGAGGAATTCGCAAAAAGAGGAGTAGGATATATAACATTTCCAACAAAATTTGATATGGTAGATAACTTGCTTTCTTTAGATCATCAAGGAAAAACTGTAATTCGAATGAGTGTAAATCCAGAAGGAATTATAAATAAAGTAGAATTTGGAACTTCAAGACTAAAAGGCAGAGTAGAAGCAATAAACAAAATGTGTGAAGCAGGTTATAAAGTTGGAATACTAATTGCCCCAGTTATTTTAGTTGATAATTGGAAAGAGTTATATAAGAATTTAATAGAATATCTGTATAATAATTTGAGTGAAAAAGTAAAAAAAGAAGCATTTTTTGAAGTTATTTTCATGACATATAGTTATGTTCATAAAATGATAAATTCAGAAGCTTTTCCTATGGCAATTAACCTATATAATAAAGATATAATGACAGGTAGAGGAAAGGGAAAATATATGTATAAAAAAGAAATAAGAGAAGATGGAGAAATATTTATAAGAGAAACTATGAAAAAGTATTTTCCAAATAGTAAAATAGAATATGTTGTATAAGTATTATAAAAAGAAAAAACCTCTAATCTAATTAACGATTAGAGGGAAAATAAAATAATAATATAGAGGACTAATATGAGGAAGGAAGCAAAATTAAAATTCCTTTCAATGTCCTACATGTTCCACACATTATTTTATTTATTGATTTCTATAAATAGAATTATAACAGATTATAATGAAAAAAGCAACGAAATTTATTTAAATTCTACAATTGTTACTCCCATTTCACCTTCACCAAAAGTTCCTAGTCTATATGATTTTATACGAGAGTTAGTTTTTAAAAAAGTATGAATTCCTTTTCTTAAAGCACCTGTACCTTTACCATGAACAATCCTTGCAGTAGGTAAGTTCGCAATATAGCAATCATCAAGATATTTATCAACAATCGGTATTGCTTCATCTACATTAAGACCAATAACATTAATTTCACTTGCAACAGTTATAGATTTGTTAATAAATGAATTCTTTGAACGAGCAATGGTTGCATTTGGCTTTGGAGAAGTCTGTGATTCGCTATTATAAGTTAAATTATTTATATTAAAATTCATTTTTGCATTTCCAACTTGTAATTGTACAAGATTTGATTTATTAGGTAGGGAAGTGACAATTCCATTTTGATTTAAAGTAGGAATATGAACACTCATTCCTATTTTTATATCATCTTTTGAAATTCCAATATTTTTTGTTGCAGCTTCTTCAATTTTAGTTTCCTTTAATTTTTTGTTAAGTTCATTTCTAAGTGCATTGGCATTTTTTAGTGATGTTGCATCATCTAATTGTTTTATTATACTATCTGCTGATTCTTTTGCATTTAATATAATGTTTTTAGCTTCAAATTTTGCATTATTTATAATTTCTCTTTTTTGTTGTTCGAGCTCTGAATTATCAAATTCTAAGTTCTTTTTTAGTTCTTCAATCTGCTTAGATTGTTCTAGTATTTTTTCTTTTTCTTCTTCAATTTTTAATTTATCATCATAAATATTTTTTAATAAATCTTCAACATTAACGGTTGAGCTATCTATCATTTTTTTTGCATTATTTAATATAGATTCATCTAATCCCAATTTTTCACTTATGGCAAAAGCATTACTTTTTCCGGGAACTCCAATAATCAATCTATATGTGGGTTGCAATTTTTCAATATCAAATTCACAACTTGCATTTTCATAGTCATTTGTTACAAGAGCATAATTTTTAATTTCTGTATAATGTGTAGTAGTTAATGTTAAGCAATGTTTTTTATGAAGATAATCTAAAATGCTTATAGCTAAACTTGCTCCTTCAATAGGGTCTGTACCTGATCCTATTTCATCTATTAAAACTAAACTATTTTCTGTTACAGAATTTACAATATTTATTATTTTTACCATATGAGCAGAAAATGTACTTAAAGATTCTAATATACTTTGTTCATCACCAATATCTGCAAAAATATTATCAAATACATAAATACTACTTTTTTCATTTGCAGGAATATAAAGTCCAGACATTGCCATTGCAGATAGTAACCCAACTGTTTTTAAAGAAACTGTTTTCCCACCAGTATTTGGACCAGTTATTACAAGGTTAGAGAAGTTTTTACCCAAATTTATATTTATTGGAACTACTTTATCTTTGTCTATAAGAGGATGTCTTGCTTTTATTAAATCAATGTATTTTTCATCATTTATAATAGGTTCAACTCCATTTATTGATATACCATATTTTGCTTTAGCAAATATAAAATCTAATAATCCTATAGTAGAAGATGTCAAGCTTAATTCATTAGTATATGAATATATCATAGAAGATAAATTTTGTAATATTTTCTCTATTTCAAGTATTTCATCTGATTTTAAATTACTAATTTGATTATTTAATTCAAATACAGACATAGGTTCAATAAAAACGGTTGCACCTGTTGCAGAAATATCATGTATAAATCCGCTTATTGATGAACGATATTCTTGCTTTACAGGGACAACATATCTACCATTTTTTACAGTTATAACTTTTTCTTGAATATATTTAGATTGTAAAACAGAGTTAAGTTTATTTCTTATATCTAGTTCAATTTTTCTTATAGTTCTTCTTATGTTTTTTAAATTTGTAGAAGCATTGTCATCTATGGTATTTTCATCTATTATAGAAGAAAATATTTTATCTTCTACAGATTTATTAGTATATAATTGAACAAAATAACTTTCTATATTAGGAAATGACTCATCATTTTTTCCTAAAGTAGAATTGAAATATTCTTTTAATTCTCTAGAAATTTTAAGTATATTTGCAATATCTAATAGCTCTTTTGCAGATAAAATGCCATTAGATTCTAGCTTTTTTATTATATAATTAATATTCTCTATTTGAGACAAAGGAGCATTTCCTTTTCGTAGTGTAAGTATAGTAGCTTCAGTAGTTTCACTTAATAATTTCTTTACAAGTTCCTTGTCTGTAGAGGGGATAAGATTATTTACTAATTCTTTCCCAATATAAGTATGAGTATAATTGTTTAAATTATCTAATATTTTATTATATTCTAGTTTTTCTAAATCCATAAGGATACCTCCTAAAATTACATATATATT
>CANRNW010000045.1 GCA_947632145.1 uncultured Clostridia bacterium
CATGTGCTTTCTTGCTTTTAATATCAGGGATTGTTGTTGGGGCAAATTTGGAAAAAATAAAAACATATTTTAGAGAATTAGGTAAAGGTGTGGATACAGCTATTGAAAATGGATACATATCAGAACCTAATGTACAATTTGTAAATGTAGATAATGTTGGAGCAAATATAAAAATAGAAGATTTTATAATGGATGATTATATTTTAAATTTGAATATGGTATTAGAATTTGATGAAAATGTTAAGAAAGTAGAATTAAATAATTTAATTATTACAGATGAAGAAAACAGAATAATATATATCAATGCAGATGAAGAAACTTTTAAAAAATATTGCAAAGAAAACAATTTAAATTATACATTTAGTGAATATAATGAAAAATATATGGATAATGGGGAAAATAGTTTTATAGAGTCGAGGGATAAAAATTCAATAAGATTAATGTATAACTTATATTCAGATAAATTTCCAAAATCAAAGAAATTATATTTTTCTTTTGAAAAAATAGAAATTACAGAATATGATAATAATCAAAGAACTAAATATAATTTTACTGGAAATTGGAAAACTTCTGTGGATGTACCAGAAAATATGTATAATAGGGAAGATATATATTACGAAGTAGTAAGTTGTGATAATAAAGATTTTGATATATATACAGCTAAAGTAACAGACATTGGATTTGAAATAGGAGTAATTATTTCTAATATAGAAAAATCTGAATTAGATACAGAAAAAGTTAACAACAGATTATTATTATATGAAGAATATAATAATGGTGAAATATCAGAAAATGAATATAAGCAATTATTAAAAATGTATTATGAATTAGTTAATGCATATTCTCCAATAATATTAGATAATTATAATACCAAAAATGAGAATGTTATAGTATCATATGTTGAAAATGAAAATAATGAAAAATATGAATATGTAAAAAGTGCAAATAGAAAGTCAAACAGTAATTTCTTAGAAGAAAATAAATTTAATTTTTATGAAACCTTTAATATGACAAAATATGATGCAACAGATAAAATAAAAGTGGTTTTATATTACTATGGAGAACCTGTTACAATAGAGCTAGAAAGAATGGAAAAATAAATTATATATATGAAGAAAGCCTCCAAAAAGGAAGCTTTCTAAGAGTGAAATAGGAAATGAGGTTATTTGTTTAACTTATAAAGTGCGAATAGGTGATTTGAACTCTGCGTGCATCTCCAGTATAGGCATCATAAGCATCCATATAAAGACGAATTCTTTGCCCCTGTGTAACATTAAGAGACAAAGGAATAAGCAGCTGAGAAGAAAATGTAGTATTTGTGGTTGCCAAAACATTTCCGTTAAGGTCTCGGATTTCAAGAGTGCAATTTACAGGAGTAGAGTATTTGTCCTTATCAACTACACGATATGTAGCATCAATATACAAAGTACCAGAAACTCCCATCGTTTTTGTCGGAGTAAGATTATATCCTGTTGTAGTAAAAGGCGCTTCAGCTACGAAACCCGAATACCAAGTTTCAGTGCCAGCCGCAAAAGCGGAAAGTGGTGCAATGGACAGAACCATTGCTAAAGCCAGAGTAAATGCGGTTATAAACCGTAAGGATTTTTTTGTGTTTGTCATAAAAATGACTCCTTTCATAAGTTTTTGTCGAAAACTGTATCCTTAATTCCCTAATCACTCTTACCCTAAATCGTACCAAAAGTAATTAGCACAACGTAGGTATGATGAAAAATTCACCATGTATATATGAAAGCACATTTTTAGACAAAATTCATCAAAATAGTATATAAACTTGCAAAAACTGCAAAAAAATGAAAAATGAAATATAAAATTAAATGTAGAAATAAACGTAGAATAAAATGTAGAAAAAAATGTAAAAAGGAATGAAGTAAAAATGATAAAAACATTAATTATTGATAATAATTTCCATTTTGTACAATGGATTATTAATACTATTTCAAATCAAATTCCAGATGTGAAAGTTGAAAATATAGCTTGCACTGGAAAAGAGGCATTAGAAATTATTGAAAGCAAAAATATTGATTTAATTTTATTAGACTTGCAAATTACAAAGATAAATGGTATTGCAGTGTTACGAAAAATGCAAGCTATTAACTTATTAAAAGTTCCTAAAATAATAATAATATCTAGTGATATGAAATATATTGACGAAATAAAACAAAATAAAGATGTATACAATATTATATTAAAAAATGAAAATGAAGATGTAATAATAAGAAAAATAAAGCAAGTAGTTTGGGCTATTAACTATGAAATGAATTATAAAAATGTAAAAGAGAAAATACTACAAGAGATTTCAGGTATGGGATACAATATTAAGCATTTAGGAACAAAGTATTTAGTTGAAGCAATAACTTATATATACGAAAGTAATAACTATGATTTAACAGATAATTTAGAAAAGAATGTTTATAAATATATTGCATATAAACACAAAAAAACCACTAAAAATATAGCCAATAATATTTCAAAATCTGCATTAACTAGACAAGTTAAGTGTTCTCCTAAATGCGCTGTATGTAGTATTATTGAAAAAATAAGATAAATTGTTAATTTAAAAATTTCATTATCCAATTTCTAATAGTATTAGGTGCTTTAGAACTAGTAGAAATATAATTACCAGTATTTCTATAAAAAATAGTAAGTCCATCAATTTATTTTTAACATATATAGGAAAAATCATTAT
>CANRNW010000046.1 GCA_947632145.1 uncultured Clostridia bacterium
AATTTAGCCCTAAAACTAAATTTTTAGGGCTAATGTTTTAAAAAATTTTGGGACATTTTCAAATTTCATTGACATTATTTTTTTGACAAAATATTTGTTGTATACAAAAGTTCCGTGCCTTTACCTATTTACTATCTATTGGCATAACTCTTAATGTATACCCCATTGGATACAATAATTTTATAATTGTACGAATTTGAGCGGAATTTATCCCTTTCTCGATTCTTGCTATCGCTGGTTGTTTTACTCCACTTTTCTTACTTAAATCTCTTTGAGTTAATTTTTGACTCTCTCTTGCTTCTATAATAGCTTTAATAACATCCATTTCTAATTGAATTTCTACTTCTTGTTCTGGGGTTATATTTAAATTTTTTTCGATTTCATTCCAACTTCTCGAAGGTTTTATTTTCATTTTCATCACTCCTATACTACTATTGCAATATGATAACATATTTGTTATCATATTGCAATAGTTATTTTAAATAATTTTTGTAAAGACAAGAAATGTAGTCTTGCCACACGGGTCGCATACCATGCGCCCCCTACATGTTTGCAATCCATTTTTTGTGTAAATATATAAAAAAGGACACGTTAAAAAACGTGCCCCCTATTTAATTAAAAAATTATGCTTTTTTTGCTAATTCAGCTATTTCTGTAAATGCTTTTGCATCAGATACAGCTATTTCTGCTAACATTTTTCTGTTTATGTTTATGTTTGCTTTTTTCATTCCAGCTATCAATTTGCTGTATGTTGTTCCATTCATTCTTGCTGCTGCATTTATTCTTGTTATCCATAATTTTCTAAAATTACTTTTTTTATCTTTTCTTCCTGCATAAGCATATCTTAAAGATTTCATAACAGCTTGGTTAGCCATTCTAAATCTATAATGTTTTGCTCCATAGTATCCTTTAGCTTGTTTTAATATTTTTTTATGTCTTGCTCTAGTTGTTCTTGCTGTTTTTACTCTTGCCATTTTTATTTCACCTTCCTATTTCTTATTTATTCCTAGTTACCATATGGTAATAATCTTTTAATTCCTGCTTCACATGTTTTATCAGCATAAGCTGATGGAACTCTTGCAGATTTCTTTTGTCTTTTTGTTTTGTTTGCTAAAAGATGTCTTCTATTAGCAGCTGTTCTTTTTACTTTTCCTGTAGCTGTATATGAATATCTTTTCTTTGCAGCTTTATTTGTTTTTAATTTTGGCATAATATTTTCCCCTCTCTATAAAATTTATTTTTGTGATAAAATTACAAACATATTTTTGCCTTCTAATACAGGCTTCTTTTCTGCTGTTGCAACATCTGATAATTCTTCTATAAATTTATTAAGTGTTGCTTCTCCAAGTTTAGTATAGTTAAGTTCTCTACCTCTAAATTTAACAGTTATTTTAACTTTACTTCCTGATTCTATAAATTTTCTTGCATTTTTTACTTTAAAATTAAAATCATGCTCTTCAATTCCAGGTGTTATACGAACTTCTTTTACTTCTACAGTTTTTTGTTTTTTCTTTGATTCTTTTTCTTTTTTAGCTTGTTCAAATTTATACTTACCGTAGTTCATTATTTTACAAACTGGTGTATCTGTATTATTTGATACCATTACTAAATCTAAATTTTTCTCTTCTGCAATTGCTAGAGCTTCTTTTGATGACATTATACCTAATTTTTGTCCTTGTTCATCAATAACTTGTACTGATGCAGCTCTTATTTGTTCATTGACAGGTAATTCTTGTTTTATAAAAAACACCTCCATAAATTAAAAAATTGACTTTTAAAAAAGTCAATCCACTATAAATAAACTAATTATATTTAGTTGTATTTAACCTTTTTTCTTAATTGAATAAGGTGAGAAGTGGATGCTTCTTCTTTAAAACATATATAATAATAACTCAAAAATTATAATTTGTCAACATTTTTCAGTTATTTTATTGATAAATTCAAAATTTCCTCTAATCTTTCTTTTTGATTTGTTAAAAACAAATATCCTATTAACCCTTCAAAAGCAGTTGCATACATATAATCCTTTAATTCTGCATTTTTAGGTAAATGATGATTTTCTGTATTTCTTGTTCTTCTTACAATGTCTTTTTCATTATCTGTTAAATTTTCATATATTTTATTTAATATATCTGCTTGAGCCTTTGCTTTTACATATTTAATTGATTCTATATGTAATTTATTTGGTTTTAAATTTGTAGTATTTATTAAATATGTCCTTATATGCATTTCATATACTGCATCTCCAATATATGCCCATATAAGTGGTGACATCATATTTACATCTGATTCTGATTTTATTGGTTTTATTATATCTTCTAGTTCCAATTTTACCTCCTATTATTTTATATGTTCTAATGTTATTTTTCCTATTTTTCCGCTTCTAAAATCATCTAGCACAATGTTTGCAACCTTTTCGAAATCAATTCTTCCTCCTGAAATTTTCGCACCTCTTTTATTACCAATCTCTTCCATTAGTTTTAAAATAGTTTCTCTTTCCTCTGTATCTTCTGTGAAATCTGCTATTTTATATCTTTCTAATAATTGATTTTTATAATGTTTATATAAATATTTTAATAATTGATATGCTATTTCTGTTTTTTCTATAATATCATCTTTTATGCTTCCTGTATATGCTAAGTTTAGTCCAACTTCTTCACTTTCAAATTTAGGCCATAAAACACCTGGTGTATCTAAAAGTTCTATGTTGTTTGCAATTCTTATCCATTGTTTTTGTTTTGTTACTCCAGGTTTATTTCCTACTATTGCAGATGTTTTTTTAGAAATTCTATTTATAAAAGAAGACTTACCTACATTTGGAATTCCGAAGTATCATAACTCTTGTGTTTTTTCCAATTCTACCTTTTTCACTTGCAACTTTTAAATCTTTTTCCATTATTTTATTTATTTCTCTTAAGACTTGATCAATTCCTTTTCCTGAATTTGAATCAACAAGTATTGCTGATGTTCCGCTATTTGTATAGTGCTTAACCCATTTATTATTCTGCTCAGCATCTGATAAATCACTTTTATTTAATAGTATTATTCTTTTTTTGTTTTTTGTTATTTCTAATATATCTGGATTTCTGCTAGATATAGGAATTCTGGCATCTAGCAATTCTATTACTACATCTATTAACTTTAAATCTTCTATTATTTGCCTTTTAGTTTTTGCCATATGCCCGTGGATACCAGTTAATATTTGTTTTATTTTCGTTCATTTTTCTCTCCTAATAATTTTATTTTTTCAGCATTGTTAAGTATATCTAATTGATACTTCGCAATTTGACTTAATATTTCAAATCTTTCTTCTTTACTTTTTCCTTCTTTAATT